>JADFXH010000010.1 GCA_015233675.1 Candidatus Omnitrophota bacterium
ATCGATTTAATTCCTTCTGTCGCATCACTAAAATGTCTCCATTCATAATGTCTACCTCCCGGTAGACATTATCTTAATACGACACTTTAGTTTTGCAGAAATACGACATTATCACGTTGCGGTTACATTTATTAAATCACAACGGGTCAATCTTGTACCCAAAGCAACCTCTCCATTTCCCTTGATATATCTCTGATTGTATGGCCCTATGTGTGTTGAGAGAGGGTTTTAAAATGAACGAAATAATAGCTCTTAAAAACGCCGACTCTAAACAACTACTTGAACGATATAAAAAGCTTTTTGGCGAAGATGCGTCCAGTAACCACAGACTTTATCTCTGGCGAAAAGTGGCCTATAAACTGCAGGAGCATGAATACGGCAGCATGTCTGCCAAGGCAAAGAACCGACTCAAAGCACTTGTTGAGGAATTCGATCCCATCAACAACAAAGCCCTTAGACCAGCCAATCCTGCTGTTAGCCAGCAGCCTTCCATAAAAGATAAACGATTGCCTATTCCCGGCACCGTCATTACTAAGGAATACAAGAACGCAAAATATCAGGTAAAGGTTCTTGAAAAAGGTTTTGAATATAACGGGAAGATTTTCAAAACCTTGTCAGCCATAGCCAAGGAGATCACCGGATCACATTGGAACGGATTTTTGTTTTTTAATCTTTAAGGGACACCGATGGAAAAAGAAGTAAAACAGAAAATTCATTGTGCCATCTACACCAGAAAATCCATTGCTGACGGCCTTGATCGTGACTTTACGACACTGGATGCTCAGCGTGAATCCTGCGAGAGCTATATCGCAAGCCAAAAGAATGAAGGCTGGATATGCCTACCTGATAAATATGATGATGGCGGTTTTACAGGCGCAAATATCGAGAGGCCTGCCCTTCAAAAGCTTCTGTCAGATATTAGGGCAGGCAAAATCAACTGCGTTGTTGTATATAAAGTTGACCGCCTATCGAGATCGTTGCTCGATTTTGCCGAGCTCCTTTCTTTATTTGAAAAACACAACGTGACCTTTGTATCAGTCACGCAACATTTTAACACGCAAAACTCCATGGGCAGGCTTACCCTTAATATACTCCTGTCCTTCGCCCAATTTGAACGCGAGATTATCAGCGAGAGAACCCGCGACAAGATGGCTGCTTCCAAAAAGAAAGGCAAATGGGTCGGTGGCAAACCGCCTTTAGGTTACGATATCGATAAGGCTAATCGTCGTTTGGTGATAAATCATAAAGAAGCTGCCATCGTAAAAGAAATTTTCGATCTTTACCTTGAAAAACGATCCCTTCTTTCAGTGGCCATAGCGCTCAATCAGAAGAATTATCTGACAAAAAGCCATGCAACTCTAAAAGGCACCCATTTTGGCGGCACAAAATTCAAAAGCACAAGCATCCAAACAATCGTCAAGAATCCATTCTATATTGGCAATGTCAATCATGCAGGAGTTCTGTATCAAGGCGAGCATGAACGCATCATCCCTGACGAGATATTTCAAAAGGCTCAAGAAATATTAAACAACAACCGCCGTGAACGCAAAGTCGCTGGCGTTGTCACAAACGTTGGATTGCTCAACAATATCCTGCGCTGCAAGGCCTGTGACAGCACCATGTATTACATATACACCAAAAAAGGCGTAAACAAATACCATTACTACCTCTGTATGAACGCCCAAAAGCATGGTTATAAATGCTGTCCCACACGCCTTATTTCAGCACAGACAATCGAAAACAAATTCATGGAGTTCTTAAGAACGGCATCAAAAGACGACCAGATTAAAGACAGCACCTGGGAAGCATTAACGTTAGAAGAAAAAATACCCGTTCTTAAATCACTTGTGAAAGTCACGTATTACGATGCTATTCATGGAATTCTTGAAATAACCC
Source organism: Candidatus Omnitrophota bacterium (assembly GCA_015233675.1). GTDB lineage: Bacteria > Omnitrophota > Gorgyraeia > Zapsychrales > Fredricksoniimonadaceae > JABDGZ01. Next base: position 1,897 of record JADFXH010000010.1, read on the forward strand.
TTCATAATAATGATCGAGTTTACTCCTTCGATTTAAAGCTGGCTGACCTAAAACATATTCCTTATCATCGTCAGCAAGCTAGGATCAACAAAGAGCCGCTCATACGTCAAAACCTGATCTTGGCCCACCAAATAGACCAGGTAGCCCATGAGAGAAAATGTACCTTAAAGGAAATCGCAGGCTGGATTGCCATGAGCCCAGCAAGAATCTGCCATATCGCCAATATGCTGCTTATCTCTCCGCAGATTCAAGAAGAAATACTCCTCTCTAACGATAAGGCTTTATTCAATATCCCCGAATACAAGCTGCGTGAAGTCAGCATTGAAGTCGATTGGAAAAAACAGCAGGAAATCTGGAACTCCCTCGTTAAATCTCACCAAAATTAACCAAAATTCGAGCCATTTACTAGAGATTAATCAGGCCCAATATTAGCCATTTTCAAGTAAATGCCCATTTGACGACGTATGTTCCTTTAAAATATCGCCCAAAATCCATTTACTACAAACGCCCTTAAATAAGCCCAATCAGAGATAATTCGCGTTATTTTGGAGATTTTTAAGCCGTTCCAGCGGCAATTTTAAATGCTCAAAGAGAAAAGGGTTCAAAAGCGCGTACATCGTCGGAAAGTATTGCCCTAAGTCTTTGAAACGTTAGGACAAAGAAAAAGCCCTGACCGGCTGAATCAATCAGGGCTTTGTGCCTCTCTCTTCTTGGAATAAGAGAGAACTTATTGGTAGCGCCAGACGGATTTTATTTGAACCAAATACTAACAGATATTGAAAACATATTCAAATTCAAGGATTTGGTACCTATGCCGGCTGATACAGTGGAAGCAACGGCAAGAGTAAATACTCCCCAAGAACATTAGAATCATACACAATCAACTCAATCCTTAAAAAGGTTAAGTATTTCTTCTCTTACATTCTTGGTATCCGAAGGCTTCTTTTCTGGAACATATTTTATAAAGTCTTTATAAGCTTCTTTGTCTTTTTTCCATTCTATAGCTTCTTTATAATCAGCAAGAACCTTGTCATATTGCTCTAAACTATAGTAGGCAAGCCCACGATTATAGTAGTAACCTTTTTTATTTGAATCCATCTCGATAGCTTTATCATATTCTGAAATTGCTTTGCCCATGTTGCCTTTTAAATAATAAACAAATCCTCGACTATTGTATGCCATTGCGTCATTAGGGTTTATTTCAATAGCCTTATTACAATCGAGCATTGCTTTATCGAAATCACCTTTTAAAGAATACGCATACCCACGAGCCGAATAAGCCTTAGCATCATTAGCTTCAAGAGTTATTGCTTGATTAAAATCATTTATAGCTTGGTCAAGATTGCCTTTCTTACGGTAAGCTTCTCCACGCCATACATATTCCTTCACAGTATTTGGCTTGAGAGATATAACTTTACTGAAATCTTCTATCGCTTGGTCAAAATTATTCTCTAGGTAATAAGCAATCCCTCGATTTTCATACGCTACGGCATCATTAGGGTTGAGTTTTATACCTTTATTGAAATCTTCTATCGCTTGGTCTAATTTACCTTCTTTGCCAGCTGCTATTCCTTGATTTATAAATGTATCTTGAGCATAACAATTTAAAATGAACTGGAATAAAATAACTATAGCTAACAAGCTCGTTCGATTAAAATTTTGACATTTAGGCATTATTTTCTCCTTTGTAATTTACTCCTCAAGGATACCATAAAATAAAAACCCTTCCTAATTTATTTAATCGTTAATGGTTCAAAATTAAAAAATAATACCCTTTGCAACTACCTACGTCGCAAAGGGTTAAGTAATCAATAGCCCCAAGCAGTTTTACTTGGAATCAAATACTAACAGCTATTGAAAACATATTCAAATTCAGGGATTTAGTGCCTATGCCAGCAGATACGGCGAGTGCGCCAGCAAGTGTAAATACTCCCTAACAACATTAGAATCAATGAAGCATATACTCCTTACTTTACTGTCACTCCAATTGGATTTTTCTTAATTACTTCAATAGCGCTATCAATCATAAAGCCAACCAAGATGCCAGAGTTACCTTTTGCATACAACGCTGTTTGCGGGATCTCATTCGCTTGATTTATGTACCCATGTATAACTCCACATATTTTTATTTTATGATCATTAAGATCATAAAACACTATTGGCCCACCAGAAAACCCAGGGTTGTTATTTCCATCTACATAAAATATCCCCCCTTGATTATTCCTTGGATCGGTAGCTGATAAAATACCTTTCTTGATAAAAGGTAGTGGGAAATAGTTATTCAACTCTCCAAAATAAGTCCACATTTCAAAAGGAAAACCAAGAAAAAAAACATCTTGGCTAACAAACATTGCTTTAGAAGTTGCTTCGACTTCATCCGTTCTCGATAATTGAACTGGAATAGCCATAACTACAATATCGGTTGCTGGGTTCTCACAAAAAAGCACTTTAACATTAAGAGTTTCCCATTTTTCTTTATGAAAAATTTCAATTTTATCTTCTTTTTTGATTCCATTTAATACGTGCTTAGCTGTAATTAAATACTGTTTTCCGTCTATGTCTAATGTGAAACTGGACCCTATTGAAGTTCCATATTTTATAAGAAAAACCCTTTGCAAAATAGACGCCGGTACTAATTGTAGTTGAGCCATTGCCGTTTTTTCTCCTAAAGATAAGAGCAAACAAAAACAAATAAATAAAAAGAATACCTTTTTCATTTATGTCCATAAAAAATGGTTTCCCAAAAAGGAAACCTTTAAATAGCAATAGCCCCAATTGGAAAGGGTATTAAAAAATCTCTGTTATGTCGCTATATAGATCAGGAAAACAATTTTGACGAAGTCGAAATTTAGTTCCATGATTATGTCCTGTCCTCGCATCGAAATCAACAAGAAGATTTCCATTTTCTATTGATTCCAAAAATCCTTCAAAATAAAACTTCCGAAGCATTAAAAGCTTGCTGAAATGATAAAACTCTTTACCTTTTTCTTTTTTTACTTCTGCTTGCACATAAAAACAATTCAACAGCTTCGTTCCAGCTTTGTTTTTTAAATCGTCAAATCCCCAATAAGGTTGAGGATTAAGTTCCTTTAGACCAACTCTTTTTTTAACTGTTTCTAACCATGCTGCGTGTTTGTCAGCAACCAATGATGAATCAAAAGAAATTAAAATCTTCTTTTCAGTCCGGTCGATTTTGACCATAAAGCCTCGATCACTTGGACTTACACCCTGAATGGTTTGCCTAAAACTCATCTCCCCTAATGGATATTTTTTACCATCTTCTTTGTGTTTCCAGCCGTATTTAGGAAGCAAGATTTGAGGAACGAATTTCATGGCCGTTGGAGACGGCTCGGTATGAAATAAAGTTGTTAATGAACCGCTATTTATACGTTGGGTTTTAAGTTCCCATTCAGCAGCGTTTGGAATTGGCAAATTATTTTCTTCTATGCCTATTAAATCTTCTAAAGTGTTGCCTATCCCCCCATGATTGCCGTGCCTTTTATTAGCAATCCACCCCTGTTTTGAAATATCTTTTAGTTTCTCGATCAAAGATTCTTTAGTGTATTGAGGAACTTGTGGCGGCAAATAACTCTCCTTGTGGGACCAAACTTAATAATTCATTATTTTTCTTATTGCCTACTCTTTTTTCTGCCAATTCGCAATAATCTGGCGATATGTCGATACCTACAAATTTTCGTTTCAACCCTTTAGCGACTACGGCAGTCGTTCCAGATCCCATAAATGGGTCAAGTATGACTTCTGCTGTGGTTGAAGAAATAATACGATCAATTAAAGCAATAGGAAAAGGAGCGGGGTGTCCATTTTTCATTTCCTGGGTAAATTCCCAAACATCCCCATAAGCATTGGCCTTTGGGGCTAATTTAAAGTCAGGTTTCGCAATTAAATAAATCACTTCATAGGTAGGCAAAAAATATCCAGCGTTAAAATTGATCCCACCTTTTCTTTTCCAAATAATAATTTGCCGAACTGGCAAATGTTTAACAATATCATGCCTGTCTTGAAGAAGACCATCTTGAACCCGCCATTTGTGATTATAAAAAATTGCCCCGTCATTCTTTATAACTCGAAACATTTCATTTAAGCAGTTAATCTGCCATGCGACATACTCATCATGAGGCATACAATCGTTGTAATGAGAATAGCCATTAATTAAAGCTGCATTGGACCATTTCCCACCTCTGCCATCTTTCATTCCATTTCCTGTGGAATTTTTAAGATTATACGGCGGGCTGGTAACGACCAAATCTATTGTCTCATTGGGGATTTGCTTCATAACTTCGATGCAATCGCCACAGATAATTTTATTAGTAAAGTCTTTTGGGAATTTAAGTTTCATTGAATTTTGATAAACTGTCGAACTACTATTGAACTATTTTTTTACATTTTACACTAAAGAACGATTTGTCGCAATCCATTAAAACGTTCCATTAAAACGTTCGTAACCTTTTAAAATCTTTAGCTACAAATTATACTTGAAGGTTCAATTTATTTAAGTATAATAGAATTGAACGGTGAGGTATAATTTATGTCTGATAACATTGAAAATTTTTCAAAAGATAAAATCTTAAAAGCCGGTGATCTTCAAGACAGCATTGGTCTGTCTTATAGGCAGTTAAACGACTGGGAATCAAAGGGACTTCTCCCTCCCAGAGAAAAAAACGATGCTAAATGGAGGGTGTTTTCTGCTAAAGAGACCTTTATGTTAATGATCTTAAAAGAAATTCGAGATAAATTTGGCACACCTCTGGAATCACTCAATTTTATAAAAACCTTTATGCTGCAAGAAAGGGCAAACCATTTCAGATTTGCCATAGAAATGATGCAAATGGGTTTAACCGTTTACCTTTTAACTGACTTGAAGGCAACTTTTATACTTGATACTGATTTAGAATTCTATGATTTATTTAAAATGGGATTCCTCCGCTTTGATAAACCCCAAAGCTACGTCTTTATTAAAATAAATCCGCTCGTTAATAGGATGCTGGAAATGAAGAAACTTGGTCCTTTAAATGTAAATAATGAATTATATATTGGTCTCCACGAAGCTGAAAATGCACAAAAAACCACTAATGTAAATGAAATTGAGGTTCTCAAACTGCTTCGTAATAAAGATTATTCCCAAGTCACCATTCAACTAAAGAATGGTGAAATTATTCAAATTCTTGCAGAAGAAGAAATATTAAAAAAGGCGGAAGAAATTCAAAAAATTATTGGAGAAAAGGCGTTCCAAACAGTGATAATAAAAAAGCATGGTGGAGAAATCGTACGATTAACAAGACAGATTCCATTTAAAATGAATAAAAAGGGGACAGAAAAAACCTGACCTTTTAAAACTATGAACCTTTATCCGATGTGGCAGAGAGAACATGAACGACGGACAGAATGGCGCTTCATTTACTGCGCCAGGAGCCGGCCATGCTCTCTGTCGAAGAATGTAAGAAATATTTACCAAATTTGAATGACATTGAAATAACCGAAATACGAGACTCCCTTTATCAAATGGCACATATCCTTATTGACGATTATCTTGATAAAATACGACAAAATGACAACCCAAAAACAAATAGAAGCTAATCAAAATAATGCCTTGTTAGGTGGAGTTAAAACAGAAGAAGGCAAAAACACAAGCCGCCTAAATGCAAGAAAACATGGATTCTTTAGCAAAATATTAACCGCCGAAGACAAAGAGTTAAATCAAGACTTTTGCGATGATATTTATGCTGTATTTGATCCATCAAATGTGTATGAGGAACAGTTGCTTGAAATTATGCTTTCTAACCTTCTGGTTTATCGGAGAATCAGCATAGTGGAAAGCGAATTGCTTTCACGCGCATTAAATAAAAACGCTACCAGCATTGGTTTAGAGAGTTCCCCATACGATTTGAAATTAGAAAATAATGTTGGCGATGAAATTCTCAAATTTCAACGTTATAAAGTAGCGTCTTTGAATGCGATTCTAAAAATACAATTAAACCTTGAAAGGCTTACTCGAATGCGCAAGGGAGAATCAATACCACCTCCCCAGGTCGCGGACGTTAATGTGTCCAGCGCCAATTTGGGTTCGTTTTGAAATATGAAAGCCATTATCTATTGTAGGGTTTCAACAAAAGATCAAGCCGACATGGGATATTCTTTACCAGCCCAGGAATCAGCTTGTCGAGAGTATGCCCTCCGAAAAGGATATGAGGTTGTAGAAGTATTCAAAGAAAGAGGGGAAAGTGCCAAAACCGCAGACAGAACAGAATTAAAGAAAATACTCCATTTCTGCACAAAAAATCATGCCATTATTGATGCTCTTCTTTTTTACAAACTTGATCGTCTATCCCGAAATATCGGAGATTATTATGACCTCGTTCGCTTTTTTAATAAGTTAAAGATTGAAATTATTTCTATAACAGAAGACCTTGATAATACCCCTACTGGGAAATTCATGAAAACTGTGATCACAGCTTCGGGACAATGGGACAATGATATAAAGAGTGAGCGGACAAAGAATGGTATGCAACAAGCTATAAAATCTGGTCGTTGGTGCTGGCGTGCGCCTATTGGATATAAACAAAGCCGTGATACTTTTGGAAAAACTCTACTCATACCATCAGAAGAGAGTGTATTTATAACAAAAGCATTTGAATTGATCGAAACTGGTCTCTACAAACAATCAGATGTTATAAAAGAATTTAGAAAGAACGGTTTTAAAAGAATTAACGAAAAAAGACTCAATGATGTATTAAGAAATCCTATTTATGCTGGAATTATACAACATAGTTGGCTATCCGAACCTATAGATGGCATCCATAGACCGCTAATTAGCAAAGAAAGTTTTTACAAAGTTCAACTCCTTTTGGATGGCAAACGCCCCAAAATAACTTCGTATTATAGAAACCATCCGGATTTTCCTTTACGGAGGTTTGTGAGTTGCCCTAAATGTGGCAATAAATTGACTGGGGGCTGGTCTACGGGCCGTAAAGAAGTTAAATATGGTTTCTACCGTTGTTATACAAAAGGTTGCTCTCTAAGCGTCACTAAACGCGAATTAGAGCATCGATTTCAAGAACATTTGGAATTCTATCGTCCTGATAATGCCACATTAAACCTTTTTGAAGCCATACTCCTTGATGTTTGGAGAAAAAAGCAATCCGACCAAATTGAAATTCAGACTAAAGTTGAACACAGCATAAAGACTCTATACGTTAAAAAAGACCGCCTTGATGAATTAGTCATCAAAGGAACGATGGATGATACGACCTATAAACTGAGGGTTAAGGAATTACAAGACGAGGTTTCAGCTAAACAAATTGAACTCAGTGAATTAAAGACAGGATCAGAAACTGATTTAGAAGATTGTCTAAAATACTGCAAATTCTTCGTGACCAACTTCGCTCCCCATTGGGCCGCCGGCAATATTGACCTTAAACAGCGGTTCCAACGTTTAATCTTCCCAGATAAAATCTATTATGAGAACGGAACTTTTAGAACCACCGTAACCAATTTAGTTTTCAAGAGGTTACAGGGAAAAAGTCCCGACTTATCCGATTTGGTAGCCCTCAGCCGCATGCCAAAGGGCAGTTATCTCTGAATTGCTCAAGCGCATTATAGCTGCTTTATCATGCAAGACCAACGGATTTTAGCGTTCAGAGATAGAATTCCGGGGGTGATTTTTGAAATGGTGAGCAACTGTTATTGAGAAAAACGACTAAAAATGGCTAAAATTATGTCCATTTTGTCCGGTCATTTTTGGCTAAAAAATACGTAACTCTTTGAGGGATTAAGAGATATCAATGGCCCCCTCTCTTTGTCCGGACATGGACAATATTTCGATTTCATCCTCAAATATAATATTTGGAAATGCGTCCCTTCCCCTTGTTAGCGTATCTGCCGGAATCCGTATCTTCATCCGCTTTATATGGTATCTTCCGTGTTATTCCCAATTGACGAAGCTCTTGGCGAATTCGCATGACATCTTCTTCATCCGTCCAATCATAGGTATAAACGCAGATGACTTTAACATTTGAATTTGTTGTGTTGGGATTTACCTTAGCTGTGGCTACCTTTGATTCTTCCCCTAGTTTTCCTGCTTCAGTCGCCAATTTAATCTTGGACCATGCATTATCGATCCGTTCAATGGGAACAAAAATCAACCACTTACCACCATTTTTAGAATGCGGCGGATATGTTCCTTGCAGTCGGTTAGCAAAGAGCCAGCATTCACTAGTTTCTTGAGAGGGATTTATTTGCATCTATTTCATACCCCAACAATTTATATGTCTTTAAGCGCCGTTGAAACATCCTTCCTAACACCGACACTTCATGATCTACGTAATCATAAATCTGAACATCCTGCTTATCTTTATGATAGCGATGAAGACGTCCAGCATACTGAACGATTTTTCCCTTAAATGAACTGGGCATAGTTAGAAATAAAGTATTCAACCGCGGCTCATCAAAGCCCTCCCCGATATAGGAACCTGTAGCTAAAATGGCTTTACGGCAATGGTCCGGGCAATCTTTTATTTGTTGGAATGTTTCACGCCTCTGTTTCTGTTTGATGCCTCCATGCAAAACGGCCAGAAATTCTACCCTTCCTTGCAACAGCTTTGCCAGCATTTCCAAATGCTCACGGCGTTCTGTCAAGATCAAAGGAAATCTACCGGCATCTAAAACATTGATGATGTCATCAATGATCAACTGGTTACGTTCATGGCTTTCAACCATTCGACTGGAAAGATCTACTATTTTTGAACCTTCTATCCATGGATAAGAAAAAGTTGTTGCTCTTGGAATAACTATCGAACTTGAAATATGTGCCGTCATATCCTTTTGTTTAATCCTATGACAAATCGGCCCACACTGCATGTGGATAATAGGCTGGTGCCCATCCCCACGATAAGGTGTCGCTGTTAATCCCAAAACATATTTTGCTTTAGCCTGAGTTAATACTTTTTCAAATGAGACCGCCCCCACATGATGACATTCATCAACAATGACAAAACCATAATTGGCAATGCCATCATAAACACCCTCTGCCATATCTAAGCTCTGCACCATACCAACATCAATAACGCCGGTTGCCTTATTCTTACCTCCCCCGATTTGACCAATTTCTTTCTTGTTAATACCTAAAAATGATGCCAACTGTAATCGCCACTGATCCATAATGGGTTTACGGTGGACAAGGACTAAAACATTCGTCTTGCGTTTAGCAATAGCTGCTATCGCTAACACTGTTTTACCTGTTCCGGGTGGGGCTACAAAGACCCCAAAGTCAACTTCGAGAACGCCTTCTAGAGCTTCTTCTTGTTCTTCATTAAGAGTACCATCAAAATCAAAATTGGTTTCAAGGCCAGCCACACGTTTGTCTTCTATATTCAATTTGACATCATATCCTTTAAGCAAAGCCTGCGCATCTTCCAAACAACCACGGGGAAGGGCAAGATAACCGTCAATAATTTCCGCACAACATATAACCCTTGGGGTGGCATGAGTTGAAAAACGCATCCTTTGTTTTTTATAAAACTCAGGATTCTGAAACGCCGCCAGGTGTTTTAACTGATTATACAAAACCGAAGGACCTTGTCCGGTCTTAATATAAATACGGTTTGCTAAAACAGCATCTATAGATTGGGGTAAATCTTTAACATCGACCTTAAATCGTTTTTTACCAGAAGGAAGCCGCATCCACGGTTCATCATCTTCCTGAACAGGACTTGGGCGAGCAGCAATAACTTGTCCTGTTTTGATCGCTTGTTCTGCCTTTTCCTCAACCTCTTTATAAGACATCTTCTTAACTGATGCTAAAAAATGCCACTGATCTGTATACGGCTTCCCATTTTTATCGATAAAAAGACTGTTGCCATTGGCCCCCGCTTCTTTTTGAAATGGTAAAGCGATCAAATTTCCAAAACCGCCTTTAGGCAAAGTATCTTGACTGGGGAATAAACGATCATAGCTTTTCATATCCATTTGATAGCGTTTGGACATGCTTTGTGTAATTAAAAAACTCCCCAGCCGTCTTGCTAAAACGGCGGGTACTTCTTCGCTAAAGAATATCCATACGTGCCCACCATTTCCTGATCTAGAACGCTCAACAGCTGCTGGCACTCCTTCTTCATGGCAGGTTTGCATAATTGCCTGCACATCGTCCATCCAATGCTCCTTATCAAAATCTATAGCCAAAAAATAACAACTTTCATTCTTGAGCATTGGATAAACACCCATGACTTGGATGCCGTTCAAATGCTGCTTGATGGCAGTTTCATCCAAAGGAAGGAACCCCTGATTAGGACACTCGGAACATTTAATAGCAGGCTTGCGGCATAAAGCCCGATTCCATTCATGTTTACAAACGGGACTATATCCACGCTTACCGGTTTTATTGTTAATCCAGAGCTTGGAATAAACATCCTCACGGCCACGGAAATAACTTTTAAACAATGCTATTTTCTCATCGGATATATGACCGTTTGATAAAGAATTGGTCTGGAGTGTGGTGCTTAGCGGAAAAGATTGTAGTTTGACAAGATTTTGAACTTTGAGATTATTCAATAAAACAATTTGTTCATCAATATTCTTTATTCTTGCCTCAATGGCAGAACGCTCTTGATTGGAATTATTTTGATAATCATTTTCATGCACAATGTTGATCCTCTGGAGTTGATTTCTCCGGAATATCCCAAAACACTCAAAACATTTGACAATGCCACGGTAGGATGTATACTCTAATTAGATTTAAGGGACTGGGGTTTCCCGGTCGGCAAACGGCTCTGGTGCAAATCGGAGCCGTTTGTTTTTATGGAAACACTTTAAGTCCATAGACCTGCCCCTTACCACGATAAAACTTCCCTTTTAAAACTTCATACGCCAAATTCTCAGACTGCGGATTCAAAACGTGCCTTGCTATTGGATAAGCTGCCAGATCGGCTAACTGCATTCCAATAATATTCATATTTTTGGGAACAAATCTTAACCTAAACTCAATTCTTTTGAAACGCTCTGCAGGTATATAATCCGTCCCTTGGCTGACAGTCCTCAAAAAACAAAGCATCAGTTCGTCATCTTCCCGTTTGCCACGGCTTTCTGCAAGGATGTGTACCTTCTTCTGCCCCTTCTCTTCAAGTAACGGCAACAACCGCTCCAAGGTGAACACCAGAGCAAGATCATACGGATTTTTTGCCTCTACTCCATAACGGTCTTTATGCTCCTGTTTGCGGATCACAGATGCAATCAAAGTATAATCAAAGCCACCCATGATCTTGTTGATCCTGGTATAGAATTCCTGACGTTTTTTAGCATCTGTTAAGATACGAAAGTCGCCCAAGGTCTTTCTAATCTCCCGCGAATGAAGGATAACCGCCTCGTGCCCAAAAAAGTCAGTCTTCAACCGGGATACTTCTGGAACAATTTTCTGGTTGTAGATCACATCATCACAAATAAACATAGCCAGCGCGAACAACGGGAAATCCTTGTCCACCGCTTCCAATGTATGATCGCCAGATTCATCAAGATAGACCAATAAAGGCATGCCGTTAATATACCCTTACTCTACTAAAAGTTCCACTTTTTATTATCCACTGCAAAAATATTTTATTGGTCATCCTTCTCTGTGTTTCAGGGTTTTTAACTGGTTGTGAGGTCTTTCTGGAGCTTGTTTTTTTAGACATTCTTAACAAGAATACGCATTTACAACAAGCTGCTGCAGCATCCACTGTGTATTTAAAACCTCCTCGTGTTTTATTTCAGTTGTAGCAGTTGAAATCTTTGAATAAAAGAATGCGATTTTTATCTACCTATAAAAACACCTTTTTTAATATTTTTAATTCCTCCGGGTGGACATCACCAATCACTTATAAATCAAGTCCCCAAATCTTTCTTCTTTTGTGCAAATTCTTCAAAAGCCATCCCAATGATCAAATATACACATAGGGAACTCCTTCCTGGGTTTTATTTCCCATACATAGCTTTTAACTGTTCTATTTTAGGGAATTCAGGATAAAATTCTCCCTGCGGTCCGACATAACCATTTCCCGATTTTTTAATAACAACAGTTGTATAACCGCCATTACTATTAGGAATATTTACCGGAAACGTATCCTGATTGGCCACAGGAGCAGTCACAACTGGCGCTGGCACAACAACTGCCGGCGGCACAACCGCTTCTGGCTTTGCAACAACTTGATAACCATGTGGCGTATAGACATAATAAGTCCCATTATTCAGATAATAGGTCACTCCATTAACAATGACCGGTTGAAAATCTGTTGGAATAGTCGTGACAACAGCCCCTACAGGCGGATTTACCAAAGCATAATCTCCGTCACCTACATAGGTATAATACAATCCATCATAATAATAGTATTTAACCCCTCCTACCCAAACCGTAAAATACCCAGCAGGTAGATGATGAAAATGCCACCCATAATGAGGATGGTCATGCCATCGATAAAAACCATGATCATCGTGATAGTATCCCGGGCCACCAACACTTAAACCCACAGACCAATCTGCGTATGACAACCCAGGGGACAAAACAAATGTTAACGCTAAAATACTGAAAAATATTTTTGTTATTTCAATTTTTTAAAACATATACAAACTCCTTTCTTATTTCTGCAATAGATCCCGAATTTTATCTTTGGATTTTTCAATAATATCTTTGATTTTCTTTAATGGTTGATTCGTAATCTTGGAAATTTCTGAAAGATCATATCCATCTAAAGCGAAAAGACTAAAAATTTGTCTGTCTTCTTCCGGTAAAAGACTTAGGGCATCCATAAGTATTTTATTTTCTTCCTGCTGGGTCAGCTGGCGAAATGATTCCGGAGATTCTTCCCCGGGCAGTAGATCTTCCCACAAAATGTCATCAGCAGGCTCAATCTGGCTCCACCACCATTGATCGGAATCAAAATCCGGTTCAACCCCTACATCATCCATAGGAACAGGTTTCATGGCGTCTGAAAGACCAAGAAATTTTCTCTCTTTCTCAACTGCCTGTTTAATAATCTGAAAAAGGATCTGTACCAGCCACTGGTCAAGATTTATAGCTTTTGCCTTTTTGCGGTAATCCCTCCATGCTTTTAAAATAGTTTCATTGATTAAATCCTCAATGCTTACAGCCCCCAAACGGATATTTTCTTTAATTTCCAGATTATAAATTTCTCTACTTGCAATCTTCCGAAGACTGTCCAAATGGGGTTTAAGCAGAAATATAAAAGTCTCCCTTTGTTTATTGTCAACGGCTTGATCCAAATTGCCGGAAATATTCATCTTACCCTGCTTATCAGTATCCTTTCGGTCTTGACTTTTGGTATGGCGCTTATTGGTGATATAACGGTCGAGCTGATTAAATTATAACTCAAAACTTTTCTTAAGTGACGGCAACGGCATATCCCAGGATTGTTCCTGTACGGAAATGATTTCTGAGGGCAGCGTCAAAATGATATGGGTCTGCCATTCATCAGCGCTGTTCAAATGATGAGTGTTTAAATATATCGATGGAGATTCATCCAGGGGGTAACGTTTCAGACGGTAAATCAAACGATCTATTTGCCGCTTAGCTTCAGACTGTAGTCCTTTGCGTAAACTTTCCGGCACCTGGTTTAAATTGACCAACTGTTTTATTTCGGGAGAATTGTTTTTTTTCATAGTCATTATTTAATTCCCTTATAAATAAATCCCCCGGCGCGGGCAGTTAAAGCGGCGGGCTGCCGTATAACTTTTGCGCTTTTGAACGCCTGCCTCTGCGCCCGGGGGGCAGGAATTCATATTTATTAATTGATCGTAATTTTTTCATTCTCCGCTTTTTCTTCTTTTTTCGTCATACGTCCGACCTTGATTGTTAAGACGCCATTCTTATATGCAGCTTCTATCTGATCCTTTTTGGCGTCCTTAGGTAAAGGGATTGCCTGCATAAAACTTCCATAGGATCTGCCTTGATAATAATATTGGCTGTTATTGCGCTCGTTTTCAGTCTGCCGTTGGCCCGAAACGGTTAATACTCCGTCTTTTATTTCAACATTGATCTTGTCTTTGTCCATGCCGGGAATATCCATCGTCACAATATACTGCTTATCCGTCTGCTTCATATCCATTCTAGGGGTAAAAGCCATACCATTATCGGCAAAAGCCTGCCCCATGTTACGATCAATTTGAGCTTGCATTCTCATCATTTGTGCGAAAGGGTCTTCAAATTGATCATAAATAACATTAGTTGGAGAATATGCCCCAGGCGCAGAGTTTTGTTTACTCGCTAATTGGGCTTGCAATTGATCAACCTTACTTTGCAAGGCTTGGATCTGATCTTTTAACTCGGCGGTATCATCAGCCCAAACCTTTGAACTCATTAATAATCCACCTACCATTACAGCTATTACTGATACTTTCTTGATTAAAAAATGTGTTTTATTCATACCCTTCCCTCCTTAATATTATTGGTACTCTTTGAAAATCTTTTTTCTTTTATTTTATCTTTAATAACCGCCCCAACAGCTTCTGCATAATTACTGATCAAATCGCGCTCAACCTTGATTCTTCCCAAAGCTGATACCCATGGGCTGTTTTCTATATCAAAACTGACAAAACGTTTCTTTAAAAGGGATTTGTAAAGGTCTATAAACTGACTGGCCATCCTGTCCAAAGAAAATGATGCCGCGGTCTGTCTTGCATTATTTTTCAATTCTTTTTCTAAATGTTTATCTTGCCCAAAAACCCAATCTAACGCTTCACAGAAATCCTCCGTGTTTTCTCTAAAGACAATTCGCCCCGTCAGCCTGTCTTTTATAAAGTCCCTGACTCCTGTTGCATCCAGGGCCACCACAGGATCACCTGCCGCTAATGCCTCCAGTAAAACGATTCCCTGTGTTTCTGTTTTCGAACTAAAAGCAAATACATCCATGGCATGATAGGCATCAATCAATTCTTGACCTTCTAAAGCCCCTGTGAGAACCAGCCGATCTTCAAGCTTTTCTTTTTTGAATATATCTTTTACTTGGGCAAGACTTGGGCCCGAACCTACCAATAGAAACCTGGCATGGGAATGATATTTCAAAAAGGTGATGACTGATTTGACTAAAAATATTAAATTTTTCTCAACAGCCAACCTGCCCACATGTCCCACTAAGAAATCATTGGAATTGATCTTATATTCATTTCTAAAATTCAAACCATCCCCATGCCTAAATCTTTCACAATCAACACCCGTAGGTATCATCTCAATGGGCTTTTTCACTCCCCTTTCGAGAAGCATCTGCTTAATGCTTTGACTTGGGGCAATGACACAATCAACCAAATTTGCATATCCGGTAGTTAACTCAATCACAAATTTCTTTAATTCAGGAGAATCCAACGGCACATAATGAGTATAATCTTCATATTTCGTATGATGGGTAAAGACAATGGGTGCTTTATATTTATTGGCGATCCTTAAAGCCGTATCCCCTAAAATAATGGGATGGTGAGAATGAATGATATCTGGTTTAAACTCATCTAGACTGCCAGACAAGTTTACAGGGATAGGAAGCCTGACGGAAAAATCGCTTCCATTAAAACGACGTAACGCCGGGATGCGCACAACCCCCTTTTCGTCACAAGGCGCCCCATCATATTCAAGGGTCAAAATCAATACATCATGCCCCAACCTTTGATACTCCCTGGTAAAGGATTGTATTGATCTTTCGACTCCTCCTACAATTGGAGTGTATGTATTTGACACCATCAGAATTTTCATAGACCCCTCAATACGATTCTTTCTCATCAATAGTTATAGAAGCTTCTTTGGCTAAAGCAATTTTCTTGCCATAACCAGG
Organism: Candidatus Omnitrophota bacterium; assembly: GCA_015233675.1. GTDB lineage: Bacteria > Omnitrophota > Gorgyraeia > Zapsychrales > Fredricksoniimonadaceae > JABDGZ01. Next base: position 17,715 of record JADFXH010000010.1, read on the forward strand.
AAGGGCTATTTCAATAGTTGGTTCCTCATTACGCCAATGCCCTTCCCAGCTGACTGTTATTTTCTTTTGATTATTCCTGACTTCCAGACGGATAGGACCAAATGAGGTCAATGTTTCTCCAAAAACAATCCTCCTTTTTGAATTTAGCCAACTCTGTGGTATCCCTGAACATAAAACAAGCTTCTTGCTTGAAAACTCTTCGCGCACAAAACAATTTCTGATCATCATCGCCCATTCAGCAGAGCTCCAGGCATGTTGTCCATCCCCCATACAACCGGTTTTAATGCGAGGATGTATTGCTTCCGGCCACTGTCCGGTCGGGCTTGCTAAGTCTGCCACGGTCTGCATTAATTTAAAATATCGAGAATCCCCATTCCTAAGTAAAACTTGGGCCATGTGAAGAGTTAAATAAGGATTGATGCCGGAATGGGTCATGTCCTGAAAAAACCCACCACCGACCATACAATTCTTCAAAAGAAACTCGACAGTATTCAAAAGACGCGGCTCATCTTCTCCCAAAAGTTGTAAGGGATAGCCTGAAACAATAGAACCAATGGCGCCGGCATCAAGACGGCGGTACGGTGAGGCTGCCATGGCCAATTGTCCAAGGGACTTATGTGCTGCATTGAGACTCGCCTCAATACAGCTCCAAAAATCATTAGCTTCTTGGACGTATCTCTTGGCATCCTCATGATCACCATAAAGTCCGGCCAAATACGCAGCGGCATTCAAACCAGCCACACCCCAGAAATCATCCCAATAATAATAATCATTGGGACCAAGATGCTCTGCACTAAACCCCGGAGGCAGCAAACCGGCATGTGGTTTTTGCGGTTTAGGAGCAAGCCGTTTACGCATAATCCATCTAGCTCCCTTTTTAATGGCATCCCTCCAAAATGGATCAGGTTTTTCTCCTGTTAATTGGCAGTATTTACCCATGATCCAAAGAGCTTCACCGTTGGAATCCCATTCACCATCTTGAGAAAGGAAATACCCTAAAGGAGTTTGTTTATCCGGGAAGGTATCCAACACGCGTTTGACACGTTTGGTCAGCCCCATGCATAACATGCTATAAAGAATAAAAGCGGCATCTCTAAACCAGAACCTTCGATAGGTATAAGGCCCAGGATAGACTTCATCAGGAGAAAACAAAACCATTGTCCTGATGGAAGCATCAAATAAAAATTGAAATTTACTGTCTGGTACGTTCAATGAACAGGTATCTGCCAAACTTTCACGCCAGCTATGTGAAAATATAATTGAAGTTTTGTTCTCCTTTTCCAAAGGAATATGGATACTCACCTCTTTAGGCGTTCTTGCCTGCAAAGGAAATAACGCAGCAGCCGTTGCCATGCCAACCTTACACTTGACATGTCTTTTTTTATTTTCATTAACTAAAGGATTACCATCTTTATTGTTTAAACGACCGTAAACATCACCTTCTTTATAAGATGAAAACAAAGTATGATCCGGTATTTGATCAAAACTAATCAGTTCTTTTTTATTAACCTTCCAAAGTTTATGATCATCCAACTGCTCAATTTCATGGATGAAACTAATACCCTCCGGATTATAGGGCCTTAAAACAACAGCCAGCCATCCAGGCTGCGTGGAAAGACCTTTAATATTTAAATTACAAAAAAAATCACCTTCTTTGAGAGTAACATCAACGTTTGAAATAATGCTCGACTGATTATTTTTAACTTCCGAGCTCACCATTAAATTATCCTTCATAATCAATCTTTGGGAAGATTGTTTGCTGCCCGAAGGAAATAACGGATCACCATTTTCAGGGATAATCCAGGCATCAATGGACCAACCATCCCAAAAAGGGGTCACCAATCCCCTGGGATCAACGATCGGCCATTGTTTCGTGTCAGGGAGCCCAACAGCCGTCCAATTGCGATGGGTCAAATTGATATGTGTTATAGAAAAAGCCCTGGGTATGAAAGATTCATGGACGGGGTTGAATTGGCATTTGACCCAATAGGGCCAAACCCAATCAAGATTATGTTGAATGGCCTGGCTGTTGATAAGCCCCCTGGCGTGAAAAATGATCCCGGCACGTAACAATTCTACCGGGACCGTTACTTCGGAGGGTTGTGCAAAATTCTGTAAACGGGATAGCAGTTCAACAGGATCAAGCATCCCATGTTTTCTAGCAGCATTACGAATAACAGATTTCCACAACAACCCTTTTAACCACATAAAGCACTCTTTTTATAATCACAAAGTGTTGATTCAATAAATTATTTAGAAATTCTGTTCTTAAAATCTTCCAGGCGTATTTTTAATTTATCTAAAAAGCTGGAAGACTCCTGATTGTTTGTAATCTTATTCTTGATTTCCTGAATGTCCTTGTACAATTGGGCAAACTCCACATCATGCTTGCCATATCCCAATTCTTCCGCAATTTCTAATTGATCATTGGCCTTCTTCAACAGGGCCTGAACCTGATCTTTTTTGTCCTGTGTCAATTTGTCAGGGGTTATTGAAGAAACAATCTTGGAAGCCCCTTGGAGATACGATTGACTATTTAATATAGGAATAGGAATGCTGTTCTCCAATATAACCAAGGTGGATAAAGTTACCTGGAGAGATTTCTGGGCCTCAGCAATTTTATTTTCCTGAATCAGGCTGGCAGCGCCCCTGATTGCTGTAGGATAGGTACTCATAGGAAGATTGACACTCGTGATACGTATTTCACTGACAAGATTATCAAGTATCCTCCTGGCTGCCTGTAAATACCCGTTCTTGATTAAGGATTCAACTTCTGCCCTGTGCTGCTTAATCGCATCCAAATTTTCATTAAGACTTAATGTCCCAACGTTCATATTGATAGGCAAATAAGCCAATTGTGGAAACCGCGCAGTCAATATATCAAGCTTGCCTACCGCCTGCTCCAAGGCCTCAAAGGCTTTGTCTTTGTTGCCTTTATCAAGAAAACCTACGGCCTTTAAGGTCTGATCATAAGCATTCAAGGCTTCCTGAATGAGCTTTTTATCCTCTGTTTTTTGTGTCTCTTTTTGCTGGTTTTGGACACTTGTTTTTAAATCATTTTGGGTTACACACATCTCTTGATCATTAGGATCATTACTCTGCGCATTCAGGCCGCCGCAGAATGCGAAACTACATAAAAATATTAGTGTGAAAAAAATTCCAAAAATCTTTTTAATGTTCATTTTTAACCTCCTTCCAGTTATAGAAACCTTCTTCCCCTAGAGACCCTTTACGTTATGGCTATTTTTTGAGGCTGTGCCTCTTGAGACTTGACCAGCGTCACCTTCAAAACCCCATTCTGATAATTGGCGGTTATTTTATGCTGATCAACTTCAGCATTCAGCTGAAACTCCCGTCTATACTCAACGGCTGTATAACGCTCGTTATAAATGGCATTATATTTCTCTTCGATATGGTCTTTTTTCCTAATGCCATTGATAGTCAGATTACTTCCCTGGATTTCTACATTGAGCGTGTCCTTGCCAACACCTGGCATCTCAACACAAAGGACAACTTCCTTGTCTGTCTCATAAATATCAACGGGTGGACGAACAATATGATGATTATTCTGTGTTTCCCAATTTCCTTTAATTTTGTCAAACATATCAACTTCCCTCCTTTCAAAATGACTATTTCACATCAATTTTAATCTGTAATGGCTTTGTTTCTTCTTTCTTGGGCAAGGTCAATTCCAGGACACCATCTTTGAAATTTGCCTGTACCTTACCACGTTCTACCTCTGTCGGTAACGATATGGCCCGATGAAAACTACCATAAAACCGCTCGGTCCTTAAATAATCATTTTCGTTAACTTTCGATTCCTGCTTCTTTTCTCCACTGATAGTTAGAATATTCTCTTGAATGGATACTTCTATGTCATCCTTGGTTAGTCCCGGGAGATCCGCTTTAACAACAAGACTGTCTTTGGAATCATAAATATCAACAGCAGGGGCCCATTGCCCTCCCAACAAGGATGTATCATCGTATCCGTGTCTTGAAGGTAAAAAGTCAAAAAGCCTGTTCATTTCCCTTTGGAGATTTTCCAAGTCCGAAAAGGGGGTAAACGCTACATTTTGATTTCTTTTGATAGGAAAATTTGTCATTTCATTACCTCCTTTATTTTGATGCTGGTTGCTTATATAATTGGCACTTGTATAGATAGAGTGCCAGTTTTAAGATAAAATTTTTTATTCTTTCTGTTGTTTAGAATTATCCAGCTCCATTTTAAGAATGACCTTTAATCCATCTACATTGACATGATGTTCCTTCATATAAAACCAAGCATGTTTAAGGCTTTTCAACTCACGCTTAGAATAAAGCCTTGCATTACCTTGCTTTTTACGAGGAGGACTTACTATCCCTTCATTGTCCAACTGTTTCAGTACCCAAATAGGTACGTCCAATAAACGGCACACCACGCTACTTGTATAAAGAGGCACATCCGGATCTATTTGCATTTCTTCAAACTTGTCATTCTTGTGTACAACCATTTTTTTATTCAACTTGTATTTCTCCTTTCAATCTCATCATTCCATCTAACACAAAAATAGCATATTTCGAAACATTTGTCAAGTATTTCGAAATATTTATTTCGTATTTCGAAATTAGGCATTCAAGCCTTAACCACGAAAAGCTGATTGAAAAGTCTTTTAAAATCTCATTCCGTGTCTTTATTAAGAAACTCTGTTAAAATCAATGCTTTCGCAAACCCAAAAGGACATTATGCTTTCAATAGAAACAATTTTATTAATCATTGCTCTGTTATTATTCCTTAGCGTCGCCGCCAGTAAGGTATCTGACCGCTTCGGCGTCCCCACCCTCTTTTTATTTCTAACCATCGGCATGTTCGCTGGATCAGTAAGTGTTGGAGGGGTTCACTACAATGATCCTTGGGCGACCAAAACAATGGGGACTATCGCCCTGATCTTTATTCTTTTTTCCGTCGGCTTTGACATGGACAAAAAAGACATTAAGAATGTTTTTCTGTCCGGCCTTAGTCTTTCAACAATCGGTGTATTATTGACCGCCCTTTTTGTGGGCTTATTTGCAATATATTTCCTTAAATTTTCGATGTTAGAAGGATTGCTGCTCGGGGCCATCGTATCTTCGACAGATGCTTCTGCTGTGTTTGACATTTTAAGGTCAAATAAAGTGGGCTTGCAAGGAAAACTACAGCCCCTGCTGGAATTCGAATCTGGGAGCAATGATCCCATGGCTGTTTTTCTTACCGTAGGGGTCATAAGTTTGTTGCAGTATCCAACCCTCTCTCCATTCCATCTGATACCAGAATTCTTTATAGATATGGGGATAGGAGCTGTGTGCGCTTATGTATTAGGTAAAGCTGGTATTTATCTAATAAACCATCTTAAGCTACACAACACTGGACTTTATCCCGCCTTAATTATTGCCCTTGTTCTTTTTATCTATGCCGCAACAACATCTATTCATGGCAACGGCTTTCTTGCCATTTATCTTGCGGGGATTATAATTGGCAATGCCAATCTAATTCACAAAAAGACCATTAAGCACTTCTGTGAAGGCTCAGCATGGCTCATGCAAATTAGCATGTTTCTGATGCTGGGCTTTCAGGTTTTTCCTTCAAAAATTATCCCTGTCATTGGTCCTGGTTTATTAGTTTCAGCGTTCTTAATATTACTGGCAAGACCTTTAAGTGTTTTTATTTCGCTTGGGTTTACCAAGACAACTATTCAGGAAAAGGCATTCATCTCTTGGGTAGGATTACGTGGAGCGGTTCCAATTATTCTTGCAACATTCCCGCTTTTGTCTCGCATACCCAAAGCGGATATGATTTTTAACATGGTGTTTTTTATTGTCCTCACATCTGTACTTCTTCAAGGGACAACTCTATCTCTTGTCGCAAAACTACTTGGTGTTAATATTCCGCTAAAACCAAAACGTAATTACCCAATAGCATTAGAACATTCCGAAGAAATTAATGCAAATCTGGAAGATCTGATTGTTCCACATAATTCTACTGCTGTTCAAAAACCTCTTTTCCAACTTGGAGTCCCTAAAGGCGCTCTTATTGCATTAATTTATAGGGACGAAAAATACTTTATTCCAAATGGTGGCACACTGCTCCTTTCCGGGGACACTCTTCTTGTAATTGCAAATAAAGAGGATTTGCAGACGCTAAAGTCAATTCTTAGCAATTGAGTTAGGAAAAGTTGATACAGGCATCTCAGTTGCTTCAAAGATCGCCCGGGCTCTTAATTCCTCGTTAAGCAACCTCATAAAAGAGGCAGAGAATAGTATATAAGTTTTTGTTATACACTATCCCTGCCCCTTTTACACGCTATTCGTTATAGAAAACCGTTGCCCTTCCTGTGTCCAGGTTTAATGAGGTCATTATCCGCTTGCGGGTACTATGACTAATCCTAAATACCATCTCAAGCGCATCAGGACCGTCATCATACTTGGCCTTTGGAAAATATGTAAGCTGATCTATCAACAATTTGTGATTCTTATCGAATTGAAGGGTACCATTCTTAATGAAAGGCTGTAGCGTCTGGACTCTCTGTATTTTTTTATCAGCCGGCCCATTTTCGATATATTCAAGGGGCATATAAATACCCTGCTTGAGACTTTCCTTTTCCAGTTCTTTAATAATAAGTTCCTGGAATCCGTTTGATTCTATGCCAATTTTTCTAAATCTGAATCTTTGGGCATAGTTAAGGATATCCTGAATGGTCTCATCCGGGGTGCGGCGTTTTATATCAGCAATAATCACATATTTTATCCTCGTTTTTAAATCCATCGCAATTATGATTATCGCTGAATAATCTCCCCTAACTGTATCCTTGCCAAGTGAAGGATCACAAGACATATAAAATCCCACATCACGGCCTAACCGCTTCAATATATCATCGAGCGATTTATACTCTTTGTTCCAATAAGTTGCCTCATCCATATTAAAAATCAACGAACCTCTATCGATTGGATTATTTTGGTACTCGCTTGCAAAACTCACCGGATCATTGTCCTGTTCTATGCGCAAGTCAAAATAGTCATACCTGTCAGGCCAAAGAAGCTCAACACCTTTTAACATTTCAGTCTTCCTTGATTCATAGAGCTTGCGCGCCGCTTCAACCCCTTGTTGATCTTTAAAAGAATCCCTATGATTGTACACATCCAGACAATACACCCAAGGAATCGGGTCAGTGGCATCGGAAATAATCGCACTGTACATTCTTTTTTCCCAACCTTGGGTTTTAGGGTCGAGGTAATAACTCAACAAGCTCTGAGGATGACACACGGTCCCCAGCAGTATAAAATTAGTGCCCTCTTGACCAAGTTTTAATATACTCTTTGTATACCAATCCTTGATTTTTTCGCGTGATTCAGCAGTTTCTGTATTAGCCAAGGTCTCAAGATCATCGATTATAGCAAGCGTTGGACGGTGGACGCCAAATTTTAGCCCTCTGGGATTCTGCCTCCAGCCGAGGGCCATAATTTTGATCTTATTAAGCGTCTGTATTTCATCTTTTGTCCATCGCGGCGGCTTGGGCCTGCCATCTTTCTCAAAAACCTCTGGGAAATCCTGCCTTAATTTCTCATTCTCGCTAAGCTCCGCCTTAATGTTTTCCATTAATTTTTCGACCTGAGCTGTTGTGTCTGAAAAAATGACTATGAATTTCTCTTTGGAATAACATATACAGTAAAGGATATAGATAAGCGAAATCAACGTCGACTTACCAAATCCTCTGGGTGCGGCAATGGCTATTTTTTTCCCGCGGATCTTTAAAACATCAAAGAGTAAATCATATATCTCCCGATGCGCTGGGGAAGGCTTATACTTAAGATGATGTAATAGATACAATTGTGCAAACGCCAACAATGACGTTTCCCCTGCCATGCGCCTGATTAAACCTGCCTTACTAATTAGATTATTTCTCATTTTGGATCTCCTTTTTTTGGGCATTGGTTATCTCGATAACCTTTGATTCGATCTCCGCTTTATCGAGCTTACGTTTTACATCATTAATTTCTTGCTGCATTTGTGGCGTCAATCCACCAGACTCAGAGAGAATTCTTTCGCTCTCTGCAATCTCAAGACGGATATCATTAAGTGATTTTTCATCATCCGCGCTGACGTGATGCGAAAAATCCCCTATGATCTCCTGTGGTTTCTGGAAAACATACCCTGAAGATTGAAGCTTTTCCAGCAGCTCTTTTAATACCTTCCATGCAGCAAATTCAGCCTGTACTTTTTCCAAAGTACTAGCATCCTTAGAGCGGGCTAGTCGTGTTAAATGCGCATGGTGATTCATGGCCTTGATAAAGACTTCCCCAATAAACTGCTTGGCGAAATTCGCGCTGGGTGACAGTTCATTGCGCTGCCGGATATCCTTCATGTCACGCGCAATAGTTTTCTCCGAGCACTTTAATACCTGCGCCATCTGCGGATACGTATAGCCCTCCGCATCCATTAACTGAACGCACTCTTGCCTTGCTTCCTTATTGATAGTCCCCGGGGAAATCTGCCCGTCCTTAATTTGCTGCAGAAGCGTCAATGCAGATTCTTCTTTGGGATTTCCAACCTGGCCGCCGCCGTTATTTGTTTGCATCTTGGACCTCCTTGCAGTACTTAGCCACAAGATCCGCAGGCGCCTTATCTTGACCTATATAAGAGATATACCGCCTTATAATGCCATCACAAAATGCTTCGGAAATCTCCATACAAAAACAGCGTCTTGCGAGACTCGTCGCAGCAATTAACGCACTCCCTGAACCACCAAAAAGTTCAAGGACAATATTACCTCTTTGGGAGCTATTGCGAATGGCTCTAGCGGGTATCTCAACAGGCTTTTGTGTCAAATGCTGGTACTTTTTGGTCGCGTCACGCTTGATTTCCCATAGCGTTGTCTCATTGTTAGGCCCATACCATTTATGAACACCGCCGTCTTCTTTCCACCCATACAAACAAAATTCTGTTTGTTGATTGTAATCTCCATATGAGATCGAAAAACTCGGTTTTGCCCACGTTATTACGCAACTAATATGATATTTGCGTTTTGTGAGCATCTCATACATCGCAGAAAACTGCTTATGGGCATTAAAAACGTAGATAGGGGCACCGGGAGCAAGATAGCCATCCATATTTGAGAACACCTTCTCAATCCATTTTTCATAATCCTCCTTTGATAAATCATCTTGATATATTGTTTGCCATTTGCGACATTTCTTTGGACGAAAACCCTTATTCGGCCGGTCCCCCTGATAATACGAAATTCCGTAGGGGGGGATCAGTAAAAAGCATGTCTGCTTTTTCATTGCCCATAAGGAGCTTTAAATCATTAGGGTCAGCCGAATCCCCACAAACAAGCCGATGTCCATTTAATTCAATAACATCGCCCCGCTTTGTGATCGGTTTCTCTATATCATTAACTGCTGCATCAAAATCAAAGTCATCCCCATCTTTTTCTGGAACAAGGCCATCTAGAATTTCACTAACTTCAGCTACATCAAAGCCGGTGGACGCCATATCAAAATCCGGCATTGCTTGTAATTCACTCAACACATGGGCTAATTTTTCCAGGTCCCAGCCCCCACTAAGCTTGTTAAGAGCCAAATTGGCGGCTTTTTCTTTCTCAAGAGAGAAATTGACGATCACCGCCTGAGTCTCAGTAATCCCTTGCCCCCGCAATATTTTCGCCCGTTGGTGTCCAGAAATAATATGTCTGGTCTGTTCATTTACAACTATCGGCTGTAAAAAACCAAAATCGATAATACTTTGATTTAATTTCTCGTAAGCCGGTTGGCCTGGCTGAAGATCAAGCCGGGGGTTATACGGGGCATCTTTAAACGATGATAGTTGAATGGTTTCGATACGCATGGAACACCCTCCTGTTTTTTAAAAAACATTGGTTATCCAATTGGGGAGGGAACTTCTGCAACAAAAAAACCCAACCCCAATTGGTTTAATTGCAATTTGGGTTAGGTCTTGATTCTTTAAAGCAACCTATAGAAAAAAAGAAAAGACTTCAACCCTATTGCAATTTACAACTGCATTGGGGTGAAGTCTCAGGATGGGCACGGCGCAATGGGGGTAATTAATCCAATAAGGACGCCACTATAAGCGCAAGGTGGTAGTCGAGAGACGGCACCGTTTCAGTGAAATCTCACGAGACGGGCACGGGCGCATTGGGGTGAATGTCCATATTCCGGACGCACATTGTAGCGCGAGGTAAGGTCAGGAGACTGCACTTTAAAATCGTTTTACTTCAACTTCACGGATATCATACCATTTGATTAAAAAATGAAAACCATAAACATTTTTCTTTTCCAGCAGCCATTGAATGTAAAATCTTTTACTATTTTATTTCAATCTTTTGCGTTTCTCTGTTTTATGTTCAAGCTCTTTGACGACGCGATCAAAATCAGAAATGTAATTCTTGCCCCTCTCCTTACGGTATTTTCCAAACTCTTCTTCCGCTTTCTGCGCAGCCGCCTCAGCGCTGACACTTCCGGCATTTGTTAAACGCCCCCGTTCGCTCAATTTCAAAAAATCATCGAGTTTCGTAATCCAATCTGCCATTTTCATTAATCGGCCGTTAGTCGCTTGCAACTCCGCGAAATCAAGATACATGGACACAATCAAATTAAGCTGTTTAAGTTCACCTTCTGTAAGATAATTCTTGGCGATCTTGATATCCTGTGCCGTGATGTAATTACCCTTAAAGCTTGTCAGCCCCATCATCGGCTTTTTTCTGTCCGCACGCTTTGAAATGATTTCCGCTGCGGTATGGCCATGGACGGCATAGTGCATCTTGTTTTGCACAGTCGCAAAAAACTCATTAGTTATTTTTTCATCCTTGCGGTAATCAATACTTGTGACATAAATATCCGTGACTTTCTGGTAAAAATTGCGCTCACTGCTCCTGATGTCCCTGATACGCTGTAATAATTCCTGAAAATACCGCTCCTTCTGGCCCCCTTGCTTGAGCCGTTCATCATCCAACGTAAAGCCCTTGATAATATATTCTTTCAACCGCTGGGTCGCCCAAATACGAAATTGCGTGCCCTGCAAAGACTTAACTCTATACCCAACCGAGATGATCACATCAAGGTTATAGTGCTTAACGCCATATTCTTTCCCATCAGTTCCAGTACGTCGGAATTCCCGACATACTGATTTTTCATCAAGTTCGCCCTCTTTAAAGGCATTCTGAATATGCTCAGTGATGGTAGTCCGGCCTTTATTAAAAAGGTCTGCCATCTGATCTTGTGTTAACCAGACGGTTTCATCTTCCATCTTTACCTGAATCTTCGTCTGGACATCATCAGTTTGATATAAAATGATCTGCGATGGATCCTTGTCTTTATTCATTGAGCATCCCTTTTTAATGCTTATACACGGGGGAACATATAAACACCGATTGTTTAATGCTTAATAGTAGCACTCGAATCTAATCTTGCAAATGAACTTTTCTAACCCCTAATTAACTTGATTTATCTCTGATTCTATGGCCCTATGTTGACATAAGAAAACGGAGATCTGGCTATGGATGAAACTATTGCCTCTCGAATTGAGGCGCTAAAAAATATGCCGCTGTTGGACTTACAGAAAACCTTTCAGGAGCTCTGTAAAACTCAAGAAATGCCCTGCGATAATAAAATGTATCTCATAAAAAGAATCGCATACAAACTTCAGGAAGATAAACACGGCGGATTATCCAATACCGCCAAGGCCAAAGTCAATGAACTTACCGCCAAATATGATCCGATAAACAATAAAGCACTTAGACCGCAGATCATATCGGCAGGCAAAGGGATTGGTTCTATGCCTTTTTCAAGGGATAAGCGGCTGCCAATACCGGGCACTATCATTACAAAAAAATACAAAGACCAGACAATCCAGGTCAAGGTGCTTGAAAAAGGCTTTGAATACCTAAACACCTATTACAAAACTTTATCGGCAGTCGCCCAAGAGATCACCGGAGCACACTGGAATGGCTTTAATTTCTTCAATTTATAGGAATGGCGATAGTGAATAATCCCGAAAAAGAAAAAAAGCAGATTAATTGCGCTATCTACACAAGAAAATCTATTGCTGATGGTCTTGATCGTGACTTTACAACGCTGGACGCTCAGCGTGAATCCTGCGAGAGCTATATCGCAAGCCAAAAGCATGAAGGCTGGATTTGTTTATCTGAAAAATATGATGATGGCGGCTTTACAGGTGCAAATATTGAGAGGCCTGCCCTTCAAAAGCTTCTATCGGATATTAGGGCAGACAAAATTAACTGCGTTGTTGTATATAAAGTTGACCGCCTATCGAGATCGTTGCTCGATTTTGCCGAGCTCCTTTCTTTATTTGAAAAACACAACGTGACCTTTGTATCGGTCACCCAGCATTTTAACACGCAAAACTCCATGGGCCGGCTGACGCTTAATATTCTCCTGTCCTTTGCCCAATTTGAACGTGAGATCATAAGCGAACGGACCCGCGATAAAATGGCTGCATCTAAAAGGAAAGGCAAATGGGTCGGCGGGTGCGTTCCCATAGGATATGATCTGGATAGAGCAAACCGCAAATTGGTCGTCAATCCTGCGGAAGCAAAGATTGTGCAGGAAATATTCGAGGCTTACCTAAAAGAAGGAACGCTGATCTCGGCCACACGGTTTATCAATGATAAAGGTTATTTAACCAAAAAATACGCCTCCACCACCGGCAAACGGCGAGGCGGCGGTAAATTCAAAAGCTCAACACTTAACCAAATAATCAAAAATCCATATTACTTGGGCAAGGTCCGGCATGACAATGTTTTATATCCGGGCGAGCAGGAACGAATTATTTCAGATGAAATCTTTGAACAAGCTCAGGAGCTTCTGGCTACAAACAGACGGGTGTTTTGTCTCAAACCAAAACATTCCAAAATTGGCCTCTTAAGCCATATCCTGCGTTGCAACGCCTGCAATTCAACCATGTACATTGCTTATACAGAGAAACATAAGAAATTCAAATATTATCATTACGTTTGCCTTGGCGCGCACACGCGTGGTTATAAAGCTTGCCCCACCAAACTAGTTAATGCCAATCTGATGAACAATAAAGTCGTGGAAAGCCTGCGATCTATTACAGAAGATCCTCGAATTATTGGAGACAAATGGGACCAGCTTAGCCTTGATCATAAAATCCCAATTATCAAATCAATAATCAAAGAAGTGCGTTATAACGGCGGCACTGAGATCTTGGAAATCCAGTTACACGATGATAAAGTGCATACCTTTAACGTGCCAAAACAGGAACTAAAACATGTGCCTGCCACAGCCAAGGAGAATCTTATAAAAAAGGAGCCGCAAATAAGACAAAATTTGCTGCTCGCTCATCAGATTCAAAGTCTTCTCTCCGAAGGCAAATCAAACCATTTAAAACAGATTGCCGGATGGCTTAACATCAGTCAACAAAGAATCAACCAATTACGAAATTTCGTGCTCCTATGTCCCCAAATACAGGAAGAAATATTCTTAGGCGATAACAACATCCTCTCCAATATCCCCGAATACAAGCTGCGGCAAATCTCCAATACGATCGATTGGCAGGAACAGGAAAAACTCTGGCAGGATCTGCTCAAGACGCTCCTTAAATAAGCAAACCCTCTCTCAATATCGTTCCCAAAAATCAGCCAATTTCTAGTTTATGGCCATTTTACGACGAGCCATAGCCGCCCTGATAGCCAATTTTAGCATAAACTACCAGGCAAAAACTGGGAGATATTTGGGCCTATTTCACTCGATAAATTGGCTTGAGGCGAAGTTCTATGTGCGCCTCTGAAATCAGCTGGCAAATTTCTCAAGTACCGCTAAAAACAGATGCCCTAACTCTTTAAAACATCGACAGATAAAAAATGCCACGACTGGTTTTCACAATCATGGCGTTTATCCTCTCTTCATTCAAAGAGAGAGCTTTTATACTGGTAGCCCCAACCGGATTTGAACCGGTGTTTTCTGCCTGAGAAGCAGACGTCCTGGACCAGGCTAGACGATGGGGCCGTATCAATATCGAATGTTAAGGATATCTCAAAGCTTCTTAATCGTCAACAAATATCGTTGACACTTGGCACCTTGAATTTATAATCAAGACACGGGGTTTCAACCAGCAATCACCTCTTGACCTTAAGGAGAATTTACTTGCCTACCAGTATCAGTATTGGATTCAGCCAGCACTCCGATCCTCAAGAAGCCACTTTACAGGCTTGTGTACATGTAAAAAATCACCTCAACAGCATCGACACCGATTTAATCATTATCTTTGCCTCTCCTCAATACGTTGTCCCTGAAATTCAGACAATCATAACCCGTACTCTTAGGCCAAAACACTTAGTCGGATCTTCCACCGGCGGCATTATCTTATCCAATGGCGTTACTAACCGGGGCATCGCTATTGTAGGTATTAATTCCACCGACATGGTCTTTGGAGTTTCCGCTGTAAGAGACATCGAAAATCAAGATGTATATGCTGTCGGGCTCGACCTGGCGCACAAAGCGATCCGTGATTTAAACTCATCCCATCGGGAAGTGTTCATCACTTTTTCGCAGGGTATAGAAAAAAATTGTCCGCAATTTATCCGCGGCGTTAAAGAAGCATTAGGCATAGGCTTCCCTGTCCTGGGAGCCGTTTCAAGCGATGATTTCAAGTACAAAAAACTCTCTCAATTCTTTCAGGATCAAATATTACAAAATTCCGCAATTGGTCTTTTGCTGGGAGGGACATACCCTCTTGCTATTGGTTGTAAAAACGGCTTTAAACCTCTGGGAAAGCCTCGCACCATAACTAAAGTCGACGGCCATATAATCCATACTATTGACAATAAACCAGCAGTCGAAATTTATAAACATTTTTTGGGATCCGAGGCCGAAGGGCTGAAAGACGCCACTTTAAATTCGTACGCAGCAATGTACCCGCTTGGCATTTACCTGGAAGATTCCCGCCAATATTTGTTACGCAACATCATTGACATCTTGGCAGACGGTAGTATTGTATGTCATGGAGGCATCCCTCAGGGCGCTGAGGTGCATTTGATGATCAGCAATAATGAGTCCTGCCAAAACTCTGCTATCGAAGCGGCGGAATTAGTTAAAGACTCTCTCGCAGATAAGCAGGCTAAACTGATCCTTGTATTTGAGTCCTTAGCCCGTCATAAAATCCTGGGACGTAATGCTTTCAGCGAAATTCAGGCCATCAAAAATGTTTTAGGCCATACAACGCCGATTGTCGGCATGTGTTCCTATGGAGAGATCGGCCCATTTAACACGCTGGATAACGTGAAGAATATTTATTTGCATAACGAAAGTATTCTTATTATAGCCATTTCCTAACAAGGAAGATTTTTTGTTTATTCTGTTGCATATTCGATAACGCGTCTGCCGCGAGATGGCCGGCCAGACCTAAAATGGACATCATGGACACGACGTCTCCTCTAATCTTATGGGCATTAGGTATCATAATTCTTATCCTGCTATGCACCTGCGGCTATCTATTTTATGTTTTAACCACTCAGGAAGAAACCATCAAGAAAATGAAAGAAGAGCACGCCAAGCTGATGCGTTCTTTCAACGATTTAGACGAACAAGCGAAACTGATCATCCTCACTGATTTGGAACTTAATAAAACCCGGGAAGAAATGGATAAACGTCTCAATGGTTTAAATTCTCTTCAAAGGACATCCCGGCAGATAAGCCAGGCGCTTAATGAAAGTGAAGTTTTTCAAAAAATTTCTCCAGCGCTTTTCGAAGATTTGGGGTTCTCCCGCGCCCTGATCGTCACTGCAAATGATAATAACTTTTTAAAAGTCCGCATTAACGTCGGCTATAAAAATCCCCGTGCTGAAGCTATATTGACAGATATTGACTCTGAGGAGCCTCTTAAAAAAATTCTTTATGAAACCCACTCGCTTTCTTCCATCAATTGTCCTAACAAAATTAAAGAAAAAATAGTCAAAGTATTTGAAGCTGAACATTTTATATTCTCTCCTATTGTAACCCAGACCGGAAATATCGGATTTGTTTTCGTAGGCAACCGGTATACCGCTTCTATGGTGACACAAGGAGAAGAAGAGCTGATCACCATTCTCTCGGGACAAATAGGCCAGTCAATCGAAAATGCAAAGCTATTTGAAAAAGTTTTCCACTCAAGCCAGGCATTGGAATTAAAAGTTGCGGACCGCACCAAGCAATTGGCCAGTGCCCTGCAAAAAGTCAACGACATCAGTAAGAAAAAAACAGAATTTATTTCCGCCGTTTCACATGAACTCAGGACCCCTTTGACTTCTATCAAAGGATATGCCGCCATACTCATGGCCGGAAAAATCGGCGAAATCCCTGTTGCTGTCAAAGAGCGTCTGGCCAAAATCAATTCCCATTCTGATAATTTGGTCTCCTTGATAAATAATCTGTTGGACATCGCGCGTATTGAATCCGGCAGGCAAGAGATGAAATTCGTTCTTTCCAAGATTAAAAATATTGTCGATAATGTCTCCGATTTGCTTACACCCCAAATGACCACCAAAGGCGTTAACCTGCATTTGCTCCTTCCTGAACAAATAGGGGAAGTTTACGCCGACGCTTCCCATATTGAGCGTGTCCTTATTAACCTGTTAAGCAATGCCATTAAATTTACGCCCCCCCAAGGGACGATCACCATAGCTGTTGCGCCAATTCCCGATGACGGATATGCCGTCTTTAACGTTTCCGATACCGGCATCGGTATACCTGCGCCGGAGATACAAAAACTTTTCAGTGAGTTTTACAGGGTTGACAATGAAATCAACCAAAATGTCAAAGGGACCGGTTTGGGGCTGGTACTGGCTAAGAATATTGTCCAGGCGCACCACGGTAAAATGTGGGTCCAGAGCAAGGTGGGGATGGGAACTTCATTTTATTTTACCTTGCCCTGTTCCCAAAAAGCATTTGAAGATCACTTAACCCAAGAGAAAACCGATGCGTAAAGAACGAATTTTAGTTATTGATGACGACCCTGATATCCGTGATGTCCTTGACCTGAGCTTGTCAGAACATTACTCTGTCTTCGCGGCAAGTAACGGCAAAGAAGGTTTGGAGATGGTAAGGACCAAAAACCCGGATTTGATCATCACCGACTATAATATGCCCGTAATGAATGGCCCGGAATTCTGCATCCAGTTGCGCCGTGACATACTGCTGCGCCATTTGCCCGTCATCATGCTGACCGGCAAAGGCGAAACCAAGGACATGGTCACCGGCATAGAATCCGGAGCAGACGACTATTTAATCAAACCTTTTGAGCCCGAAGCCCTGTTGGCGCGAATCCACATGATCTTAAAACGCACCACCCGTTCACTGGACGCAAATCCCCTGACCCACCTGCCGGGCAATTCTTCCATTATGGAAGAATTTCAAAGCTATATCGACAACGACAAGCCCTTTGCTGTTGGCTATGTGGATCTTGATAAATTCAAAATTTATAACGATAAATACGGATTCGAACACGGAGACGAGATCATCCGTTCACTGGCCCGCATTCTCATTGACGCCACCCAGCAGTCCTGCGGAAAAGACGCCTTTGTCGGCCATATCGGCGGGGATGATTTTGTATTTATCTGTGAAGATGCCAAGGCTGACGCTATCAGCCAGAACATCATAGATGCCTTTGACAAGCTCTCCCCGGGCTTCTATAACAACGAAGACCGCTCTGCCGGTTTTATTATGGGAGTCGACAGGCAAGGAAATACAATCAAAGCAGGATTAGTCTCCGTGTCCATCGGCGTTGTCAGCAATGTTACCCAGAAGATAACCCATGTGGCCCAGATCGGAGAGCTCGGCGCGGATTTAAAGAAATTTGCTAAATCAATAGGAAAAAGCAATTTTCAAAGGGACCAGAGGAAAAAATAGCCCCCAAAAAGGTGTCAAAAAAGGTGTCAGTTCTCTTTTTGGAGAACTGACACCTTTTTTTGACACCTTTTTTTTGTTCGGGAGAGCTATTTACTATGAACATCTTCCCCTAATGCACTTTTTAGGACTGGAACAATTTGAAGAACAAGTTATGAGTCCACAAGAATCTGCATATGTTGTTGTGCTGCATTTACCAGAACAACTAGGCTGACAGCAAAGATTGCCGGGGGTACTACATTCCAGTCCCGTAGCGCAAACAGAAGAGCAGCAAAGTTGACCCTTGCCTCCACACGTAGCACATTTCCCAGTACTAGTATTGCAAGCCAAACCAGCACTAACATCGCAAGTATTGCCAGCACAGCATATTTGTCCGACGCCCTCGCCACATGGTGGACATAAGCCAGTAGCTAAACATGTGCCGGCACCGCAGACTGAGCCAGCACAGCACTCTTGACCAGAGCCGCCGCAAAAACAATTGCCTGCAACGCAGCTAAAATTAGAATTACACCCCCCATTAGACGTCGATGGAGCACAGCATGCTTGCGTAGGGGCCCCGCCTCCACACGAAGTTGTAGCTCCGCTACAAGAGTATAGTTTTACAAGACATGTCCCTGAAGTAGCACTATCCGCGCATCCGGCGCCCGGAGGCGTATCAAATGCATGTGATTGAACCGTGAAACCAGTATTGCCAGCGCACAGGAGCCCAATACAATTTGGAGGAGACTCTCCCGGATTCCCGCAAACCGTTTTATTAGCAACTACCGGAGCCGCGGTGAAAGATACTAACGTCTCTCCACAACAAGTGTTATTACCATTGTAATTGATGCAAGTCGTTCCGCTGATGGAACAGCCCGGGCCGGAAGAACAGCACTGATTACCACTAAGACCACAAACAGGGTTAGGCTTGCAATAAGCACCACTGCCGGAACCGGTAAAAGTAGATGCTGAATCACACTCCGCCTGGCAAGGCGTCGGGGTTGCCGGACAGGGATTAACCAAGGTATAAGATGTTGTGTTATTGCTAGGCTGGCTGTTATTGCCGCATGGTTGAGAATTGGCAGGCAGCCCCTGACAGGAATCCAGCTGACAAGCACTGCCATCAAAATAATAACCCGGACTGCATTCCGCCTGACAGGCTGCCGGAATTGTAGGACAAGAGCTAACTAAAGTGAATGGGGTTGTGCTATTGGCCGCAGAAGTGTTATTAGCGCACTCCGTCGCATTCAGGGGCAAAGCCCCTTGGCAAAGATTCGTCTGGCATTTATTAATATTCGTGTCACAGACATATCCTGTATCACAAGTGCTGCCGTCACAACATGCACTGCCCCACGTGCCGCCACCACAACGAGTCTCGTGCACTAATGGTGCCGGGTGGGCACAGCCTGGGGAATATACAGCGCAAGTAAATCCTTCCGCATGTTTAGCATTGCCAACACCAGAAGTTTGGGAGGAACAGGTTTTCCCATCGTATTGTATAAGCTCACTCAGGCCACCCTCATGCCATATCACTTGATAAATATCCGCATTGGAACCGTATAAGCCCTGGCAGACATTCTTTAAAGTGTCGCCCGTCGCATCAAAACCTATCCAATACAAGCTAGTACAATTCCCTTTAGAATCCCATGCAGTACAATAGGAATGATCCCCGCAAAACGCATTTCCTTGGCTGTCAAAGGTATCATGTCCATTTTTCATCTGCTCTACCAAGAAGCAGCAGTTAGGATTGTTTGTCCATTGGCCTGAAGCACATTGTGCGCTAATATTTCCTCCAGCACAACATGGTCCGCTTCCACAACTGGGTGTAATACTCGAACAACTATACGTTGCGGTTTGGCCGCTGGCTGTCCCGGCGCCAAATGTTGCATTGCCACATGTCGTGCTGACCGTCGTATCCGCTAAACAACTGTTTGGCTGGCAAGTGCCGCTTATACAAGTATTCCCGGCATTACAGTTGCCCGAACAGCATGTCTGTCCGGCGTCGCCGCAGGCTGAAGCTGCAGAACAGCAGGAGTTACAATCAAAGGTATGGCCCATGTCTGTGCGGTTCACCCCGCATGCGTTGGCGGTACTGAAACATCCGTCCCCAACATCGGGCAGCGGCGTTGCCTGTCCGCAAGCAAGCTCTCCGCCGCAATTTAAGGTTAGCGCACCGGTCTGGTCAACGCCAATAGAAGGTTGCTTTCCGAGAGGCAGCGTAACTGCACATACATAGACCTTTGTATTGTCCGTAGTTCCGCTGCCAAGAATAGTGCAGGATGAAAATGAGCCGCAAGCTGGATTGCAGGAATATGAAAAACCTGCAATCCCGGTAATATTCAAACTAAGCGATTTGTTAATGCTGCCCAAGTCAGCGCAGTTTGAGGTGCAATAATGGCCATTAAAAGTTTTATACGCATTCTGAGCTGCCGCGATGCTCTGAAGACTTGCGGTCAAATTATCCTTGATTTCCTTGAAAGAAGAACACTGATCCTTGCAGGTATTAGAAATGCTGCTGCAAACCGAACCGGAATTATTGCACTGGGTTGTACTGCTGCAGCACGGCTCATCTTGGCCGCCGCATTCGCATTGCTTAGAAGTGGCATTAAAGGCAAATCCGAGGCCGCATTCAGCCTGGCAATCAGAAGGATTATTGCAATCCCCTGCCAAGAAATACGCCGTCTGGTCCTGAATCGGTGAGGTGTTTGAACAAGATGTGGCATGAGAAGGTAAATTTATGCATTGGTTCGCCGCGCAGCTATTTGGGTTTTTGGCATCAATATGATAACGGAAGTTACATATCGCCTGGCAGGCCGCGGGGTTAGTACAATTGCTTTTCAATGAATACGCCTCCTGATCCTTGGTAGGAAGTGGTTCGGTGGGACAATATCCCCCGTTAAAATTATTTGGCAAGCTTTGGCACTGGTTGGCCACGCATGCACCGTTTGAATAATGGTGAGTGCTGTCGCAATTCGCTTGGCAGGCCACGGGGTTGCTACAATCTGCCTTCAAAACATAAAGAGCCCCATCCTGCGTGGGAAGAGGAGCGCCGCTGCAGGCCGCCGCGTTAGCAGGCAGGCTCGAAGCCGCGCATTGATCTTGCGCGCAGCTGCCGTTCAGATAATGATAGTTGATAGCGCATTGCGCCTGGCAGGCCACAGGATTGTTGCAATCTGCCGCCAATACAGATGCAGCCCCATCCTGCGTTGGGAGCGGGGCATTGGCACAAGCTGACGCGTGAGCAGGCAACGCCGCACACTGGTTTGCCGCACAGCTGCCGCTGGAATAATGGTGATAAGTATCGCATTGCGCCTGACAGGAGGTTGTCCCATCACAGCTCTGACTCAAGGTAAAGGAAGCATTATTGCTGGCTGGAAGGGCCGAATTATTACAGTCTATTGCTCCGGCAGGAATGGTTAATGCCGAGCAAACATTAGGCACACAACCTTGAGGACCTGAGCAATTATGTCCGGCCAAACAGTTTGCAGACTGGCTTTGTCCGCAATTATTGATCCAGGCAGAAGTGTTGCAAACATTATTATTGGGCATGCAACATTGGTCGTTAAAACATATGCTGTTCCCTGTACAATTGGCAGGTATGCTCTGACCGCAATTATTGGTATAACTTGCCGCTATGCATGCCTTGGGAGTGTCGGGCTGGCAGCAATTGTCATTGTAACATACATTGGGGGACTGGCAATTGGACGCGATTGTAAGCCCGCAATCGTCTGTATAGCTTGCCGCTACGCAATTGGCTGGTATTTTAGGCGTGCAGCAGTTTCCATTATAACAAACATCCTTGTCCGTGGGACAACAGTTGCCGCTACAACTGACATGGCAGGAAGCGGAACCACTACAGTCTACAATCTGCCCCTTGCAGGTCTGGCCGGGGCCGCAAGTGACGTTGCCTGCGGGACAATTTTTGCCGCCAAAAGCGGGCGCAGGGCATTCGCAAGCGCCGTACATTACGTCAAAGCCTTTATTGCCCTGCGGTGGACAAGTGACCGGGCACCAACCGCCGTCAATTTTTTGGGGATTATTCCCCATAATAACGTTAGTCACACTATTATAATAGCCCGTTGCCGCATTGTGCACTTTGTCAACCAGGGAACCAGGGCCAAAACCGGTAATAACAACCACCGCGACCACAGCTAAAAGTAGAAGATACTCTAAGCCGGTCTGCCCTCGAGAAGAACTATGATCAACGGGTGTCCTCATAATATCCTAACTAAAGTAACCCTTAAAGACCCTAGATAATACAAATATAACATACCTTGACAGATTTGGCAAAAAATCATGTCACTTTTTGTAAAAAATCAGTTAAAGAAAATACCCAGCTCTCCATACTTACCTTTTTGCTTAGTCGTATAAGCTTTTTTCCAGGAAACACCGGTAAGAGAAGTTAAGATATCAATACGTACAGGCGGCTGGCCAAGCTGAATAACATTGTCCCTTTGGGTAAAATCTTCAGATTTTAACCCTATATTACCAAAGCCAAATTCTTTTAACGCTTCAATAATTCTAAAAGAATTATCCTCGCTGGGTTCAAAAAAAATATCGATATCCCCTGTCATTCGTGGAGCTCCATGAAAGGCAAGGGCATATCCACCAACAATTATATACCTAACGTGAAGGGCATTGAATAACGCGAGCAACTCTTTGAAGTCTTTCTGAGCTTCCATAAATTTGATTTCTTAGGATTTCGACAGCGGCCACACGGTCTTTCGCAGGCCGTCTTAACCAATATTTTAAATCTTCATCGAGAGTTGAGGAATCTGTGAGGTGAGTTTTTTTGAATTTTCTTTTTATCATTGGACGTTCCATAGGCAAAAATTATTATAACAAATCCAAAATCATTAAAGAATAAAATAGCCGATTTAAATCACAAGCTTTTAAGGCTCTTGGTGACCTCAAAGAGATTGCCGGCACCAAAAAGATAGCTGGCAGTAATTAAGATATTTGCCCCTGCTTTCACGGCTAAAGGAGCAGTTTGGGCGTTAATGCCTCCATCTATCGCGATATCCCCGCTAAAAATCGCCTTCAAGCGCTCCAATTTAGGCAAAACTTCAGGCATGAATTGCTGGCCGGAAAACCCGGGATTGACAGACATGATCAAAACCCCGTCACAATCCTTTAAAATTTCTTCGCATAATGCCGTGCAGGGATTGAACACCACAAAAGCTTTTTTCCCAAGCCCGCGGATTTTCTTTAAATCCGCACGCAAAGCAGGGATGTCCACCTGACTGATTTGTTTAGGCCATTGATTCCATTGGTGGCATGTTCTTAAGCGCTCCCCGTAACACTCAGCCTGTATCTGAATGCTGTCCGCGCCTGCTTTGGCGTAACTTTCAATATACTCTCCCGGGTGCTCAATCATCAAATGGGCTGACAACAAAAGCTGTGTGCGCTTGCGAACAGCCTCAACTATCACAGGCCCAACGGTCAAATTAGGGACAAAATGCCCATCCATGCAATCAATGTGAAAACGTGTCACGCCGGCATCTTCGCAACGCTTGATGTCGCGGGCTAAATTTCCAAAATCAGCCGCAAGAATGCTTGCTGAAACTTCGATAGGTTTCTTCATGCTTGTCCAATTGCCTCAAATTGGTGCGTGGGGAGGGAATTGAACCCTCACGCCTTACGGCATACGCCCCTCAAACGTACGCGTCTACCAATTCCGCCACCCACGCGCAAATGTTCTACCATTTCCTTCTTGACTACCGAACGTACCAGAATTTTAGCATTGCTGAGCAAGTAGCAGGGAATATTGTTTCCGCCACCCGAGCTTATTTGCTAACTGTTCTTCGCTAACGCATTCAAAGTAAAAACACTCTCGGTGCCAATCGTCACGATATCAATTTTATGTCCTTTCGCTAGAGTGACCGCAGGGATAAATTTATCCCTGCTGCCTCACTGCGTATAATAGCTTTTAAGCATTCCGGCAATTATTTCCCGCAATTCAGCGCCGCCTCTATAAAACCTTTGAACAGCGGATGGGCGACGTCAGGCTTAGACTTGAATTCCGGATGGAACTGACAGCCGACAAACCACGGATGGTCTTTGATCTCGACAATTTCCACTAAATCCCGCTCGGGATTAAGTCCCGCGATTACCATCCCTTTTTGTGTCAACTGCCCACGATACGCATTATTGAATTCATAACGATGGCGATGGCGTTCGGAAATTTTTTCATTCTTATACGCCTCAAAACTTTTAGTCCCCTTTTCCAAAACGCACGTGTAAGCCCCCAGGCGCATGGAAGCCCCCAAATTCTCGATCTTTTTCTGTTCTTCGATCAAACTGATGACAGGATCCGGGGTCTGGGGATCAAATTCCGTCGAGTTCGCCGCTTTGAGGCCTGCCACATTACGGGCGAATTCTATGGTCGCGATCTGCATGCCTAAACAAATACCAAAAAACGGAATATTGTTTTCCCTGACATATTTAACTGCCGCAATTTTCCCCTCGATGCCGCGGCTGCCAAAACCGCCGGGAATCAAAATCCCATGCGCGTCTTTTATATATTTCTTAAACCCATGTGTCTCCACTTCTTCGGAATCAACTTTAAAAATACTGACCTTCGCATTATTGGCAATCCCTCCGTGCACCAGTGCCTCATAGATAGATTTATAAGCATCTTGCAATGAAATGTATTTACCCACCACCGCGATCTTAACTTCTTTGGCCGGAAAACGCAGGCGTTTGACAACCCCGTCTTCCCAACTCTTGATACCACGGTCTGCCAGCTTAATATTCAGCTTCTTTAAAATCAACTCATCTAACCCTTCTTTTTTAAGGAACAGCGGCACTTCGTAAATATGCTTAACGTCCGCCGCTTCAATAACATCTTCCACATCCACGTTACAAAAAAGGGCTATTTTTTCGCGTTGTTCCTGAGAGATGGGTCTTTCGGTGCGACACATCAAAATCTGGGGGATGATCCCTATTTCCCGCAAGCGCCCGACGCTATGCTGAGTAGGTTTGGTTTTCTGTTCGCCGGCAGATTTAATATAAGGCAGCAGTGTCACGTGGATATTCAACGCGTAATGCTCCCCTAATTCCCAACGCAGCTGCCTGATGGCCTCCAAAAATGGAAGGCTTTCAATATCACCCACCGTTCCGCCGATCTCCACAATGGTCACATCCACATCATTAGATTTCGAGACCTTCAGGATGCGCTCTTTGATCTCATCCGTAATATGAGGAATGATCTGCACGGTCTTGCCCAGATAATCCCCATGGCGTTCCTTGGTGATCACGGAATAATAGACTTTCCCGGCGGTAATGCTGCTGTCTTTAGTCAGCTGGGCATGGGTGAACCGTTCATAGTGCCCAAGGTCCAGGTCTGTTTCGGCCCCGTCGTCGGTTACATACACTTCCCCGTGCTGATAGGGATTCATGGTCCCCGGGTCTACATTCAAATACGGATCGCATTTGATGATGGCCGTCTTAAGGCCCCTGGCCTCAAGTAATTTGCCGATTGAAGCCGCGGCAATGCCTTTGCCTAAACTGGAGACCACTCCGCCTGTGACAAAAATGTATTTGCTCATATTTCCAACTTTAGTTTATCTGTGTTTTTAGGTATTTGTGTCGGATATTTCCCGGTAAAACAAGCTGAACAAAAATTGCCCTTTTCTTTCATGACCGACAACATGCCCTCCAGGCTCAAATAATACAAGGAGTCGACTTTAATAAAATCCGCGACTTCCTTGACCGTCTTATTGTGCGCGATCAATTCTCCCGTGGATGGAAAATCAATCCCGTAGAAACAGGGAAACTTGATAGGAGGGCAGGAAATACACATATGTATTTCCTTGGCGCCGGCCTCGCGGATCTCTTCAATACGGCTGCGGGAGGTGGTCCCCCGCACGATTGAATCCTCGATGACAACAACTGACTTGCCTTTGATCATATCTTGAATGGGATTAAGCTTAACTCGAACCCGAAAATCACGCAAAAATTGGGAAGGCTGGATAAATGTACGTCCGATATAATGGTTGCGGACTATCGCCATTTCAAAAGGCAGCCCCAACTGCTGGGCATAGCCCAATGCCGCATAAAGACCGGAATCAGGAATACCCATCACAAAATCCGCTTTCACCGGATGTTCAATGGCCAACCGTTCTCCCAATCGTTTTCTGACCTGATAAATATTATCATTAAAAATCCGGCTGTCGGGCCGGGCAAAATAAATATTCTCAAACACACAAAAAGCGCGGGATTCGCCTACAAAGCCGGGCAGAAAAACAGACTCTAGTTTATTGCCTTTAATGATCACAATTTCACCGGGTTCTATTTCACGCACAAACTCAGCCTTCATCATATCAAAAGCACAGCTCTCTGATGCCAGGATATACCCATCCCCTAATTTCCCCAAACACAAAGGCCTGAACCCCTGGGGATCACGGGCCCCGACCAGGCAATCCTTCAACAAAAGCACCACAGAATAAGCCCCTTTGACTTGGGCAAATACCTTGATGAGCCATTGGGGCATGTCCCCGTTAGGGGTCTTGGCTAATAAATGTACAAAAATTTCGGAGTCCATAGAAGTCTGAAAAATCGATCCTTCATTCTCCAATTTAGCGTAAAGCTCCTCAGTATTAGTCAAGTTCCCGTTATGGGCCACGGCAATAGTTTTTTTGCGATGAGTTACTAAAATAGGCTGGATGTTTTTTGTTGTAGAACTGCCGGTGGTTGAATACCGTGTGTGGGCAATGGCCATATGACCGGTTAATTTACGGATATTGTCCTCATCGAAATTATCCACTGCCAGGCCGCTTTTTTTTAAGACATGGGTCTCGCTCCCGTTGTAAGAGACAATCCCCGCCGCCTCCTCGCCTCTGTGCTGCAAGGCATACAGGCCTAAAAAGGCTATTTTACTTGCTTCCTTATGATGACTGACGCCAACGATGCCGCACATATACGAACCTCAAATTTATTTTAGCCCCTTGTCATTCCCGCGAAAGCTGGAATCTATAACAAAATTAATTCTGATTAAAATTCCGTGATGACAAAAATATTAAACTTCAATCTTTGACCGGTACAATACCTGTAATGATTCTACCGTAAACTCCTCCTTAATACTCGCTTCTATGCCATTGACCGCGGCCCATGCGCCCTGTAAAGTGGTAATACAAGGGATATTATGCAAAATAGCTGCCGCCCTGATGACCCTCATATCCGATTGGCTTTTTTTGCCTGATGGCGTATTGATAATTAGATTTATCTCACCTTTTTGGACTAATGTCAACGCGTTATTTTCACCTTCATAATGTTTGTCTACGATGATCACATCAATCCCCGCTGAACGAAGGGCCTTGGCCGTGCCCCGGGTGGCCATGATCTTAAATTGTAAATCTGCCAGCTTCTTGGCGATAAATGCCACATCGCGTTTGTCAAAATCATTGACACTAATAAAAATTACCCCTTGTTTGGGCAAGGCTTGGTTGGCCGCCATTTGAGATTTGGCAAAAGCCGCTCCAAAACTCGAGGCTATGCCCATGACCTCACCTGTGGATTTCATTTCCGGCCCTAAAATAATATCTACCCCGGAGAAACGGCTGAAGGGCAACACCGATTCTTTGACACAGATATATTTTAATTCTTCCGGATTAACCAATTCAAAATCACTCAGTTTCTTGCCGGCCATGATCTGGGCTGCGATCTTAGCGAGCGGCATACCTGTGGCTTTACTGACAAACGGAGTGGTCCTAGACGCGCGAGGATTGACCTCAAGGACATACACCTGACGGCCTTTAACCGCGAATTGAATATTCATCAGCCCCACGACCTTCAGCGCATGAGCTAAACGCACGGTCTGGTTTTTAATGTCCTCAATCACCTCTTCGCTTAATGTGTGGGGCGGCAAAACGCAGGCTGAGTCACCCGAATGGATACCGGCATTTTCAATATGTTCCATAACTCCGGCGACATACACATCCTTACCGTCACAAATGGCGTCAACGTCCACCTCTTGGGCATCCTCCAAAAATTTATCGATCAATACCGGATGCCCGCGCGAGACGCTGTGAAGTTCATCTAAAAAGGATTTGATCGACTCTTCATCATAAACGATCCGCATCGCACGTCCGCCCAGCACGTAGGAAGGCCTCACCAGTACAGGATAGCCGATGCGGCCGGCCGCAATCAGCGTTTCTTCCTTAGTTACAGTTGAGGCATTAGCCGGCTGTTTTAGCCCCAGCTTGTCCATTAATTTGGAAAAATGCTCCCGGTTTTCGGCGAGGTCAATAGAGTCAACGGTAGTCCCGATAATCGGCACCCCTGCCTGGGAAAGACGGCGCGCTAAATTAAGCGGCGTCTGCCCTCCAAATTGAACAATGACTCCGTCGGGTTTCTCCACTTCAAATACGTTCATCACATCTTCAAATGTCAAAGGTTCAAAATACAGCCTGTCCGAGGTGTCATAATCCGTCGAAACCGTTTCCGGATTAGAGTTGATCATAATCGTTTCAAAACCCATTTCCTTAAGGGCAAAGGCCGCATGGCAGCAGCAATAATCAAATTCGATCCCCTGCCCGATGCGATTGGGCCCTCCTCCCAAAATCATGATCTTCTTCTTTTTAGATTTGCTCTTTTGATTATTGATGATCGCCTCGTCTTCAGTCTCATATGTCGAATAATAGTAAGGCGTATATGCCTCGAACTCCGCGGCACAGGTATCCACCAGTTTGAAGGTCACCACAATCCCCAAATCCTTACGCATCGCACGAACGTCTTTTTCGCTTTTGTTCAGGATTTCAGCCAACTGAGCGTCTGAAAAACCGTATTCCTTGGCCCGTCGTAAAAGTTCCGGCCCCAGGGTCCCGCTAGAGTCGCCCACGGATTTTAAATGGTCCTCCAGCTCTAAAATCTGGGCGATCTGGTCAATAAACCAAACATCAATCTTGGAAATCTCCGAAACCTGGTCTATGCTCATTCCTTTTTGCAATGCGTATTTCAAATAGAATATACGTGAGGCATTGGGCTCTTGGAGGCGCTGACGGATTTTAACATCATCAATATAGCGCCAGTCCTGTTTATTATCCAGACCGATGTGGTCGATCTCCAGCCCCCTTAACCCCTTTTGCAAAGCTTCCTTGAAATTACGGCCGATGGCCATGGTTTCACCGACGCTCTTCATTTGTATGCTTAAAATATCTTTGGCTTCAGGGAACTTTTCAAAAGTAAAGCGGGGGATCTTGACGACTACATAATCAATGGTAGGCTCAAAACACGCGGGCGTTTCCCTGGTAATATCATTCTGAATTTCATCCAGCGAATAACCCACAGCTAATTTGGCGGCGAATTTAGCAATGGGGAAACCTGTCGCCTTTGACGCCAAAGCTGAGGAACGAGAGACCCTCGGGTTCATTTCAATAACCACCATTCGTCCGTCTTTAGGGTCCACGGCGAATTGGATATTCGACCCTCCGGTTTCAACCCCGATCTCCCGGATCAAACGGATTGAGGCATCACGCATGTTCTGGTACTCGGCGTCAGTCAATGTCTGTGCCGGCGCTACAGTAATGCTGTCTCCGGTATGCACCCCCATGGGGTCTAAATTTTCAATGGAGCAGACGATCACAACATTATCGTTATAGTCCCTCATCACTTCCAGCTCATATTCTTTCCAGCCTTCAATAGACTCCTCAATGAGGATCTCATGGATCATGGAACTTTCAATCCCTAAGGCCGCGATGCGCTCGAATTCCTGCATGTCATGCGCGATCCCTCCGCCTGTTCCTCCTAAGGTAAAAGAAGCCCTTACGATGCAAGGGAATCCGATACCCGTAACCGCATACTTGGCTTCTTCAACATTATACGCAAAAACACTTTTAGGGACCTCTAGCCCCACTTTAATAGCTGCGGCTTTAAATTCACTGCGGTCTTCAGATTTTCTGATCACCTCATATTTGGCCCCAAGCATTTCGACGTTATATTTGGCTAAAATTCCCTGCTCATGGAGTTTCATGGCCAAATTAAGCCCTGTCTGACCTCCTAAAGTAGGCAAAATTGCATTAGGCCTTTCTTTACGGATGATATATTCCAAAAATTCAGTCGTCAATGGCTCAATGTAGGTAGCGTCGGCAATGCCCGGATCAGTCATAATGGTTGCCGGATTAGAATTAATCAGCACAACCTCATAGCCTTCTTCTTTGAGGGCCTTGCAAGCCTGGGAGCCGGAATAATCAAATTCACAAGCCTGACCTATAACAATAGGCCCTGCTCCTATGATCATAATTTTCTTAATATCAGTTCGCTTTGGCATTTTTATGGTTATCGATCATTTCAATAAACTTATTGAACAAATACTTAGCGTCATGCGGGCCGGGGGCTGATTCCGGGTGATACTGTATGGAGAATGCGGGGAACTTTTTATGCCGGATACCCTCAACGCTCTGATCGTTTAAATTCATATGAATAATCTCTACATCGTTGAGGTTGAGACTTTTAATATCCACACAAAACCCGTGGTTCTGGCTTGTGACCGCGATACTGTTTCCCTCAAGGTCTTTGACCGGATGATTAGCCCCATGATGACCGAATTTTAGTTTATATGTCTTTCCGCCAAGAGCCAGGCCTAAAATCTGATTGCCTAAGCAAATGCCGAAAATAGGGACCTTCCCTAATAATTCCCGGACAGTATCAATCACATAGGTCACAACTGCCGGATCGCCGGGGCCGTTGGAAAGGAATAACCCGTCGGGCTTGATACTCATAATTTCTTTTGATTTTGCCTTGGCCGGAAATACATGCACTTCACATCCCAAGCCTGCCAATATACGCAATATATTATATTTGATCCCGCAGTCAATGGCCGCTATCTTGTAACGCCTGGGACCCTGGTGCTTCCAAACGTATTTCTTTAAAGTACTGACATCCTTGACAAAATCCATTCCTTCCATAGAAGGCATCTCATCTATTTTTCTCTGGAGACTTTTGGGATCAAAATCTTCCGTTGAAATAAGCGCTTTCATGGCTCCGGATATACGCAAATGACGGGTCAAGGCACGCGTGTCCACTCCTTCTAAAGCGATAATTTTATTGTCATTTAAATACTCGGTCAGGCTTTTTTTAGCGCGCCAATTTGAATGGCGGCGGCAGAATTCTTTGACAACAAAGCCTTTGACATGAATATCGTCAGATTCAACATCTTCATCATTAACACCGTAATTCCCGATCAAAGGATAGGTCATAACGACAATCTGTCCGGTATAGGAGGGATCAGTGAGAACTTCCTGATAACCGGTCATGGCGGTATTAAAGACAGCTTCGCCTGCGGTTTCCCCTGTCTCTTTTAAAGTACGGCCGCGGAAGCTCGTACCGTCCTGAAGATATAATATTGCTTCTTTCATGCCCTGCTTTTTAATTGAAATATTGCGGAAAAAAGCCCAATTGCATCGGTTTCTAAATAACAGAATCATCCGACGTCGAGGGAATAATTTATATTATCTTAAACACTATAAGGCAACTCTTCTTTATTGTCAAGCAAGCTTCCTACAGTTTAAATTTTTCCTTTAGGATTCCCTATTACTCAGGATGGATTTAATTGAGGCAACCAGTTTTTCCGGAGGCATCGTTTTTTGAATATAGTCACTGGCTCCGTAAGAAGCATAGTCTATTAAATCCTTGGGAGTATCAATAGATGTATAAAAAATAACGGGAATTTCTTCTGTGGATGGATTTCGCTTAAGTTTTTTACATATTTCTATCCCGGAAATGCCCGGAAGCAGAACGTCCAAAAGAATCAAATCCGGCTTTTGTTCCTGGGCCATGCGCATGCCTTGGGGGCCGTCTTCCGCCAAAAGAACGTCAAAACCATTTTTTACCAAAATCTGGTTGACCAGCGTCCTATCCATCAGGCTATCATCAATAAATAAAATTATTTTTTTATCTGACATATATAAATTAAGTATACATCTTTTTTAGTAATGTCGACAACTATTGTTTTAACTTTTCTAAACTATACCCTATCTTCTCTATCCCCGAACTGACCGCTAGATTGATGGGCAAAAATGTATGTCCGTGACAAGGGTCAATGCCTGCCACATAACAAGCATGGGCGGTTAATAAAGGGACCTCCCCTGTCTCTTTTTGGAATTCCTGTCGGGCACGTTTACAGGCTTGAGGCTGGCTATCGGTGATGATTTTACATGTAACGAGCTCTCGTCGTCCATATTTATTTTTTCGGGCAGAAAAACCAAATAAACGGCACAACCCGGGGCGGTAAGCATAAATACTGCAACATCCGCCGGCCTGATTTATAGGATCATGCACATAAAAAACACACACCCCATTAGTGGCGTTTAATCGGATCTCTTCCAGTTTATGTTGGGCCATGCCTTTGGACCACAGGTGAGCTGCCAATGGCAAGACTTCAGCAATCGTTGTTTCAATGCAGGGATTTTCACAACAAGAACCACAGCCGTCCTTACATTTGAGCCCTGTCTGCCCGGAAAATTCTTCTGTCTGCCGGTCGATGCTGTCAAACAAAGACATTATGTCCCTAATGATCTTTTGGTCCATAAGGGGCAGACAACGGATTATTTCATCGAAAGTCATACTCATCTGTCCAAATGACGTCATTCTGAGCGAAGCAAAGAATCTTAATGCGTCTTAAAAATCGCGGCTGATTCAAAATGATTGAGACAGTGCTCTTAAAACGCTCTCTTCAAGTTGGGGATCCATGGGATCAGTCTTGGGTCCAAATCGGGCTATCACCCGACCCTGTCGGTCAACTAGAAATTTATTAAAATTCCAAGTAATCTCTCCTGAAAAACCTGATAAAGTTGTCAAATATTGATATAAAAAATCTATTCCCGGCTTTCGAACGCTGATTTGAGAAAAAAGCGGAAAACTTGTCTTAAAGCTCAGTTCACAAAATTGTTTGGGAGGACTATTGTCTCCCGGTTCCTGACCCGGAAAATCATTAGTAGGAAAAGCCAGAATGACAAACCCGCGATCCTTGTAACGCTCATACAGCTTTTCCAGATCGTTGTACTGGTTTCCCTCCCCGCAATGGATAGTGGTATTAACTATCAAAAGCGCTTGGCCCCTATAATCCGCGAGACTCTTATCAGTCCCTGCCATAGTTTTGACTTTAAAATCATAGACGCTTTGAACCCTGGCCGGATTTGCCATCTCCTGCGCCTGCGCCTGACTAACGAAGATAAAAATACTCAACGCATAAAACGTGATGATAAAACCTTTCATAATCATCCCTCCGCATGACTATTAAATTGACGTTAAATATAGGCCACAACTTCGATTTCCACCAAAGAATCCTTGGGGATACGGGCAACCTGAAGGGTGGAACGGGCTGGCGCTGTTTCGCTCTTAAAATATTTAGCGTACACTTCATTCATTCCGGCGAAATCATTCAAATCTTTCAAATAAACAGTCGCCTTGATCACTTTTTCCAAAGATGATCCGCCGTGAGTTAAAACTACGCTGAGATTTTGGATGACCTGCTCTGTCTGTTCTTTAATGCCTCCGTCAACCATATTACCCTGTTTGTCGAGCGGAATTTGTCCGGCCGTGTAAATTAAATTGCCGATTGATACGGCTTGATTGTAAGGTCCCACCGGTAAAGACGCCTTATCCGTTTTAATAATTTTCTTGCTCATTTGCTCCTCCTCTGCGGGGTCTATTTTGGCGTTGCTGTTATGGACATGGGCAAAGAATTATTGCCTTCCACACATTCAGGAATTTTTCGCCAAATGTCTGCAAGGGTTTATGACAAAAATGTTCCAAATGAAGAGAAACTTTAGAACATTTTTGTTGTAAACCGAAGCAGACGGCGAAAATATTCCGTGTGGAAGGTAATAATTCTTTGCCCATGTCCATAACACTTACAACTGTTTAATTAATGCCTGCGCCACTGTGTAGCCGCTGGACCATGCCCATTGAAAATTAAATCCGCCGATACGCCCGTCCACATCAAGGACTTCTCCGGCAAAGAATAAACCGGGCTCTAATTTAGATTCTAACGTCTTCGGGTTAATTTCAGACAGATCAATTCCACCGGCGGTCACTTCTGCTTTACTATATCCTAGAGCTCCCGTAATATCAAGAGGATAATGCACACACTTAGCTGCTAAACGCTGCCGCAACCCCTTATCCAGTTGATTCATGACCAGGTCCGATTTAATGCCTGCTTTTTTAAGGATGACCTCAGCCAAACGCTTAGGCATCAATTCATCCAATACCCCTTGTAGTGTCTTGCGGGGGGCCTTTTGCTGAAGGAGGCACAGGTGCGATTGCAGGGAATGCTCGTCATGGTCCGGAATAAAATTAATAATGACCTGTTTTTGACCTTCGGCTCTAATCCAGTGCCGGCTGATATCCAGCACCGCGGGTCCGGAAAAGCCAAGGTGCGTAAAAAGAAAACTGCCCCGGGTGAAAAAATGCTTTTTGCCATCGATTAAAAGAGACAGGGATGCTTTAATTGTGATCCCTGATAAATTTTTAAAATCAACATCCCTGGAACTTAAAGGTGTCAGCGCGGCTGTAGCATCGATCATCGAGTGCCCAAAGGATTGCGCCAGCCTAAAACCTGTTCCGTCACTGCCGGTTGCGGGATAAGATAATCCTCCTGTCGTAAGGACTATTTTTTTACAATGAAAACGGAAATGTTCCCCTTTGAGGAAAAAACCATTAATATCACGGCCTGCCGCCTCAACTTTATGATCGCACAACAGTGTTATATTATTCTCTAAATTTATTTTACCCAAAAGCGCCTCAAGGATTGTTTTGCCTGAATTAGTAGATGGGAAATATTTTCCCTCACTATCGATGGTCAATTCAACGCCCAAATCCTTAAAAAAGCGGATCGTGTCCGTATTACTAAAAGACCTGAGAATATGGCGCACACAAATAATCTTCCCGCTGTTAAAATCCTTTTCACTGACCGTTTGATTGGTGACATTACACCGGGTCCCTCCGGAGATAATGATCTTGGCTCCGGGCCGGCTTTGCCCTTCAAGCAAAAGTACCCTCAGCCCTCCAAAACCCGCCTGTATGGCTGTCATCAATCCCGCCGCCCCTGCCCCGACAATGATCACATCATAATCCATTTATACTATTTCCTTTTTATCGATTTCCCGAAATTGACCGGGCGAAAGATCGCCTAACTTTAATTTCCCGAATGAAATGCGTTTAAGCGCCGTGACTTGTGAGCCGATTGTCTCAAACATGCGGCGGATCTCGCGATTTTTCCCCTCGGAAAGCTCAACAATCAAATGAGATTCTTTATTGCTTTCCTTACGTAAAATAATCCCTGATGCTTTCAACAACTGCCCCTGATTTTCTATGCCTTCAGACAATTGCTTTATTTTATTGCCGGTGATACGCCCTGTGACAGTGACGGTATAAATACGGGGTATCGCATTGTCCGGATCGGTCAAAAAATTAGACAACTGAGTGTCTGTTGTCATCAATAACAAGCCGCAAGATGCCATATCCAGCCGTCCAACCGGATGCAAATGTTGTAAAGGGGCCGGCAGCAAATCATAAACGGTTTTACGCCCTTTTTCATCTGATCTGCTGGTGACTATCCCCTTGGGCTTATATAACATGATCGTGCAAAATGCCGCGCGCTTCGCAGGCTTACCGTCAATGGCTATAGGAACTGCCTGTGGGTCAACTAAAACCGCAGGATCTTTGATAATATGCCCATTGACTGCAATGCGCCCTGCCTTGATCCATTCTTTGGTCTGGCTGCGAGAGGCAATGCCTAATTTCGATAACGCCCTCTCTAAAGGAACTTGACCCATAGGCCCACCAGGTAACTCTCCTTAAAGCCGTTAGCGCCGATAAAATCCTCATCCTGTCCAACCCTTTGAATATGTTCCACCCGACGGCCTTTCAGTCCGTGAGCCAAAAAACTCTCAAGATCTGCGTGGGTGATCTCACTATAATTAGTAGTGACCAGCAATCTTCCCCCGGGTTTTAAAACCGTAACCGCCGAAGCTATTATTTGGGGCAAGTCGCGTTTGACCTGAAACACCTTTGTCCCATAACGGGCAAAAGACGGAGGATCCAGGATGATCATGTCAAAATCATTGCCCTTTTTAAAAGCCCTCTGCAAAAATGAAATCGAGTCTGCCTTCACAAACTCCCCCTCACCGACGGTTAAAGCATTTAGCTTATAATTCTTTTCCCCGCGCTCTAGGGACTTCCGGCTGATGTCTGTGTTAATGACCTCCCCCGCTCCATGCGCACGCGCATAAACACCGAAAGAACAGGTGTACGCGAAACAATTCAGCACTTTTTTGCCCCTGCAAGCTTGTGCGACCAGCCGTCGATTTTGTCTCATATCTAAAAATAAACCGCAATTAAGGCCGTCATTTAGATCGACTTCAAATTTATTGCCGTGTTCTGTGACAAATGTTTTAGGGTCGCTTCCTATAAATATTCGTCCCGTCACATCAAGTCCCCGGCGGGTTTTTACGATCAAGAAATCGATAGGGCAGGTCCTTGTCAAAATGCCGCAAATCGCATCTAAATGCTTGTGCCAATCTTCTTTGAGGACCTGTATATGAATATATTTATCAAATCGGTCAATCAAGAGGCCGTCTGCACCATCACCCTTGCCATTGACTAAACGCATGGCATTAGTTATTGTTGATAATTTATCCCTCTGGCGAATGGCCCGGATCAATAGAGCTTGTAAAGAGTTCATGGCAGACTTTTAAAAATTGCTTCTATAGATCGTCGGCAGTCCCCTGTAGGGCAATCCAGATACGACAGCCCAAGCCTTCGTTCAATGATATCTTCCGGAGTTTGGGCCATCTCCACTTCACGCGCGTAAATGACTTGGGCCCCAATAGCCGGCGAACAGGAGCATATTTTTTGTTTAAGGTTGCTGTTGCCTCGAGTGATATTAAGCACATCTTCAAAGCGGCTGCCATAGATGCTCTGCAAATATTTTATCAGGTCCAAGGGCACTTCAAATCGCTGGCTTAGGATCTTTAACTCTTCATTACTGCCCCCGCTGCCGTAAAGAACATATTGTCGGCTATAAGGCAATTTAGATGCCAAGTGGGGCAATGCTTTTATAATGGCATCTTCGGCGATAGCGCGATACGTGGTGTATTTGCCTCCCATGACATAATAAATCCCCGAAGAGCTGCTCTCGACGACATGTTTACGGGAAATTCTCGAGGGATCTCCTTTGTCAGCGACCAAAGGCCTTAGCCCGGCGAAAGTAGAAATTATTTTTGAACGGTCAAAATCAATATTAGGGAAAACCCTGCCGGCTTCCTGTAATAAATACTGAATATCTGCTTCGTCAACCCGTACATGATCGGGACTTTCATGATAATCAGTGTCAGTTGTGCCTATCAGAGAATTGCCTTTAAAAGGGATGACGAAAAAAACACGTTTATCCTGACGGCTTTGTAATAAAAAAGCACTGGAGGAAATTTCTCCTCTATACACAATATGAACACCCTTGGTCGGCCGCAGGCGGTCAACAGGATGCGGCAGGTCTTTTTGGATCAATTCATCTGCCCAAGGGCCTGCTGTCACAATTAACTTAGAACCAAAAACATCCATTTGCTGTCCGCTTAATGAATTTCGGACCTTAACGCCAATTGTACGTTGATTATTGTCTTTGATAAAATTCTCAACCTCCAAATAATTTACTGTGACAGCCCCTCTGTTGTAGGCCATCAGCACATTTTCCAAACAAAGCCTAGCATCATCCATTTGCGCGTCAGTATATCCCACTCCTCCAATAAGTCCATCCAGGTTGATACCGGGAGCCAGCGCGCTTATTTCGCTGACTTGCAAAAAACGATGCTGTCCCATTCGATATTTACCGCTTAATAGATCATAAAGCCAAACGCCTAATTTCATCATCCATAAGGGCCTTGTATCATTTTTATAAACCGGGATCACAAATGGCAAAGGCTTGACCAAATAAGGCACTGATTGCCACTGGATAAATCTTTCCCTAAGAGACTCATGGACCAGGTCGAACTCAAAATTCTCAAGATAACGGATCCCTCCATGGAGAAGTTTGGTGGATTTGCTGGAAGTGCCTTGGGCAAAATCTCCTTTTTCCAGCAAAGCAACAGTAGCCCCGCATGCCGCGGCCAAATTAGCAATGGCCGCCCCATTAATTCCGCCGCCGACAACAATCAAATCAAATTTACTTTTGGTAAGACGAGAAATATCGCGTATCATCTAATACCCTCTTCACTTAAACTTCCCTGCGGCAGGCATTTAATTAACGTGCCAGCGTTTGCCGGACCGCATGACACCAGCCGCTATATTTAATCTCGGATTCCACTCGTGACATGCGTGGCTTGAAAACTCGTTCTATCTTTTTGATCTTACACACATCTTTGGGGTCCCACAAACCTATCGAAACCCCTGCCAAATAAGCCGCTCCTGCGACGGTTGAATCAACCATCAAAGGCCTGACAATTGGAATGTTTAAGATATCAGCCTGGAACTTCATAAGAAAATCATTCCTGCAAGCTCCGCCGTCTACAGCCAAAGATTTAATCTTAAGCCCTGATTCTTTGCTCATCAAGTCAAAAACATCCTTGGTCTGATAAGCCATGGATTCCAAGGCAGCACGCACGATATGCCGCGCGCTTGTTCCCCGAGTCAAACCTGTTATCGAGCCCCGCGCATCCGCATCCCAATATGGGGCCCCTAATCCAACAAAAGCCGGCACCAGATACACTCCGTTCGTATCCTTAATACTTGCTATCATCTCTTCACTCGAGAAAGAATCCTTGATCAGCCTTAATT
This sequence comes from Candidatus Omnitrophota bacterium, assembly GCA_015233675.1. Lineage (GTDB taxonomy): Bacteria > Omnitrophota > Gorgyraeia > Zapsychrales > Fredricksoniimonadaceae > JABDGZ01. The sequence goes on from JADFXH010000010.1 coordinate 56,349, forward strand.
CATCCCGAAGCCATTGTATAACAGCCCCTGCGATAAACACGGCCCCCTCCAACACGTACACCGTTTTTCCCCGGGCATCGCAACCCAAGGTAGTTAACAGGCCATTCTTAGAATATACGCATTTACTGCCCGTATTAAGCAGCATAAAGCATCCGGTGCCATAGGTGTTCTTGATACTGCCTGGAATAAAACATCCCTGCCCGTATAAAGCCGCTTGTTGGTCCCCCATAACGGCCGCGATAGGAATGCCCCCTGGAAGGCCGGCGGCGCCTTGAGCGGTATACCCAAACACCGATGATGATGGCAGCACCGTAGGTAAAATATTCTTGGGAATATTTAATAATTTTAATAAAGGGGAACTCCATTTTTTGGACTTAATGTCAAAAATCAGTGTACGGCTGGCGTTGGTCATATCTGTGGCGTGCGTGGCGCCATCGGTCAATTTATAAATAAGCCAGCTGTCGATGGTGCCAAAAGCAGCCTCGGAATTAACCGCTTTTTGTCTCAGCCCCTTGACATTATCCAGGAGCCATTGAATTTTTGTGCCGGAAAAATACGCGTCAACGACCAATCCCGTTGTCTGTCGAAACATTCTCTCATGCTTTTTAAGCTGGGCGCAAAGCTCTGCTGTACGCCGGCATTGCCAGACAATAGCATGATAAAAAGGTTTAGCTGTCTTGCGGTCCCAAATAACAGTAGTCTCACGCTGATTAGTAATACCGATGGCCGCAATGGTCTTTGGATCAATACGGGACTCTGTCAGCGCCTTTCGAATAACAGCATCAACGCTATTCCAAATTTCTTGGGCATCATGCTCAACCCAGCCGGGCTTAGGATAATATTGCTTGAACTCCTGATAGGCACAGGATACCACACGGCCTTGAGCGTCAAAAATAAACGCCCTCGATCCCGTAGTTCCCTGATCTATGGAAAGTATATGCTTTTTCATAAACTTGCCCGGATGATGCTCACTTTTGGCCGAATCGTTTTTTGTTTTGCTCAAATCCGGCTTCACCTAAAACTTTCCTAGCTAAGTCATCTTTGTTCATCCCGTTATCAAAGTCATAATCCACAATGGCCAGTATTTGCAGTAATTCCCCAAAAGGCCTCTGAAGCATCTGCGGATTTGCCTCAGCCATTTGGTCTATCATCTGCGCATAGTGCAAAGGGGGAGCATTGATTTTAACTCCCTGCTTGTGAAAACGATCAATGTATTCGGATATGGTCAAAAGTTTGGCCTGATCGTCGATCAATAACGTCCAGACAGCCGATTTGTTATCCAGCTTTTTCCATACTTCGGAAAGATCAACAACATCTTTGATGCTCGAAGAACCCGCCGGCAACATACCTGGTCCTGGAGTTTCTTTTTGGGCCTGACTAGCCGCCGGATTATTACCGGCCGGATGAGTTTCGCTTGATACCGACGGATTATGAGCTTTAAGAATAGCCTCGGCAATGGCCTGATTACGCTCATCAACCTCCTGTTGATACGTCTTCTTCACCGGGCCTTGAGGCTGGCCGCCCCCCTGGCGCTGCTGATATTCCTGATATTGCTCTTGTGTCATCTGAGGGCGCTGCTTCTGGGCTTTCATCTGCTGTACGCGCATTATAATGCCGGCGGCATAAGAAATATCTGCTTCTAGAAATAAAAATCCGATAAAAAAAATAAAAACAGGCCGTTTAATGACTGCCTTTAAAGAAATTCTTCGTTGCAAAAAGAGCTCCCTTATATTTTTCTATTGTTGCATCCCCTTGAGGATAAGTCAAATGGCCATGTCATTCCGGCGAAAGCCGGAATCTTAGCTATCTAAGGATTATTGATCATTATATCAAAAATCCCACTGCCTTCGCGGCCTAATTTAAGATTTCCGTCCGTATGGATAACTCCGCTGGGATCAACAGCGAAACTAAATCCAGTGTTAGCGGCACGTATAACCCACATTCGATTTTCAACAGCCCGCATGATCGCTGCCTGCGCATGAAGCATATAAGAAGAATTTTCTGTAAACCATCCGTCATTGGAGATTTCCACTAAAAATTTGGCCCCTGCCTCACGCAGATTGTTCACGATGGAAGGATACGCGGATTCGGAGCAAATCACAACCCCGAAAAGCAAATCCCCGCGGCTTAATTTAAATATACCCGGTATATTTCCGGCACTAAAATGATAGCCCCTTCCCCAACCAAGTCCCCATTTCTCTAAGGGGGTTGTCTCCGCAAAAGGCACCAGGGCTTGCTTATGATACAATCCCCCCGCTTGTCCCCTGGAGTCAATCAACAACGCGCTATTATATTCCTTCCCATCAATAATGGGGGCCATCCCGACTAGCATGTCCGCGTTGATGTGCGTGGCCTCTTGAAAAATAAGCGGACGCCATCGAGAGCTTTGCATAAGATCGTCGGGATATGCGGTTTCAGGCCAAATGACCAAATCCGGGTGATTTCGCTTAAAAGACTGCTCTGTAAGGCTCAAATGAAGCCTGACATTACGGTCAAAAAGATTTAAATCCGTTTTTTCTAAAGGAGAAATATTTGCCTGAATAACACTGATACGTAGGGTCCTGACCGTTTGTATGGCTGGTCCCTTTATACAAAATCCGGCCAATATGACGCTCAAAAGAATGATGCCCGCGGCTAGTATAAAACCAAACCTCTTCTTTTTATATACAATGGCTGAATAAAAAAGAACGTTGACTAAAAAAATAATAAAACTCATGCCCAAACACCCAAAAAATCCATATAGCTTTAACATCAACGGACAAAAGGCTTGGGCATGACTGATATAAAAACTAAACCCTCCCAATAAACTATTCCGTACAAGCTCGCTGATACACCAAGCAAAGGGAAAATATAGGATATCTATTAAATATTTTCCTGTAGATCTAAAAAAACAAGAGAAGACCACGGCCTGAAGGCTTAAACTACCGATAAAGGCTAAAAAACCCGCCATAGAAACCCTGGCCACCCCTTGCGCCATCAGTCCGTAAGCAAATAGGCCAAAAAATATTCCGAATCCTAATCGTTTCCTCAAGGGCTGATTCTCAAGAGCCACTAACAGCGGCACGGCAAAAAACCAAATGCAGATCCAGAAACCGTACATGGAAATGAAATTTGGGAAAGATAAATAAAAAAGAACTGCAGATAAAAAAGTAAGCAGCATGTGTCAATGCACGCATTCAGACGAATCTACACTGCAGATTAGTGTAGCGGGTCACAAATCTTGCCGCTTCTAATCGTTACTCGGCGGCGTTGGGGCAGCGCCCTGTTTTTTCACCGGCACAAATTGGTCGTCAGGGATACCAATAAGTTCGTGGAGCAACGCGGCTGATCTAAGCATATTATCTCTGTCCTGCTGGGCCTGAAAAACCTCAACACTATGACGGGCAGCCAAAACCGCCGGCAGTTTCTTGCCCATCATTTTGTTGGCAATGCTCAACATATAATAAACAGTCCCATTATCGGGAAATGCCTTAGCGGCACCGTCAAGAAAATCCGCAGCATGGTCATACTCCTGGACCTTCAAGAGAATTTGGCCTAAAAGCAAATACGCTTCCGGTTCGGAAGGGTTGACCTTAATGGATGTTTCAAGGTCCATGATCGTAGACTTTAAATCTTTGTTTTGCAAATCATTCAAACTTTTCATAATTAATTTACGTCCGACATCTTTGCGTTGGTCTACATTTGGCTGTTGCTGATTTTCTTGTTTTTGACAACCTGCCAAGGTTAAAACTGCGATTAAAATAACCAGGAACTTTTTCATGCTAGCTCTCTTTCTAAACGGGTCCCCACCGCCTTAGGTCTTTAGGACCGCAGGGACTATGTTTTTTGACTGACCTTCGACGTTAAATAGTTATGCACTCCTTTAGCTGCCGTGCGTCCTTCATATATCGCCCACACCACCAACGACTGTCCTCGCGTCATATCTCCGGCAGTAAATACCCCTGGCACCGATGTCATTTTGTTCGCATCAGCGCATACATTCCCCCGGGGATCCAAAGCAACTCCTAATTGTTCCAACATCCCTTTTTTGACGGGCCCCGTAAATCCCATTGCCAAAAGCAATAAATCACAATCCATTTCAAATTCTGACCCGGCAATCTCGCTCATCTTCATTTGCCCACTGGCAGTATCTTTGTTCCATTGCAGGCGCACCGCGTGTAATTTTTTTAACCGGCCGTTTTCACCGCTTAAACGTTTAGTCAAGACACTGTAATCGCGGCCGCATCCTTCTTCATGAGAGCTGGAGGTCCGTAAAATAAACGCCCAGTTTGGCCAGGGGTTATCTGCAGGGCGACTCAGTGGAGGCTTAGGCATCAATTCGATTTGATTCACGCTTAAAGCCCCCTGGCGTATGGCTGTACCCACGCAGTCCGAGCCGGTATCTCCTCCGCCTAATACGATCACACGCTTGCCCAAAGCGGTAACTTCACCCAAAGAAGATGGCTTAACCTGCAATATATTTTCAGCATATTTAGCCATAAATGTCCCTGTAGGATACTTATTATTGCGCAAATTCTGCTGTGGCAAATAATACATTGCCTGATAAACGCCTTCTAACTCACGCCCCGGTACGGGCAGTTCACGCGGGAGCTCTGCTCCGCCGCATAAAACAATGGCATCATACTTGTCCCGTAAGTCTTGGGAGCTGATATTCACGCCGACATGAGCGTTGGTTTTAAAAATAACCCCCTCTTCGTGCATGCGATCCAGCCGGCGGGAAACCACCCATTTCTCCAGTTTAAAATCAGGTATCCCCAGGGCCAAAAGCCCGCCCAAGGTCTCATTTTTTTCATAAACCGTAACCTTATGGCCATTTTTATTAAGCTCATCCGCGCAAGCTAATCCTGCGGGGCCGGAACCGATGACGGCAACCTTCATGCCACTATGATGTTTGGGTTTATTAGGCTTGACCCATCCTTTGTCGTAGGCGTTTTCAATAATGGCAAGTTCAATGTTTTTAATAGTCACCGCAGGAGTGTTAATGCCAAGTACACAGGCATTTTCGCAAGGAGCAGGACAGATGCGCCCGGTAAATTCCGGAAAATTATTAGTCTTATGCAGACGCTCGATGGCTTCCTGCCAACGGTCACGGTAAACTAAATCGTTCCAGTCCGGGATGATATTGCCTATAGGACAGCCTGACTGGCAAAACGGCACCCCGCAATCCATACAGCGGGCACCCTGATTCCTCAATTCCTTTTCAGAAGGAAGATGCGTGAATTCTTTAAAATGCTTAATCCGGCTGGACTGATCATCTTTCTTGTAGTCCTGCCGGCCAAATTTCATGAAGCCTCTAATCTCACCCATTTATATAATCCCTGTCCCTTGGCTTAATATGCCTAACCTTCTTGCAAAGCTCAACGAGTATTACTATGTAAATTATTTGTATTCTTGATTAATTCTGCTTCTTCTAAAACCCTTCGATAATCCCGGGGATAAACTTTTATAAATTGACCCGAAATTTCCTGCCAATTCTTTAAAATGCCCTGGGCTACGGTTGATTGGGTATACTTATAATGTTTTTCAATCAACTCCTTTAGTTCCAACATATCTTTTTGTTCTTTGACAGGAAAAAGGTCCACCATGCCGGGATTACAATCCTTCTGAAATCGTCCTTCACGGTCCCACACATAGGCAATGCCGCCGGACATCCCTGCCGCGAAATTACGGCCCGTGGGGCCGATGACCACAACCCTTCCGCCGGTCATGTACTCGCACCCGTGGTCCCCGACTCCTTCAACCACCGCCGATGCTCCTGAATTGCGTACCGCGAAACGTTCACCGGCGAGCCCCCGGAAAAACGCCTCACCCATGATAGCCCCATATAAAACCACGTTTCCCACAATCATGTTCTGCTCTGGGACATACTGTGCCAAGCGCGGAGGAAAAACTACCAACCGGCCGCCTGAAAGTCCTTTGCCTACATAATCATTGGCTTCCCCTTCAAGAGTAAGGCTGATCCCATGCGCCAGAAAAGCGCCAAAACTCTGTCCTGCCGAACCGTTGAATTTAATTTGAATAGTGTCATCCGGCAATCCTGCCAATCCGTATTTACGCGCAACTAAACTTGAAAGCATCGTGCCTGTGGTGCGGTTAATATTACGGATGCTTGATTCAATTTTCACCACTTTTTGCTGATCAATAGCTTGTTGGCTCTGGGCAATCAAGGTATTGTCCAAAGCCTTCTCAAGACCGTGCTCCTGAGTACTGCTGTGATGTATACTTACCCCCTTAGGGACATCAGGGCGATGCAATATATTAGTCAAATCGATATTCATGGCTTTCCAGTGATCAATGGTGTCCCGGGTATCCAGCATGTCAACACGGCCGACCATATCTTCAAATTTTCTTATTCCCAGCTCGGCCATAATCTGCCGGACTTCCTCAGCGATAAAGGTGAAGAAATTAACCACATATTCCGGCTTTCCGCTAAACCTCTTACGAAGCTCAGGGTCCTGGGTAGCGACTCCAACGGAACAGGTGTTTAAATGGCATTTACGCAGCATTACGCAGCCCATCGTAATCAAGGCAGTGGTGGAAAACCCGAATTCATCAGCACCTAGCATCGCGGCTATGGCCACATCCCGTCCCGTCTTTAATTGCCCATCGGTCTGTATACGTATGCGCCCGCGCAGATCATTCATCACTAAAACCTGCTGGGTTTCGGCTATGCCCAGTTCCATAGGAAGCCCTGCGTGCTTGATGGACGTTTGCGGAGAAGCGCCCGTCCCACCCTCAAAACCGGAAATCAACACATGGTCCGCTTTTCCTTTGGCAACACCGGCGGCCACAGTACCTACTCCAATTTCAGAAACCAGCTTAACGGAAATCATGGCCTGAGGATTGGCGTTTTTCAAATCATGGATCAATTGGGCCAAATCTTCAATTGAGTAAATGTCATGGTGAGGCGGCGGCGAAATCAAAAGAACACCGGGCGTTGTATGGCGGGTATATGCGATTTCCTTAGATACCTTATGCCCGGGAAGCTGTCCGCCCTCACCGGGCTTAGCACCCTGGGCCATTTTAATCTGGAGCTGGTCCGCATTAACCAAATATTCAATCGTAACACCGAAACGGCCCTGGGCCACCTGCTTGATGCGGCTGCGCCGCCAATCGCCGTTGGGATCTTTTTTAAAACGTTCGGCATCCTCGCCGCCCTCGCCGGTATTTGAAAACCCCCCTAAGCGGTTCATGGCGATAGCCATGGTCTCATGAGCTTCCCGTGATATAGAACCATAACTCATGGCTCCGGTGGCAAAACGTTTGACAATCGAGGATGCAGGCTCGACTTCTTCAATAGGGATCGGGTGACCTGTTTTAAATTTTAAAAGTCCCCGGATATTGGCAATTTGCCGGCTGTTTTCGTTAACCGCTTTGGAGTATTGTTTAAAAACCTGAAAATTGCCCGAGCGTGTCGCGTGCTGCAAAAGGGCAATCGTTGTCGGATTTAATTGATGGTATTCCGCTTCTTTACGCCAGTAATATACGCCTCCCTCATCTAACATGCTATCCGTCGCTGTCCAGCGGGGATATCCCTTCTCGTGGCGCATCAAAGCTTCTTGGGCCACCGTATCAATGTTGATCCCGCCAATGCGTGAGGGCGTCGCGGTAAAATATTTATCTATTAATTCCTGCCCTAATCCCACAGCTTCAAAAATTTGCGCCCCGCAATACGATTGAATAGTAGAAATTCCCATTTTAGAAATGATTTTATACAAGCCTTTATGGCAGGCCTTTAAAAAATTCTTTTCGGCTTCGTTGAAAGACATGGTCAACTCAAATTTTGCGTCCATGGTCATCGCTTCAATCGTCTCAAATGCAAGATAAGGATTAACCGCATTAGCGCCATATCCAATCAGAACCGCAAAGTGATGCAATTCCCTTGCCTCGCCGGTTTCAACCACAAGACTGACCTTTGTCCGGGTTCCCTTGCGTATCAAATGATGATGCAGTCCGGAGCAGGCCAGTAACGATGGGATAGGAGCCTTTTGGGCAGACATGTCCCTGTCTGAAAGAATAAAAATACTATAACCTTCTGTGATAGCACGGTCCGCCTTGGCGCACAAAGCTTCAAAAGCTTTCTCAAGCCCTGCGGCGCCGTCTTTTTTATCAAACACCGCAGGCAGGGTTATCGCTTTTAAAGACCCCTGATGGATCCGGCTGATTTTTTCTAATTCTTCATTAGTCAATACCGGGTGCTGAATCCATAAACGATGACAATGCTGGGGGCCTTCCTCAAGCAAATTACTTTCAGGGCCTAACATCATGTCCTCAGCCATGATGATCTCCTCACGGATAGCATCGATGGGAGGATTTGTCACTTGGGCAAATAATTGTTTAAAGTATTCAAAAAGAAGTTTAGGTTTGTCCGACAAAACTGCCAGTGGAGTATCCGCCCCCATGGAACCCGTGGCTTCTTCGCCTTTTGCCATAGGCTGCAATATGATTTTAAGATCTTCGAGGGTAAATCCAAACGCACGCTGACGTTCAAGCAAGGTCTCTGCGGTAAGGCCCGTCACTTTTTTAGGGGCAGGAAGCGTACGTATGTCCACGATATTATCTCTGAGCCATTTCTCATACGGATGGCGCCGGGCTAAGGTTTCTTTGACTTCACGGTCCTCGATGATGCGGCCTTCCCCGGTGTCCACCAAAAACATTTTGCCCGGCTGCAGTCGGCCTTTGGTAATGATCTTCTCAACAGCGATTGGCAATACCCCTGCTTCTGATGCCATTATCACGATATCATCATTGGTGACCATATAACGGGACGGGCGCAAACCATTACGATCCAGAAGAGCTCCGACATAGCGCCCGTCGGAGAACGCGATGGCCGCAGGGCCGTCCCAGGGCTCCATCAAACAGGAATGATATTCATAAAAAGCCCGTTTAGAACGTTCAATTTCCTGATGATTGCTCCAGGCCTCGGGAATCATCATCATCATCGCGTGGGGCAGCGAACGGCCGCAAAGGACCAGCATCTCCAGCACATTATCAAATGTCGCGGTGTCTGAACCGTGCGGCACAACGATAGGCAGCACTTTTTTTAAATCCTCACCGAATGCTTTAGAAACAAATTGTTTCTCGCGTGTCTGTATCCAGTTAATATTGCCGCGTAAGGTATTGATCTCCCCGTTATGCGCGATATAGCGATAAGGGTGGGCCAAAGACCAGCTGGGGAAAGTATTAGTAGAATAGCGTGAATGTACCAGGGCAATAGCTGAAACCAGGTCTTTGTCGCTCAAATCAGGGAAAAAGCGGTCCAATTGCTCACTCATCAACTGGCCTTTGTAAACCATGGTGTTGCTGTTCAGCGAACAAAAATAATAAAAATTTTTCTGTGTCAGGGTGGAATTATATACCTTATTCCACAAACGCTTGCGGATAACATAAAGTTTGCGGTCAAAGTCTTCCCGGGGAGTTTTTAAACCGCGTCCGATAAAAAGCTGCTTGAATGCAGGCATTACCGAGCGGGCGACACGTCCGATCTTGCTTGAATCATAGGGGACCTCTCTCCAGCCGATAAGTTTCTGCCCTTCTTCGCGTATAATATGTTCGGTCCACTCTTCAATGATATTGCAATCATCCAAAGATGTTGGTAAAAAAACCAGTCCGGCGCCGTAATCACCAGGGGCAGGAAGTTCTATTTCATTTTTGGCTAATTCTTTGCGAAAGAAAGTATCCGGCATCTGGATGAGGATGCCTGCCCCGTCACCGGTTTGGGGATCACAGCCGCAAGCCCCGCGATGGCTCAAATTCTCCAAAATTTCAACACCATGGCGGACCATATCATGGGACTTTTGTCCCTTGATATGCGCGATGAAACCAACCCCGCAGGAATCATGCTCAAATTGCGGATCGTATAAGCCTTGTTTCGGCGGAAGACTCATGTTTGACTCATCTCACATCAGGATTAAATGTTATTGGATTCAAAGGGGTTATTTTATTATTATTCGTCGCAAAATGCAAATTAAATTAGCAAACATGTCCCAAAAAATCGGATCAGGCTTTCTACAGAGCTTTCCGGCTGATAATGAAGCCTACGTGCTTGAAGCGCACATGCCCTTGCCTGGCCATATTCTCCTGCTCGATAAAACTGTACTGCTATGGCCATTAATATGGATGCCTGCTTTTCTGTAGTCCCTGTCAAAAGGTGAATGCTCTCAAACCGTCCTTTTTCCAATAACTGCACTTTAAAAGGGCTATGGCTAAAATCAAAATTCCCGTCTCCCCGAAAAAGGACACGTGAGTTTTGTAATAAAAGGTCGTTTGACCAAACCCTGTCACTGAAACTCATGATACGCTTTCCCCAAATATTAAAGAAAAATTTATTGGGATACAACCGGAAAAGATCTTCCCTCAGCCCCAGCGACCGGTTCCATCCATCACCGAAAAAAAGTGCCGCCTGCTGGTCTGACGAACGATAATAATCAATGAACATACAATTCTGGTACTTTGCGCAAACGTGATCATGGAAGACTGAAATATCCCGAGTAAGCCCTTCTAATTTTAAAAAATAGCTTCTTGCTTGCCAAACCCCCAGGAAAACAAATATTAAAATACAAACAAATGTAATTTTTCGCCATAAAGCATTCTGAGCCAGTCCAAGCATATAAAGCAAACCCAAAAGCGGGCTAAACAATCCCAGGCTTGGCAATAAATAATGTGCTCCGGGATTTTGGGTCACGACCAAACATTGCACCAATATTCCCAAAATTATCGCCGAAATAAAAAGAGACACCTTGTCCCATTTTTTGCTCGCAAATTTCCAGCTTACCAGAAATAAAGCCGCGAAGAAAATACCTGCAAACATCCAATGCTCAATAATGTTATTCTTTCCATTCAAATAAAAACTCCGGATATCAACGCCCCCCGCCTGCTCAGCCTGAAAGCGTCCCCCGTGCGTTATAAAACCGCTGACCCATCCCCATTCCTGGGGATATAAAGGTATCGCTGGTATTGTCCACACGAAAAATGTTGCCATGAAAACACAAATAAAATAAATTCTATTTTCCCATGATAAAACAATTAGCGGGACCGCTAGAAGAGGAAGAAAGGTAAGTTTTACGGCAGTTCCAAACCCGCAAACAAATCCCCAGAATAAACCAGCGGCAACCTTCTCTTTTGGTGTCTTGGCAAAAAAAACCATAAAAAGGCATATATTAAAAAGATTAAGAACGCTAATAAGCATTGGTTCAGGACTGACATTGGCAACAACAGGAAGGACGGGTTCGAATGTTTCCCATGATTTCATAACCAAATAACTTAAAGCCGGCAATTGGGTCAACACAGCGGCTAATTTGTCCCCTGTTTTTCGAAACACATACAGCCCTAATCCAAATGCCGTAAAAAAAGAAAATGCCGATAAAATACCGAATACGATATTCAGATAAAATTCCGGAGCGATTAAAACATGTTTTACAACATCCCCCGCGCAATTGCCTATATTAAACACCCAGCAAATCACGCAACACAGGATTTGCACAGGAGTACCCGGATGAGTCGCATCGTTAAGGACTATACCTTTAAGTATATGAAGGCCGTTGATAAGATACAGATAGGACGGATCGAAATTTGTAGCCAACCAATATGGGCCGGCGGCTAATTTCAAAAGGATGGAAAACCCCAATACAATTCCGGGAATAAATAAAAAAATCCCGTATTTGCGAAATATCCCCGGCATTGCCCCCTTTTCCCTAAATCCCTTTGTTTAAAAACCGGTATTTAATGATCGGCCAGAACATTTCCAGGGCGGTAGACCATTTTATTTTTTTACCTGCTTTGGAACTCCGGGCCTTGTAATCAATGGGAACTTCTTTAATCGCGTATCCCCGATATAAAAGCTTCACTGTAAATTCAGTCTCAAAGGCAAAATTTTTAGAGGTTATGACCATCCCTTCCCAAGCACGCCGGGTAAAGACCTTGTAACAGGTATTAATATCGGTCAACCTAACGCCGTAAAGAAGACTGAATGTCCTGTTAGAAATTCCATTAGCCCAACGGTTGATCGGCTCCATTGCCTCGATATGGCCCAAAAACCGCGAACCATAAACCACCTCTGTCTGTCCCTGCAAAATAGGCTCTAAAAGTTTGGAATATTGGTTGGGATCATACTCCAGATCTGCGTCTTGGATCAGCAAAATATCACCGGTAGCCTGTTTAAATCCGGTTAATAAAGCAGCGGTCTTGCCTTGATTGCTTTGATGAATGACAACCATATCCGCTTGACCCTTATAAGAATTTAAAACCTCCGCTGTCCGGTCCCTGGAGCCGTCATTGACAACCACTATTTCTTTAGCTATCCCTGCAGGCAGGGACACTTCCCGGACCTTTGAAAGAATCTCTTTAATAGTTGCTTCTTCATTATACGCAGGAATAACAATGGATAATTTCACTCTCGGTACCTATTGGTAATCGGCAGGCGCCAGTCTTTGCCGAAAGCGCATGACGTGATTTTAACGCCGGGAGGGGCCTGCCGTCTTTTATATTCATTCATATCCACCAAACGAATAGTCCGCCAAACAAGCTTTTCGTCCTTCCCTGAGGCCACAATATCCTGCGGCGAAGCATGCCCTTCGATATATGCCATTAAAATCTTATCCAGGTCCTCATAAGGCCCCAGCGTCTCTTCATCGGTTTGCCCCAATTTTAACTCTGCCGAAGGGGCTCTAAACAAAATACTTTCAGGGATCAGCGGCTCACGGGAAATGCTGTTACGAAAACGCGCTAACTCATAAACCTTGGTCTTAAAAACATCCTTAATGACCGCGTAGCCTCCGGACATGTCCCCGTAAAGGGTGCAATAGCCTACCGCCATTTCACTTTTATTACCCGTGGTAAGAATAAGTCCGCCAAACTTGTTAGCCATGGCCATTAAAATGTTTCCCCGGATGCGGGCCTGGATGTTCTCTTCGGCAATGCCTGAGGGCATGTTGGCAAAATAGGGGGCCATTGTTTTTAAATAAGATGAAAAAATTCTTTTAATGGGAATTTCTTTTAATTCAATCTTTAAATTTTTAGCCAATTGCCTCGCATCCTGGCGGGTGGCCTTGCTATTAAAAGGGCTCGGCATCGAAATAGCCGTTACGTTCCGGGAGCCAAACGCATCACAGGCAATGCAGGCAACTAAGGCAGAGTCCACTCCGCCGCTTACCCCCAGCGCTACTTTTTTAAAACCGTTTTTAAATGCATAATCACGGGTTCCCAAAACCAGGGCCTTGTAAACTTCTTCGGCCTCATCCAAAAGCGGCGCTATAAAGGATTCCCCCGGGCCCTGAGCCTGTCTCAATACCGTCGGAAATGGACTTTGCGATAGCGAAAACACCGGACCTTTAGGCGAACACCTGCGCGTGTCCGGATTGAGGGCCGCCATAAGCAAATGCTCCTCAAACTGCCTGGCCCGGGCTATCAAGTCACCCGAGGGAGAAATGATCATGCTCCCCCCGTCGAAAACAAGCTCATCCTGACCGCCAACGGTATTGACATACATTACATGTGTTTTGGTTTCTTTAGCCCTCCCCACCAGGAGTTCCTGGCGAAGTTTCAACTTCCCTGCCTGATACGGAGATGAGGAGATATTGATCAATATCTGGGCCCCTGCCCTAGCTTGTTCCTGATAAACCGCCCCGTTGATCCAGATATCTTCACAGATGTTAATGCCGATTTTAACGCCCTTGACCATCGTAATACCGGAATTTTGTCCTAAAGAAAAATATCGTTTTTCGTCAAAAACGCCGTAATTGGGCAATTCCTTCTTATGGAAGATATCCAGTATTTTCCCTTTACCAACAACAGCCGCAGCGTTATAAATTTTTCCGCCGGCGCCACTGTCCACGAATCCCGCGATAACAGTCACATCGTTAATTTTCTTGCTCAGAGCATCCAGCGCTTTAATATTATCTGCCACAAAATGTTTTTTAAGCAACAAGTCTTCCGGAGGGTAACCGCAAAGGGCAAGTTCCGGGAAAACCACCAATTCCGCCCCTTCTTTCTGGGCTTGCGCGGCGTATTGCAGAATCTTTCGCGTATTGCCTGCTAAATCACCGACGGTTGAATTAATTTGAGCAAGGGCTATTTTAAGCATAAAGGCTCTGCATTCTCATTGACATTTCTATTTATATCATTCCGGCGAAAGCCGGAATCTTCAACAATGAAGTTGCATGATATCCAAGAAATTTTGGTACAACACATTGGCCTGACGATCAAAACTTGATTTTACCTTCCAGTAAGTTTCCAGCATTGCTCCGGCATGGTCCCTGCGGCCGGGTAAATCTGTTGCCCTGTACGCATCACACCATTCCTTAATGCTTTTATCCGTTACCTCAATATGAAACTGCAATCCATAGGCATTTTTCCCGACTCTTAACGCCTGGTGGGGACATCCCTCAGATGTGGCCAGCAACTTCCCGTTCGAAGGGATTTGAAACATGTCCCCGTGCCACTGATAAACAGGGTCTTGAGGACAAAAACCTTTAAACAGGGGATCTTTTTTGCCGTCAGATGTCAGTTGTATCTTATACCAGCCGATCTCTTTGACGGGAGATCTGACAACCTTGGTTCCGGCAGCTTTGGCTAAAAGCTGTACGCCTAAACAAATGCCCAAATAGGGAACTTCTGCTTCTAAAACTTTCTGAATAAAATCATTTTCCGGCTTAAGGAACGGGAAACTCTTTTCTTCGTCCACGTTCATGGGGCCACCCAAGACAACCACCGCTTTAAAAATACGCGGATCAGCAGGTATTTGCCCGCCTGCTCCAAGGTCATTAATAAGAAAAGGTTCTTTTCTGTTTTTTAAAAAATCTCCCAAGGTTCCCGGGCCTTCTATGTCGATATGTTTAATAATTAAAATCATACCCTCATTGAAGGGGACTCCTCTCGGTTGTAAAAAGGATTATACTACAAAACAAAAAGGGCGGATAAAAATATCCGCCCTTTTTGTGAAATACTTGTATCATTTATGCATTCATTAAAAGCATCTCTGCATAACTTGGCAAAGGCCATAGATAAGACGGAACCAACCCTTCCATCTCGTCAATGGACACCCGAAGCTTGGCCATGCCGCTAAAAATTTTAGCAGCATCATGTTTAGCCAAAGCTGCCTCCAGGGCATCACAATCGCTCAAAGATTGCTCGATCAAAGAGGAAACTTCCTTAAGCAATTTTTTCTGTCCTGTAGTTTTTCCAGCTGTGCCGACAGACTTTATTGTATCGGCTAACTGTTTTTGATATTCAATACCCGCAGGGATCAATTGCGTGCGGGCCATAGTTGCCGCGCAATCCCCTTCCAGGACCAAAACCGTATTATAAGCGTGTTTATTGATCTCGTAGCGGGAGGCAATCTCTGTTTCGGTCAAAACACCATGCTTGACTAAAACCTGAATATTTTTCTTGGCTTTTATCGCTTCCAGGGCTTCCGGAGTGTTCTTTAAATTAGGCAATCCACGCTTTTTGGCCTCGACTTGCCATTGAGGAACATAATTATCCCCATTGTAAACCACTTTCTTGTGTTTCTTGATGATATCCTGAAGGATCTTCTGCAGACTGGCATTAAAATCCTTTCCTGCTTGCTTATCAGCTTCCAACTGGTCGCACATATCGGAGATGGCCTCAGCCACAATAGTGTTGAGGACCATGTTGGCAGCCGAAGGATTCATGCTTGATCCGACCGCGCGGAATTCGAACTTGTTGCCGGTAAAAGCAAAAGTAGAAGAACGGTTGCGGTCGGTCGTATCTTTAGCCAATTGGGGCAAAGAATCAACGCCTACATGCAATATCCCTCCCTCTTTAGAGGTTTTAGCCCCACCCTTCTCAATTTGTTCAATAATATCAGTCAGCTGTTCCCCTAAAAAGATAGACACGATCGCCGGAGGAGCTTCGTTAGCCCCCAGACGATGATCATTGGCCGCGGAGGCGACACTAACGCGTAAGAGATCGGCATAAGTGTCAACACCCTTGATGATCGCGCAAAGGGTAGCTAAGAATTTGGCATTATCATGAGGGGTCTTTCCCGGATAAAGCCAGTTCTTTCCGTCAGGACCGACAATAGACCAGTTATTATGCTTCCCCGAACCGTTGACGCCGGCAAAAGGTTTCTCATGCAAAAGGCAAGCCAGCCCACGCTTGTCCGCTATCTGGCGCATGACCTCCATAAGTGTCATATGATGATCCACACCGATATTAAGCTCTTCATAAATCGGCGCGATTTCATACTGAGCCGGAGAAACTTCATTATGACGGGTCTTGGCCGGAATGCCTAATCCCCATAAAGTACGGTCCAACTCTTCCATGAAACCCATGATGCGTGGCTTGATGGCGCCAAAATAATGGTCTTCCTGCTGTTGATGCTTAGCCGGCTTTCTGCCAAACAAGGTACGGCCGGTTTCAATCAAATCCAAACGAGCATTGAAATGGGCTTTGTCGATCAAGAAATATTCCTGCTCGGGGCCTATAGTACAATAAGAACGTTTTCCCTTGGTATCAATACCAAAAAGATTAGCCAGACGGCAAACCTGCTTGCTTAAGGCAGCCATGGAACGCAGCAATGGCGTCTTTTTGTCCAGGGCCTCACCGTGATAGCCGATATAAAATGTCGGGATGCATAAGGTGGTCGCTTCCGGGCCTTCTTTAATAAAAGCTGGCGACGTCGGATCCCATCCGGTATAACCGCGGGCTTCGAAAGTCGCGCGCAAACCGCCGGACGGAAAAGAAGAAGCATCCGGTTCGCCTTGAATAAGCTCTTTACCGGAAAAACTTAAAGTGATTCCGCCTGCATTGTCCCAGGCTATAAATGAATCATGTTTTTCAGCGGTAGTGCCGGTCATCGGTTGAAACCAATGTGTAAAATGCGTGGCCCCCTTGGCAATGGCCCATTTTTTCATGGCCTCGGCCACTTCATCGGCAATAGAAGCGTCTAATTTCCCGCCTTCTTTAATGGTCTTCTCGATGGAAACATACGCTTTGGGAGAAAGGACCTCTTTCATCACCTTAAGACTAAATACGTTTTCGCCGAAATGTTCAGGTAAATGTTCGCTGAAAGAACCGTTACAGCAGCTCTCCTGCTCACAAGCCTGAATAACTTCTTCGCGAGCTTGACTCATACACCCTCCCCTTGCCCCGCCTGTCCCGCTTATCCTGCCGCAGACGGCAATACGCGCTGACAAAATGCGAAAGCCTGTTAATACGGTTAAACTTGGGCACCTCACCCTAAAAAACAAAAGCCTCCCTGAAATAAACCTGCTCTATTTTTCAAGGAGGACGTCGTTGCCCTCAGCAAATGCAGGTGAATATTACCTTCTAACATTAATATTGTCAAGATTTTTTATACCTCCAAAAAAAGATCCTCAACCGATGGCTTTTGATCCTTCTTCACCGGTGCGGATGCGTATACATCGGGGCAAATCCAAGACGAATATTTTGCCGTCCCCGATTTTACCGGTACGCGCGCCTTTGATAATGGCCTTGATGGTCGGTTCAACGAAATCTTCGTTGACAGCGATCTCGACTTGCACCTTGCGAAGCAAGTTTCCTGTTTCCTTGACGCCGCGATAAAACTCATCAACCCCAATTTGTCGGCCATGTCCGAGAACTTCGGATACGGTTATTAAATTCACATTCACTGCATAAAGTTCCTGCTTAACATCTTCGAGCCTGTAGGGCTGAATTATTGCAATGACTAATTTCATATTAGTAACCTCCTCAATTATTTTAGTCTAAGATAGTATAAGCCCGCTCATGATGCTGGCTTAAATCCAACCCCATGACCTCATCTTCAGTGACTGCTCGCATTCCGATGGTTTTATCCAAAATAAGGCAAATAATCCATGTGCCAACAAACGAAAATACAGCCGTCAATACGCATGCTTTGAGCTGTATCATAAACTGGCCGGGATTTCCATCAAAAACACCTGACCCGGCTGAGTTGATCGCTTTGACGGCAAATAATCCGGTGGCTAAAGCTCCCCAAAAACCACCGATAAAATGCACGCCAAAAGCATCCAGGGTATCGTCATAGCCCAATTTTGGTTTAACAAAAGCTACCATACTGTAACAGAATACGCTTACTAAAAAACCTATCCACAATGAACCTGCGACATTCACGAATCCTGAAGCTGGCGTAATGGCAACTAAGCCTGCCACAGCCCCGGAACAAGCGCCAACCACTGTAGGCTTCCCGGTAAATATCCATTCACAAGCAGCCCAGCTGATAGCCGCAGCAGCTGCGGCTGTATTGGTCACAACAAAAGCACTGGTAGCTAGACCATTGGCCGCTACAGCTGAACCGGCGTTGAATCCAAACCAACCAAACCATAATAAGGAAGCTCCGATCATAACATACGGCACATTATGCATACCGGCTTTGTCTGTACCCACGCGTTTTCCCAAATACAATGCCGTTGCAAGCCCCGCAATACCGGCATTCATGTGCACAACTGTTCCACCGGCAAAATCCAAGGCTCCCCAGGTATGGCCAGCCAATCCGTCAGATGACCAGACCATGTGAGCAACAGGACAATACACAAATGTCAGCCATAATACAGTAAACCAAACCCATGCGGAAAATTTAACACGTTCAGCAAAAGACCCTATGATTAACGCAGGGGTAATTACAGCAAACATACCCTGAAAAATCATGTAGGCTTGATGCGGAATTGTTGCGGCATAATCCGTATTAGGAGAATTAATGTCCACTCCTTTTAACATAAACCATTGCAATCCTCCTATATACGGCTCTAAAAAGCCTGATCCCTTTCCGAAGGCCAAGCTGTATCCGTAAACGACCCATAACACACTTACGATTGCAAGACACATAAAACATTGCATTAAAATGCTTAAAATATTTTTACGTCTGACCATGCCCCCATAAAAGAGAGCCAGTCCCGGAGCGGTCATCAGCAAAACTAAGGCTGAGGACATCAGAACCCATGCTGTATCTCCGGAATTGATAGGATTTACTGGTGTTGTTCCCATATGTTATCCCCCTTGTTTAATTACTGATTGAACAATTAAATATTTTTTAAAGCAATAAAAAATCCGATCTCATGTGTTTTCAAGCACATAAAACCGGACTTCAATGCCCTTAAAACAAAAATCCCCTTAGGATTTACATATTTACCCTAAGAGGACTTTTCTTTGCCCGTGTATCTGTCCGGGACATCATTGCACCGGACTTTTTTAATTCAAACTACAATCTAATTATAGCTGATTAAAACCCGTTGTCAAGAAAATATTAAGCGCCACCCTTAACGATTTTTTCAGCTTCTGCCCAATCCTGTTCAGCGCTGCCAGGAGCTCCATTGCGCTTAAGATAAAGGTCGTAAGCTTTCTCTTGAATTTTTTTTAGCATTGCATCCGCTTTAGTGTGAGACGGTTGCGTAACAGGAGTTTCTGCCTTCTCTTTGGTTACATGAGAAGTAACTGCTGTCCGTTTAAAAGAAGTTGCCTGTGCCATAAAACCCTCCCTTGTGCCCCGCAAAAAGCGATGGCGTTTTAATAAAAACATCCTCTCGTAAAAAAATAAATAAGAGAGAACTCATTGCGCTGTAACAAGTAACACGCAATATACACTAGTCTATCCAATTTTGTCAATAAAAATTTTTATGCCAACAGATCTACTTTTGCAGCTCGGCCATTAATACAACCGACTCGGCGATATCTTTCATGGACCGGCAAGTGTCCATGCTTTTTTTATGGATCAGGCGATAGGCCGCTTCTTCAGAAAGGCTGTTCATTTTCATCAAAATACCCTTGGCCCGTTCAATGAGTTTGCGAGTTTCCAAGGCCTCACGGGCTTTCAATGCTTCCTGCATCAATTTGGTATTTTCGACCGCTACCGCGGCCTGATTGGCAACTATCTGCAGAACACCGATCTCTTCAACCTCAAAATGATGCGGCTGCTTAGTGTACACATTGATGACCCCGATGGCCTTATCTTTGACGATCATCGGTACTGCCAGCATAGAGGTCAGCCCTTCTTTTAGGGCCAAATCGCGGTAAGCGTATTTTTCATCCTTGCTCACATCGTAGACAATTGCGGGTTTTTTGGACTTGATAACACTGCCGGAAAGGCTGTTCTCAACTTTAAGATTAGGTTTTTGTTTATACTCCGCATTTAAGGATTGAGTGGCTTTGATCGAAAGTTCTGTGCCTTTTTCGTCCAAAAGCATGATGGAACAAATTTTGGAATTCAGCATCTCAGCCGTGACCACAACAATCAGGTCAAGGATCTCATCCAAATAATCTTCGCTCGTTATTGAACGGCTGACCTTGATTAAAGAGTCAAACTGCAGGGCTTTCTTTTTTGTCTCATCAAAAAGCCTGGCATGCTCAATGATACCGCCGACTTGTTTTGCTATCATTTCAATCAGATTGACTGTCCCCAACGAATAATCCTGCTGGCTTTTATGCTGGACATTAACGACCCCGATGGCTTTCCCTTTATATATGACAGGAACGGATAAAAACGCCTCATAACGGTCTTCGGGAAGCACGTCAAAATTCTTAAAACGCACGTCGCGATAGGCGCGCGCCTTTATCGCCACTGTCTTGTTTTCCCGGGCCACCCATCCGGTAATCCCTTCGCCTGTTTTCAAAGCCACCTGCCCAAGTTCTTTTTTATGCGCCGTCTTGGAAGCCCTCAGCACCAAGTTCTGCCTACTCTCATCAAGAAGATATATAAAAACAGAATCCGCGTCAGTCATCTCGGTTACGATCTTGACAATTAACTGTAAAGTAAGGGTCAAATCCATCTCGGAAGAAGCAATATCCACTACGTTACGTAAAATTTGCAGTTCTTGATCTGCGGTCACGCTTAATTTTTTGTTTTTCATTCTTTCTGCCATATGCTCTCACCCCAAAAAATACCTTGATTACCTGTAGCGATAATTTTATTAAGATAACACAAGGCTCGTGTTCCCTCAAGCACTTTGATGGTAGCTTAATGACAGTTTTCTATAGTATCCTCTTGACAATATTAAGTTTATTTCTATGATTAAAGCATGTCTCCCCTTTTCTTCTATCTTTTTGCGGCTATCCTGATATTTGCAAGCCTTGCGGTGGTTTTAGCGCGAAATCCTTTATATAATGTTTTGTCCCTGGTAGTTGCTATTTTCTCCTTATCTTGCCTCTTTGTACTGCTCGAAGCTTTTTTTGTGGGGATGGTCCTTCTGCTGATTTATGCGGGCGCCGTTCTTGTTTTTTTCCTCTTTGTTGTCATGTGCCTGAATCTTAATGCCATCCCCCTTCCTAATGCTTTACAAAACCGGTTTCGATGCCTTGGAACTGTTGCGGGATTGATGTTTTTATCCTCGGTCTTTTTAGCCCTTAAAAGTTTCCTCAAAGCCCAAACCATGGAACCCTCTTCTCTGCGGGGAACTATTGAATCCATTAGCAAAATTTTATTTACTGATTATTTACTGCCCTTTGAATTAACATCGCTTCTTTTATTAATCGCGATTTTCGGGATTGTTTCCCTGGCGCAGGGAACGCTCAGCACGGGCAAAAATATCGAGAATCCATGATCACACTTGAAGCATATTTAATCTTAAGCGGAATTATATTTTCAGTGGGGTTGGCTGGCGTCATTACCAGCCGTTCTGTGCTTAAAGTCCTTTTGTCTTTAGAGCTTCTCCTGGCAGCCTCCAACCTTTCTTTTGTAGCTTTCTCCAAATTTAACGGCGATTACACCGGGCAGTTGGTCGTATTTTTTATCATTCTTGTTGCCGCCGCAGAAGTAGCCATTGGCCTTGCCATCATCGTATTAATGTACCGCCAACTTTCAACGATACAGTCTGATGAATTAAGGACAATGAAATGGTAAGCCCTCTTTTGGTTTGGGTCACTTTTTTTGCACCGCTCTTCGCATGCGTCCTTATTACGCTTTTTTCCCTGCGCCATAAAGCGTCCAGTTCCCTTATTGCCATTGCCGGCATTTTAACTTCTTTTTTTTGCAGTTGTTTGATTTTCATCCAAATATTCCAAACTAATCCTCCGGCGCAATTACAGGCATCTTTGCCCTGGATACAATTTGATGCGTTGACGATTAATTTTGGGTTTCTGATAAATCCTCTAAGTGTCCTGATGCTCTTGATCGTTGCCGGAGTCGGGAGCACCATTTTTATCTATTCCAAAGGATATATGGGTCAGGACCCCGGTTCCCCAAGATTTTTCGCGCTTTTGAGTCTCTTTGCCTTCTCCATGATAGGGATTGTCTTGTCCAATAACTTTATTCAACTTTTCATATTCTGGGAGCTGGTGGGCCTAAGCTCCTATTTGCTTATTGGTTTCTGGTATGCCAAGCCTTCCGCAGCGGATGCGGGGCTCAAGGCTTTCATGGTCAACCGTTTATCTGATTTCGGATTTCTCTGCGGGATACTTTTGTTGTGGGGCATCTCTGATACCGGCCATGGCCGCAGTTTTCAATTTACCGACTTGAGCGGCGTTGTTCCGTTCATTTCTCCTCATTTGATGACGATTGTGGCACTGTTGCTTTTCTGCGGGGTGATCGGTAAATCCGCACAAATACCTTTACACGTCTGGCTCATCGACGCGATGGAAGGCCCTACGCCTGTCAGCGCTCTGATCCACGCCGCAACGATGGTGGCCGCCGGTATTTATCTCTTGGCCCGCACCTTCTTTATTTTTGAACATTCAACGACAGCCCTGTGCATTATCGCCTATACAGGAGCCCTCACTTCTCTCATGGCCGCTATTCTTGCTATCGTTGAAAATGATATAAAAAAAATCTTGGCCTATTCGACTCTCAGCCAATTAGGGCTGATGGTCATGGCATTAGGCTTGGGCGGCCCCATGCAAGGGATGTATCATTTGACAACACACGCTTTTTTTAAAGCGCTTTTGTTCTTAGGGGCAGGCAGCGTCATTTACGCGCTTGATCATGAACAAAACATCTGGAACATGCAGGGACTCTTGAAAAAAATGCCTGTAACGGGGCTTACCTTTCTCATTGGAACTCTGGCCCTCTGCGGCATTTTCCCATTAAGTGGTTTTTGGAGCAAAGATGCAATCTTGGGACTTGCCTTTAAACAAAACACTGTGCTTTATTTAATCGCCACGCTGGCCAGCGGATTTACTGCCTTTTATATGGGAAGACTCTTTTTGGTGGTGTTTTGGGAAAATTCCTTCCCATCTAGTAAAGAGGGAGATGACCGCAAAATCCACGAATCTCCGGCAGTGATGACTATTCCTTTGGTCTTGTTAGCCATCCTTTCTGCTATAGGAGGATTTATTGGTATTCCCCATTTACTGATAGCAGGGGAGGCTCCTGAAAAGCTTAATATGAAAGTTGCTGTCATATCTTCTGTCATTGCCCTTTTAGGCTTGGGATTTTCATATATGATATACGGCAAACGAATGGCAAGCGATCCTTTAGCAACAAAACTAGGGAGCTTCTATGTCGTTTTAAAAAATAAATTTTATTTTGATATTGTTTATGGATGGTATGTTGACAATGTCCAACAAAAAGTTGCTGTATTTTTCTCGTGGTTTGAAAAAGAATTCATTGTCCGCTTGTGCGTTGGCGGGATTACAAATTTGGCAATGTTCGGCGGAAAAAACTTTCGTTATTTACAAAATGGCTTGGTCGGATTTTATGCTCTGGTCTTTGTTCTTGGAGCTATATTATTATTTCTCTTTTTAATGTTAATGTCTTTCCAGAATTAATGCTGTCATTCCCGCGAAAGCGGGAATCTATAACAGAATTATTTTTAATTTTATGATAACCCCCAATCTTTCTTGGATCCTTTTATCCCCTTTGCTTGGATTAGGCCTGATTTGCCTGGTGCCTTCTTATAAGACTTCTTTGATTCGACGGATCTCAAGCATTGCCGTTCTTTTATCCTTTATCCTGTCTGTGTGGGTTTATGCTGTTTACGATCCTGTGCGTAGCGGTTTTCAGTTCGTTCAAAACGTTCCATGGGTCATCCCTTTTGGTATTTCTTATCATCTGGGAGTAGACGGGATCAACTCGCTTTTATTGCTGCTTTTGGGGGCAGCTTCTTTTGCCGCTGTTCTGGTGTCCGCGTCTGTCAAAGAGCGCGTCAAAGAATATTACATTCTTTTGCTGATCACAATCGCCGGGACCTATGGAGCTTTTCTTTCGTTGGACATTTTCTTTTTCTATTCCTTCCATGAAGTCGCTGCTGTCCCTGTCTTTTTGATGATCGCCATATGGGGATCCAAGCGTCGTGAGTTTGCGTCCATGAATCTAACCCTGTTTTTAGTTGCAGGAGCATCCATTGCCCTGCTCGGATTATTGGCCCTGTATCTTGCAGCCGGACTTGGGACATTTGACTTAATTCAAATCCAACAGCATCTGGCAGCGCATCCTTTGCCCATTGAGACGCAATATTGGATATTCCCGATCATTGTGGTCGGATTTGGCATCACCCTCACCCTTTGGCCTTTTTATACCTGGGCCCCGTCAGGCTATGCGGAAGCCCCCACGGCGATCAGCATGCTGCATGCCGGTGTGCTAAAAAAAATGGGAGCTTATGCGATTATTCGTTTTGCAATCCAATTGATGCCTCAAGCTGCCCATACCTGGATGCCCACTATCGCGGGCCTTGCAATTATTAACATCGTATATTGCGGTCTTGTGGCATTGGCCCAGCGTGACCTGAAATATCTCTTAGGATATTCCAGCTGCAGTCACATGGGATATATCCTGCTTGGGCTTGCTTGTTTTAATACGATTGGCCTTAATGGCGTGGTGTATTTGATGTTCGCCCACGGCATTATGTCTGCCCTTGCCTTTGCCCTAACGGGTTTCGTAGCTGACCAAACCGAGGCACGTAACCTGGATGAACTAGGCGGGCTTCTTAAATGCATGCCCTTTATCGGAACATGTTTTATGATGGCGGCCTTAGCATCTGCCGGTGTCCCCGGATTTGCAAACTTCATCGCTGAAATACTGGTACTGTTAGGTGCTTGGGACCAGTACCGCTGGCTCACAGTATTCGCCGTTTTCGGGCTTGTGATCACGGCCATCTATATGCTTAAAGCGATCCGTCTCGGGTTTCAGGGGCCTCTTAACCCAAAATTTGCAAGTCTTTCTGACGCCCATACGCTCGTTGAGAAATTGCCTTATGTATTACTATTAGCATTATTAATACTGGTCGGATGCTTGCCATCAATCATTCTGACACACATTGGATCAAGCACAAAGACGATTGTAGAAAGTATGCGTTAACGATGGACAGCTATTGCATATGCAATAGCTGTCCATCGAAGTTGTGTAAATTAAAGTAGTCCAGTAATACGAAAGAACCTAAAAAAAGCCTATGTATACCGTTATAAAATGGAACTTAATTTCATTAGAAGCGCTTATGGCCGTCATCCTGATTGCTTTGACGGTGACGGATATCGCATTGCCTAAAAAAATCAAGCGTGACTGGATCGGCGACTTTAGCATTATTTCCCTCTCGGGTCTTATAGTCTTCTGGCTGACCCAAAGCGCTCTTAATGGCGTGACCTTTAGCAATATGTTTGTCATGGACTCCCTGGCATGGTTCTTCAAAGGATTTTTTCTGCTTGCGATGGTTTTTATTTTTGCCATGACCCGGGAATGCTTTAAATCATTGGGCGAGCGCCGTAACGAATTTTATTTATTGTTGTGGCTGGCCTTAATCGGTATGTGTTTTATCGCTTCAAGCGCAGATTTCCTTTTGCTTTTTATATCCATCGAGATTCTCACCATTTCACTCTATGTCATGACTGCCTATCTTAAAAGCGACCGGCTTTCGATTGAAGCGGGGATGAAGTATTTGATTTTAGGGGCCTTGTCTTCAGGATTTCTTATTTATGGTATCAGCTTCCTTTACGGAACTACACACTCAACACACTTTGATGTGATCCAGCGTTACTGTCAAACGCATGCCCTGTCTGCGATGACGCTTTTTGCCATGGTTCTCATCTTTTCTTCGGTTGGCTTTAAAATTGCGGCCCTTCCCTTTTCTTTGTGGGTGGCTGATGTTTATCAGGGGGCGCCAACACCGGTCACCGCTCTTTTGTCCGTTGGATCCAAAGCCGCCGGATTTCTAATTCTTATCCGCCTTTTTTTTGGTATTTTCGGCGCCTGGCATTTTGAATGGCGTTTAGCGCTGGCCATCCTTTCCGCGATTACGATGACCTACGGCAATCTGGTTGCCTTGTTTCAAACTAATATTAAACGATTGCTGGGTTATTCAAGTATCAGCCATGCCGGTTATCTTCTAATGGGAGCCGCGGCGGGTGGCGCCCTGGGAGCTTCGGGGATTAATTTTTATCTTTTAGGATATCTATTTACTAATTTAGCGGCCTTTTTAGTTATTGTTATCTTTTCCATCACGACCAAGAGTGATGAAATCGAGGATTACGACGGCCTGTCCCAACGTTCAGGACTTTTAGCCTGCACGATGCTTTTTGCGTTGGTGTCATTGGCCGGCATGCCGCCTCTAGCAGGATTCTTTGGTAAATTTATTTTACTGATGGCCGTCATTAAAAGCGGGTATATATGGCTGGCCTTCATTGCCGCAATGAATATTGTTATATCACTGTACTACTACCTGCTGATTGCCAAACGCATCTATGTTGATTCCCCGCGTAATCCTTCCCTGATTGCTGTCCCTATATGTATGCAATTGCTTTTGGTTTTCGCCATCTTTGGAATCGTCATTATCGGGATTTTCCAGGGCCCATTCCTCGATGCCGCCATGAACGCCGTCAAAGGCATGTATCTCTCCCATTTACAATAAAGCAGTTGTTACGGGCAGCGAAGCTCCCCGACGTCATCCTGAGGCGCAGCCGAAGGATCATAAGGAATTTGTTTAATCTTTATTTATCTTATTGATGAACCCTGCGTTTAAAAATTCCGAAATTGGTGAAGGAAGATTTTTCTTCGGGAAGGGCCAATTCAAAGTCAATTTTTATTCTCTCTAACAATTTAGCTTTCGCTTCGTTGCATGTGGGATCGTTAACAGGCCTGCAGGGCAAAGCTCTGTCATCGTAAAAAATATACCCGGCTCTCGAAAGATGTTTATTTAAATCGGAAATTTTTTGGACATCAACTATTGGGTAATACATCAATTCCTGGATTTTAAGATTAGAAAAAACCACTGCTGAAGGGTCTGAAACCCATGCATCTTTAATTGCATCACTATGATCAACGACATACTGCTGAATAACATTTAATTTATTTTTTGGGAACTGTATCTGATGAATCCGCCATATTTGTAACCCCAGCGAAAACAACAATATCAGTAGTAACAAATATTTTAGGCGGGTTTTTATAAAAGTTTGGTAAACGATAAAAAAACCATACGCAGCCAAAAGATACAGGTATGGGATAGAAGCTGTTAAATAACGGGGAATATCAGTCGGATATTTGCCTATCCAAATAAACAGGACTGTTCCGATTAATGCAATTAAAATTCTTGATCGATATATAGGTTTTTGAATCAATGCCACAATGCCAACGGGAACAAAAACAAAAAACCAACTTTCAATTGCAAATAACTGCTGCCAGCAATCAATGATCCCTTGACTCCATTTAAAATGGTACTGGCCGTAACATTTCTGCGCATCAATGAAAGGTTGCAGGATGTTATTGTATAAAACAAGGTTAAATAAAAGGAACATCGCGGCAATAAAAGATACCCCGCCGATAAATGCAGCAACGGGCGGCAGCTTTTTAGCATTAAGATTATTTTCAGGGTGAAGCAAAACAAGCCCTGCCAAAATTACAGCAGGCAATAGGTAAATAAATCTTGTAAAAAAAGCAAGAATAACCAAAGTCCCTGACAAGAAAATTTTCGCTTCAATAAATAACAGCACGCTTAAAAGGCCAAAAAACGCAGCTGGGATATCCGCATAGAGACTGTTTCCATAACAAACATGCGTTGGGGAAAAACTTAAAAATAGCGCCGCCACTAAACCCGTTTTTTTATCGAACACCTTAAATCCGATAAGATAGATTAAAACAATGTTCCCAATGCCGAATAAGAACTCCAGCATTGCCCCCCAGGAAATGGAAGAAAACCCTAATTTAAAACCAAAGCCCAATATTAATGGCCACGCCAGCGGTCGATAAGGTTCTATAAAACCAATTTGGCCATGTGAAAAAATATACTTCCCCATTAATATATAAACTGAAGGGTCCCAACCCGGAGGATAAGAATGGTGCCAATTCATTCTTAAAAAAACAGCAAGGAAAAGAATGATGATTATACCTGAATGTTCTTTTAACAAAGAAGATTTAAGGCGCATATTGTCTTTTAAAAATCCCGATTACCCGCATATTTTTCTTGATTTTATCTGCTCCGTACATTTCTATCTCAATAATTTCTAAAAGTTGGAATCCTAGATTTTTCATATATTGCCGGCCGTTACCGGAAATAGGGTAGAGCCATCGGGGTTGGCAAGTCACTTCCCAACAATCAGTCTCCACCAAAACAGGGCCCTGAAATTCTTTAATACCTTTCTGAAAAACATTCTGATCAGCTGGTAGTTGAAAAATATTACCTCCGAACTCCTGAAAATTGATGCCTGAATAATATCTTACAAGTCTTGGTGATGATGCCAAAATAAGCGTTCGGGGGGAGCTTTCTTTTTTGATCCATTGGCCGGCTTCTTTGAACCCGGTAAATGTTTGAGCGCCATTATTTAAATAACCCTTTGTCTTTGGAAAAAGCATAGCGTAGGAGCTTAATAGGACAATGATAATCAGAGTTTCCATCCATCCCCGCTGCTTTTGTGTTTTAGCATATTCGATTAATGCAGATATCCCCACACAGCTAATAAGCAAAGCGCTAGGCAGGATAAGCAGGCTGTAGCGTAAATCTTTTTCTTGGGCTATAGAAATCCCTGCCAAAAAAGTTAAAAACCAAATAACCAGTAACTTATACTTTGTTTTTTTTGCTTAACAATCATAAAAGAACCAAATACAAATAAGAACGGAAGGAAAGGAGGGGTAAGGATAGTTGTTAATTTCGAAAAATAATACCACACCGGTTGTATCCTAAATTTTCCTGCTAAGGCGGAAGTGTCAGGCAATAAATGCCCAAGCCGGAAATAATTATTAAACAGAAGCAAGGTTACAGTAATTAATAGAATACTTAGTGGTATGCAGGCTTCCTTTACCCTGTCTTTCAGGGATGGTTTATAACGGCACGAAATAGTGCAAAGAATAAAGAATGGGATAATTAGAACTCCCGACCATTTTAAGAGAATGACCAGAGACCCTGTAATTCCTATCATGATTTGTTGTTTTAATGATATCCCTTTGGAATTATCGTAAGCACTGAGTAAAACATTTACAAAAAGCATGATAAATACAATGAGAGTATTATCAATTAATATACGGGTGGAATTGTTTAAATATAAAAAATTAAACGCAAGGATTATCGACGCACAAAGTCCTGTAAACTGATCTCTTATCTTTATGCCCAGAAGGTAAATAAGATAAGTGCCTGCCATGTTTATGGCAAGCGGGACAAGGTGGTAGACAAGTTCATGCGGAAAGAAAAAATGGCCTGCGGCTAACAAGCAGGCAAATAAAGGAGGGTGAAATTCAACAATCTCTTTTGAAAAGATTAATGAGCAGTCCGCAAAAATTCTTTTTGCATACCACCCATACAGGGCCTCGTCCGGCCACATGCTTTGGGGGGATAAAAAGGCAAACTGGATGTAAAAAGAGAGTCCAAAAACGGCAAGAAATAATAAGAAATATAAATGTGTACGGGTGTTTTTCGAATGAGGAAATAGTGTCATTTTAAACAATTAGCAGATGCCCTAAAAAAACGGCATGCTATTTATTTTTATTTTTGACTCGATTAATTTCTTTGCGGACAGTGCTTAATAATTTGGGGTAATGCAACGGCTTTGCAAAGGCACGGTAGGACTCCTCCCCTATAGTGATGATCAGATCGCCATCATCGTCTTTCACATTAAGAGTGTTAGTGGCAAAAACAATGGGGATATTTTCTGTGTCCGGATCCAGCTTTAATTTCCTGACGAATTCCTTGCCATCACCATCCGGGAAAATAACATCCATCAAAATCGCATCGGGCTGCTCAATTTTTGCCATTTTAAAACATTCGATTTCATCAAACGCTAAAAGCACTTGATATCCATCATTGCTAAACACCTTTGATGTCATTTTCTGTGCGACCGGATTATCATCAACTAACAAAATTTTTTTTATCTTTTTAGGCATAATGCTCTTGATTTCCTCTGCTTAATCATTGTCATTCCCGCGAAAGCCGGAATCTTTAACTCCTACACTAACCATTCCTTATTTATAAAAAATATGTTATCACAAAAAAATAGTGCCTGGCACTGTTTATTCTTAATTTCTACTTCCTATTGTTTTTTAAAAATCCAAGCTACCGGAACCATTTGCTTGGGTTCACCCGTTACATATATTTCTTTCTCAACAACTTCTACCTGTTGAAATCCAAGATTTTTCATATATTGCCGGGTGTTATCAGTAATGGGATAGAGCCATCGGGGTTGGCGGATTTTTTCCCAATAATCAATTTCAAGGAGTACAGGCCCACGGAATTTCTCAATGGTATTCTGGAAAATCATTTGATCCATTGGCAGCAAAAGAATGTTCCCTCCGAACTCCTTAAAATTGATACCTGAATAATACCTTATAAGTCTAGGTGATGATGCCAAAATAAGCGTTTGGGAAGAGCTTTCTTTTTTGATCCATTGGCCGGCCTCTTGAAACCCAATGGATGTTGCAGTGTTTCTATTTAAGATTCTCTGTGTGTGTGTTAAAAGCAATGCGTAGATGCCTAATAGGACAATGATAACCAAAATTTCCATCCATCCCCGCTGCTTTTGTGTTTTAGCATATTCGATTAATGCAGATATCCCCACACAGCTAATAAGCAAAGCGCTAGGCAGGACAAGCAGGCTGTAGCGTAAATCTTTTCCTTGGGCTATTGAAATCCCCGTCAGAAAGACTAAAAACCAAATAGCCAGCAATTGATGTTTCGGGCTTCTTTTCTTAAAGATCACAAAAAAACCAAAGGCAAATAAAACCCAAAGGAAAGGAACAATAAGAATGTTATGGAAATTTAGAAGATAATACCAAGCAGGTTTTATTATATATCTCCCTGCTAATGCGGAAGTGTCAGGCAATAAATGCCCAAGCCGCAAAAAATTATTAAACAAAAGCAAGGTTACAGTAATTAATAGAATACTCAGCGGTATGCAGGCTTCCTTTACCCGGTCTTTCAGGAATGGTTTATAACGGCACGAAATAGTGCAAAGAATAAAGAATGGGATAATTAGAACTCCCGACCATTTTAAGAGAATGACCAGAGACCCTGTAATTCCTATCATGATTTGTTGTTTTAATGATATCCC
>JADFXH010000011.1:0-396 GCA_015233675.1 Candidatus Omnitrophota bacterium
CAATAGTTGCAAAAGACTTTAGCGGTTTTGCAAGATGCAGTACTCCAACGATTGGAGCCTATGAGTATGCAGGTTCCTCTGTGACTCCATCTTCACCGGTGGTTGCTATAACAAGCCCAAGCAATGGGAGCAGTTTAACAGCTGGCACAAATATAACTATCACCACCACTGCATCTGAAGCCAACGGGACTATCAGTAATATATCCCTTTACAATGGAGCAGGTGTATTATTAGGCTCAAGCAGCAGCTCTCCTTATAATTATGTCATGAGCAATGCCGCGGCCGGCAGCTATACTTTTACAGCCGTGGCCAAAGATGCTAGTGGTGTTTCAACGACTTCGAGCCCAATAACATTGACAGTTACGCCTGCGCCAATTCTTCCATCGCCGCCGGTAG
>JADFXH010000011.1:514-65273 GCA_015233675.1 Candidatus Omnitrophota bacterium
GTGCTTCTCAATATAATTACGTTTATACCAATATCTTGGCAGGCACCTATACATTTTATGCTGTGGCCACGGATGTTAATGGTGTTTCAACAACCTCCAGTTCAATAACAGTTACAGTGCCATCAGCAGCCCCAAGTATTACAACTCAGCCTGTTGGGGCAACGGTCACTGCGCCGGCAACAGCAAGGTTTAGTGTGGCCGCAAGCGGGACACCAGCTCCAACGTATCAATGGCAGCAAGAAGCTTCCGGAGCCAGTACATATACGGCTATCAGCGGAGCAACAAGTGCTTCTTATATAACGCCAGCAACAACAACATCTAATAGTGGAACTAAATATGAGTGTTTTGTTACCAATACTGCAGGGAGTGTGACCAGTAATGCGGCAATCTTAACAGTCAACCCTACCGGACATCAGCCAGCGGAACAACTATTCCCTCGTCATTGCAGATCGTAGATAGTAAAGGCACCGTCTGGACAATGGTGAACGGTTATACCTACCAGAACGGCGTTGCTGATGGCGGAGGAAACCCGGGAGGCAACATCACATTGCTGCTTTATTACAACGGTTGTATTTACGTCAATACGACGACCGATGGATGGTGGAAATGGACGACGGGCTGGGTACGGGCCTCTGGGGATCCAAGAGTTACGTCTTAGCACCAGTTGTACTTGGGTTTAATTGTGGAAGCGTTTGATTCTTGGTATAATGCATACAGTAAGAATGAAGATCCCTGCTATTTGTAAGCAGGGATCTTCATTGGGGAAGGCTGGTATGGAGGTTAATATGCGTATCCTTATAGTCGAAGATGAAAGGCGTATTGCAAGCCTTGTCGCACGAGGGCTTAAAGAAGAGCATTACGCCGTTGATATAGCTAATGACGGAGAACAAGGTTTATACCTGGCTGAAATCAATCCGTATGATCTGATAATTCTTGATATCATGCTTCCTGATTACAAAGGAGTAGACATATGCCGTACGCTCAGGTCTAAAGGAATTAATACGCCTATACTGATGCTGACTGCACGGTCCTCTATCAAAGACAAAGTTACAGGGCTTAATGCCGGCGCGGATGATTATTTGACTAAGCCTTTTTCTTTCGAAGAATTGCTTGCCCGGGTCAAAGTTTTATTAAGGCGTCCGACTTCTCATAAGACCCCTATTTTAAAGGTAGCTGATCTGGAATTAAACCAGCTTAGTCATGAAGTGAAAAGAATGGACAAGGCAATAGTCTTGAGATCCAAAGAATTTGCATTGCTTGAGTATTTTATGATTCACGCCGGACAGATGATCAGCAGGTCCATGATTTCCGAACATGTATGGAATGAAGAATTTGACAGCATGTCAAATGTTATTGATGTTCAGGTCCGCAATCTGCGAAGTAAAATTGACGATGGATTTAAGAAGAAATTGATTCATACCTTGCGCGGCTCGGGGTATATTCTGAAAAATCATTCATGAAATTGAATACGCCTAGGCTGTAAATTAGTTTTCAACATGATGTAATCCTTAAGCGGATTCAAGAAAATTAATTCCCTCCCCCTTGCGGGGATGGCTAGGGATATGGTTACAAATAGCTTGACAAAAGCTTTCCTATAAGGATAATGGCATACGAATATCCTATTATGATTTCAAAAACGAGTGTACAAACAATCAGGGCATTATTGGAATTGGCGCATCTGCCGGCAGGTAAAACGCAAGGTGTCGGCAGTATCGCGAAGAAAATTCGTGTCCAGCAAAATTATTTAGGTAAGGTGCTACAGCGTTTGGTTAAAGAAGGCATTCTAATTTCTCAAAAAGGATTAAATGGTGGTTTTCGTTTGGCCAAAACACCTGCTCATATCAGTCTTTATGATATCGTGAGTTCTCTCGAAAATGTAAAGCGTTGGGAAGGTTGTTTTATGGGTGAGCCTGTCTGTTTGGACTCGTCTGCCTGTTGCATGCATCGGCGTTGGGATTTGGTCCGACGAACGTATGTAGACTTTCTTAAAAGCACAACGATTGCTGACTTAAAGAATAAATAATCTATTATTTTTTATCTTAAAATCAGACAAACAAATGTGATTATAGGATCAAGGAGAAGATGATGGACAACCAAGTTTTTTCTCTCAATCTGCTTAAAGAAATGGTCTTCCATAAAGAGGGCATCTTTAGCAAGGTCATCGCTAAATCCTCAAATTATAATTTCACCTTAATGTGTTTAGGTAAAAACACAGGAATTGATACTCATACGTCAACTAAGAACGGTTGCGTTTATGTTTTAAGAGGTAAAGGAACATTCAGGATTTTTGATAAGGATATACCTATGCAAGAGGGGGTGTGTATTTTCATGCCGGCCAACGCGCCGCATTCGTTAAAGGCAGATGAAGACTTAGGGCTTTTATTATCTTTAAGTGTTTAAATCTAAAGGAGGATATATGGGCATGTTTTGCAGGCAGTGTGAACAAACATTTCGTTTGAAAGGTTGTGAAGATCAAGGAGTTTGCGGGAAGAGTCCGGATGTGGCCAATCTTCAAGATGCGCTTATTCATGTGCTTAAAGCAGTGGCATTCTTAGAGTGGGAGTTACGTTTAAAGAATCAGGGAAATCCAAACTATGATTTTAAAATGATGGAGGGCGTTTTTGCAACGCTCACTAATGTCAACTTTGATTGCGAAGCCATTGAAGATATGATCCGCAATGCGGCCAGAGCACGGGACCAGTTAAAATTAAAATGGATGAAGACCTACTCAGGTCAAGAGAGCCGATTGCCCAAAGAAGTCAACTGGCAGCCGGCTTCCAAACTTACTGATTTAACCACTCAAGGGATCGTTGTTGGTCTTCACGGGGCAGCGGTTCTCAGTGAAGATCAAAAATCTTTGCGTGAAATTCTCCTGTACGGCATAAAGGGCATGGCCGCGTATGCGCATCATGCGTACCGCGTTGGACAAAACGATCCCGAAGTAACAGGGTTTCTTTATAAGGCAATGGCTTCATTAGCGGACATTGATCTGACTGTTGAAGAATTATTACCGCTGGTCTTAGAATGCGGTAAGGCAAACTTGAGATGTTTGGAAATTTTAGATCGAGGACACACCGCTCGTTTTGGGCATCCAGAACCGACAGCCGTCAAGATAGGTCACCGCAAGGGCACCGCCATTATCGTTTCGGGACACGAACTTTTTGATCTTGAAACTTTGTTAGAGCAGACCAAGGGCAAAGGGATCAACATTTACACACATGGCGAGATGCTTCCTGCCTTGGCATACCCGCAATTAAAAAAATATGATCACCTGGTGGGGCACTTTGGGACGGCTTGGCAAAATCAGCAAGCGGAATTTGAGGGGCTGCCGGTTGCTATCCTTATGACAACAAACTGTATACAGGAGCCAAAGCCATCCTATGCAGACCGAATATTTACAACCGGCGCTGTTGGCTGGCCGGATGTTGGACATATTGAAGAGATCAACGGCAAAAAGGATTTTACACCGGTAATTCAAAAAGCATTAGCGCTGGGAGGATTTCAGGATGAAAAGATTGAGAAAGAAATCACCATCGGTTTCGCCCACAAGACTCTGATGAGTCATGCTGGCGAGATTGTTGAAGCAGTCAAGAAAGGGACCATCAAACGTTTCTTTTTGATCGGCGGCTGCGATGGGGCCCGTCCCGGACGTAATTACTTTACCAATTTTGCTGAATCTGTACCGGACGATTGTCTGATCCTCACCTTAGCTTGCGGGAAAAACCGGATCAACCGGTTGGATTACCCAACTGTTGCGGGATTTCCCAAGCTCTTGGATTGCGGACAATGCAACGATGCCTATTCTGCCATTGTTGTGGCCAAAGCTTTAAGTGAAGCTTTCCAATGCGGGATCAATGATCTTCCTTTGTCGATGATCATTTCATGGTATGAGCAAAAGGCCGTGGCTGTTTTATTGACCTTATTATATCTGGGGGTAAAGAATATTCGTTTAGGCCCATCGCTGCCAGCATTTATATCTCCCAATGTTCTTAATTTATTGGTTAAAAATTACGACATTAAGCCGGTTAAGACGGCCAAGGAAGATTTGGAAGAAATCTTAAAAACGGGCAAATAAGCCCGAAGCCGGTAAAAACAGGCCGCTTATTTAATAATGATTAGTGAAGGAGTCGTTTATGGCAATTGAGCGTATTACAGAATTTTACGCTAAAGATCATGATGAGCTTGATTGGTTTCTCAAACAGTTTCAAGCGTTCAAACGTCAGGATTTTGATAAAGCAAAACCATTTTTCCGTTCCTTCAAGTTTGGTCTTCAACGTCATATTCTTTGGGAAGAGGAGATCCTTTTCCCTGTGTTTGAGAGTAAAACAGGGATGAAGGATTCCAGCCCAACAGCGGTGATGCGTCATGAGCATATCCTGATTAAAGAAGCTCTTGAAGATTTGCATGGGAAGGTCCGGGAACATGATCCGGATTCCGATATAGAAGAAAAGACGCTCATTGATATATTAAGCCAGCACAATCTCAAAGAAGAATCAATGTTGTATCCCGCCATTGACAAGATTACAAGTGATCAAGAAAAAAAGGAGCTCTTTGATCAGATGCGCGCTCTTCCGGAAGCCCGCTATGGGCGCTGTGAATGCCACGGCCATTAAGGCTGTTTTGTGATTCATAGAAATGAGTCCTGTCATCTATGCCAGATATTGATTATATCAATACGGCCAAGAGTTAAAATTAAGTGGAGCTTATTTTTATATATACCGGAATCATGGCATTTTGGTGAGGATAAGCCTTGTCCAATTTAGCTAAACCGATTATTATAGAAAATAAGCTTTCCAGAATCTGTAATAGGGGCTAGTTATATTCTTTTAATAGTTACGGGAATTTAATGTCTTCTCAAAAATTTTTATTAGGCCACTGGTTTCCCATCTTAGTTTCTTTCAGTGCCGGTGTAGTTCTTGGTTTGGGCGGGTTTATTTTTATATACGCCAAAGGGTATTCTTATATCAGCAATGATCCAAGGGCTTGTGCAAACTGCCATGTTATGCAAGAGTATTATGATTCCTGGGTAAAATCTCCGCATCATCAGGCCTCAACTTGTAATGACTGCCATGTTCCCCATAGTTTTCTTTTAAAATATTGGGCAAAGGCCAGGAATGGATTTAACCACTCCAAGGCGTTTACTTTACAAAATTTCCCTCAACCAATAAGGATAAAAAAAGCAAACCTAGATTCCTTGCAGCATAATTGCATTGATTGTCATTCGACGATGGTAGGAGATATCTCCTCACATAAAGACGTAGAAAAAGGCCAGGCAAGATGTACCCAGTGCCACCGGGGCGTTGGGCATATGAATTTAGATTGATAATAGCCGAAGAAAGCTTTAAAAATCGAGGGAGGGGTCATGGACAAAATATCATCTTATGTTGCAGTCATTGTGTTGACGGCGCTTTTGACAGGGGCCCTGGTTGCTTTTCTTTTGAACATTCGTGAGCGCAAAGAAGAATCAAAATACCGCAACGTTAATGTTGCGCAGTTAAATGAGGAAATAACGGACCCTGCTGTTTGGGGTCATAATTTCCCCAGAGAATACGATGGCTACAAAAAAACATCGATAAGTACCCATACTAATTACGGTGGCAGTGAGGGTATTTCAAAGCTCGATACCGACCCGCGCCTTAAAACAATTTTTGCCGGTTATGCTTTTAGTGTGGCCTACAATCCTCGCCGGGGACATTATTATTCCCTGATTGATCAAAAAGAAACGTTGAGGACAAAAAAGTTCAAACAGGTAGGGTCTTGCCTTCAATGCCATGCCGGCGGGTTAAGAAATATTTATGAAAAAGCGGGCCACGGGGACATGATGGCCGGTTTCGAAAAAGTCTGTGCGATGCCGCTTAAAGACGCCTGGCAGTATGCTCAACATCCTGTGGCTTGTGTGGATTGCCATGATCCCAAGACCATGGATTTAAGGGTGACCCGGCCTGCGTTTTTAATCGGGATTAAGAAGCTAAAAGAAAAGGAAGGGCTCAAGGATTATGATCCAAACACCATGGCTTCCCGTCAGGAAATGCGCACTTTTGTCTGCGCGCAGTGTCATGTTACATATTATTGCGGATCTAAGGAGAAACTATTTTATCCTTGGGGCAATGGGATAAAGGTTGAACAGATAGAAGATTTTTATGATAATTTTAAATTTAAAGATGACCATAGGTTTTATGATTGGAAGCATGAAATTACCGGTGCGGAAGTGATAAAAGCCAAACATCCTGAATTTGAAATGTGGAGCCAGGGTGTCCACTCCAAAAGCGGGGTCGCTTGCGCGGATTGCCATATGCCTTACATGCGGGAGGGGGCAACCAAAATCACCGATCATTATATCCGCAGTCCCCTGTTGAATGTATCTAGGGCCTGTTTACAGTGCCATCATTTCACTGAGGAAGAAATGCTGGGGCGTGTTAAAACGATTCAGGACATCAACCGTAAGCTTCTTGACCGCGCGGAAGATGCCTTGGTTGCTTTGATTAATAAGTTAGCTGAGGCTAAAAAAGGAAAAATTCCGGAAGAGGAGTTAATCCCGATTTATGAGTTTCAACGCAAGGCCCAATGGAGAATAGATTTTGTCAACGCAGAGAATTCCATGGGGTTCCACGCTCCCCAGGAAGCTGCCAGAATATTGGGTGAAGCTATTGATTATGCCAGGCAGGGTGAAGTACAAGCCGAAGGTCTTTTAGCCAAACATCCGGTTAATTAAGGATCTTCTGCTATGAAGAGTGATCAAAAGAATTAACCAGGAGGTTTGCAGGGCCTTTAAGCCATAAGTTTCCTCATATGATCACAACTAGGAATATTACAAAATATTTTGGTCACGTACAAGCGCTTAAGAACGTTTCCTTTGAAATTAACAAAGGGGAAATTGTGGGGTTTTTGGGGCAGAATGGCGCGGGCAAGACAACATTGATGCGCATTTTGACATCCTACCTTCCGGCTTCATCAGGGCTGGTCATGATTGACGGCAAAGACATAACTAAAAATTCTTTATCCATCCGTCAAAAAATTGGGTATTTGCCTGAGACCCCGCCGCTGTACACGAATATGACGGTTAAGGATTATTTGAAATTCGCAGCCAGAATCAAGGATGTCTCTGCCCATCGTTTAAAACGGCAATTAGATAAGGTTTTGGAGGAATGCCAGCTTGCAAGCGTTAAGGACAAGACGATCGGGACTTTATCTAAAGGGTATAAACAACGCGTCGGTATTGCCCAGGCCATTATCCATGAGCCTAGGTTGCTTATTCTTGACGAGCCAACCAACGGTCTTGACCCTATCCAGAACCTTCAAGTGCGTAAACTCATCAAGAGTCTTAAAGATGAACGGACCGTTATTTTAAGCACGCATATATTGTCCGAAATCGAGCAAATAGCCCAACGTGTGCTTATTATTAAGTCTGGTGAGATTATTGTCGATGATCTCCTGGATGTCATCCTTGGGAAACATCAAAGTGACCCCTCAAAACGTTTAAGTTTGGAAGATTTTTTTGTGAAATGTCATAGTCAAGCAGGTGATGTTTGTGAATAAAATAATTGCCATTGCTAAAAAAGAATTATCGGTTTACTTCAAATCACCAATCGCGTATATCATCCTTATCCTGACGATTGCCATTTTCAATATTTTCTTTTATATGATCATTGATCAGAACAAGGAAGTTGCCTTGAAAGATGTTTTTCAGGTGATGGAGTTTATGTTTATTTTTTTAGTCCCTTTATTGACCATGGGCGCATTCGCTCAGGAAAAAGCAAGCGGCACCATGGAGTTTCTGATGACCGCACCCGTGACGAATACCGCTATTGTTATTGGAAAATATCTAGGGGCTTTAGTATTTTTCTCAAGTCTGATTGGGATGACTTTTATGTATTATGGGATTGTCGAATATTTCGGCACGCCTGATCGGATGACGATTTTAACCGGCTATTTGGGCGTTTGGCTGGAGGGCGCGTTCTTTTTGGGCGTAGGCATGCTTACGTCGTGTTGGACGGGCAATCAAGTTATCGCAGCCATTAGCTCGTATGCGATCTTATTTCTTATGTACTTCTCGTCCAATTTTCTTCAGTATTTCACCGGTGCCGTTAAAGTGATGATACAGGCCCTTGGCACAGGCGGTCATTTGGAAAATTTGGCGGTGGGTATTATTACAGTTTCGGATGTCGTCTACTATATCAGCGGAATTTTGATCTGTTTGTTCTTGACCCGTTTGAGCATTGAAAATAGATTATGGCAATTTAAAAAAGCTGCCGTTGTCTTTCTTTGTGTTCTTGTGTCCTGCTGCCTTTGGTTTGGAATTAACTATTTTACATATTTGCTTCCCTGGCAATGGGACGTTACACGCGCTAAACAACATACGTTAAGCGCCGGCACCATTGATGTTGTCAAAAATTTGAATCGGGACGTCAAAGTCACAGCATTCTATGCAGGGATCCCGCCTAAATATTTGGAAGACTTATTTAAGGAATATACTAAAGTTTCGCATGGAAAAATCTCGACAGAAATCATTGATCCGATCAAAGAGATCGGTTATGCGGCCCAATTTGGAAATGTGATTAATGTCAAAGAGCATAAGGTGTTTGTTTCCTCTGGCGGTCAGCAAAAAGAAATTTATTTTACAGATTCCCCGCTTTCCCAAGAGCAGTTGACCAACGCCATTGTGCGGGTAAACCAGAGTAAGCGCCGTGTGTACTTCCTGACGGGACATGGAGAATTAAATATTGAAAGCAAGGACGACCAGGGCTTAAACATCCTTGCCCGGCTACTGGATTCAAATAATTTTGAATCCAGAAGTTTGATGTTAGCTGTTGCCAGGGAAATCCCGAAAGATTGTTCGGTTCTTATTATCGCCGGCCCCAAGAATGATTTAACAAAGCAGGAAGATGAAATTATTGAAAATTATTTAGAAAAAGGCGGACGGGCTTTGTTTCTTGTTGAGAATGTTATTGTGACTACCCCTGATAAGACTCTGACTCCTGAGGAGTTGGGCAAAAATCCTTCTTTAAATGAGATCCTTAATCAATGGGGGCTTAATGTCGAGTCAGATGTGGTGGTGGATTTAGCCAGTCATGCCGGCGAAGATGTCGGTAGTCCTGCCACCAAGAATTATGGACAAAATCAAGTCATTACAGAGGGACTAGACTATACTTTTTATGTCCGTCCTCGCTCCATTACAGTCCTTAAAGATTATCGTTCAACCATCAAACTGGCGCCCCTTGTTTTGACAGCGTCCAAGAAAGAAAGCTGGGGAGAGTCTGACCGGACATTGCGGGTCCATTTCGATGAAAATAAAGACATTCCGGGCCCGGTGGCTATTGCTTATCTGGCTTTTAAAGCAAAAGAAAAGGGTGATAGGGCCGATACCCGTTTGGTCGTATTTACTGATGCGGATTTCTTATCAAATGTCTATATTCATTATTATAGCAACGCTCAAATGGGGCTTAAAGTAATTAATTGGCTTGCGGAAACAGATTACAAGGTTTTTGTTGATCAGGAGAAAATTAAAGTCGAACGGTTAGATTTAACAAGTAAACAAAAATATATAATTGCTATTGTTTTATTTCTTATGCCTGTGTTCATTGCTTTGGCCGGAATTATTGTTTGGCTAAAGAGCAAAATATGACCCAGTCGGCGAATTAACACAACTCCCAATCATTACCTATTTTGATAAATTTTTACCCCTTACCATAAATTTGGCTCTTTGGAATTATGAGTGGGTAAACAATACCATGTCATTCCCGCGCAAGCGGGAATCCATCCATTGGACTTACCCATTCAAAACTCCAAAGAGCCATAAATTTGGCATAGATATTGAGGAGAGGGGATTAGGATTAGCCAAGTGAATTAAGTTGCGAATGGTGATATTTATGTTAATCTTGTGAGTTTATTGTAAACTCCGAGTAGTGGAAAGAGAATTAAAAAATGCTTGATCCTGCAATTGCCTCAGAAACAGCGCGTCGACGCACATTTGCTATTATTTCGCACCCTGACGCAGGGAAAACTACACTTACCGAAAAGCTATTGCTTTATGGGGGCGCCATTGGTTTGGCCGGTTCTGTCACAGCAAGTAAGCGGCAAAGAGACACTTCTTCGGACTGGATGGAACTTGAGAAAAAGCGGGGGATTTCTATTTCTTCAACGGTCTTGCAATTTGATTATGACGGGTTTCGTCTTAATCTCCTTGATACTCCCGGGCATAAAGATTTTTCTGAAGACACCTATCGCGTGCTCATGGCTGTTGACGCAGTCGTGATGGTGATCGACGCCGGAAAAGGCATAGAAACCCAGACCCGCAAGCTATTTGAGATCTGCCGAAAAAGAGGCATTCCGATTTTTACCTACATGAATAAACTTGACCGTCCTTCCCGGGGGCTTTTGGGGCTTATGGATGAATTAGAGAAAGTCTTAAATTTAAAGGCATATCCAATCAA
Organism: Candidatus Omnitrophota bacterium; assembly: GCA_015233675.1. GTDB lineage: Bacteria > Omnitrophota > Gorgyraeia > Zapsychrales > Fredricksoniimonadaceae > JABDGZ01. The sequence goes on from JADFXH010000011.1 coordinate 10,945, forward strand.
TTGGCCTTTGGGAAATGGTCCGGATTTTAAAGGCGTGTATGACAGAAGGTTAAAACAAGTCCATATTTTCGAACGTTTAGGGAAAGGCGCTTTTCGTGCGCCTGTCTCCGTACATGATCTTGGGGATCCTTTTGTCAAGAGCCATTTACATGAAAGTGTTTATAGGGAAGTGGTCGAAGAGCTTGATATTTTAGATGCAACCCAGGGACAGTTTAATTTACAGCAGGTTTTAACAGGCAAACAGACCCCGGTGTTTTTTGGAAGCGCCACTAATAATTTCGGTGTTGAGCTTCTTTTAAGGGGTTTCTTGGAATTTTCAACGGGCCCGGCTCCTAGAAAATCTCTAAACGGCTTGGTTAATGTCTCTCATCCGGCTTTCTCCGCCTTTGTTTTTAAAGTTCAGACCAATATGAATCCTCTGCACCGGGACAAGGTTGTATTTGTACGTATCTGTTCGGGGAAATTTACCCGTAACATGGTTGTAAAACACGCCCGCACGAAAGAAGACATTAAGCTTTCAGATTCTCACAATATTTTTGGGCGCGACCGTGAAATTGTTAATGAGGCATACCCTGGAGATATTGTGGGATTTGTGACCAAGAATGACCTGAGGATCGGGGATACAATTACAGAAGATCCGGGTATTGTCTATGGGGATATGCCCAGTTTTGCTCCTGAAACATTTGCATTCCTCGAAAATGCAGTTCCCTCGGGGTATAAAGCTTTCCGTAAGGGAATGGCCCATCTGCTTGCTGAAAACATTGTGCAATCCTTCCAATTGAAAGTGCCGGGCAACACAATGCCTTTGCTTGGCGCTGTGGGGCCGTTACAGTATGAGGTGTTGCAATACCGTCTCAAAGACGAGTATGGCACAGATTCAAATTTAAATCTTATGCCTTGGAAGGTTTTAAGATGGGTGGAAAGTCACTCACAAGTTCAGCTGATTCCGATTCTTCCAAGCGGCGCAGGGCTTGCCCTCGATAATCAAGATCGCCTGGTGATGCTATTTCCTACAGAGTGGTCTTTAAAATATTTTAAAGAAACCCACCCTGCCGTTGTGCTCTCGGAGTCACCGGGGTTAAACTAAGATGCCAGCCATGACCTTTTCAAGTTTGGGACTATCTAAAGATCTATTACAGGCTGTCGGCTATGCCGGATATCAACAACCGACTGCGATCCAGGCACAATCTATTCCGCTTATTTTAGAAGGCAAAGATGTCATTGCCGAAGCTAAAACAGGGACGGGCAAGACGGCCAGTTATGCGTTGCCTATTTTACAGTTATTGCAAAAGAGCCCAAATACAGCCACAAAGACGATCAATGCGCTTATCTTGACGCCGACGCGTGAATTGGCCATGCAGGTCAATGGTGTTATTAAGGCTTATGGAAGGAATTTGACCAGTCCGTTGCGTAGTGTGCTAATTGTCGGCGGTTTGAACATCGATGTCCAATTAAGAAGTTTGATCCACGGCAGCGATATTGTCATTGCCACCCCGGGCCGTTTATTAGATGTGGCACTGCGGCAAAGAGTCGATTTTCATTATCTTAAATATTTGGTCATTGATGAAGCCGATAAGATGTTTGATTTAGGGTTCGCCAAAGAATTGGGATCTGTTTTAAATTTGTTGCCCTCTAAGAGGCAGAATTTATTATTTTCAGCAACCATAGGAGATAAGATCAGGACTTTAGCTGAGAAGTTCATGCCTGATGCCGTGCCAATTAGGATAGAGGATGAGGTCCCAACGGTTGAGAGCATCCATCAGAGGGCCATTGAAGTTAATCGCGTCAACCGCGGGCCATTGCTGCGGCATTTGATTCAATCTGAAAACTGGCAGGATGTTTTGATCTTCACAGCCAGCGTGAGGGCGGCGGATATTTTGGCAGTGAAACTTAATAATGCGAATATTCAGGCCCAAGCTTTTCATGGCGGCTTGACCCAGGCGCAGAGGACTGCAGTCTTGAATGATTTTAAGCAAAAAAAAGTCAATGTATTGGTGGCGACGGATCTAGCGGCCCGGGGCATTGATATAGATAAATTGGCCTATGTGGTCAACTATGACCTGCCGCGTTCACCGGGTGATTATATCCACCGCATCGGGCGTACCGCGAGGGTGCAAGAAACAGGAACGGCGATAAGTTTTATCGGACATGAAGATAAAACGCATTTTGCCCTCATCGAAAAACGGGTACAGATGCGTTTACAAAGAGAATCCGTTAAGGGATTTGAATTGGCTGGGGAGGCCTGCCCGCAAGTAAAGGGTAAAGCTCCTGTCAAGGGCCTGCGTATGAGTAAGAAAGATAAAGCCCGCGCCGCAGCTGCCCGGAAAGAAATATAAAATGGCAGAAATATCAAAAGATTTTAAAAATGCAGGTTTAAGCCAATCCATGCTCGATAATTTAAAGTCTTTGGGCTACTTGCAAATGACGCCAATTCAGGAAAAAGGTTTGCCGTTAATTTTAAGCGGCAGGGATTTTATCGGGCAGGCCAATACAGGCAGCGGCAAAACAGCCGCATTTGCTTTGGGTATCCTGGCAAAATTAGATATGACAAACCACATGCCCCAAGCCTTAGTGCTTGTTCCGACCCGTGAATTGTCCGAGCAAGTGGCCAACGAGATCCGCCGCTTGGCACGTTTTACCAGCAACATCAAAGTACTTGCTATTTCAGGAGGCTCTGAAGAGCGCCATAAAGTTAAGTCTCTAAAGCAAGGGGCCCATATTATCGTTGGCACTCCGGGCCGCATCACAAAATTGCTTCAAACCGGAGTACTGATCACTTCTGATATTAAGGTTTTGGTATTAGATGAAGCTGACCGTTTGCTTGAAATGGGGACCATTGAGGAAATAAATCGTATCGCTTCATTTATACCGGTGGACCGTCAAACCATGCTGTTTTCGGCAACGTTTCCTCATGGCATTAAGACATTAAGTGCGAGCCTGCAGGAAGATGCCGCTCAAATAACTATTGATTCACAACACCAGACGGGTACCACTAAACAAATTTTCTTTAAAGTTGAAGGCGATAAAAACGATGCTTTATTGCGCCTGCTTGGGAACTACTGTCCCGAGTCGTGCATTATTTTTTGTAATAGCAGGGAGACTTGTAATAAAGTGGCGGGACTGCTGCGCACAAAGAAAATAGACTCTCTGCAGATTCATTCGGATTTAGAACAACAGGACAGGACGTTAATCCTTATCAAATTTGATAATAAAAGCTGCCGTATCCTGGTGGCGACCGATTTGGCTGCGCGCGGGCTGGATGTAAAGGATGTGAGTATGGTCATCAATTATGATCTGCCGTCGGACCATGAACTTTATGTTCACCGCATTGGACGTACAGGACGAGCCGGACAGGAAGGGTTAGCTCTTAGTTTATACACCCATTTAGAACGCGCCGTTCTCAGGAATATAAGCGCTTATTTAAAAACCGACTGTCTTATCAGCGAAATAAGTAATTTGGGGAAATTAAAACTCTTTGTTTTACGTCCGTTTATGTCTACTATATACATCAGCGGTGGGAGAAAAGACAATATACGGCCCGGAGATATTTTAGGCGCCCTGACCAAGCAAGCGGGACTAAAAGCCCAAGAGGTGGGGAAGATCCATATTTTAGAGGTCAATAGCTATGTGGCCATTACCCATGATCAAGTAGATCATGTGATAGAATGTTTAAATGCAGGGAAGATTAAGGGCAAGAAATTTAAAATCGGGAAAGCTTCTTGAAACCAAATGAATGGAGAGCTATATGTTGGAAGATGGATCTTTAGTTAGACATAATAAAACAGGTTATGAAGGTTTAATTGATGGTCAAACAAGTTTAAGATTGTGGTTTACCGGCAATAAGGAGTGCGAATTCCAATACCGTGTTAAGTTCCCAAATCAGGATAAACGTTTAATTGCGCCGGAGGAAGATTTAACGTTACTTAAAGCTCCTGTTATCAAGCCTAAGAGAAAATACTCAAGCCCTCCTTCATGATAGCGATCACCCTAAAACGATAGAGTCGTTTTGACTCTTGACGCGGCCGGACATAATAAAACGCATAGAGAGAATTTATTCCCTCCCTTTTGGTTTAGCCTTGCAGACTGTGCCACATGAAGGATCATTTTATAAAAGTGGATTCCCGCTTGCGCGGGAATGACAAAATCTATCATGTCATCCCCGCGAAAGCGGGGATCCAGCGCCAAAAAAGTATTCCCTCCCCCTTGTGGGGATGGTTAGGGAGGGGGGATTAAAAGTTGAGGCATTGAATTTCCCTGCCGATTTGTTCCCGAATGACCGGTTACGATAAATGACATTCGGCATTATCACCCATCCATCCAAGTTATTATCCCTGCAATCTTCGGGTCATGTAGAACGAAAACATAGCCGAAAAGGTCGCGGTTAATTTTTTTTGGATATTTGTGGGCAACTAAAAAAGTGGGAGGTATAATAATACGTCTGCTAAATAGCGGGAATCCAAGATAGGCAAGCCAATGGGGCAAGTGAGGAGCATTAAAGATCGAATTGTTTTAAATGGATTATGATAGAAACCGAACAATGCCTTGAAAAATTTCATTGGGAAACGAGCCAAGACGAAAGTTACCAATATTATGTTTGTGAGCCCAATGACCAGTTTGAATTTATAAATTTGGTAATTTACATCAAAAACCATGGTTATGTCATCACAATTCTGGGGAAATCATACGTTTGTGTTGATATAGGCGAGTATTTGTACTGGACAGCGTGGGATTCAATAGAAAAAATTAATCTCATCAATCGAATGCCTATATAATAGGATAGCCCTGAAATAAATAGCGGGCAGGAAATAATAATTCAGATATTTTAATTGAATCAAACCTCTTCTTAGCATCTCCGACGGGTTTTCTGTTGTAATCACTCCTTAAAAATCGTCCTCACTGCCTTGTTTTCTTTCTAAAATGTGTTACCTTTAAAGAAGGAGTTAGAGGGGCCCCGCCCCTAAGGGGTAAAAAATTTCCCTCGCCGTTCCGAAATGGGGCGGGACGGCATCCACTGGGCGGTGACAATAGTTGCCGCCCTACCTTTTTGCTTTCTCATAACAGTTAGTGCAATTAAAAGAGACATTAATAGGACATTTTAGTTTTGAATTGACAACATTAATAGAGACATGTGCATTTATGATAAATACATGTTATACTATCAATGTAAACACAAAATAGCGATGAGGAATAATTTATGACAATCTCCTTTAATAATCGAATGGAAACTCGTAATAATTGTTCTGTTCCAGTTGAAAGTAAAAACGATTCATCTTTTGGGCAGACACGGACTGTTGACATTAGCCGTCACGGGATTGGTTTTATTTCCCCTTATCCGCATAAGGTCAATGAGAAAGTTGCCATCGGGATTCAACTGAAACCAAATAAGGATCCTGTTTTAGTCATCGGTATTGTTAAATGGGTTAACAGCCTTTCTGATTCAAGCGGATACAGGATAGGCATGAGGTATGATGAGAGTTTTTTAGATTCCCAAAGACGCTTAGAACATTATTTTGAATAGTTAGTATCCGTTCGGCCAATCCATTCCTTTGTCAGGGGCCAAAGAAGAAAAACCCGCTTTTAAACATTTGGTTAGGATCTTAGAAGCTGCGCCATAACTTAACTGCTTGTTTCTGTTGGGATCCCCTCCCTGAAAAATGGACAAGTTTTCATTTTTTCCTGCCTGTTTTGAATCATGTTAATATATAATCAGTTCGCCCAAGCTCATAACTGGTAAGCGCATTGATTTAAATTTAGTAGAAGCTCGAGAATACAGTGAATTTATGAAAACATTGATTGTCGGCATGCTGGTATTTTCTTTTTTCTTTTCTATCGGGATATTGCTCGCCCGGCATAAGCCGTTATGGACCGACGAGCTTCACGGGCAACAAGTAGATATACAACGCACATCCTGGCCTGATATCATTTCAGGCCATACCCAAGATGCCAATAAATTCCCTTTGCATATTATGCTGCAGAAAGCTTTTCTGCGGCTTTTTAATTATAAACTTGCGTTTGTATGGGACGGCTCAGGGTTAGTTGTTAATTCTCAGGCACAATTAGTTTTACGGATCCTGCCGGACATTTTGATGTCGGTAGCCTTGACAGCCATTGTGTTGTTTTTTGGTTATCGTTCAGGTTTTGCCGGTGGAGCAGTGGCTGTCCTCATATCTTTGAGTATGCCGATGGTTTGGCTGTTTTGGGCTGAAGCAAGGCCCTATTCACTTTGGTTTATGCTGACAGTATTCCAATCCTTGCTGTTTCTTGATACAGTTTCTAAAAGAGAGATAAATATGCCGGCGCTTCCTTTTGCGGTTGTTCATTGGGGGTTGTGCCTTACCGCGCCTTTGGGCCTTATACAAACTATTGTTTGTCAGGGATTATTGTGGTGCGCTCAAAACAAAAGGATAAAATTTCATCTTATAACCGGTTTGGTGCCGTTATTTCTGGGGACATACTATATGATAGCCCAAGAAAAAATGAGCATGTGCCTTTTTGTATCGTGGCAGGGGATTTTTTTGAGAAATTATCCGTTTGAAGGGCTGGTTTTTTTAGGCATGTATATAATACTTCTGTTTTTGTCATTGCATGAAAAAGAGTGCCGTAAATATTTTTTGTTCGGACGTATTTTTCTTCCTTTTTGTTTGGTTTTTATTGCCATCGCACTTGCAGGGCTCTTTTATACGTTTTGGAAAGCTGTGCCTCAATCCACACCGGTTGCAGAACGGCATTTTATTTTTCTTACACCTATAGCTATTATTATGACGGCAGCTGTTTTTTCGGATTTGTGGCTGGCTTGTGAGAGACTATTTTGGCGGCGCTTAGGTTTGATTATTATTTTTGCGGCCGGCCTGTTGGGGCAATTGTTGACTACTTTTGTGGTCGCATATCATTCGCCTTTTTATTTTTAAGAAACCATGGTTATGGCTAAACTATTTGTTAAAGGTATTATTGGAATTTTACTGCTGGGCGTTTTGGGGGTGTTTATCCTTCGCATTTATCAGCAAAGTGAAGTTTTGTCGGAAATATATCATTGGGTTTTTTCGGGGAAATATATTTTTGAAGGATTAGACGATGGACGAATGCGGCAAAAATTAAAAATTCAAGAGTTGAACAATGCCACACCGCCTTTAGATAAAATTTTTAACGCCAGTCTTTCTTCAGGGGATGTTGGACTGAAGGGCGCTGACATTGAAAAATGTCAGCATTATTATCAACTAATATTGCAAGATATGCCTCAAATGCAAGAGTCGCATGTGTTTTTAGGTTTTTGTGAAAGTAAGGCGGAGAATATCCCGCAGGCTATTCTTGAATTTAAGCAGGGGTTAAAATCCGGTGCGGGCGCTTTCTGGGCCAGCTATGATCTAGGTGTTTTGGCAACGATGGATGGTAATAAGGATGCCGCAGAAGCCTTTTTTATTCAGACCATAAAATTTCCTCTTCAGGATGTGATAAAAAATATTTTTGCGTCAAAGCTTTTTCAACAATATATGCAAGTAAATGACATAACTCCCCGGAAACTTTGGGACGGGCTAAATGGTGCGCGTGATGACGCTATTCAAAACTTGAAATCAATCGAGTACAGCAAGACTTCAACCTCGGCTATTTCCCCAACACATGAAATGCGTTTAAGGATATTTTAACTTGTTAATTCTTTGTAGCTTCCTACAGGGTTACCATATGCTTCATTTCTCATAACTCTTTTTAAGTAAACGCTTTCCGAAAAATATTTTAAAAAATCCCTAATATTCCTAACTTTATGGAAAGGCGCCAGTTAAAGAGGTTTCCCGTCTGTTTTTTATTCTTTTTGACGCAAGCTCGACTGGCGAGTTAAAAAATAATGTGGTATGGTTTGAATAAGTTACAATTTTGAATTTGGAATTGCAAACTTGAGGAAACTTAAGGGCGCAAAGGATCGAGCCTAAACCCGGCCGTAGGCGGGGCATGGTAGTCGAGCTGCATAAAGGTTGGATTTTCAGCCCAAATGTATGCTCGCTAATTTTCGAGTTGCATTTGGGTTTTTTAATTTTATGGATCCGGAGGAAATTAAATGATCAAAGTAGCCTGCACGCAACCTAAAGAAACACGTAACAAATATTCTACAGCACTAGTGCTGTCAATGTGCAGGCAGGGAAGCGATCATTTTATGATATTTCAATAAATATTTTATTAATTACGAATTTAACAAGGAGTATGTCGCTATGAACAAACATAAAGTGCTTTTGAAAATTGCAGTTGGTTTGTTTGTTGTATTGTGCTGTACAGTTTTTCCTTATCAGGCTCAGGCGCAAACATTATCTAATGCAGTTGTTGTTGCAGAAAATTCGATCAACAATTATTTTGCGGCGTTATTAGCAGGAACTAGTGTGCCGAGTGCGCAAAGTTTTATGACCACCATAATGCAGTCAGTGACTTCAACAGCAGACCAGCAGACAGTGCAGGCATATTATGAACAGAATGCAGTTAGTACAGCTAAAACACAGATAGACAATTACTTCAAAGTGATAATAGCAGGCAATCCTGTGCCGAATGCTCAAAGCTTCATGAGCGCGGTAATGTCGTCAGTCTTGGCAACAGCGGACCAGCAGACGGTAAATACGTATTATGAACAATCAGCAGTTACGACAGCTGAAATTCAGATAAACAATTACTTCAGTGCGATAATAGCAGGTAATACTGTGCCGAATGCTCAAACTTTCACGAGCGCAGTCATGGCAGCGGTGCTGGCCCAAGCAGATCAGCAGGCAGTATATACGTATTATGAAAAAACTGCAGTTAGCACAGCTGAAGGCCAGATAAGCAATTACTTCAGTGTAATATTAAAAGGTACGACTGTTCCGAATGCTCAAAGCTTCATGAGCGCGGTAATGTCATCAGTCTTGGCAACAGCAGACCAGCAGACAGTGCAGGCATATTATGAACAGAATGCAGTTAGTACAGCTAAAACACAGATAGACAATTACTTCAAAGTGATAATAGCAGGCAATCCTGTGCCGAATGCTCAAAGCTTCATGAGCGCGGTAATGTCGTCAGTCTTGGCAACAGCGGACCAGCAGACAGTACAAAATTATTTCAATCAGCAACAGGTTATCTCCTTATATCAATATGCATTGAAAGTCATCAGCTTCTATAGCGCTACGCCAAACAGTGCTACCCTGACGACGGCTGTTGGGGCAGTAATGCAGCTTCAGCCATATAATAATGTTGCGGCTTTATCAGGTTTAGGGCTTTATGATGACGCTCTCAACCAGTTAATGCAGGCAGTCAGCAAGAATTTGTCTAATACAAACAACGTTTCTTCGATTATTCCTCCTGCCAACATAGACGGCAGTTTTGGCACATCCGTTGCTGTAGATGGGGTAGGGAATATATTCGTATCTGCGCCTTCCAATGCTGTTAATGGCAGGGGCATCATTTACGAATTTGGTAAAAACAGTAATAATGTATGGACGGTAATTAACCAAATTTATCCGATGATTCCTGTGCCCGGAGACCATTTTGGCCGTGTATTTAGCATCAATGGCAATACATTAGCGGCCAGCTCGGAGCCTGCTAATGGCCTGGCCAAGGTGTATATTTTCGGTCTTCAAAGTAATAAATGGATACAGCAAACCTCTCTGGATTTAACTACTGTGTCTAACTTCAAAGTGGTCCAGAAAATCTCTTTGGCTTCGACTGTTAACACAATAGTGGTTGGTTTGCCGCAATTCGGATATTATTTGGTATTTAACCACGTTTTTGATTATTCTACGACTACTAATATGTTAGTCAGTGATCAATGGCGTTTAATGCTTTCAGGAAGCTTCACCGTTGGTTCTGTTATTAATTCTGTTGCCGCAGATGGCTTGTATATTGTAATAGGGAGCCAAGTTCCCGGCAGTAATGGCACCGTCACAGGTTCTGTTCGCATTCTTTCAGGAGCCATAAATGTGGTGCGGATTAATTCGAAAAATGAATATACTATGAACTGGACTATTGATACGAGTGTATCCGGCCCGAAAGGGTTTGGCCAGTCTGTTGCAATTTATCAAGATCCTGTGCTGGCATTGCCAATAGGAAATCCTGTTGTAAGCATGGTTCCGATACCGGCGGTCAATAAAATTACCCTTGCCATTGGTTCTCCTGTTGAACATAACGGTGCAGGGGCTGTTTATACCATGGTAAAAAGTATTGCTACAGGCACAAATAGGCTCGTTTGGGCTGGTCTTAATCCTGTCCAGTTAGTTATGCCGTCATTGGCAACAGCCGCTGGACATGGGCTTGCATTAAAAAGGGCTACTCTATTGGTATCAGCCAATAGTACAGTTATTGCTCCTTCGATTGTTATGGCATATCAATTTAATGCCGCTACCAATCAATGGTCTTGGGCTTATACAATGAGCAATGTTAACTCATTGTTTGGAAGCAGCCTGGCTACTAACGGACAAACGGCAGTCGTTGGCAGTCCTAAGGCTGTTAATGATACGAATACAGCTGATATTAATCAGGTACAGGTTATCGGCCTTAAATAGCAGGTAATAAGAAGTTTTATTTAACCCCGTATGTTTATTCATAAACATACGGGGTTTTTTTGTGATTTAATCAAAGCTTTTGTATTGTTTGACGTGCCGATTGCAGGGTGTTAATATTCTATAAAATAATATGTTTAAAAAGGACAGCGAATGAAGTCCGACAATAAAAGGATGGGGCTGTTTTCTTTTTCCTTTCAAGACTATTTTAAAGTTTTTGTTATCGCGTCGGCCTATTTTTTTGCCCACGAAATTGCATTCTTCTTCCCTGATTCACAAAAAGTCATTATGCTCGTTTGGCCGGCCGGCGGGGTTAGTTTGGCCGCGTTTTTGTTGAACCCTCGGCGGCTATGGCCTCTGTTGACATTGGTTTTTTATATTTCCGGTATTACGGCAGATCTTGCTATGTCCGGCCGTCCATTGATGATGAGTCTGGGCTTCATGACCGGAAATATGGTTGAATCAATTTGTTGTGCTTGGCTTATCATTTATTGGTCAAGGGGTTTTCAGAATTTCAATAAGGCCAGGGAAGTGCTGGCACTTATTGTCAGTGCGGTTTTTGTGAATGCGTTCAGTTCCTGCATCGGCGCTTTAACCTCCATGCTTACCAGCGGAGATTCATTGTTGGGTTCATGGCAAACGTGGTTTATTGCAGACGGTCTTGGTATTCTGCTGGTTGGGCCGTTTATTGTTGCTTGGAGCAGGGTTAAGGAATTAAAAGAAATTTTATGTTTTAAAAAGATAATAGAAGGGTCAGCTTTTCTAGCAGTCTGGATAATTTTTGTCTGGCTTATTTTTCATTCCAACCAATTCGAATTTCACCTTCGTCCTTACATGTTAGTTGCCTTGCTAGCTTGGCCGGCTATACGATTTGGCCAGCGTGGCGTCACGTTTGCGAATATGCTTGTGTTTGTTATTGCCATCTTTAGTCCAATGATTATTAGTGGGCCCGCTCCTTGGGTGTGGCATGGGCAAAGTTCAGATTTAGCCGGCCGTTTAATGGATTTACAAATATTCCTGGGGTTTATGTCGGTCGTAGGTTATCTGCTGGCAGCCATTTATGCTGATTTTATATTGGCGTCGTCTCAAAGGGAAGAGGCACTCGATGATCTCAAAAAAAGCCGGCAGCTTTTAGAAAGTGTGGTTGAAGGAACGCAGGATGCGGTTTTTGTGAAAGATTTTAAAGGACGGTATCTTCTTATTAATAGTGCGGCTTGTCAGGCTACTGGCAAGAATGCCAGCGAAATTTTGGGGCAGGATGACACTTTTATTTTTCCTGCCGATCATGCCCGGCTTTTGATGGAGCGCGACCGTCAGGTGCTGGACAATAAAAAGATTATTACTTTTGAATATGACTTAGTCAATTTGAATGGGAACAAGCGGTCAGTCCATTCCCTTAAAGGCCCATTGTTTGATAAAGACGGTCAGGTGATGGGGCTGTTTGGCATTAGCCGTGACATTACCGAGCGCAAGCAGGTCCACCAACAGTTGGTAGATACGATCAATTATATGCAAACCTTTATTTCTACTTCGCCGATCGCCATCATTACATACAAGGCATCAGGACAGGCTGTCTCGGCAAATACAGCAGCCGCGAAGCTGGTGGGGACTTCAATTGAGAATTTAATGAAACAGAATTTTCGTAACTTGGATTCCTGGAAAAGAGATGGATTTCTCGATAAGGCCCAAAAAGCTTTGGATACCGGGCAGGAACAATTGCTGGAATGCTATACCGTGAGCAGTTTTGGGGCCGCATTTTGGATTTCTTGCCGGTTTGTCCCGTTTAACTATACAGCCCAGCCGCATTTGTTGTTTTTGGCAACGGATATCAGCGATAAGAAACAGGCGGAAAAATACGCACTTGAAATAACTGCCGAAAAAGCAGCTGCCAAAACAGCACAGAAGAAGGCGGTTGAAATTGCAGCGGCGTATCAGGAATTACAAAAAGCCCGGGATTTATTAACCCAGTCTGAGAAACTATCCGCTATAGGAGTCCTGGTCGCCGGAATAGCGCATGAGTTAAACAGTCCCCTTTCAGGGATCTTGGGGATTGTCAGGTTTTATTTGGAACATAAAAATCCTGACGACAGGGAGTATCGGGATCTCGAACAAGTATTGAAAGCCGCAGAACGCATGTCAAAAATCGTTCAAGGCCTTCGGGATTTCTCAAGGCCTTCGGTAAAAGAGGAAGAAGAATTGAATTTTAACTCAATGATCGAATCAGTGCTTAGTTTCGGTCAAAAAATAATGATCGGGCCCAATATAGATTTACATAAGAATTTCGAGAAAGATCTTCCTATGATCAAAGGGGATAAAAATCAGGTTCAGCAGATCATTATTAATTTAATGTCTAATGCCACAGATGCCATGCAAAAAAAGGTACGCTAAAAATATTTACCCGGACTGTTGTAGTCAATGAAAACCGTTTTGTTGAAATGGAGTTTGTGGATAGCGGGTGTGGTATAAAAAAAGAAGATTTATCCAAAATTTTTGATCCTTTCTTTTCGACCAAAAGGCAGGGAGAAGGTACAGGGCTTGGTCTTTCCGTGGTTTATTCAATAATAAAAGAGCATAACGGGGAAATTCTGGTTGAAAGTCCGCCGATGGGCCAAGAAAAAGGGGCATCATTCAAGGTCAGGATGCCGGCTATATCAGGAGGGTAATATGTCAGCAGAGAATATATTGGTCGTTGACGATGAGGAAATAATCGGTATTGCTTTGAGCAGAGAGCTAAGTGACAAGGGGTATAATGTTGATTATGTATTAAACGGTGCAGAAGCGCTGAAAGTTGCAAAACATAAAAAATACGATATTGTTTTTATCGACAAGAGCATGCCGGGAATGGATGGCATTGAAACCTGCAGGGCAATAAAGCAGATCAATCCGTGTTCAATGGCGATATTTATGACAGGTTCTTTTGATCATGATAATATACTTAAAGAGAAGGAATTTGTGCAAGCGGGAGGCGGGTCGTTTTTTTTATATAAACCGTTTGCTCGAGGTGAGGTGCAGGAAGTTGTCCAAAAGGTGTTGGGTAAAACAAATAGTTAATCAGACTTTACCACAAATTTATTATGTCATCCCCGCGAAAGCGGGGATCCAAATTGCAAAAACTTGTGAGTATGTGACCCAATCTGAATATTCGTTTAAACTTGGAGTAAATCTACGGGGAGTTTAACATGGTCAACACATCGTTAGCAGGTAAAAAGATTTTGTATGTCGAAGATGATGAGGCTAGCCGGTATTTAATGGGTTACATGGCAGAAGAAATCGGATGCGGGCTTGTGACTTGTTCTAATGGTGAACAAGCGATCGATAAAATTCGTACGGAGAAATTTGATATCATCTTTATGGATGTGCGCATGTCTAGAATGAATGGCTATGAGACCTCCCGAATGATTCGGCAGATGGACAAAGAAATACCGATTATTGCCCTGACGGCACATGTCATGGAATGGGTCCCTCTAAAATGCAGGGAAGCTGGCATGAATGGATTTGTTCCTAAGCCTTGTTCTGTGGCGAGCATTGAGAAAGAACTCTGCCGGTGTTTATTATAAGTTTTTTAAAACAGGACAAATGAGCCGCAACTGCAATAGGAGGGGGCAATGAATATTGTTTTATACATCATTCTGGGATTATTGGCAGGCGTTTTTTCCGGAATTTTTGGTATCGGCGGCGGGCTGGTGATCGTGCCGGCTTTGGTGCTTCTGGCCGGCTTCACGCAGCATCAGGCACAAGGGACAACGTTGGCGCTTTTAGTGCCTCCGATAGGGTTATTAGCGGCGATACGCTATTATCAGGCGGGCAATGTTAATCTTTTTGTTGCCGCATTGATCTGTGTTGGCTTTATTGCCGGGAGCTATTTCGGAGCTGACTGGGTTCAAAAATTATCTGACCCCGTGTTAAAGAAAGCATTTGGCGTCTTTTTGTTCCTGATTTCTATGAATATGATTTTTATGAAATAAGTATTCCGGGTGTAAAACATTATCGATTTAATTATATGGATATAGACAAATAAAGTATTCCATTATATATTAATAAACTAATAGGCATTATTGCATAATTCTTGTCACAGATTAATGATGGCAAGAGGTGTAAGAGGGGAGCCAAGATGTCCGCAAAAGGTCTGGATTCAAAAGTGCTCATGACAGCCACAATGGGCGTTGTTGAGAAAATTTTGGCTAACAGCAGTAATCTTCTTCCTACCGCAAGTTCTGAAAATAAAGAGGTAGACATTGTTGAGTACTATGGCCACATGAGGGCCATGGATATGAATGATTTTAATTCCTCGGTATACATCGCAGTGGTCAATTATTATTTGACGCAGGCAGATATGCAGCGCAATAAAACAAAAGGGGCACTGATACTGTATGTGGATATGGAAAATGCGAGTAAATTATATAAGGCTTTGGGATTTTCCATTCCTGATGATGAAGATGATGGTTCTATGCTGGATGGTTGCGGGCAGCTTTGTAATTTAATAGGAGAAGCCTTAAAGAATGAATTGACTAATTTAGGCTACGTCAATCTGGAAATGTCCGGTCCTCAACAATATAAAAATTCTGTTACTGGCGGAGTGAATTTTAGTCTGGATCAAAAGAAGAAATGCCAGTTTAGTTTCTTTTACTGGAAATGTAAAGCTCTTGTCGTTGAAGTAACGCTTGCTGATATCCCTCAAAAAAGATAAGTTTAATGGCGAGAAAGAACTTGCTGAAATTAAAAAAACCACCGAATGTCTGCAAAAAAAACCATTACGGAAATGGAGAACTGTTAATTTTTACAGGAATTAATAAGAGGCAACTATGAAGATAAGGACAAAGTTTTTATTGATGATTCTCGTCATTTTATCGATAGGAGCCGCCATTTCCATGGTCTGGATCTCATATTCTTCTAACAGGAATACCATGCTCCAGACGATCACGAGCAATGATTATTTTTCAGGCTCCATTTACGAAACTGTTTATCTGTTAATGAAAACGGGCCAGCAGGACAGCCTTAATGCCTATTTGGACCAAATGCGTAAGTTTAAATATATCGCTGAGGTCAAGGTGATAGGAGCAGACACAAAAACCGTTTCCGGTCTTGCCAAAGATGACCTTGCCCGTCAGGTGCTGAGTTCCGGTAGAAAAGTTGTTAAAGAAGTGGCTGTCAATCACTTAAAGGCGATCCGTGCCATTGTGCCTATTATAGCGGATAGGTCTTGCCTGGCCTGCCATACGGATTTTAAAGATGGTCAAACAGCAGCGGCGTTGAGTGCTGTATTTGTTTACCAGTCAACTCTTGACCAGATGTTCAGGGATTTGGTCAAGAATGCCTATATTCAATTCTTTATTTTTATGTTAGTAGCCGGACTTATTTTGCTTTTTTTCAATGTTCTTATTATCAGCCCTCTTGACCGGATGCGGGCCTTTGCGTCTAAATTGGGAAAAGGAGATTGGACAGCAGTTGCTGATCTTAAAAAGATAGGCGGACAAGAATTCCAAAAAGGCGGTGGTTTTCATTCTCTTGATGAGGTGCGTGATCTGGCTGTTTCTTTTTATGAAATGTCCCAGAATTTGCAGGTTTTAACGGTATCACGCAACGAACTGTTTAATGAGGTCAACGAGCGTAAGCAGGTGGAAGAAAAGCTGCGTTTCTCGGAGGAATATTTGTCTAAGGTCATGGATTCCGTTATCGACCCGATCTTTGTGAAAGACCGCCAACATCGCTGGGTGCTGTTTAATAAAGCATATTGCCTGTTTATGGGCCGAAGCAGAGATGAGATCATGCTCAAGTCTGATTATGATTTTTTCCCTAAAGAAGAAGCCGATGTTTTTTGGGCAAAGGATGAGGATGTTTTCCGAAGCGGTATTGATAATGAGAACGAGGAATTCTTTACGGATGGCAAGGGCATTCGCAAAACCATCATTACCAAGAAAACTTTATATAAAAACGCGGAAGGTAAAGAATATATTGTCGCAAGCATCCAGGATATTACCGAGATCAAGAAAACGCAGGATGATTTACGCCTGCAGGCACGTGAACTGAAAGTGTTTTATGATGCCAGCATCGGCAGGGAAGAACGCATTCTGGAGTTAAAAAAAGAAGTGGAGAGACTCAAGAGTGAAATGGAGATATTAAAGAAGGAGACGGGAAAATAGCTGGATAAAATCCAGAATAACATAATATGAAACTTGCCTATAAAATCAGCCTTTTCTTTTTGTTTGTTTCTTTTGTTTGCTTAAGCCTTGCCCTAGGATTTGTGTATCAGTCATTTCAAAGAACTTTGGTTCGTTCCATATCCTCATCCTTTCAAACTATCGTCCACTCCCGTACAAAGCATATTGAGACATACCTGGATATGGCAAAGGATTCTGTGATCCAGGCATCCCAAAGTGTGGTGCTTCCCCGGCTGCTTAAAATAAGCCCGGATGACCCTTCTTATAAAGAAGCACAATTAAACGGGGTCAAGCTTTTAAAAGCCAAGAAAGAATCTGACGATTCTGTTTATGAATATATGCTTCTTGACGCGTCGGGCCGCATCGTGGTGGCGAGCGATGAGACAGATGTGGGCCAGGATAAATCTAAGGATGCTTATTTTTGGGAAGCCCGCAGGGGTGTTTATGTTAAAGATGCCTATTTTTCGTTGACTAAAAAGTTGCCTTTAATGGCCATATCCGTTCCTTTGTTTGACGCTAAAGGCGGGACTTTTTTGGGTGTGCTGGTGGAAATGCTTAAACTGGATGACCTCAACGCTATTATGACTGACAGGTCGGGTTTAGGCGAGACGGGAGAGGTTTTTATTATTAACAAGCGTGGGTATATGATAACGCCTTCCCGTTTCCTGAAAAATACGTTCTTGAAACAAAAGGTAGATACGCCCAATGCAAGGCTCGCCTTGGAGCACAGGGACGAGCGGACTCTTTTAGGTATAAACGAGAACGTTTTCGATGATTACCGCGGGGTTAAGAGTTTGGGGGATCATGATTATATACCTGAAATGCAATGGCTCGTTTTAGCGAGGATAGATGCATCAGAAGTTTTTCTGCCTTTAAAGAGGATACAGTACAGTTTTATTTGGATTTTTTTATTAACGGGCGCCCTCTCTTGGGTGATGGGTCAGCTGATTGGCCGGATGATCAGCTCTCCTCTTAAGAAATTATATGAGGGAGCCCAGATATTAGGCCGCGGCGATTTGGACCATAAGGTTGGCCTTTCCAATAAGGATGAGGTCGGGGATCTCTCACGGGCCTTCGATAGCATGGCCTCTAACCTGAAGAAAACGACATCTTCTATCGCTGTCCTTGATAAGGAGATATCCCGTCGTCAAGAAGCAGAAGATGTCCTGCAGGAAAGTGAGAAGAGATTTTTCACCGTTTTTTATTCATCCCATGACGCGATGCTTTTGATTAACGCAAACAGGTTTGTGGATGCTAATGAGGCCGCCGCCCGTATGCTAGGATATGCCACTCGGGAGGAGTTTCTCAAGACTCACCCCTCCGAGTTGTCTGCGCCCATACAACCTGACGGGAGAAATTCGTTCGATAAGGCTGAGGAAATGATGCGCCTTGCTTACGAAAAGGGGTATCACCAATTTGAATGGCTGCACCGCAAAGCCAGCGGTGAAGACTTTCCGGTTCAGGTGTCACTGACGCCTATTATGCTCAAAGGAGAGAGCCTTCTTCATTGCGTCTGGACTGACCTGACCCGGCAAAAGCAGGATGAACAGCGCCTTTATGTTGTTCAGCAAAATCTTAAAGAGCAGGCCAGCCAACTGGAAGCTGCTCTGAAAGAATCTCAAAAGTCCCGTGAGGTCCTTGCCAGTATGCTCGAGGACAATAATCTTATGCGTCAGCGGGTAGAGCGGGCGGCTATGAGGGTTGAATTGATATTGTCTTCCACCAGTGATTGTATCCTCGGATTAGACAAGGAGGGCAAGGCGACCTTTGTTAACTTGCAAGCGTTGAAACTACTGGGCCATGAACTTAGTGATTTGATTGGCAAGGACATGCACTCTATTTTACATCACTCTCATCCTGACGGAAGTCCTTTTGCCCTCAATGAATGTATGACCTATCAAACGTTGCAGGACGGTCAATCCCGTTTCGGGGAAGAATTTTATTGGAGAAAAAATGGCAGTATTTTTCCTGCTGAATTCAGCGCTGTTGCGCTTAAGGAAGAGGGGAAGACCATAGGGGTCGTATTTACTTTCCATGACATCACCGAGCGCAAGAGAAACGAACAAATAATGCATTCCCGCATGAAGCTTATTGACTATTCAGCGGACCGTTCGATTCAGGATTTCCTGCAATTGGCGTTGGATGAAGTGGAGTCCATTAGCGAAAGCCAAATGGGTTTTTATCATTTTGTTAATGAAGATGAAAAGATAATATCTTTACAAAGCTGGTCCACGCGTACAAAGAAAGAATTTTGCAAGGCTAAGGGTGAAAGTGAGCATTGTAGTTTGGATAAGGCCGGTGTTTGGGCTGATTGCGTGCATGAGCGCAAGCCCGTTATCCATAACAATTATAATTCACTGCCGCATAGACGGGGGATGCCTGAGGGGCATGCAGTAGTTGTCCGTGAAATGGTTGTGCCTATTATTCGTGAGGAAAAGGTTGTGGCGATTATGGGTGTGGGCAACAAGAAGGATGATTATACCCAGGAGGATGTTGAGCTTGTCAGTTACCTCGCTGATATTGCATGGGAGCAGGTTAAGAAAAAGTTAATTGATAAAGAGATTAAAGAAAGGGACCAGCGGATCAGGGGCATCACAGATTCCGCGCAGGATGCGATCATAATGATGGATCCTTTGGGGCAGATCAATTTCTGGAACCCTTCGGCTGAGCGCATCTTAGGCTACTCTCCTGCAGAAGCGCTGGGAAAGAATTTTTATGAGCTGTTGTCTCTTTCTCGTTTTGAGAACACACCTTTAGTGGCATATCCGCAATTTTTAAAGAACGCTCAGGGCGCTGAAGTCGGGAAAACAATAGAGCTTGAGGTTTATCGACGTGATGGGGTTGTTATTCCGGTTGCATTGTCGCTCTCGGCGATCAAACGTGATGACGGCTGGCATGCTATTGGAATTATGAGGGATATTACCGAACGCAAAGAGACGGAGAAGGGGTTGATTGATGCCAAAAATGCGGCTGATGCGGCCAACAAGGCCAAAAGTGAATTTTTGGCCAATATGTCCCATGAGATACGCACGCCTTTGAATGGAATTTTGGGCTTTAGTTATTTACTGCGTTCGACTAATTTGGATGAAAAGCAAAAGACATATCTCAACACGGTCACCTCCAGCGGGGATTTGCTGTTAAGTGTCATTAATGAAATTCTGGATTTTTCAAAATTGGAAGCGGGGAAAGTTCAGCTGGAAAATATTGATTTTGATTTAGGGAATTTAGTTTATGACATTTTTAGATTAGCTTTAGTAAAGTCTGAAGATTTCAAAATTAACTCTTATGTCGACTGGGAGGATCAACTGCCTCACTGGGTCAAGGGAGATCCGACCCGTATACGGCAGATCTTATTAAATCTTCTTAATAATGCCGTCAAGTTTACAGATCAGGGAGAAATAGGCCTTATTATTTCTGTACAGCAGAAATCCGAAGAGCGCACGGTTGTTAAATTTTGTGTTAAGGATTCGGGAATAGGCATTGCACAGGACAAAAAGGATTCATTGTTTCAAGCGTTTACTCAAGTTGATTCCTCAACTACGCGCAAATATGGAGGGACTGGTTTAGGGCTTGCCATTTGCAAGAAATTAGTTACTGCGATGGGAGGGGAAATCTGGATTGAATCACAGGAGGGCAAGGGAAGCCAGTTTTTCTTTACGATTCCTTTTGTCCCGGGAACCTCATTGCTCCAGCAGCCTATTGAACCGCTGTCAAAAGACAAATTAATTGGAAAAAGTATTTTATGCGTCGATGATCACCTGTCTTCTCTGGAGATTTTGTCCCGGTATTGTCATGAGGCCGGATTAAGGGTCATGGGCTCTTCCAGCGGCAAGCAAGCATTGCAAAAATTAGATGATTGCCTTACCTCGGGACATTTGCCTGATCTAATATTAAGCGACATTATGATGCCCTTGATGGATGGGCATCTTTTGGCGGAGAAAATCCGTAGTAACCCGAAATTTGATAAGATAAAAATTGTAGCTGTTACATCAGATGCCCGCGTAGGTACCTGCAGCATGGCCCAGGGGAAAGGATTCAACGCTTATTTATCCAAACCTGTTTCAAAAGATGATTTGCTTAAGGTCATTTGTACACTGTTGGGGGATCAGCGAGGGGCTTCCTCTACGATCATTACACGGCACGTGGCCGATGAGGTAAGCCTTAAAGGCCTTCGAATTCTGGTAGTTGATGATAATACCTCTAACCGGAACCTGATGGAAGCTTTTTTAACTATGTGGGGATGTGTCTGTGATTCTGCTGTTGATGGCCGGGAGGCCGTTGATAAGATCAAGGCGAATTATTATAATATATGCCTGATGGACCTGCAAATGCCGGTGTTGGATGGTATTGAAGCAACCAGGATCATCCGTTCCCAGATCACCAAAGAATTGCCTATCATTGCTTTAACTGCTGCCGTAATGAAGAAAGATATTGAGAATGCCTATGGGGTGGGGATGAATGATTTTCTTCCAAAACCTATCAATGTCAATCAGGTAAAAGCAATGCTTATAAAGTACGGCCGTTCCTAGAAGATGTTTTCTAAGGGGGGAAGGGGTGCCTTATGGCAAAAAAGAGAACAATGCCCCGGGCAAAAGACGGAGAATTTCCGATCGTCGCGATCGGAGCATCAGCCGGCGGACTGGAAGCCTTCAGTGAACTTTTAAAGAATTTGCCTCCTGATACGGGCATGGCCTTTGTGCTTGTCTGTCATCTGGCCCCGATGCATAAAAGCATGCTGACAGAAATTATCACCCGCATTACCAGGATGCCGACACAAGAAGTTAAAAACCGCATGCCGGTTTACCCCGATCATGTTTATATCATCCCGCCAAATAAAAAAATGACCATTTCCAACGGGAAATTTCGTCTTGGTTTGCGCACTGAAACGTTGGGGCTTTATCTGCCGATTGATTGTTTTTTCACTTCATTAGCTAAAGACAGAGGCAGTCAGGCCATAGGTGTCATTCTTTCCGGAGCCGCTAGCGACGGTATCAACGGGCAGAAAGCCATCAAGTCAATGGGAGGCATCACCTTCAGCCAGGACCCTGCTACGGCCAAACAAGACAGTATGCCCAAAGGTGCTATTGCATCTGGGTTTGTTGACTATGTCCTTAATCCCAAGGCCATTGCCGGCCAGTTGGTCAGCTTAAGTCAACATCTGCCGCTCATCAAAACGAAAACAAAAGGGCTTGAGAAATTATTGCTGTCTGCCCAGGATGATTTGACCAAAATTCTTGTTTTATTGAAATATTTTAACGGGGTAGATTTTACGCATTATAAAAAGGCCACTATTGAGCGCCGCATTAAACGCAGGTTGTTGTTGACGCAGAAGAGCACCTTAAAGGAATATTTAAAATATTTGCGCCGCAACCCAAAAGAGGTGGAACTTCTTTTTCAGGATATGCTTATCAACGTCACTAATTTTTTTCGTGACCCGAAATTGTTTAAAGCCTTAGAGAAAAAGGTTTTTCCAAACATATTCAAACAAAAGCCTCCTGATCAAGCCGTAAGGATATGGGTGCCGGCGTGTTCTACGGGCGAGGAGGCGTATTCTCTGGCGATCTGTTTGCTTGAAATTTTAAAGTCGAAAAAGAGGTCTTGGCCCATTCAGGTTTTTGCCACTGATGTTAACGAGGCGGTGATCAGAAAAGCGCGGAGAGGATTGTATCCCGAAAGCATAAAAGAGGACGTCCCCCCGCAGATCCTTCATCGTTATTTTGTCAAGGAACCGGGCGGCTGGCGGGTCGTTAAATCGGTGCGTGATATATGTGTTTTCGCGGCCCAGGACCTGACACGTGATCCGCCGTTTTCCAAGCTGGATCTTATTAGTTGCCGTAACATGCTCATCTATATGGACCGGAAACTGCAAAAAAAGATAATTTCTTTATTTCACTATGGTTTAAATCCATCCGGTTCTTTAGTTTTGGGTTCAGCTGAATCTATCTTTGGTTTTACCGATCTTTTTAGTGCCGTGGACAAAAGACTCAAAATTTATAGGAAAAAGGAATCTTGGGCGCGGCCTGCAGTGTATTTTGAACCGGGCCAGTATCCAGTTGGCCAAATCACGACAGGTAATGAACGCACAGCCGCGTATAAAAAACAGCCTATAGCCTTTGAAATGCAGGCCGAAGACGTACAGGCCAAAGATGAGGAATTGCGTTCTGCTTTGGAGGAGATCCAAAGCGCCAATGAAGAACTGCAGAGTTCCAACGAGGAGCTGGAGACATCCAAGGAAGAGCTGCAGGCGTCCAATGAAGAGATGGTCACCCTTAATGACGAACTCTCTGTTAGAAACGCTGAACTGGGCAAACTCAACAGCGATATAAGGAACCTTTTTAACAGCACGCACATCCCGGTCATCATGGTCGGCAGGGATTTTTGTATCTATCGTTTTACGCCAATGGCGCAAAAAGTATGGAACCTCATCCCTTCAGATGTCGGGCGAAAGCTTAAAGATATTAACCCCAATATCCATGTGCCTCATTTAGAGGTGATGCTGGTCGATGCGATCGATCACTTGAAAATGACTGAGAAGGAAGTGCAGGATAATGAGGGGCACTGGTATTGTGTAACCGTTAGGCCGTATAAAACAGTGGACAATAAAATTGACGGGGCAGTTATCGTTTTATCGGACATTCATACCATCAAGCTGGCAGGCCGGCAGATCGAGGCTTTAGGCGAGTATTTTGAGAATATTGTTAAAGCAGTCCCTGATCCTTTGATCGTGCTGGACAAAAATTTGTGTGTCAGGACGGCCAACCAGTCTTTCTATGATCAATTCAAAGTTTCACCGAAACAAACAGAAGGCCATCTTTTATATGATTTAGGAAATCATCAGTGGGACCTTCCGGCTCTTCGTAAATTGTTAAAAGAAGTCTATGCTAATAATGTGCCGGTCAACGATTTTGAAATGAGCCACAAGTTTCCGCGCATCGGCCAAAAAGTAATGCTGCTTAACGCCAGAATTGTCGTCGAAAATATAGCCGGCGAACGGTTGATCTTGCTTTCCATTAAGGACATTACTGAAAGGAAGGAGACAGAGAAAAATATTGTCAGGTTGTCATCGTTTCCTGAGATCAATCCCAATCCTATTTATGAAGTGGATTTTAAAGGAAAGATTACCTATGCAAATCTTGCGGCCAAGGAATTAAAAGCTGACGGACTGGCGCCTCTAATCGAGAACGGCTTAAAAGAATTGGTTGATATTTTTCGTCGTAACAGGAAAAAAGAAATCCTTCGCGAATTTCAGGCCGCGGACCGCTGGTACCTGCAATCCTTATATAAAGTTCCCGATATAGATGCTTTAAGAATATATAATATTGATATCACTGAGCGCAAGCGGGCGCAAGATGCCCTGCAGGTGAGCAGGGAACGCCTTGAGTTGGCTTTACTTTCATCAAGAATGGCCACCTTTGACTGGGACATCATCAGGAATAAGCGAACTTGGAGCGAGGGTGTTCATAAGTTGTTAGGGACTAAATCAGAGACCTTCACCGGATCAGCCGAAGAGTTTTTCCGGATAATACATCCGGAGGACCGCAGTTTTGTACAGGCGGCCATTTCCAAAGCCATCGAAACAGGAATTTATGAGACTGAATATCGTGCCCTTTGGCCGGATGGCAGTTGTCACAACATTGCCGCCAGAGGGAATGTCCATCATGACAACGCGGGCAGGGCTGTTTCGATGACAGGAGTTTGCTGGGACATCACCGAGAACAAGCAGGTTGAAAATGCCCTGCAAGAAAGTGAAGAGCTCTATCATTCCTTATTTGAGAATATGCTTAATGGTTTTGCTTATTGTCAAATGTACTTCGACGATAAAGGAAGCCCCGTTGATTTCACGTACCTGTCTGTAAACACGGCTTTTGAAAGATTGACAGGTTTGAAGGATGTCATCGGCAAAAAAGTGACCCAAGTCATTCCGGGCTTACGAGAATCTGATCCGGGAGTGTTTGAAATTTATGGCCGAGTCTCAAAGACAGGCAAGCCGGAAAGTATTGAAATATTTGTTAATGCCCTGCAAATGTGGTTTGAAATATCTGTGTACAGCCCTAAAAGAGGATATTTTGTGGCCGTCTTCGATGTTGTTACCGCCCGTAAAGAGGCGGAAAAGCAGATGAAGGACACTATTAATTATGTCCAGACGATTTTGTCCGCCTCCCCCATAGCCATTCTCACCTTTAAGGCCACGGGAGAGAATGTTTCAGCAAACCAAGCGGCCGCGAAGTTGATCGGCACTTCTGTTGAGAGTTTGAATAAACAGAATTTTTACCAGCTTGATTCCTGGAAAAATTCTGGACTTCTTGAACGGGCCACAAGAGTTTTAAAAACAAGGCAGGAGGAAGTCTTTGAAGCGCACTTTACAAGCAGTTTCGGGTCTCCAATCTGGATCGCTGGCCGTTTAGCTTCATTTCAGATTGGAGGCCAGCCTCATTTGTTGTTGATGGCGGTGGACATCAGTGAGCGCAAACGGGTTGAAGATATTTTGCGCAAGAGCGAGGAACAATATCGTGAATTGGTCCAGAACGCCAATAGTGCCATTATCCGCTGGAAAGTTGACGGGACCATTGCCTTTTTTAACGAATATGCTCAAGACTTATTTGGCTGGCGAGCTGACGAAGTGATCGGTAAACACGTTAATATCATTGTCCCTTCTCAAGACAGTACAGGGGCTGATTTGAAGAATCTAGTATTGGATATCGCCCGGCATCCGGAAAATTATGTTCATAGTGTTAATGAGAATATTTGCAGGGATGGACGAAGGGTCTGGATGGCCTGGACCAATAAGCCTATGTTTGATGAGAATGGGATGGTAACGGAGATTCTTGCTGTTGGTTTTGACAATTCCGCGCTTAAAGAGTCGGAAATAAAACTTCGAGAGAGAGAGGAACAGTTGAAGTTGTTTGTTGACTATGCCCCCGCTTCCATTGCCATGTTCGACACGCAAATGCGCTACATAACGGCCAGTCAGCGATGGCTGGCGGACTATGGTTTGTCAGGGCAGGACTTGCGAGGTCGCAGTCATTACGAGGTGTTTCCCGAGATCCCGGAAAGATGGAAAGAAATCCATCGTCGCTGTATGGCTGGCATAGTTGAGCGGGCTGAAGAAGATCAGTTTGACAGGCTTGACGGTCACAAGCAGTGGGTCCGCTGGGAGATCAGGCCATGGTATACGGCTCTTGGATCGGTGGGAGGGATTATCATTTTTCTTGAGGACACCACCGAGCGCAAATTGGCGCAGGATATGCTCAAGCAGGCGAAGCTGAAAGCCGAAGATGCCAACAGGTCCAAGAGCGAGTTTTTAGCCCATGTTGCGCATGACCTGCGTACGCCTTTGAATGCAATTGTCGGATTTTGTTCTTTACTCACCTCCGAGAGTGCGGCTGATAAACGGCCTAGAATGATCGAGGTCATCCGGATTCAGTCCCAAAATATCTTGACTCTCATCAATGAGATCCTTGATGCCGCGAGACTGGAGTCTCACAAGATCACGTTGCGCAATGAGGGATTTGACTTGAAAGCAACCGTGGACATGGCCGTGGAATTATTACGCCTCGAGGCAGGTTCAAAGGATGTTAAAATATCTTATTCCTATGATCAAAATATCCCGCGGATCAAAGGGGATGCGATCAGGGTTGCCCAGATCCTGAATAATCTGCTGAGTAACGCGTTAAAATATACAGAACAAGGCGAGATCACTTTCATCGTAGACCTCGTTTCAGCAGGCACAGATAAGAAAAAGTGCCATATCAAGTTTTTTATAAAAGACACCGGTTGGGGGATCCCACAGGAAAAGCTTTCGGCTATTTTTGATCCATTTGTCAGGGCGCATGAGTTTGTCGGTGATAAAGATATGGCAGGTGTCGGTCTGGGGCTGTATATCTGCAAACTCCTTGTTCATCTGATGGGAGGCCAAATTAGTGTTGAGTCTCAGGAGGGCAAAGGTACAACATTTGTTTTTGACTTGAATTTTGAGACAGCAGCACAGTAAAAACAATTTCCTTCCTCTGCTGATTCCCTTCCTTTGTGGCGAGGAGGATAAAAGTATTTTCCCTCCCCCTTGCGGGGAGGGCAAGGGAGGGGGCAAGAGGATTGGGGGGCATTGAAAGGAAGTCACTATGGGCGCACCGTTAGAAAAGAAGACTAAAAGGATTCTTGTTGTGGATGATGATGGGTTAAGTCAGGAGCTGATGGCTATTGTTCTTGATGCCCTGGGATATAGCTATGAGTCCGCAAAAAACGGTAAGGAAGCTGTGGAAAAAGCGTTAAAGCAAGATTTTGATCTGGTCCTCATGGATCTGCGTATGCCGGTGATGAATGGTTATGACGCGGCTAGAAAGATCCATGAAGTTAAAGAAAACCTGCCCATTTATGCGCTCACAGCCCATGTCCTCGATTATGTCCCGTCTAAATGTCGTGATGCAGGCATGACGGGGATCTTCCCTAAGCCCATCGATGTGCCTAAGTTTAATGAATGGTTGAAAACTCGGATGGGAATGGAATTTGGCGCTCCGTAATAAAAAACGATGCGGTTGGTGTACCGGTGATCCTGTTTATATCGAATACCATGATAAGCAATGGGGCAGGCCTGTTCATGATGACCGGTTATTGTTTGAATTTTTGGTACTGGAGGGTGCTCAGGCCGGCCTAAGCTGGCTGACGGTGTTAAAAAAAAGAGAGAACTATCGTAAAGCTTTTGATAATTTTGAAGCGGCGAAAATATCCTGTTATGATGATAGAAAAATCAATCAACTGTTAAACACGCAAGGCATTATCCGCAACCGTTTAAAAATCGTGTCAGTTCTCGTCAATGCCAGGGCCTTTTTGGCGGCGCAAAAAGAATTCGGCACTTTTGACAAGTATATATGGCAATTCGTCGGTGGCAAGACCGTTAAAAATCATTTCTCCGATTATAAAGCTTTACCTGCCAAAACGCCTGCGTCACAAGCGATGAGCCGGGATCTTAAAAAAAGGGGATTTAATTTCGTAGGACCAACCATTTGTTATGCTTTTATGCAAGCCGTGGGTATGGTCAATGACCACACGACCGATTGTTTTTGCTACTGATTACTTATGCCCCAAAGCACATTACCTTCAGATTTCGAAATCAGGCTAAAGGAAATATTTCCTCAAAGGCAGGCATCTCTTTTTGGGCCCAGGCGTTATCAGTCTTTTCGTATTAATACGCTTAAAATTACTGTTGAAGATGCACACGCCATGCTTTCTGTTCGAAAAGTAGACTTCAAAACAGCAGGCTTTTGTCCGTATGCCGTGATTGTGGAAAAATTGGCGGCTCAGGAACTTTTAAAGTCAGAACTTGTTCAAGAAGGGCTTTTATATGCTCAAGGTTTAGAGAGTCTGTTGCCGGTGATTGTTTTAGATCCGCGTCCCAATCAGCGGGTGCTTGATATGTGCGCAGCCCCGGGAAGTAAAACTTCTCAAATAGCCATGCATATGCATAATGAAGGGATCTTGAAAGCCAATGAGCCTGTACGCCAGAGGCTCTATAGGTTAAAGTCAGTCTTGCAGCTGACCGGGACCAAAGCCCAAATATCTTCGGTAGACGGACGGCGTTTCAAAGAGTACAATGGCCCTTTCGATCGTATTTTGGTTGACGCTCCCTGCAGTACTGAGGGGCGTTTTATTATTAATGATCCTAAAAGTTTTGCATACTGGAGCGTGCGTAAGATTAAAGAAATGTCCCATAAGCAAAAGGGACTTTTACTCAATGCCAGCAGGCTTTTAAGCCCCGGCGGGATTTTAGTTTATGCCACCTGTACTTTTGCTCCGGAAGAAAATGAAGAGGTGGTGGATTGGTTTTTGCGTAAGACCGATGGCCGTTTTGAACTTGACCCCATCCATATAGAGGGGGTTGCGACTTATCCTTGTTTGACCCATTGGCAGAAGAGAACGTACGATTTGCGTATCAGGGATGCGGCCCGAATCTTGCCCGATGAGAGAATGGAAGGTTTTTTTATTGCCAAATTCACGAATTCTCACTATAAATGATTATATGAATTTAAGACTAATCCTTATATTATTTATGCTTTTTACCTGGAGCCCTGCGGCTCAAGCTCAAAATAAGTTGCAGGATGAGATTACGCTTGAAGCGAATGTCGTTCAAATTATTCTTAATGACGAGCATCGCGGCGGTGTCGACTGGGCGGCTATTGTCTCGGATTTTCATACGGTCCCTTTGAAAAAAGAAAACGACCCTGCCTGGAATGACAAAAAATACCGCTTGAGCTTCGGCGCGGTTTCCCAGGACGATTATCAGGTCCTGCTTGATGCGTTGGATACGGTCGGGCAGATGAGCCAGTTTCCCCAATCGCCTATTAAGGCTTCTTTAAGCACGCCTGCCAGTATTAATTTTGATAAACAGAATATCCATGTTGATTTTTTGCTTTCACGTTTTAAATCAGGAGACCTTTCTTTACGAATTGATCCTCACATTGCCGTTGCTGCGATGGAAATCTGGAACGGCCAGAAGGTCTCGGCATCGGTGCTTTTAAATGCCCAGACAAATATGTTGATTGCCAATAATACGACCATCGTTATCGGCGGGCTTATGAAGGAAGAAGAAATCACCCGGACGCACAAGTTTCCCCTGCTTGGGGACATCCCGATTGTTGGACTGGTTTTCCGTAATCAAGGACGCCTGATGCAAAAGACTGAAACAGTTATTTTTTTGACGGTTCGGGCTAACGCAGTTGATTCATCCGGGGATGAGAGCACATCATGATATTTAGGATATTGATTTGCTTTTTAATGCTTTTAACCCTGCACGGATGCGGGGGCAGGCCTGTTGTTGTGTCCAACTTGCCGATGGGAATTCCTCTTGCTGATGTTTGTGACCGTTATCATGTCACCTGGCAGTGGGATGGCGTCACCCAGGTCGTATTGATGGAGTATAAAGGCAATACATCCAAGGCACTGGTCGGAAGCTCGACAGTCCTTATCGGCAAGCAGCAAATAATTCTCAGCGCTCCTCTGCGCCGCGAGAAAAGCACAATTTATGTTCCTCAAGATTTTGAGGCCAAGGTGTTGGCTCCTTTTGGGGTTCCTATAGGAGGGGGATTGTCCTCTATTGTGAGTTCCTCACGCGTGCATACCATTGTCATTGATGCAGGACACGGCGGCAAAGACCGCGGGACCATAGCTCCTTTTGGAATAGATGAAAAAGAAATTGTTTTAGATATAGCCAAACGTCTCAGACAGCTTTTAGAGAGCGCGGGGATTAAGGTTATCATGACCAGAGATTCGGATAATTTTATACCTTTGCCGGAACGTACTATCATTGCCTCTCACAGCGGCGCGGATTTGTTTGTCAGCATACATGTTAACTCTAATCATGATCATTCCGTAGAGGGGTTATTGGTTTATTACCTTGATTCAATTTCCAGGAAAGATTTAATTGAAGAGCAGAGAAAAGAAAATGCGCATATTTATCTTAAATCCCTTAGCGCCAATGATTCCACAATTCTTCAAGCTATTGTTGCAGACATGATGGATACGCTCAAAGCCCCGCAATCACTAAAGCTGGCGAAGTTGATCGTCAGAGAGGCCCGTGACAGGTCAGGGATCAAGGTGCGCGGTGACGGCATTCGTTTTTGCCGGTTTTTTGTGGTGCGTAATACGTTAATGCCGGCTGTGTTGGTCGAAACCGGATTTTTATCTAACCGTCAGGAACACAATAAATTAATTTCTTCGCTTTACCGTCAGAAATTGGCGGAGGTCATTGCCCGAGGCGTTCTGGATTATGCAAATGAATGATTGTTCTGAAGATCCGATTGGCGTTTTTGATTCCGGCTTGGGAGGATTGACTGTAGTTAAGGAACTCAACCATCACCTTCCCAACGAAAGGATCGTATATTTCGGTGACACGGCGCGAGTGCCTTATGGCACTAAATCAGGGGAGACGATCATCCGTTATTCGCGTGAAATTGTAAGGGTTTTACTCAAACATAAAGTAAAAATGGTGGTGGTGGCCTGTAATACGGCTTCATCTTTGGCGCTGGATGTTCTGAAAAAAGAATTTGATTTGCCGATTCTTGGCGTGATCGAACCGGGCGCCAGAAAAGCAGCAGCGGTCACCCGTAATAACAAGATCGGCATTATCGCCACGTCATCGACGGTAAAAAGCGGTAAATATGCCAGAAAGATCGTGCAATTAAACAAAAATATCGTTGTTTTTAGTCAGCCTTGCCCTTTGTTTGTGCCTTTAGTGGAGGAGGGGTGGTTTGATCACGCAATAACCTATCAGGTTGCGGGTCATTATTTGAGGGATATAAAAAAGAAGAAAATAGATACCTTGATTTTAGGATGTACGCATTATCCGTTACTCAAAGGCGTTTTGCATAATGTCATGGGGACCCAAGTGCAGCTGGTAGATTCAGCTCAGGAGGTTGCTTTACAAGTAAAGGAAGTGTTGACCAAGAGGCGGCTTTTGCGTACCCGATTGGGCCCTTGCCAGCATTTGTATATCGTTAGTGATGAGCCCCAACAATTTAAGCGCCTGGCTATGCGGTTTTTAGGCGGCGGCGTTAAACATGTCAGGAGACATATTTATGTTTGAAGTGACAGTGAGTGATTCCATTTCCTCAGCCCATCAACTGCACGGCTACGATGGGCCTTGTAAATACATGCACGGGCATACGTGGAAGGTTGAAATGCTTGTTTGCGGAAACAATTTAGACGCTGTGGGGCTATTGACAGATTTCAAAGTCCTTAAAGCCAAGCTCAAAGCAGTTTTAATGCCCCTGGACCATGTGGTTCTCAATGATTTGCCTGCTTTTAAGGACATGAATCCATCAACGGAGAATTTAGCCCGGTATATTTACCGTTCTCTGGGAACCAATTGCGCCCCTTTAAGTTTAAAACATGTGCAAGTCTGGGAATCTGATACCGCAAGTGTCGTTTATTATGAATAGAAAACTTGTGTCATTGCGAGGAGCAAAGTGACGAAGCAATCTATTAAAAAAGCCGTCGTTCTTCTCTCCGGAGGTTTAGACTCTTCCACTACCCTTTATTACGCTGTCTCTAAAGGTTATGACTGCCATTGCCTGATTTTTGATTATGGACAGAAGCACAAGAAGGAGATCATTCAGGCAAGTTTTGTCGCACGCAGGGCTGGTTGTAAGGGTGTTGTCGTTAAAATCAGCCTGCCCTGGAAAGGCTCAGCGCTTTTAGATAATAAGATCAGTGTCCCCAAAAACCGGGCAATGGAGACAAAGGGCATCCCGGTCACCTATGTGCCTGCGAGGAACATTATTTTTTTGAGTTTTGCGGCCTCTTATGCAGAGGCTATAAGAGCCAAGACCATTTTTATCGGCGCGAATGCCGTGGATTATTCCGGTTATCCTGACTGCCGTCCGGAATTTATCCGTGCTTATCAGGCCATGCTGGCTCAAGGCCTTAAGACATCGGTCGAGGGAAAAAGCATTAAAGTCATGACTCCCTTGATCCATTTAAGCAAAGCGCGGATCGTGAAATTGGCTGTTAATTTAAAGGTGCCTTTGCATTTGACCTGGTCATGTTACAACGGCAAATCCAAGCCTTGCGGGGTCTGCGACAGCTGCCGCCTTCGCGCCCAAGGCTTCGCGCAGGCAAAAATTCAAGATAAGGCGCTAGTTTAGTAGTTTGTAATTCTGGCGAAAGACAGGATCATTGTTATTTCAGCGAAGGCCGAAATCTTATAATTAAAGATTTTTCTTTTGAGGGAATGACAAAAAGTAATTGTTTAGCGGCCAGGGGCCTGATGAGACTTGTTTTGCTATTGGTTCCTCCCCCTTGATGGGGGAGGTTAGGTGGGGGTGTAAGTAAAGATAAATTTCGTTGATAAATTCTTACTATGCGATAAACAAAAAACGATCTTATTCAAGGATACATTGAGTAACGATATCTGGTCAAAACCACGATCCTCTCTTTTTATAGGGATACCTTCCATAGTGTTTTGTGTGGGTGTGTTTATTTTTTGTTTTGTCCCAGGGTTCTGTAGTTCCTTCTGGCCTAGCGTTAACGGAGAAGTGATTTCTTCTTCAGTCGCAAATGGCGCAGGGAGATCGGGGCCGCAGAAAATACTTGAAGTGACATACAAATATTCGGTTAATCATCGGTTGTATGTAGGTAAGAAAGTGACCTTTTCCTTGGCACAAAGGAGTGATTTCTTTTCTAGACAAGGCGGCAGGGTGCTTCCGGGCTTGGGATACCGTCCCGGCAGTCCCATTGCGGTGTATTATGAATCGGCCCATCCTGACAACTCAGTGCTGGTTCCGGGACTGCGTTGGTATGATTATCTTGCTGCGGGCTTCCTGGTTTTTTTAGGATACTCAATGGTGTACTTATGGATAATTTGCAAGAAATATAAATTGACGGTTTAGATCTTTTTTGCAGATAACAGATGTTCATAAAACATGAATGCTAAAATTCTAGAAATCTTCCGGTCTATACAAGGTGAGGGTAAGTACGCCGGTGTCTCACAGGTCTTTGTGCGGTTTTTTGGGTGCAACATACATTGTGACTGGTGCGATACGCCGGCTTCCATCGGTGACGGTAAGCGTGAGTATCAAGAATTGAGCCTTAAGGACGCCTTGGCCCAGGTCAATGTTTTGTATGAAAATTCCCACTCCGTCAGTATCACCGGCGGTGAGCCGTTACTGCAGAAGGATTTCCTAAAAAGCTTTTGTCATGCCTTGCATCGGGAAGGCAAGAAGATATATTTAGATGCCAACGGCACCCTGCCCGGTCCTTTACGGGAATTAATCAGGGACATTGATATTATCGCGATGGATATTAAATTGCCTTCATCTACTAGACAAAAAGCGTTTTGGGCAGAGCATAAGGAATTCTTAAAAGTTGCTTCAAAGCAAGAGGTCTTTGTAAAAGTTGTTGTTTCTATGGATACTCAAAAAAAAGAGATTTTAAAGGCCGCAAAATTGGTGGCTTCCTTTGACCCTGAAATTTTATTTATCCTGCAGCCAAATTATACGGATATGAAAAAAGGGATCATTGAAGAATGTTTGGGTTATCAAAAATTATGTGCAAAAATCCTTAAAGACGTTAGAATATTGCCTCAAGTGCATAAGTTTATGAAGTTGCGTTAAAGGACTCCCCTTAACCCCCTCTTTATGTTAAAGATGGGGGAAGGGGGAGTTAAATTTTAGAAAGGGAAAATGAAGAAAGTCAGCTCATACGAAGGCCGTCAAAAAGATATCCGTACGCTTAAGATGCCGGATATAGAAGTGTGGGAGAATCAATATTCAGACAGGGACTACGTTGTGGATTTGACCATCCCTGAATTCACTTGTATTTGTCCAAAAACAGCTTTGCCGGATTTTGCCGTTATTAAGGTCAGCTATAAACCGGCCAAGGTTTGCCTGGAACTGAAATCATTAAAGTTATATTTGGTAGAATACCGCAATGTGGGAATTTTCCATGAGCATTTAGTCAATAAACTTTTGGATGATCTGGTAAAAGCCTGTCAACCCCGCTGGATGCGTGTTGAAGTGATCATGAACCCGCGCGGCGGGATCGGGACAATGGTATCAGCTGAGTATCCAAAGAACAAGAAACGTTAATTTTGGTGTCATTGCGCGTAATGACACATAATTAGGAAATTTCTATGAAAAGACCCGACGGACGTAAATCCAATCAACTGCGTAAGGTCAAGGTCACAAAGAATTACATGAAAAATGCAGAAGGATCCTGCCTTATAGAATTTGGCGAGACCAAGGTCATTTGTACTGCTTCTGTTGAAGAGGGAGTGCCGCCATTCCTTAAAGGTTCAGGCAAAGGATGGGTGACCGCGGAATACGGCATGCTGCCGCGTTCTTGTACCAGCCGCATCCGGCGCGAGAAAACGTCCGGCCGTACCGAGGAAATACAGAGGCTGGTAGGCCGCAGCTTGCGCTCAGTCGTTGACATGGAAAAGTTAGGTGAACGCACCATCCGTATTGATTGCGATGTCCTGCAGGGCGACGGGGGGACACGCACAGCTTCCATCACCGGAGGTTTCATCGCTTTAGCCGATGCGATAGGGTGGATGTGCCAGCAGAAGATGATTGATACAATGCCTATAAAAGGTTTTGTTGCGGCGGTCAGTGTCGGAGTTTATCAGGGCGTTAATGTTTTGGATTTAAATTATATCGAAGATTCCAAAGCAGACGTGGATATGAATGTGGTGATGACCGGGCGCGGTGAATTTGTCGAGGTTCAGGGTACCGGTGAGGGCGGCACTTTTTCAGAAGGGCAGATGCTCTCCCTGCTGGGGCTGGCGCGCCGCGGCATCAAAGAACTTTTAAGTTTGCAAAAGAATAATTTACCTGATTTAAAGGTTAAGCCGTGAAAGAACTGATAGTCGCATCCCGCAATAAAGGCAAGGTCGCGGAAATTAAAGAATTATTAGCAGGCCTTCCTTTCAAGGTTACCTCGCTTTTGGATTATCCCGATATTCCGGACATCGTTGAGGATGGCAGGACATACCGTGCCAACGCTTTAAAGAAAGCCCGTGAAACTGCGCTTGCGACGGGGAAAATGGCTATGTCGGATGACTCAGGGATTGAAGTCAGGGCCCTTAGCAATGCTCCGGGTATCTATTCTTCCCGTTTTGCCGGTAAAGGGGCTAGTGAAAAGGCCAGGAATAAGAAATTATTTGCGATGCTAAAAGGCGTGCCTATGCATAAGCGTCAGGCGCGTTACCGTTGTGTGATAGCTTTGGTCAATGCCAAGGGGCAGGAGTTAGGCGTTGTTCAGGGCACTTGTAGCGGCTATGTTACAACCAGGGACATGGGTGAAAATGGTTTTGGTTTTGACCCTCTTTTTCTTCTTAAGCGCTACAATAAGACCTTTGGCCAGCTTCCCGCCGCACTTAAGGCAAGAATTTCCCACCGAGCCAGGGCACTTAAAAAATTCCGCGTCCTGTTGGGTGAGGTTACTGCAACAGATTTTTAAGAAGGGTATTGATAACTTGGGGTACGGATATTTTCTTTTTGAATTTGGGGTTGGCGATATTATCGTAAATTCGAATGTTAAGGCTTTTGAGCATATCATGGGCAATGTCCGGGACAGCTCCCGAGCTTAAATCTACCGTCACATTCAAATCACAGGCTTGATCAAAATTAACCCAGCCTTTGCCTAAAAGCACGATGGTGGGGCCTTTAAGCCTTAAGTTATCAGTATTGATTTTTTGGGCCTCGATGGTGAAATTGCCATCGACATCAGTGATCATCACCTGTCCCAAGCGCATGGCTTCGTTTAGAATGCCCAGCAACCCTTTAAATAAATTGAATTCTCCCAAGTATCCATCCCGTATCCCTAAAGAACCGGTGGCATGGATATTATTTTTAAAATCAGCTATTGTGCCATGGGCCAGGGTTGTTAAATAAACCTTACCGTCGATTTCATTCATTTTTAGGGGAGAGTCCATTTTTAATTTGTGTAGGTCGGTGTTATCAATGTTTAAAGCGAAATCATAAGGCATTCCCCTGCCCAATAAGTCCACAGAGCTTACCGCATGCACTGTCCCGTCGTATAATTTTCCGTCGAAGGTTAAATTTTTGATTTTGCCTTCATCCTGCTCGAAGTTGATTTTTAAATCATTTAGTTTGTACCCCATGAGGCTAAGCGTCGGGCTCGTGATAGTGGCATTGAGGGTGTAATTTTTAAAATCAAAAGATGTCCCTTGTAGGTTTGAGCTCATGCTGATTATTCCTGTTGGGTGTAAAGACTGAATATTTTTCTTTTGTGGGTAGGGCAGCTCTTTAATGATGTTTTCTAAAAGCAAAGACGCATTGGTATTGATATTAAATACAGGCCCCTTGTTCTCGCGCAGGGTGATGGTTCCCGTGCTGTTAAAGGCCGCGTTCATATATTTTCCTGCTAAAGCATTGATGGTGATGACGTTGTTGTTCTTGGCAATATCCGCTTTCAGTTGTAAATCAGGGCCGTTTAGCGTAGCGAGGATGGCAGGTTTTTTTAAATTCTCGAGACTGCCGGCTATGGTGTAATGTTTGCCGAGATAAACGGCAGTAAAGTCGCGCCATTTAAATGAGTCGGGTGAGGCTTCAACAATGCCGGTGATATTCTTGATCTGTTGGTGAAATATGCTGCTGGTAATATCAGCGTTCTTAACAGAAGCCACTGCCAGGATTTTTGCAGCCAGCGGGTCAGCCATCAGCCCTTCAAATTGGACTTTGACAAAGCTGGTGCCATTGAAGGTCAAGCCGTATTGGCGGGCCATTGGGGGGAGGATGTCTTTAATTTTAGCTAAATTTAATTCTTCCGCATCTGCGGTGATATTTAAAAAAGGGTTCTTAAAATTTTTGACACTGCCGGTTATTCGGACATTAGTATCAAGAATATTAACTGTGAGGGCGTTAATGGTGGCTTCATCGTTCTGGAAGTCAGCATCTAATTCGACATTGTCAAGGGATTGGATTGGCGCAAACCCTTTAAAATGGCCGTCGGAAAGAGTGACAGCTCCTTTATAGGTCAGCTGTTGGAAATCGTTGAGGGGCATCCTTACGGTTAACTCCAGCCTTGGGTCAGCTTCGATGGTTTTGTGATGGTCTAAAACAAGCTTTCCATGTGAGGCATTCAGGATGGCAGATGCTTTTATGATGCTGTCTTCTAAATTGAAATATAATTTTTCTGTTTGCAGGGAACCTGAAGCCAAAAGCCCGTTCCCAAGGGACATTGTCATATCATCGGCTGATAATTTTGTTTCCAGGTCGATATTCTTTTGGTTCATGACGCTTAACCGGACATTTTCAAGAAGGATGTGCCGGCCGATTAAATTTTTATCATCGATGCTGGTAGAAAAATTATCAGCCCGGAGTTCTCCTTCTAGGCGAATGTCATTCTCATCTTTCATGCGCATGGTCACGGCTTTAAGGGCAATGTCTCCTTGAAGTTTTTGTTTAGGCCACTGGATAGAAAGACCGCGTGTTTCAATGCTTCCGACGGATTGAATGCCGTCCATATCTTTTCTTATCCTGACATTGTCCAGGATTACGCCTTGGACCTGTACTTGACGGTCTTTTAAATTTACCGTAATGTTTTGTGCGTGAAGGGATCCAATGAAGGAAGAGCCCTCTTTAGTCAATTCGAAATCATTCACTTTTGTTTGTACGCTGCCGCCGGCGGAAAACTCGGGTGACCTGGTTTGTATGTTGTTTAAGACCATTTGTCCCCGTGCCTTTATATTGCCGTTTTGATATTGCGCATCCAAATTGCGGATTTCGATATCGCCTTTGAAATTCTGTTCTTGGCTGCTTATATCTAGATTTTGCATGTTCACATCGCCCTGTGCGGATGTTTTGTCCTGAGTGTAGCTGATATTCAAATTAATTTCTTTGATTATCCCGCTTTCTAAATGCATGTCGGGGATATTAATGAGCGATAAATATGAAGCGGTATTGATATTTTTCAGATGAATTTGAGCCTGTGTGTTTTTGGTAATAGGCTGATAATAAACAGTTGCTCCCACAAAGCCTTTTTTATCGGGGATATCTGTAGTCAAGCTATAATTAATCCCTTTATAAGAAAGAGAAAGTTTTAAATTAATATTATCGAAAAATTCACTCCAGTTGTTAGGAGAAGACACATCATCAAGCAGGGCTTTCCCATCGTTGATAGTAATTCCGCCCCAGGCTATCTCAAATGCAGGCGATTTTTCTTCCGTCACCGGTGTTGCTGTCGGAGGGGATGGGGTATACATATCGCTAAAGTTCCAGATGGCGTCAGAGGTGCGTATTAAATGGACTGAAGGGGCACTCACATTGATATAGGGAATGGTGATCCTGTAGCGCTTGAGTCCGGGGAAGAAAATAATTCCAAAGGAGACTTGGTCTGCCTGGGCGAATACGGCGCCGGTTGGGGCCTTTTCATAAATTTTTATTTTATCAATAACAAACCCCCTGACCCAGCTAAAGCGGATACTGCCAATTTCTACTTTTCTATTGATGGCGATTTCAATGCGTTCAATGGCAACTTTCTTGATTAACCGGGGGAATATAACACGGTTAGCGTAAGAAGTAAGTGCAGCCAGGAAAAATAATACAGCACATATAATGATAAGGACTTTTTTAAGACTCATAAGGCTTTTATTATACACCGCTTATTTTTGATTTCAATGCGCAGGAGTTTTGAAAGAACCTAAGAACTATCTGTACAGTTTATAGCCCCAGCCGTTACCGGGCAAGGCCTCCTTGCTGACTTGCAAGGCGTAGCGGGAAATTAAGTCCGCATTTTGGGCAGTGCGTCTTAAGAAAATAATCGCATAATTATCCACAAAAACAGGGACCCAGGAAGGATCGTCTAAGCGCGCAATGATAAATTTATACCAACCCCAATCCTTTTGATCATGACGGTCAAAGAAAATGACATTAAAATGAAACAGCGCCAAAGTTTTCTCCCAGTTGGCATCATTTAACTGCATGGGAATAAAAATTCCCTTGAAAAAAAAGTCCGGGTAGGCCTCTTTGCGGTCATCGACAAATAATTTGTTATCAGGGCTCAAATGAAAAATTAAATATCCGCCGATATCATAATTATTAAAAATGGGGCCTTTGAGGCCGGCTTGCTTAAAAAATTGAGCTGAGGCATTGACACCGGACTCAAGGCCAAGGGCAGGGCCTTGTTTCCGGTTGAAATTGAAAAAAGGCGACGCCAAAATGCCGGCTATTATAAACATTGTCACCAGAATTCTTTTAAGAACAGGACGATCTTCCTTCAGGTGTTCGCCCCAAGCGTAAGAGGCCAAGGGGATAAAGAAATATCCATAAGGGGATATAAAACGAATACATTTTATCGATGCTATGGTAAACAATGCGATTAATATCAACATGGAAATGTGCGGCTTGATCCCTTGTTTTTTGATCACAGATATCCATGGTAGTATCAAGAGCGGTATCGTTGCCAAAAAATAATAAATAAGCTTATCATGCGGAGCGTTTTTAAGAGCAAAAAAAACAGATTGCTCTTCATTGACATTCACTCCGAAATGCTTGAAAGCCTCAAGAGGCAGTAAAGCTCCTGCTATCCCGGAAGGGTTTGCCAGGCACATCCCAAGCGAAAGCCAAAAGGAGGCCTTAAGGGCATTCGCATGATCTTTGTTTCCGTCGATATTAGCCTGCAGCCAAAACAAGCCGATTAACAAAGGCCCCAGGATAAAGAAAACGTGAGTATTGACCCAGATCAGTTGTAAAAGGGCGAAGCATATACATAAAAAACTAGGTTTAAGACGGCCTTGTTGATGAAAAATACAAAGCCACCAATACAGTATGCAAAAAAGAAGGGTAATCCCTTCGGGGCGGATTTCTACCCGGCAAGTCAATAACGGAAAACTCAATAAGCTAAAAGCGCAGGCTAAGGCAAAAGAAGAAAGGCGCTGGGCTTGACGAAAAAAAAGCCAAAAGGTGGCAAGAATAAGAACAGCATAGACCAAGGAGAGGCCGGAAAAATCGAAGAGACGCCAGACAATATAACAAAAAATTCCAAAGAGCCAGTGGTGGTTGACAAAAGGATATTGACCGCAGGTGTATGAGTAATAATTTTTATATAGGACATCCTTGACGC
The DNA here is from genome assembly GCA_015233675.1 of Candidatus Omnitrophota bacterium. Classification (GTDB taxonomy): domain Bacteria; phylum Omnitrophota; class Gorgyraeia; order Zapsychrales; family Fredricksoniimonadaceae; genus JABDGZ01. Next base: position 51,182 of record JADFXH010000011.1, read on the forward strand.
CGGAGAGGAGAAGTTCGCCGTTTTTTATATGACGTCCGATGTCCGCTCCTGCTAATTTAATAGGCTGGGCTACATGGCAAAACAGCCAAAACATAAGCAGAACTAATACTATTCGCTGTTTGATAGCATTTTTAATAAAAATCCCCTCTTTTTTCATTTTTTACCTTCCCTTCAGACTGTGCCACATGAAGGGTCAGTTTGTAATAGTGGATTCCCGCTTGCGCGGGAATGACAAACTTCTAATAAATGACAAAATCTATTATGTCATCCCCGCGAAAGCGGGGATCCATTACCAAAGTTGAGCGCTTTTTGTAAAAAACATATTTCGTCGATTCTCTCTGTCCGCTAAATTCTAAAATTAGGATAACATTTTGAATAATGCTTATCAATAAAAGTCCGTTTTAATGATTAGGAGTGTTATGCTAAACGTCTTTTAGGAGTGTTTTTCGGGGAGTTAAAAATTATTAGTTGCCCAAGAATTTGAACCGTTGTAAGTGCCTGTCGGACAGGATGATGTGTCAGAGGCCACACTGTTCCAAGGTACTGACAATTGACAGTACCCTCCTCCGGAACAATATGGCTGCCACGAGCAACATCTTCGGCCGGTTTTGTGCTGAACACAATCATTAAAACATGCTGCGGCATTGGGCTCAGTTTGAGACCACTTGGTATTGCCGGTGCAATAAGATCCATATGAATAGTTTCCGGAAGGTTGGGAATTCTTTCCAGTTGTTGCGGCTCCGGCCGCTGCGCCTCCACACTGTGAAGATCCCTCCCATGAACTCGTTATCGGCGTTGCCGCACAGCAAAATCCATCATTGGCAAAGTTAAGATCATTACTGGCGGTTGGGATGCTGCAGGCATAAGTATAGTAGTCGTCGCGGATATTTACAGACAAAGAATTATTAATGCTGGTAAGATTACTACAGGAGGTACTGCCGATACAATAGCTGCCATGATTGAGATAGTAATTATTTTGCGCGTTCATAATAACCGCAACATTGTTCTTGGCAGCATTGTAAGCCTGGTCTGCTATAATAGCGCTAAAACCGGAGACAACGATAGCCGCTAAAACCCCTATAATTACCATGACGATGATGATTTCTATTAACGTAAACCCTTTTTTCCCAGCCATATAAGTCCTCTAATTAATGTATATCATTATATTTATTAAAAATCAAATATTGTTAAATATATGTTAAATCTGCTTAAATCTGCTTATACTTGTTTTTTGAGTTGATATATGGGATACTTTTAATATAGGGGGGGTATTTTATGTGCGCTTATTTTGCAGGTGATCCGGAGCTTAATTTACTCAATCCGGAATCGCAGAAAATATTCCGGGATCTTATTGAGAATATAAAAGTGGGCGTTTTTATGGCTGATTCCCACAGTAACCTTTTTTATGTCAACCATGCTTTTAATGAAACATTTAATTTTCCGAATCATAACCATGCCACTGGTAAGAATTGGATAGCCCTTCTTTTTCCCGACCCTAAAATTTGTGCTGATTTTCAGGCTAAATTCCAATTAAATGGCTTTGTGATAGATTTTGAAACTACATGTGTGAACTCTTCAGGTCAAAAGTATTCGCTGATGGTCACCGTCAATCATATCTATAATGATAAGGGGAGCATCATTGGAGTCCGCGGTGTTACCGTAGACATATCTGAACACCATAAATTAGAAGAACAATTGAGCATCAGACAGCAAAAGCTTGAAAAAATCCTCGATTTTTATAATAGATTGAGCGACATAATGGTATTGCATGAGCTAAACGACTCCATTGTTCAGCAAGTTGCCCAAATTTTAGGAGCCGGGCGTTGTTCGATCATGTATATCAACTCTTCAGGAGACGAGCTTTCTATAAAGGCTTCCTATGGGATTAGTGAAGAATTTGTGCGTGATTCCAGCGTTAAAATCGGAACTCCTGTTGCCGGGCTCATTGCTCTTAAAAGCCAGTCCATCATTGTTGATAATATTGAATATCATGAACAATTCAAACGACAAAATAGAAAAAGTTATTCCTCACGTTCTTTTATGAGCGCTCCTCTTATGTATAATCAAAAGCTAATCGGCATAATTAACGTTTCCGAAAGACAGGGGCCTTTCACACCAACGGATTTAAAAGTATTAGAAACCATTGCCAAACAGGCAGCTATTAATATTTGTAAGCTTCAACTTTTGAACAATTTTGAATACTTATCCCAGACAGATTCCATGACAGGGCTTTACAATTATCGTGCTTTTATCCAAAAATTGGAAGAAGAGATATCGCGGTTTTCCCGCTACGGACATGAATTCAGTTTAATGATGGTAGACGTGGATAATTTTAAAACATTTAATGACCAGTACGGACATATGAGCGGAGATAAGCTCCTAAAGAGATTAGCTGATATGTTTAAGAATAATTTACGTTCATTTGAGCATGTCTGTCGTTATGGAGGGGACGAGTTTGCTATTATTTTACCTAATACGGACAGTTCCAAGTCTGCCATTGTGGGAGAAAAGCTTTGTGATAAAGTCAGGAAGGAATTCGCGCAGGATAAAATTTCTTTAAGTATCGGCGTGGCAGAATTTCAGGCCAACTCCAATAAAGAAACTCTAATACAACAAGCTGATCAAGCGTTATATCAAGCCAAAGAATCCGGAAGAAACACAGTCCGCATTTTTAAATGAATCTTGAAAAAAATAATTCCTTCAGCCGTTTTTTACCCATAAGGGTATCATTTAAACAGACATTTTTATTTATATATCAAGCGCTCGTCGAAGGTAGCGTTTTTCCAAAGTAACCTCCTGTCCTTGTTTTACATCTATATCCATTGCATACTTTATATATGAAAAGCATGCCCCCATTAATCCGAATTATGACTGTGTTGGCGTTCCTGGTTAATGTGTTTGGGCCTCTACCAACTGCCCATGCGGATGAATTTCGTCTGCCTGCTCCTGGGGCCATGGTTCATTTAAGCCTGCCCCTTGAACCTCCTATATTGAAGGGAATAAAAGTTCATACCGATAATCCACTCCGTTTTGATTTTATTATAGACAAAGGAGATTCTTTTTCGAAAGAAAATTATCCTTCCCTAGCGGGAGGGGGGAATCTTAAAGAAGAAGCCACAAAATTAATTAAATACTTTTTAGCCAGTTTAACTATCCCTGAAAAAGACCTCTGGGTTAATCTCTCTCCTTACGAAAAAGACCGGATTATTCCTAATAGCTTTGGGTTTACCGAGATGGGCCGAGACCTGTTAGCTGAAGACTACATGCTCAAACAGATAACGGCATCGTTGATTTACCCTGAGGATAAAACAGGAAAGAAGTTCTGGAAGCGTATATACGAACAGGCCGCTAAGCGTTTCAAGACAACGGATATTCCGGTTAATACATTTAATAAAGTGTGGATCATTCCAGAAAAGGCCGTTGTTTATGAGAATGCCAAGGCAGGGACTGCGTATGTGGTTGAATCGAAGTTAAAGGTAATGCTGGAGCAGGATTATTTATCTATTCAAAAACATGACGTAGAGACGCCATTTATGGCGTCGCATAAAGACCCCCGGGGAAACCCCTTAAGGCCAAGCAAAGATATCAACGCATTAGGATCCCAAATTGTCCGTGAGGTAGTCATCCCTGAATTGACCAAAGAGGTTAATGAAAATAAAAGTTTTTTCAGGCTCCGCCAAATTTATAATTCCCTGATTTTAGCGACATGGTATAAGAAGAAAATCAAAGAGAGTATTTTAGCGCAAGTTTATACGGATAAAAGTAAAGTTGCCGGCGTTAATATCGATGATCCTAAAGAAGTGGGAAGAATTTATCAGAAATATTTAAGGGCATTTAAGAAAGGTGTTTTTAACTACATTAAAGAAGAACAGGATCCGTTAACACAAGAGGTAATTCCAAGGAAATATTTTTCCGGCGGAGTCAATTACATAAATTTAAGAACAAAAATCCAGTCAATTGAGGAAATTCCTGCAGTAGCAACTGAGAACAATAATTTAGCAATGATTACTGCCGAGGCCGCTTCTGTTCCCAATAGCGCTTTTGCTTTTTTTTCTGAAGAATTATTACCGGAAAATTGGCCGATAAGACGTGATGTTAATTTGCGTTCCATTTATGAAGCAAATGATATCAAGGATTTACTGGACCGCCGTAATAGCGGAGAATATTTTACTTTGGCGGCCATAAGACGGATCTTAAAATCCAGGCTGAAAGGAGTTTCTGGCATAAATAGTCTAGTCGATAAGAATATTGGGAAATTTTTCGTATCTGATCACATGCTGCAAATCTGGCGTCTTGTTGCGGGATATACTTCTTATATTGAGGACAAGGAAAGTAAAGGCTTTCATCCGGTTTATATTGCGCGGGACGGGGGGACCATTTTTACTATTCGCGATGCGGTGGAACGGCTGAGATCCGATGGACAAAAGGGGGCAAATGGCACTGTTTTTCACATGAGCGTTAACAGTTTACCGGCCGCCCTTGATGGCATTTTCAAGATTCTTGCTGAGGGACAATTAGATTGGGAAGCCGAATTTGTTCGTGAGTATAAAAATAATCCATCCAATAAGCCGGACAGGTCCACTTATCTCGATCAACGAGGCAAAGAAAAACAGGCCCAAATCAAGAAAGACCTCCTAAGAAGGGCAGTTGATTTCATTAAATCCATGAGAGACAATGGCCAATTTATGGAGGCTATAAATAAAATATACGGGGAACTTGATAATCTTGGGATTTTAAAAAACGAAAAAATTCTCTGGATCGATACAGGATTTAAAGGCTCTATTCCATTCTTGCTGGAAGCTATTGTAAGTTTTAAGGATCCATCTAGGCAGCAGGACTCGTATTTGATCCATGCGGAAAACAACGTTCACTCCACATTTGATCTAAAAGCCTCATATATGGACAGTGATACAAAAGAAAGGGACATTTTAAAAACTATAATTTCGGGATTCTCTGGAAAGTATTATTGGTATAAGGGGGATCCAAGAGACCAGACTTCCTGGATTGAAGATATCCCGCATGTAATTAAATTTGAAGAACTCCAAGGGGCGTTAGAAGCGGTCAGTCAGGATGATCAGATACAAAGCATGATTTTTACATATTACTTTTTATATAATTCCGCTCTTGCTAAAGTTCGGAAAGAATATTATATGGGTTTTTCTCAAAGAGCAGGCAATAAGACAGATTTGGCGCAGATATCAGCTGACGAAACCGGATTGGCTGATAAACAAGACCAAGGTTCGCATCAGAGTAGAGCTTTACCTAAATTGTTGCCTATTCCAAGAATGAAGCTAAATGATAAGGTGAGCCATATACTGGAAGCTTTAGCAGGGCCGGAGAGGCTAAATCTTGCATTGTCGAATAAGGGTTATATTTCGAAAAGTTTTTATCGGGAAAGTTTCCTTTTGAAGTTAATATTAATCGCAGAGGGGGCAGGTCCCAGTGATTTAGACCTGACAATTCCTCAAGCTGTCGTTTCCCTGTTTTTTATGTCGGTCGGAGGCGTCAGCTTGTATTCATCGGCTACCAACGGCAGTACAGAATTGTATAAATTCTTTCTGCCCGGGGGCATGTTCCTTGCGGGCCTTATGGTGTCAATGTATGCATTAAAAATAGCGAAGTCCCCCAAATATATACTCCAGGAGTTAGTCACTAGATTACGGTTTGGACATTCTTTTTCAAGTGATGGGTATGTAACGATCGGGACGTTCCGCGAAGCTTTGGCTGAACTCAATGTCATTTCTCACGAATTAGTGCACATCATTTCCCGTTTGACAAGAAAATATTCTTTCCCAAGCTTTTATGCATCAGCGGTTGGGATTTTCGCCGTTGTTGATGAGGTTTTGCTTGAAAGCAGCATCAATGACGATGAAAAAGGGATGCGCAGAGCCATGACGCTACAGCCACGACTGCCCGATTTTAGAAACTGGATAACAGAAGAATTTTTTAGTACCGCCGGGAGATTAGTTAAAGATTTCGATGATGGCATTCCCGCAAATGAACGTGAAGCAATCATTAATGATGAGCATAAGACATTCTCGGGGAAACCTTTGCCAGCGTATATGGAAGAAGCATTGGAAGACTATGGTAAAGGGGCTAAAATTGCCGGGTTGGCTTATGGATGGTACAAGGTCGCGCTAGAGCAGGGTTTTTCTAAAGAAGACGCCTTGAAATTATCATGGTCTTATTTGAGAGGTACGGCGAAAAATGAATCGGAGGAAAAATTACAGGAAGAGATGGAAAGCATACTGTATAGAGGTAAAGATCATGCGATGTTAAATCCGAAAGATCGAAAAGATGCAGATGTTATGAGTCGAGAGATGTTCGAAGAGGTTAAGAAAGACCCAAAAGATTTTTCTGCGATAGAGAAGAAATATAATCTTAAATATTTAGGGAGCGGCGGTAATGGTTATGCTTTTATATGGTCGATAGACGGCCGTGAGATTGTTATAAAATTCTTAGTAAGCGAAAGCCAGGCAGGGCGGGAAGCAGAAGGCCTGAAAAGGGGTATCGGAAAGCCGCTTTTTCAGCAGTATATAGCCCATAGGGATGGTCAGGATAAACAATTAGGCTGGATCGTCAGTGATTATGTAAAAGGAAATCATTTTGAAGGTCCTACATATTCAGAGTGGCAAAAATTGTCTGTTGATGAACAAAAAAAGCATTTGTCTGATGTGACAAAGAGAATAAATGAAATTCCGGATAAGCATTGGGATCAACTCATTCAAATATTTACAATTGCTCATGATAAAGATGTAGGGATAATCATTGATCCTAAGCCGGGGAATTTTCTTTATGATAGGGATAACGGATTTAGAGTCATTGATTATCATGCGGGGAGTCCCCGATATAGTTTATATGATGAATTAGTTACCTATAATTATTTGGCGGTTATAGTCGGTGGTACAAATGCTTATCAAAGGGGCAAGGAAAATGATGAACGTGTTAGGGAAATAGTTGAAAATCGGCTATTGGCAACAGGTATTGCTGAAAACCCTAATTCAATAAATTCGCAAGGGGACAAGGCAATGAAGATTGATTTGAAAAAAGGGGGTATCGATTTAACCCCTGCGAATATGAGTCTACAGACTAAAAACAACGGGGGCGAAATTAAATTCCACCTTGACCCTGCGATGCTCCAACAGCTTCAGAACGCCCTTGGTTTTATGCCGGTGATTATCAATATCCGGCCAATGGATAATTTGCGAGAGTTCTTAGGCGCGCCTATCCAACCATCCTTACTGCAGAGGGAAGAGATTTAACTTTTATAAGTTTATGATTGTTGACCTAGAAGCCTCCTGTTGTTAAAATACCGCCCTTATTGATGAAACAATTTTACGGGGAGCAGCACTGTTGGCACCAACCAATAATAACCCTTCTCAAAATAAACCTGACATCACATTAACCCACCCAAAATATCGAACAGATTTAGATGGTTTGCGTGGCATTGCTGTTTTATCAGTTGTGATTTTTCACGCATTCCCGCTTTGGGTAAAAGGCGGGTATATCGGCGTTGATATTTTTTTTGTAATTTCCGGCTATTTGATCTCAACTATTATTTTCAGTAATTTAGACAGCAAAACTTTCAGTTTTAAGGGTTTTTATTCACGGCGCATTAGACGAATATTTCCGGCCTTACTACTTGTTCTAACGGCTTGTTATGTTTTGGGATGGTTCGTTTTGATGGCAGACGAATTTAAACTATTGGGCAAGCACATTGTTGGGGGGGCAGAATTTATATCTAACTTCTTGTTGCAGCGTGAGGAGGGCTATTTTGACAAAGCGACTGATATAAAACCATTGCTTCATTTGTGGAGTTTAGGGATTGAAGAACAGTTTTATATAGTCTTTCCGATACTGATCTGGTTTGCTTACAAGATCCGCTTTAATTTAGTCACGCTGATGGCAACGGTTGCATTTGTGTCCTTCAGTTTGAATGTTGCGCAAATTCACTTAAAACCCATTGCGACTTTTTATTCTCCCATTCCACGGTTTTGGGAATTAATAGCGGGCGGGTTGCTTGCCCATTTCGATTATAAAAAGAAAATGGTATCTGCAATAGCTAAATGGAGCTTATTGCCTGATGCGAAATCTGTGCTGGGGTTCTTATGTATCGCTTTAGCTTTGGGAATGCTCACTACAGAGAGCTCATTTCCTGGTTGGTGGGCTTTGTTGCCGGTATTAGGTTCAGTCTTGATTATTTCCGCCGGCTCACAAGCGTTTTTAAACCGGACGGTATTGTCCAATAAATTATTAGTTTGGTTTGGTTTAATCAGTTATCCTCTTTATTTATGGCATCATCCTTTGTTGTCTTTTTCACATATTGTTGAAGGCAGGCTTTCAGTTGACACAAGAATTGCCTTAGTGATTATTAGTATACTGTTAGCATGGGTTACCTACCTGTTAATTGAAAAGCCAATACGTTTTGGCGCTTATAACAGGATTAAAGTCACGTTGCTTTGCGTCCTTATGGTTATGGCAGGGTTTATGGGATTTATCACCTCTAAGTGCGATGGGTTTCCATCCAGGGGAATATCTTTCGATCTATTAAACCAGCATCAGTTAACCTGGTATAAACCATCGCAAGAATGTATTTCTTTAATTGGGTTAGAACATGAAATCAATGAGAAATCCGAGATTTTTTGTTCATTTAGCGGTGAAAAAGAACATCTAAAAGTTGCGATACTTGGCGATAGTACAGCTAATGCATTAATGCCGGGTTTTCAAAAGATCTATAAAGATAAAAATATAGGTGTCATTAATATAGGGAATGCGACCTGCGCCCCTTTTAGGGGCCTAAAGGGGAGTTTGGGATATAACAAAGATTGTGAAGAGGTCAACCGTAAAGCTTATGATTATGTCTTAAAAAATCCTTCCATAAAGACAATCATTCTTGGATTTATTCCCTATGATATTAAGCTTATGGGTATGGGGACATTAAAAGCGGATGCCGCTTTAGGGGATAAAATGCCTGTTTATTCTTCATTGGTGCAAAAAAATATCTCTGCTTTGAAAAAGGCAGGTAAAAACGTGGTCGTTATTTTCGACGGCCCGTTATTGAATATTGATCCAACGAATTGTTTGGCTCGTCCCTTCAAAATGAATAATACCGGTTGTAACAGGGTGGAATCAGAATCATACGTGAATCCATTTATGCGTTATGGGGAAGATTTATTTAAAAAGAATAAAGATGTCTGTATTTTTTACCAGTCGCAAGGGCTTAAATCAGGCGATTATTTTAATGTCCTGGACAGCCGCGGAATTTTATTGTTTAGAGATGATCGCCACTTGAGTTATAACGGTTCAGATAAGGTGGCGCATGATTTTATGAACTCAGAATGTTTTAAGTATATTGATTAATTTTATTCTACCAATTGAACTTCAAATGGACAAAGCAGGTTTGCAAATCATTCTCGACAGCTTTAAAGAAGTCTGGTATAACTAATTTTCGCTTGTACCAATATTTCACGGGGAGTAGCGCAGTTGGCTAGCGCGCTTGCTTTGGGAGCAAGAGGTCCCGGGTTCGAGCCCCGGCTTCCCGATTTTTCTTTACTCAACTCTTATCATTCCAATGTATACCAAACGCGATCACACCAAACTTATTTGCGATGTGGGTGAAATTACCGCCCTTTTTCATGACACCCTGAGCATGGAAGAGTTTTTGCAAAAAATTACCGTTATGATCACCCGTCATATGGAATGTGAGGTCTGTTCTATTTACCTTTACTATGCCGATGAGCATGAACTTGTGCTTAAAGCCACTAAGGGACTTAATCCGGATTCTGTTAATAAGGTCAGGATGAAAATCGGAGAAGGGCTCACAGGTTTGGCGTTGAAAGAAAAACGGCCTATCTGCGAAGGTCAGGCAAAGAACAGTCCTAATTTCCGTTTTTTTCAAGGCATTGGCGAAGAAAAATTTGAATCATTTCTGGCGGTCCCGATTTTACGAGGCAGCGTCGAGATAGGAGTCATGGTCATTCAGAGCATGAAAAAAGATTATTTTTCCGCCGAAGACATCCAGGTTTTTCGCGCCATCACCGTCCAATTAGCGGCGACCATTGAGACCGCGCGGCTTTTAATAACCCTGAATGATAAAAAAGAAAAACCTCCGAAGCCTCTTTTACAGGATTTAAAATTTATTAAAGGCCGTTGCGGTTCAGAAGGGGTGGCCTTAGCAACGACCATGGTAGTCAACGAATCCCTGACAGACATGCAGCAGTATAAGGTTGACGGCGGCAAGCAATACAGTGAAGCTGATCTTCACCGGGCTTTTGAAGAAACAGAGCGGCAGTTAGCAGGACTGCAAGTTAAGCTGGAAGCGGCATTGCCTGATATGACAGCTCTTATTTTTACCGCGCAGATTCTGATGCTTAAGGACAAAGGTTTTACAGATTCAATTTTTTCTTTGATAAGAGGGGGGGCCAATTCTCCTCAAGCCATCGTAGAGGTGGTGCATGACTATGTGTTGAAATTCAGCAGGATAGAAGATTCGTATTTGCGTGAGAAGATTTACGATGTCAAGGATGTAGGCAGGCGTCTTTTGGAGAATTTGATAGGACACTCGAAAGCACAGCATGACTATCATGACAAGATCGTGATAGCTAAAGAGCTTTTCCCTTCCGATGCCTTAAAACTTTTTTCCCAGAAGATTAAAGGAATCATTCTTTTAAGCGGCGGAGCGACGTCTCATGTTGCGATTTTGGCGCGTTCATTAAATATTCCTTTGGTTGTTTGCGATGAGTTGTCACTTTTGTCTTTGGATCCGGCTACAGAAGTTCTTTTAGACGCATCAATGGGATTTGTGTACATTTCTCCTGACCAGTTTGTTAAAACCCAGATTTTTCAGCGTGAAGATTTAAACCACAATATCAGCGGCCTAAAAAAAATGACTCAGGAGCATCCGAAGACCGGCGATGGTGTAGCGGTCAAATTCATGGCTAATATCAATCTATTGGGAGATTTGAAAGCTGCGAATGAATTTAAGGCGGATGGGGTCGGTTTATACCGGACGGAATTTCCTTTTATGATTCGGAGCAATTTTCCATCTGAAGAAGAGCAATATTTGATCTACCGTCGTTTAGTTGAAGGCATGCCCGGTAAAGAAATTACTTTGAGGACCTTGGACATTGGCGGAGACAAGATACTTTCTTATTCTGATTACGGTAAGGAAGAAAATCCTTTTTTAGGCTTGCGTTCCATTCGTTTATCTTTTAAACATCTTGATGTGTTTGTGGCTCAGCTGAGGGCTATCCTTCGCTCGGGGGCAGGCAGGCGCATCCGTATTCTTTTCCCGATGATCTCTTCAATGGATGAATTCTTGCAGGCTAAAAGCGTTGTCCAGGAATGTGCCCATCAATTAAAAGCTGAAGGCAAAGAGTTTATTAAAAATCCTAAGTTGGGTATAATGGTTGAACTCCCATCTATCGTGGAGATTATCGATGAGATGGCTCGGGAAGCGGATTTTTTCTCCATAGGGACCAATGACTTCATTCAGTATATGCTGGCGGTTGACCGTACCAATGACAGGGTGGCTCAATTGTATCTGCCGTATCATCCTTCAGTCCTGCGGGCTTTAAAGAAGGTCGTGGATGCCTGTGGTAAACACGGCAAGGAAGTTTCTGTTTGCGGGGATATGGCCAATGATCCGAAGTATTTAAGTTTGCTTTTAGGGCTGGGGTTGAGGTGTTTTAGTATGGATGCGCGTTACCTGCCTCGCATGCATGAACGCCTGGGGCAATTGTTTATACCGGAATGTGAAAAACTAACACAGGAAGTTTTGGCCCAAAGCCAGATCAGTCGTGTCACTCAAATTCTTGAGCGTGTGCATTCTTAAGGGGAATCCTGTTGTTAAGGATTTTTTAACCCCCATCAAAACGGAGGCGTTATGAATAAATTAAAATGGGTAATGATGATGGCAGGAATAGCTTTTGTTATTTCGGGCTGTGCTACAATAAAAGAAAAGTTTCCGCTAGATGTTGATCGGACTGCGCAATCTTTCTTTAATGATTTGCAGAAATCAGACAATCGGGGCGCCTATAGTCTTTTTGGGAAAGGATTGTCGCAAAGGGTTTCTTTTGATCAGTTTGATCAGTTTATGAAAACTATTCGGGAACAATGGGGAAGGATTGAAACTGATGACACGGCATTGTTGCCATTTCATCAAAGGATGGGAGAGGCGGATTTTATTCCTTTAAATGTGGCCCCGCAACAGATCAAGCGTTACGTGTTTGATGTTAAATTTCAGAATGCCGAGATGAACTTTGATCTGACTCTTGCTCCTGAGGGGGATAGCTATAAAATTATCTGGTTTTCAGTCTGGGGGAGCAGTATTTATATGACACCCCAGGTTCGGGCAAAGATAGAGGAGCTGTTTTCAAAACCGGGTGATGCCGGTCAATGATAGTTTTTTTATTGCGAAGCGGCAAATCAATCCTTAAACAAGGAGCTCAAATATGGCCACTTTAAAAATTACTATAGAAAAGCTTTCGGAAGAAAAATTGAAAAGTTTGAAAGTTTTTTCCTGGTCTATTTGGACCAAGGAAGCCTCAAGCTTTGATTGGAATTATGATGAGAAGGAAGTATGCTTTTTTTTGGAAGGAGAAGTTACGGTCAAGACCCCTTATGAAACCGTATCTTTTGGTAAAGGTGATTTAGTCACTTTCCCCCAAGGCCTAAGCTGTACGTGGCAAGTTAAAAAGAATGTGCGTAAGCATTATAAATTTGGAGAATAAGAATTATCTGCCTGTTAGAAATTTGGCATTTGTTTAGCGGGCAGAGAGGCTCGATAAGGACGTCCTGAGGGGCAGCTGAATGATTTAAAGATGTCTTTTTGTCCTGAATGATGTGTTAACTGGACATTTTCGACGAAATTTGATATAAATTAGAACTTATTGTTTGTTAATTTTTGTCCCTGTAGCTCAGTTGGATTAGAGCAACAGCCTTCTAAGCTGTGGGTCGCACGTTCGATTCGTGCCAGGGACGTTGATTTATTCAATAGTTTTTGTTAATGTAGTGCTTCATAGTGGTGGGTGTAGCTCAGTTGGCAGAGCGCAAGAATGTGGCTCTTGAGGTCGCGGGTTCAAATCCCGTCACTCACCCCAGACTTGACGCTCAGTCGAAACGGAGGCGTCCGGTGCCAAAACCTCATCCTGACCTTGTGTCGGGGTGGGGTTTTCGGCTTTTAGGGGCAGTTGAGCGAGCGTTGTTGGTAGACATTCCGGCTGAATGTACATGTCGATCGCAACCCTGTCGTCATCCACAACAACCTTGTGGATTAGCATCCGCAGAAGGCTTTTCTGGAGTTCTGGTGGGACGGTATCTATATATTGCATGATCAATTTGATATTCCGGTGGACGAATTGGCCGGAATTAGCGTCCATTTGGGCAACTCTTCTTTGGGCTTTCAGTTGGTTCAGTTTTTCATCAAGCACCGTGATTTCCTTTTCCAGTTCGGCCATCTTGGTCTTGTAGGTGGTTCCTTGGGTGATTGAGCCTTTCATGGCGAGGTTAAGGAGTTGCTCGACTTCGTGTTTTAAGGCGATGACCCGGGAATCTTTTTCATTGATCTCGGCTTCGAGTTTCTCAAAGGTGATTTCAGCATCCAGCATGGCGTTACCGATTGCCTTAAGGATTATTTCTTTGTCTTGGGCTGCTCGTCTGAAATATTTGATGAGGGCTTGGTCAATGCCGCTGGCCGGAACCCGGTTATAATCACAACCAAGGCCTTGGCGGGATCGACCGCATTCGTAATAAAAAAACTTCTTCTGGAATCTCCCTGCAGAGTGAACCGCAACAAGGTGGCTTCCGCATTTTCCGCATTTCATCAAACCAGCAAGCAAAAATTCATGACTGTTGATCATCTTCTGCAGGCGTTTCCCCGGCATCTTGGCATTCATGACCGCATTGGCCTTGTCCCATAACCGCGCTTCAATCAGTGGGGCATGTTTGCCTTTGTGAACCTCTCCGTTGTAGCTGATATATCCCTTGTAGAACGTATTTTTAAGGATCAAGGAGACACCTTGCTTTCGCCAGATGAGCTTGTTTCGCGTATAGACTTCTCGTCTTAATAATTCCTCGGCAATCTCGGACAGCG
>JADFXH010000012.1 GCA_015233675.1 Candidatus Omnitrophota bacterium
CGAATAAAGGACACGCACCCTCTTCTCCCAAGATCGTGATTATTTCCGGCCCCTCGGGATGCGGCAAGACAACCCTGCATAAAGAGTTATTGACAATCCCTCAGTTAAAGGGAATATTAGTCAAAAGCATCTCAGCCACTACCCGCAAGAAAAGACCGGGAGAGCGACATGGCAGGGAGTACTTATTTTTAAGCACAAAGACGTTTCAAGAGAAGATAAAAAAAGGTTATTTTTTGGAGTGGGAAAAGGTTTTTGATCATTATTACGGGACGCCCAAAAAACAGGCGGTAACACTGCTTAAAAAAGGCATTAATGTCCTTTTATGTATTGATGTCAAGGGAGCAAAGTCCGTGGCCCAAGAGTTTCCTCATTCTTTGAAAATTTTTATCAAAGCCCCTTCAATGAAAGTCTTAGGAGAACGCCTTAAGGCAAGAGGTTCTGAAAACAAAGAGAGCTTGGGACTGCGTTTAAAAACAGCCCGTAGAGAACTCAAAGAAGCTAAGAGATATGATCATGTTCTTATCAACGCGGACTTAAAGAAAGCCCTGGATGCTCTGCAGCGTATTGTTTGCCGTGACCTAGGGATTAATTGACAATCTCCTTCGGATATGTTATAAAAAAGGTTTTCCTGCAATACTAGGACAAAGGAAATCCGGACGGATTTTAAATACAGGAAATTTTTATTTTTTAATAGAATTTTAATGGAACAAAACCTGATTAAAAAGGTTTAATAACAATAGAGGGAGTATGCACATGGCGTATCAACCGCTCGAAGAATTATTGCCCAAGGCAAGCATGAGTGTTTATCGTTTGGTCCGTTTGGCTTCAATGCGTGCCACTGAATTGGCATCAACCGGCGTAAGACTGGTCAATGTTCCTGCCGAACAGAAATTAGCGACGACAGCATTAGATGAAATCAGGGCAGGGAAGGTTGTTGAAAAAGGCGGAGATATCTTTACTGCGTATCAAGAAGGAAAAGATAAAAAGAATGCCAAGTCCTAAAGTCAAAGAGGTAGTTTTAGGCGTCTGCGGCAGTATTGCGGCGTATAAGGCGGGGGATATCATCCGCCGGCTCAAAGATAATCATTGCGACGTGACTGTGATCATGACCAAGGAGGCGGCGCAATTTATAACGCCGCTGACACTGGCTTCTTTATCTGGCAGAAATGTTTATAGCGGCATGTTTGATAAAGACTCCAGTCCAATGGCCCATATTGAACTTGCTCGCAGCGCGGAGATTATTCTTATCGCACCGGCGACAGCCAATGTGATAGGGAAATTAGCCAACGGCTTGGCCGATGATTTGCTGACAACCTTCGTGACAACTTCCAGAGCTGAGGTTTTTATAGCTCCCGCGATGAATGATGCAATGTATGCAAATCAAATTGTCAGGGATAACTGCGCCAAGCTTAAGAAGTATGGATTTAAATTTATTGAGCCCGTGAAAGGGAAATTAGCCTGCGGCACTGTCGGTGTCGGCCATTTGGCAGAAGTCGAAGACATTATAAAGGCAATCCTAAAGTAATAATTGAAGTATGACAGTTTTAGGAGTGGCGTGGTAGCCAAGTGGTAAGGCAGTGGTCTGCAAAACCACTATTCAGCGGTTCGATTCCGCTCCACGCCTCCAAAATAGAGCGGTATGTCTAAATTGAGGGAATCTGGGGCGGGTGGCGGAATAGGTATACGCGCAGGACTTAAAATCCTGTGACCGTAAGGTCATGAGGGTTCAATTCCCTCCCCGCCCATATTTAAATTTTTTAAGCATTTGTGAGAAAAGAGGATGGGACGGACCCGTAGCTCAGTTGGTTAGAGCGTTTCCTTGACATGGAAAAGGTCACAAGTTCGAGTCTTGTCGGGTCCACCAGATTATGGAATACAACAGAGACATAGATAAATTAAGACACACGTGCGCGCATGTTATGGCCCAGGCAGTGCAAGAGCTCTGGCCGCAGACAAAGGTCACGATAGGGCCCGCCATTGATACGGGGTTTTATTATGATTTCGATAAAAAAGAACCTTTCACTGACGAGGATTTACGAAAAATCGAAAAGGCCATGGCCCGTATTATACAGAGGAATGTTCCTCTGACAAGAGTCAGCATGCCTCGAGAAGAGGCTAAGAAATTTTTTGCCGCGGCCAATGAAACGTACAAGCTTGAGCTGATCGACGGCATTGCCGACCAGGAAGTGTCTATTTATAAGACAGGCGATGAGTTCTCCGATTTGTGCAAAGGACCCCATGTGGCTTCAACGGGGATGATTAAAGCCTTTAAATTGCTTTCAGTTGCAGGGGCATATTGGCGCGGTGACGAAAAAAAACCGATGCTTCAGCGTATTTACGGCACGGCATTTTTTACACAAAAAGAGCTTGATGAGTATTTAAAAATGGTTGAAGAGGCTTCAAAGCGCGACCATCGCAAAATCGCCACCCAGCTTGATCTTTTTCATATTTATCACGACACCGCCGGAGCAGGGCTTATTTTTTATCATCCTAATGGTGCCATGCTTCGTAAAGTCATCGAAGATTATGCAAAAACACAGCATTTAAAGCGAGGCTATCAGCTGGTCATGACGCCCAACATTTTAAAGGGCAAGCTTTGGGAAGTCTCCGGACACGCGGAGAATTACCGCGAAAACATGTATTATTTTAAAGTTGACGACGAGGATTATGCAGTCAAGCCCATGAACTGCCCGGGACATATACTTATTTATAAATCCCAGACACGTTCTTATCGCGATTTGCCCATCCGTTATTTTGAGCTGGGGACGGTTTACCGTCAGGAAAAGGCAGGGGTCCTGCATGGGCTTTTACGTGTTCGTGGATTTACCCAGGACGATGCCCATATTTTCCTGCGTCCGGACCAGATCAAAAATGAGGTCATTGATGTTATTAATTTTGTTTTTGATACCATGAATGATTTTGGTTTTCATGACCTGCATATTGAATTGTCCACAAGGCCTGAAAAATTTATGGGCAGCATCGCAAATTGGGACAAAGCCACTGCCGCCCTAAAAGACGCCCTGGACACCAAGGGTTTAAAATATGATATTAATGAAGGGGACGGGGCTTTTTACGGTCCGAAGATAGATATCAAATTAAAAGATGCCATTGGCCGCCAATGGCAGTGCGGAACGATCCAGTGCGATTTCTTTTTGCCTGAACGCTTTGAGCTTAATTATGTGGATGAAACGGGCGCTCAAGCGCCGCTCGTTATGCTGCACCGGGCGATTTTAGGAAGCCTGGAAAGATTTATCGGAACTCTGATCGAGCATTACGCGGGCAACTTTCCTTTGTGGCTTGCCCCCAATCAGGTGGCGGTCATTCCTATTAAAAATGAGCATCAAAATTTTGCGATGCAAATTAAAAAAGTTTTGCAGCAGGCAGACATCAGAGTTGTCGTCGATGATCGTAACGAATCTTTGTCCAAACGTATCCGAGAGGCTTCGGTTAAAAAGATACCTTATCAGATTGTTATAGGCGATAAAGAAGTGCAATCCTCACAGGTGGCTGTGCGTCTGCAAAATGGCAGTGATTTAGGGGCCATGAGCCCGGATGCCCTGCTGGGGCTTCTCAAGCAGCAGATTATTGACAAGAAATAGAATTTAGAGATAATAGAGCGCTCTTTATAATAAGAGCTATATGTTTAATTAATCGCATACAAGGAGGGTTAACTATTTTAAAGAACATACGGATCAACAATCAAATTCGTTCCAAAGAAGTCAGGGTGATCGGCCCTAATTCTGAACAGCTGGGAGTGGTGAACATTAACAGGGCCTTGGAGCTGGCTACTGAATACGGGCTTGATTTGATTGAGGTGGCTCCCACCGCGGCCCCCCCTGTATGCAGGATTATAGACTTTAGTAAATACAAATATGACCAGCAGAAAAAAGAACGCAAGGTCAAAAAGCACCAGCATGTGACGCACTTAAAACAAATCAGGATCAAGCCCCACATCGATGATCATGATTTGGAAACAAAAATGCGCCAGGCCATTGCTTTTTTGACCAAGAAAGACAAAGTTAAAATTAACATGATGTTTCAGGGCAGGGAGATGAGTTTTCGCGATCAATGGAAAGCGGTTTTGGAAAAAGTCGTAGCGGCCACCGCCGAGTTCGCCATTGTTGAAAAGGCCCCCATAGCGGAGGGGCGTATTGTTTCCATGGTTTTGTCACCTAAATCAGAAAAATGATACCTGTTTCCTTGGGAGGGTCATCCTGAGAATATAAGCGAAGGAATTTTTGAAAGGTATAAGGATATGGCAAAAAAAATAAAATTGAAAACCAAAAAAGCTGCGGCCAAACGCTTGCGCATGACTAAAAGCGGTCTATTGAAAAAGCGTAATGCCGGACGTCAGCATATTTTGGGTAAAAAAACACGAAAACATAAACGTCAGTTACGCCACAGCGGATACGTATCATCGACGGACGCCAAGCGTATAAGAAAGGTGTTGCCGTATGGTACGCATTAAAACAAATGTTTACTCCCATAAGCGTAAAAAACGCGTTTTAAAGGAAGCCAAGGGCCAATTTGGCGATCGCAGCAAACGTTATAAAGAAGCCATCAAGTCATTGATCGGGTCCCGCCAATACGCGTATTTCGATCGCAAGAAGAAAAAAAGCGAATACAGGAGCCTGTGGATCATCCGGTTAAACGCGGCCTGCCGCGAATCAGGGATTACCTACAGCCGTTTTGTCAGCGGACTTAAAGCGGCGAACATCACCCTTGATCGCAAGGTTTTGGCGGATCTGGCAGTAACACAGCCGGAAGTTTTTGCCCAGATAGTTGAGAAGGCGAAAATATTAAAGCCTAAATTGGCAACTAAAAAAACAGCCAAGAAAGAATAGTCGCGGGAATATTGTTTTTATGTTTTTGAGATGCCCCGCTAAAAAGGCGGGGCAATCTTTTAATAAGGCCTCTATGCAGTGGAATTTTCAAGATATATATGATCAAGCCCAAGTTGAGTCTCAGGCAGTTGACAGCCCTCAGGCATTGGAAACTTTTCGTCTTAAATATTTAGGCAAAAAAGGCCTGGTCGCCGCTATTTTTGCTTCTTTGGCCAGCGCACAGTCAGGCGATAAAGCAGCCATAGGCAAGGGGGCTAATGATTTACGCGGCCTGGTTGAACGGCTGATCGCAGAGAAATCCGCGATTATCAGCACGGCTAAAATTTTTGAGGAACAGGTGGATGTTTCTTTACCCGGAACCGGAGAGACGTTGGGGCACACGCATATTTTAACCCAAACCATGCAGGAGATCATTTCGGTTTTTGAGCAGATGGGTTTTGTGACTATTGAGACACCGGAAATAGAAACAGAATTCCATAATTTTACGGGATTAAACATTCCCATCGACCATCCCTCCAGGGACGCATTTGATACTTTTTATTTAGATGCCCAAGACCCTTCGGCAACGGGACGCCGCCTTTTGCTGCGCAGCCATACCTCTCCCGGGCAGGTGAGGATCATGAAACAAAACAAGCCGCCTATGGCGGTGATTGTTCCGGGCCGTGTGTATCGACCCGACGCGGTAGATGCCAGCCATTCGTTTATGTTCCATCAGATAGAAGGGCTTCTGGTGGATGAAAAGGTGCAATTTTCCGAACTTAAAGGATTATTGACGGAATTCTGCAGGCGATTTTTCGGGCCCAAGGTTATCATGCGGTTTCGTCCGCATTTTTTTCCTTTTACTGAACCATCGGCGGAAGTGGATATCAATGCCGAGGTTTTGGGGATCCAGCGCAAAAAGTGGCTGGAGATTTTAGGCTGCGGCATGGTCAATCCGAAGGTATTTAAAGAAGCGGGGTATCCCAAGAATAAATACAAAGGATTTGCTTTCGGCATGGGAGTAGAGCGCATGGCCATGCTTAAATACGGCATTAATGACATACGTTTGTTTTACGAAAATGACGTACGGTTTTTGAAACAGTTTTAGTTTATTCTTGTGGAAATAAAGTGCAAGGCCAGGAGCATAGCATAATTATCTTCCACACGGAATATTTTTGCCGTCTGCTTCGGTTTACAACAATTTTGTTCTAAAGATTCTCTTCATTTGGAACAAAATTATTGTAAAGCCTCGCAGACTTTTGGCAAAAAATTCCCGAATGTGTGGAAGATAATTATGCTATGCTCCTGGCCAAGCAATTCTATAGATTGCTGCAACATTTATTATGATTGCATGCGCCGGCAATTGGTGAATTTATTGGTTCGAAGCGACTTGTCATTTTTAGGCAAAAGTTTATTGGTGTTTCGGGAATCCCGAGGCTTTTGGCCGAGGGATGTCTGAATTTGTTTGAGCCTGAAGCTTCCAGAGAAGCTGAAGGCGAGTTATTCAGACACCGAAACAACAGAAAAACTTTTGACGTTAAAAAAATGACCCAGGAGCGAGAAGCAATAAATTCACCAATTACCGGTGTTCTGGACAAGACATATGAAACTTTCACTAAATTGGCTTAAGGATTATATTGACACTAAGCTCTCGACT
The DNA here is from genome assembly GCA_015233675.1 of Candidatus Omnitrophota bacterium. Classification (GTDB taxonomy): domain Bacteria; phylum Omnitrophota; class Gorgyraeia; order Zapsychrales; family Fredricksoniimonadaceae; genus JABDGZ01. Next base: position 6,481 of record JADFXH010000012.1, read on the forward strand.
GAAGAGCTTGTTGAGCGGTTGACCATGGCGGGGCTTGAGGTGGAGGCCCTTGAGACTGTCGACGGGGATACGGTTTTGGAAATTGAAGTGACCCCCAATCGTCCGGATTGCCTGAATATTTTAGGCCTGGCGAGGGAAATTGGCGCTATTACGGGCCGGAGGGTCAGTAATCCCAAGATAAAAAATTTTAAAACAGGCGTCCTTAAGAGTTTCATCCACATTGAAGATAAAAAAGACTGCAGCCGCTACATCGCAACGACGATCCGTGATGTAAATATTACGGACGCGCCCCTTGAAATGAAAAAGCGCTTGGCTTCTCTGGGATTAAATGCGATCAATAACGCGGTCGATATTACTAATTTTGTTTTGATGGAAACGGGACAGCCGCTGCATGCATTTGATTTTGACAAATTAGCCGGCGGAAAAATAAATATACGCCGGGCCGCAGACGGTGAAAGTATTGTTACGCTCGACGGTATTGAGAGAAAATTGGACCCTTCCATTTTAGTCATCGCGGATGCCCAAAAACCTGTGGCCATTGCCGGCATCATGGGAGGCAGGGACACACAGATTACAGCAGGCACTAAAAATATTTTGTTGGAGAGCGCGCATTTTGACATGGGCCTTATACGGCGCGCTTGCCGCACCCTGGGGCTTCGCAGCGATTCTTCTTATCGATTTGAACGCAATGTTAATTTTGAAGGAGTTTTAACGGGGGCCAACCGGGCGGCGGACCTATTAGAGAAGTTAACGGGAGGGTATGTATGCGGGCGCAGTGAGATTTCAGGCAGAGCTCCAAATATTGCCGCTAAAGTAAAAATTAAGGTTTCAGAGATAGAATCTTTGCTGGGAGTCCAGATAACCCCTCTTCAAGTTAAAGGATGGCTTAGCAGATTAGGATTTAGGGTTAGTCTTAAGGCTGGCAATTTGACGGTGACGGCCCCGGATAACCGCGCGGATATTGCGCAAGAAGCGGATGTGATCGAAGAGATCGCCCGCATGATAGGATTTGACCGTCTGCCTTCCAGCCTTCCTATGATCAGAACGATCAATATTGCCGCGGATAAAAGACCGCGTGAGATTAAGGACAAGATCCGCCGGATATTAACAGCAGGAGGCCTTGATGAGACCATAACGCTTTCGATGCTTAATAGTAAATCATTAGTTAAAAGCAACATGGCTGACCTGCCAACGGTACGGATTTTTAACCCTCTTAGCCAGGACCAGGAGCTGATGCGTCCAAGCCTGCTTCCGTCTTTGCTGCAGGTGGTGTTGATGAATATTAACCGCGGACAAAAAGATTTACGGCTTTTTGAAATCGGCAAACGTTATTTTATTGATACAGAAAAAGAGACACTGGGAATTTTAATGACCGGCCGGCGTACTCATGACTGGCGCTCGCCTAAAAAAGAAGGGATAGAATTTTTTGATTTAAAAGGCGTTATGGAGGGCATTTTTAAGAATATTGGCACATACGCTGTTTATGAAAAAATCCAAATGCCGGCGTTTGACACTGCCTGTGCGGCGGCTATCATCGTTGGCGGAAAACAAATGGGGATTTTGGGCAAAATCGAGCGAAAGGTTTTGAATAATTGGGACATCAAGAACCATGATGTTTATTTTGCCGAATTGTATTTAGAGGAGATTATCTCCCTGCCGGTCAAACCTTTGAAATACCAGCCTATTTCAGAATTCCCTGCCATTGTAAGAGATGTTTCATTAGCTGTTAAAAAGGAAATTCCGTACAAAAAGATAGAAGAGGCCTGCCTGCGGCAGGGGGGAGATATTTTAAGATCCGTGCAGTTTATTGAGCAGTATTTAGGGGACAAGATCCAATCCGGTTATAAAGGCATCGTTTTTTCCTGCCAGTATCAATCCAGCGCTAAAACCCTGCGCGAAGACGAAGTTTCCGCAGTACACGAGCACATCGTACAAGCGCTTATCAGCGAGCTTGCCGCGATCCGTCGATAAAACAAGGTTTATTCAGATGCAAGGACCGCCAGCGGGTTTTTGACCGGGGTGATCTTGAGAATCACCGGAACAATTCCTGAAAAATCATCGGACTTAAACTTCTCCAATAATGCGGGATCGAAGGTCATTTTAACACCTAATCCCTCGCGGGAAATTTCCAGCCCCATGTTCAGGGCGTTTAAATCAATACCGCCAGGGTCAGTCATCGACGCATCTTTATGCCCGGCAGGCGCAGGATTAAGAGCTTTCTGGATCGCCTCGATATGGTTATTAAATCTGCCCGCAATGATAGCTTGGGGCAAGTCTTTATTTGTATTCGCCTCATTCATGGCAGACAGTAATTTAAATATTTCTGCAGCGATAAGGTCATTGGGATTAATGTCAGGATGGAACAAGGAGATTATTTTTATAATTCTTATGCCCTGCGCATTTTTTAATGTGGCATAGAGAGTGTCCAAGCTTTTTTGACGCCGCAGCACATTTTGATCGTTTACGATTTCTGTTATCATTTTTTTAATCCCCTCCCGGCTTATGTCTGCACCCGATGCCTTCTCAGAGGAGATCTCACCCAGCAACTCTTTTGACAAGCTTTCAGCGCTCCTATTGACTTCCTGAGCGAAGACAGGCTCTCCCCTTTGTCTGGTTACCCGCATCTGCCTGGTGATCTCAATGCGCAATAAAGATTCCAGAAACAGATTTCTTTTATTTTGTCCGTCTCTGAATGGATTGGAATACTGGCCTGTCAATACACGCAAGACCCAGTAACTTCCCCTAACATCCTGGTGCTGGTTTATTTCAGGGCATAGCGGTTTATTATATTCATCGAAACCGGTACCAGGCCAGCCTGTTATTTCAATGCGCTTTAGTTCCGTAATTTCTTTTTTAAGAAAGTCCAAATCCCTTCGAGGGCTGTTGAGAACGGCTAGCAGGGCTTCACGAATATCATCAATGGCCTTAAACTGATCGAAACGGTCCGGGCTCCACTCATGCTGGAAGACTTCAACCATCATCTTCTTAAAATACTGCCCGAAATAGGTTGCTTCAAAAGACACATCAATAAAAGGCATAGAACGTCTGTTTTCCAGAATGCTTTCTGCCAGACGCTCCGCATGCTTTCCGTTATTGCTCTCCATGGCAGGGTCTCTCAGGGCAGATTTATTTTTAGCGGCCGTGGCAACGGAGTTCATGCTTGTTGTCACCATGGCCATGTCACCACTAACCAATAAATCGTCACCGGCAGACGGCCCATGCGTAACCTGCATAGCATGATCGATACCAAGTTGTAAACCACCTGAAAAATATTTACGCGGTATCGGTAGTAGCTCCCCCTCTCCGGCCCTCCCCGCAGGTGGGAGGGAGGCAACAGTATCTTCCTTAATATAATTAAACACGCCCTTTTTATAGGCTTTCAAATATTGCTGATAAATTTTTTCTTTAACCTTAGGGTCATCAGACAAAACACCACTGGTCTTACCTTTATTGCTATACACCTGATTGAGAAGAGATTCTTTAAGCTCCAATTTATACCAAGAGGCTAATATCATCGCGTAAAACATCTGGCGCAATGGCGTGAAGTTTTTGCCTTGGTTGACTTCTTTCTCGAGTTCGGGGAGGATGATTTCTTTGACGATTTGACTGGCAAATGAGTTGCTTGGCGAACGGTTTGTTCGCTGGGGTGCTTTCAGTTGCATCGCTTCGTTGGTTGGCAACGTGCTTGGGGACACGTCTCCTTCGGGGGCATGTCCCCTGGTTGGCAATTGGGTTAATTGGCCCTGGTGTTTTTCCAATGCCAGATAATCTTCTTCCAGCATGATTTTTAGATGAGAACCTACAACATACGCGGCGTTATTTTGTTCCAACACTTTGGCCTTATCAGCCACGATCCATACTTTATTAAACGTATTGACAGGGACATCCGTTGTTCCGTACATCTGCAGGGCTTTGGTATATACATTGTTCCAGAATTTCTTGCCTAATTCTTTTTCAGGGTAAATAAGGGACGATGTTAATTGCTTGAGGATGTAATCCTGCGCAAGCATGTCTTGTCCCATTTCGGTTTGGCCCAACTCTTGCGGGATCATGCGGTTTTTCTCATAAGGGCTTAAGTTAACCCAAAGATCATCTTCTTTGATCGTTAATGCGGCCAAGAAATACTTGATCAATTTTTGGGATTCAGATTTAAACCCAGCACTGTCGAGTTTGAGTCCGGACTTACCTGTATCCAGAATAAAATCAAAAAGAAGAGGATTGTCCTTGTGGACCTTGACCCCCTTGATCATGACGGGCATATACGCAGGGCTTAAATTCACCATTGTCCCTGGCGCAGGCAGGCCAAGCAACTGAAGTTGTGATAGCTTGGCATAGGCTGGATTGCTTGTCGAATTCAAAAAAAATGCCACCAGCACTGTTATGGAAATGAACTTTCGAATGTATGTAACAAGGCATGTATTACTATTTAAGGCATATGGGGACATACCATTTCTCCTGAAATTCACATTCTAGCTAAAGGGTGCCATATAATAAGGACGCTGTCAAGAGAAGGGCAGCTAATGACTAGAAGCTTTTGCGTGCATAAAAGATCTTCAGTGCTATAATAAATTTACCCTGCGCTGTGCGACAGGATCTCGGATGTATTGAACCACAAAACAATACTACGGGAGCCGGTCACCTGTTGGCGCGCCTTCGGCGGCCTCAAACTGGCACCCACTTGAGAATGATGGTTCTCATTTACACCAGATTCAACGGCAGAGGCGGGGTTTTTATATGTCCACCAATTTGTTTTCTCCTGATGAAAAACATATCCCCGCAGACGCTCCTTTAAGCGCCCGCATGCGTCCGTGTTCTCTGGAAGAGGTTGTGGGGCAAAAGCATATTTTAGGAGAAGGGAAATTACTTACCCGCGCCATTGAAGCAGACAGGATTTCATCCCTCATTCTTTATGGCCCGCCGGGGATTGGGAAAACGACCTTGGCCTTATGCATCGCGCATAAGACCCAATCGCATTTTGAAAGGATCAACGCTGTCTCCTCAAACGTTGAAGAGATGCGCAAGATCTTGGCCGGCGCCCAAAACCGCAGAATTTCCTCAGGAAATAAGACGCTCCTTTTTATCGATGAAATCCACCGATTCAACAAAGCCCAGCAGGATGTTTTGATGCCGGATATTGAAGAAGGCAACATTGTTTTGATCGGAGCGACCGTTTTTAACCCCTTCTTTTCTTTGGTCTCTCCGTTACTGTCCAGATCTTTGATTTTCGAACTTCAATCGTTGTCGCCTGATGATTTGATGGTTTTAATGCGCCGTGCCCTTGATGACAAAGAGCGGGGATTGGGCAGTTTGCCGGTCACAACGGATGACAAAGCTTTAGCATTCTTGTCTACAATCAGCGACGGGGACGGGCGCAAGGCGCTAAATGCTTTAGAGGTGGCGGTTTTAACGACACCTAAGTCGTCCGACGGAAAAATTCACGTTACTGTTGCCATTGCGGAAGAATCCATACAGAAAAAACAAGTGAATTATGACGCAGATGGGGATGCCCATTATGATACGGCCAGCGCATTCATTAAATCCATGCGCGGTTCGGATCCAGATGCGGCTCTTTATTGGATGGCCAAGATGATTTACGCGGGAGAGGATCCGCGGTTTATTGCCCGGCGCATTGTCATTTGCGCGGCTGAAGATGTTGGAAACGCTGATCCCCAAGCGTTGGTTTTGGCCAATGCCGCATTTCAAGCCGCGGAATTTATCGGATTACCGGAAGCTCGTATTATTTTGGCCCAGGCCGCTGTTTATGTCGCATGCGCGCCTAAATCTAATGCGGTTTATTTAGCCATTGACAGTGCTTTAGAAGATGTTAAGAACCAACGTACATATCATGTCCCCACCCACCTTAAAGATGCCCATTACAAAGGGGCAGATAAATTAGGACACGGAGCCGGATATAAATACGCGCATGATTACCCCCAACACTATGTAGAACAAGAATATATGCCGCATGAGGCACTGTATTACAAACCCACTCTTCAGGGTTATGAAGCCAAGATCAAAGAGAGAATGGACAAATTAAAGAAAAAATGATATTATAAATAAACATGATGGAGAAAGCCTCTTTAAGAAAGAATTATTTAAAGCTCCTTAAAGAGCAGAATAAAGAAGATCGTTTGCGTAAAAGCCGTCTGATTGCAGAGCAATTTTGGAAATTGCCTGCCATTCAAAAGGCTGAAAGTATTATGTTTTATGTATCCATGCCAGGTGAGGTGGATACCTTAGCGATGATTGACAAGGCAATTTTTTCCGGAAAACGGGTAGCTTTACCCATTGTTGAAAAAAATCAAAGGAAGTTAATCCCCACAGTAATTTCATCTATGGAAGACGCACATAAGGGCACATATGGTATTGCCGAACCTCAGTATGATCCTGATAAAGAGCTTGATTTAAAGGACCTTGACGTGGTCGTCGTTCCTGGTCTGGCTTTTGACAGGCTTCATAATCGCTTGGGCAGGGGGGCTGGTTATTACGACCGGTTTTTAAGCATACTTCCACAGACTGTAACTACTGTCGGGCTCGCTTTTGATTTTCAACTCACCGATTGCCTTCCTACTGAGGCGCACGATATGCGCCTTAATCAAATCATCGCAGGGTAAAATTTAGAATAACGTCAGAGTGACAAAGTTAAGGAGTTGCCATGGAAAGCAATACACTCGGCCAGGCATTAATTTATATTTTTGCAGCCATTGTTTGCGTCATTGTAGGTTTTTTTCTCAATCGTATTTTAGGCCGTCATCGCGCAGACCAGGCCAATAAAGATGCCGGCGGGATACGTGATTTAGCCCAGCGCGAGGCTGAAACAATCCGTAAGGAAGCCCAGTTGCAGGCTAAAGATTTGCTGTTGAAAATGCGCCAGGATTTTGAGAAGGAAACAAAGGAACGCCGTGAAGAGTTAAGCGTCATGGAAAAGCGTGTTTTGCAGCGCGAAGAAAATCTTGATAAACGTGTTGATTTATTAGAGAAAAAAGAAAAGGATTTAACCATTCGGCTGGAAGCATTGATACGAGGCGAAGCTAACCTCAAGCAAAAAGATGAAGAGCTGACGAAGGTCTTGGCCCAGGAAAAGGAGCGCCTTTATTCTATTGCAAACCTGACCGCGGAAGAAGCTAAGCAGATTCTTTTGCGCCGTCTTGAGGAAGAATTGCTTAATGAAAAAGCGCTGCGTCTGCGGCATATGAATGAAGAGATTAAAGAAACAGCAGAAAAAAAAGCGCGGGAGGTTATCAGCACTGCCATCCAGCGATGTGCTTCAGACCACACTGCTGAGACTACGATTTCCGTAGTGCCGCTGCCTTCTGATGAAATGAAGGGCCGGATCATCGGCCGAGAAGGAAGGAACATACGCACCTTGGAACAGGCTACCGGGGTTGATATCATCATCGATGACACGCCTGAAGCTGTGACTATCTCAGGGTTTGATATGATGCGCCGTGAAATCGCACGCATGGCCTTGGAACAATTAATTGTCGATGGCCGTATTCATCCAGGGCGCATTGAAGAGGTTGTAGAAAAAGCCAAAGCAGAACTTGAAAAGAAAATCAAGGAAGACGGAGAGCATGCGGTCATTGAGTTAGGGGTTCACGGCATGCATCCGGAACTGATTAAATTGGTGGGACGTCTGCGCTACCGCACTTCGTTCGGGCAAAACGGCTTAAATCATTCCATTGAAGTGGCCAAACTTATGGGAATTATGGCGTATCAGATGGGAATTGATGTCAAAATCGCCAAACGCGCAGGGCTGCTGCATGATATTGGCAAAGTGGTTTCTTCCGATGTTGAGGAAGGCACACACGCCATTGTGGGGGGGCGTCTTTCGCGTAAATACGGCGAGTCAGAAGAAGTGGCTTATGCGGTGGAAAGCCATCATGGTGAAGTGGAGATGAATACTGTTTACGGTATTTTGGTTTCTGCGGCGGACGCTATTAGTGCGGCACGTCCGGGAGCCCGGGCGGAAAGCATGGAAACGTATGTTAAGCGCTTGGAAAATTTGGAGAAAATTTCCAATTCGTTTAAGGGCGTTGAAAAATCGTATGCTCTTCAGGCAGGCCGTGAAATCAGGATTGTGGTCATGCCAGAGAAGGTCAACGACGATGAGGCCGTGGTCATGGCGAGGGACATACGCAAAAAAATTGAAGAAGAAATGGAATACCCGGGGCACATAAAGGTCATGGTGGTGAGAGAAATCCGTGCCATTGAGTATGCAAAGTAGCGGCATGAGGCGTAAATAAGAAAGCAGGAGCATGAATATATTATGCATCGGTGATATTGTCGGGCGTCCGGGACGTGAGGCAGTGGAATATGCTTTGCCGAAAATAAAAAAAGAACACCGCATTGATTTCGTGATCGCTAACGCTGAAAACGCATCCGGCGGGGCAGGACTAATCCCTAAAAACGCGAATGAAATTTTAGCCTTTGGGGTTGATGTCATAACCATGGGAGACCATGCTTGGGATAAACCTGAAATATTCGCTTATCTGCAGGAACATCAGGACAAAATAGTGCGTCCAGCCAATTTTCCTGACGGGGCTCCGGGTGTGGGATGGACAATTGCAACGGCATCTAATGGCGTTAAGGTTGGTGTAATAAATCTTTTGGGCCGGACCTTTATGCGTTATAATATTCCTTGTCCTTTTTTGGCGCTGGAAAATATTGTTGCTCAAATTAAAGAGCAGACAGCAGTAATCGTCGTTGATATTCACGCGGAGGCTACCAGTGAGAAGGTGGCATTAGGCCATTATTCGGATGGAAAAGTCTCTCTGATTTTTGGCACGCATACGCATATACAAACAGCTGATGAGAAAATTTTGCCTCAAAAGACGGCTTATATCACGGATTTAGGAATGAGCGGTCCTTATGATTCAGTGATCGGTCAGGACAAGACAAAGATCATTAATCGGTTTCTGACGAGCCTGCCTAGTAAATTTGAAGTGGCTAAGTCACCAGGGGCTCTTCATGGAGTGATCGTTAAGGTGGATCCTAAAACAGGCAAAGCAGAAGGGATAACCCGCCTGCAAATGGCCCATGGGGTATAAAGTGGAATTTTAAGGAAGGGCGTTGGCCCGACCTAGTCAATGAAAAGGCCAGTGGAATTCTAAGGAAGGGTGTTGCCCGACCTAATCAGTGGAAAAACTTCTGGAATTTTAGGGAAGGAGAGCATATGACTTGGGAGGGAATGGATCGCAGGAAATTTCCAAGAGTAATGTATCCTTGTATGGTTAAAATTATATCCTCTGACCTGGCCCAAGAGCATATTTTGACCCACACGGAGAACATCGGGTTGGGGGGCATTTGCGTTACTCTTAAAAATGTGATTAAGTTATTCACTCCCGTTGAAATGGAGATAGACCTTTTAGATCTTGACGAGAATTTAAAGCCTAAAGGCAAGGTGGTTTGGAGTGTCCGGCGTAAATCCATTGAAATGATCAAACCAATGTTTTATGATATCGGCATAGAATTTACAGAAATTTCCAAACGAGACCATGAACGTCTGCGAGAAGATATCAAGCGGTTAATTGACAAAGGCGCACAGCTTTCAAAGCCATTTATTTAATTCATGTTTGACTCCAATCGACGAAAATACCCGAGGATTTATTATCCCTGTCAGTTGATGATGTGGTTGGATGACGGCTCTAATGAGACAATAATGGCCAATACGACTAATATCGGGATAGGCGGATTGTCGGTGACTCTTAACCAGAAGGCTAATCTCGGCACAAAGGTGGATATTCAACTTAATTTTTCAAATCCAGCGACTTCCTTTAGATGTAAAGGGGCGGTGGTGAGTTGTCTGCCGGGGGAGAATAAAATTTATAATACAGGAATTCGGTTCGAGCCCCTGGATGAAATAAAGGCTGTTTTTCTGGAAAGAAAAATATCCGAGCTTCTTCGGTTGACACAAAAAGGAAACAATTAATGGTTCGTGTACGGTTTGCTCCATCACCAACGGGATTTTTGCATATAGGAGGCGCTCGCACGGCGCTTTTTAATTGGATGTACGCTAAAGCGCAAGGAGGGAAATTCATCCTGCGCATTGAAGATACCGATTGTGTCCGCTCAAAGCCGGAATATCTTGAAGAAATCCTTGAGAGCATGAAGTGGTTAGGCTTGACATGGGACGAGTATTATAAACAAAGCGACCGTTTTGAGCTATACCGGCAGTATGCAGATAAACTTCTTTCTGAGGATAAGGCATTCAAGGATGGAGATGCGGTTATCTTGAAGGTCCTCCCGAAAATAATTAAGGTCTATGACTTAATCAGGGGAGAAATCGTTGTTGACACCAAAGAGATCAAGGATCAGGTTTTAATGAAGTCGGACGGGTCTCCAACATATAGCTTCGCCTGTGTTATTGATGATGCATTAATGGAGGTTTCCTGTGTCATCCGAGGAGAAGACCATATTTCCAACACCCCCAAGCAGATCCTTATATATGAAGCGTTAGGGTTTAAAGTGCCAAAATTTGCGCACCTGCCGTTGATATTGGACCCGGAAGGCGGCCGCATGTCCAAGAGGGCCGGAGCCACCGCGGTCACGGAATACCGTACCCAGGGCTATTTGTCACAGGCGATTGTTAATTATTTGATGCTTTTGGGTTGGTCGCCGGGAAACAATCAAGAGAAGGTTACGATGGAGGCTGCCCTTAAAAATTTTTCTATTAAAAAAATTAATAAAGCGGGAGCGGCCTTTTCTTTAGAAAAACTCCAATGGCTCAATAGCCAATACATTAAAGAAATGGACACATCTAAACTAGCAGAAGTCTTAAGACCTCTGGTCGCTGAAAAATATCCCGGTGCGAATATCCAGGGAAAAGATTTTGATCATATGGTGCAGCTGTTTAAAGGCCGTATGAGCACCCTTCTGGACTTTTTGGACTGGACAGATTTTATATTTAATGACAAGGTAAATTTTGAAGAAGAAGTCAGGTCCAAGCATTTGTCCCAGGACATGAGCAAAGAGTTCAATTTGTTGGCAGAACGATTAAGCGCTATTAGTGATTTTAATGTGAAAGCGGCCGAACAGGCTTTTCGAGAAGTGGTTGCCCAATTAGGCATTGAGGCAGGGGCTTTGGTCCATCCTGTAAGAGTGGCATTGACCGGCCGCGCGGTGGGGCCAGGGCTGTTTGATACCATGGTGGTTTTAGGCCGCGATAAGACCAGTCAACGATTAAAAGAATCTTTTAAATAGCCACCAACACAGCGAGGCGGCATGCGTAAATTATTAGTAATAACTATTTTATTTTTATTTTTTTGTAACGGATTAGCTTTTGCCGGTGATACTGCACAAAAGACCACAACTTTGGAGGCCAATACTACTGCCAAGGGAGTTGTTGGTGCCATTGTTAACACTGTTAAAAAATTGGATGAGTGGGTTCAAAATACACTTTGGTAAATAAGAAATATTGCCTTGTCGTCTAATGGTAGGACATGAGATTCTGGATCTCAGTATCATGGTTCGAGTCCATGCGAGGCAACCAATTTGGACAACCCTTCATTTTTGCTAAGAAAATGTAGGGTTTTTTGTATGCGGCAGTTATAGTTACGTCAAAAAGGGTATAGTTCGAGGCTAATTTTTTTAGGACAATAGCCTTTTCTTCGTGATTTGCCCTAACATACTGTGGGTACAACAAGTTTGTTAGTTCGAGGGTTTTAACGCCGTCTTCGTAAAAATTAGGGTTAATCTTTTGAGCCTCCACAATTTGGCTGGCTAAGTCTAGTAAGAGCGTTTTATATTCCGACTCTTTTGATATAAAGACCTCCTCAGCAACTCCACCATCGTATTTGTCGTCATAAAGCCGGTTAAGGCGATCCTTTACCTTACTGTGCTGGGTTTGAAGCGATTTAAGACGGTTGTCGTGCGCTAGGGACAGGTTTTTACGGTCAAATTCAAGCCCCTCTTTAATCCATGAGGCCATGTCTTCGGTAATGATTACCTGCTTAACGGGTTCTTCAAAGAGTTGGGCTAAACGATTCTCTGGGTAATATCCTTTTCCTTCGTGTCTGCCTTTTGAAAAAGTGCAGTGATAATAAGTATAACGATTATTATTTGGTTTACGCTTCTCTTCCCCCAAGACTTTGCATCCACAATCACCGCAAACCAGAAGATTATTAAAGGCAAACTCTTTACGATTGGCTGAGGGATGAAACTTGCCAGTTAAAATTTGTTGGATACGATCAAATAGGGGTTTGGAAATTAAGGGTTCGTGACTGCCTTGATAGAGCTTCCCGTGCCAATTAAAGATGCCATAATAAAATGAGTTGTTAAGGATATAGCTCAGGGTGCTTTTGCGGATAGGGTTTCCACGGGGAGACCGGAAACCATCTTTGTTTAGAATATCTGCGACCATTTGTATTGAATACGTGCCAGAAGCAAAAAGGCCAAAGGCTTTGCGGAGGTGTTCAAAACGCTCAGTGTCGATTTCTAATCTTCGGGTTTCCCTATTGTTTTTATAGCCTAGGGGAGCTGTGGCAGGGTATAAACCTTGCTCAGCTTTCTCAACCATTCCCATTCGAGTTTTGCGAGAAATGTCATTAGACATTTTTTTGGCTACAGCTACTTCAATGTCAAGCATGAAGAGATCATCAGGAGTCGAATCTCTATTGTAAATCTTGTTCGAGCGGGAAAAGTGAATGGTTTTATTATGATGCTGAACTAGGTCATAGATTTTGAGCTTATCAAAATCATTACGGGTCATCCGATCAAGAATATCAAATATGATGTGCTCAACTTCGGGGTGGGCTTTGGCATAGTCGATCATTTGATTAAAGGCCACACGGTCTTTTTTACGATCCCAAGCGGATTCAGAAACCTTCCATTGTTTGACTATACTAAAGCCTTTGCGCTGGGCATATTCATGCCCCAGCTTTTCTTGAGCATCAAGGGAATATCCCTCCTTTTCTTGCTCTTTACTGGATACTCGGACATATAAAAGGGCAGTCTTCATTTATTTTTTAGCAACTTCTCTATGTGGTAAGTTTGTATTTTGTTTGGTTGCGATTTTCCATTCAACCATCGGTTGACGGTAGAGAAGGCAACATTAAGTTTTTCAGCAAGCTCTTCCTGGGAAATTTTATTTTCTAATCTGTAGGTTTCTAGGTGGTCAATTAGATTTGTCATGGTTTAATCCTTTCTTGCAGAATATAGCGTTTAGTTTTAACGGTCAAGTTCTATTTTTAATGAGTTCACTAACCCTCTGAGCGATCTGTTCTGTCTGTTCCTCCTGTCTTGGTCTATTAAGTAAATTTCTTATTATCTCACCCTGACGATATTCCTCTACATATCCATAGCTAGAGAAAGTTGTTGAAACATGGTCATGACCTAAGTTTTGACTCCACGCTTTAAAGTCTTCGGGGGTCTTGCAGAGCGTTTCCCCCAGACGGACAAGCGTTTTGCGAAACAAATGGGGAGAGGAATATTCTAGCCCAGTCTTTTCAAAGGCTTCTTTAAATATTCCCCGCATTTGATTTGCCGATTGCCAGCACACAGGCTCTATCCCAACACTTGTAAAGCAGTTGTTTTTATCTAAGCCAATCTTTGTGCGGGGGAATAAGGGGTCATTGATTCCATAGAGTTTTTCTTTAATCAGATAGTTTGCCCAATCCTTGACAATTACCTTGATGTCCTCACCAACGGGGAAGAAATAGGTATAAATCGTTTTGCTGAATTTGGTATTTACCTCACCGCCGATTTGTTCAACAAGCTCATCTTCAAGTTTAAGGTGCTTTAACTTTAGGGAGACTATTGCGCTGTCTCTTATACAGGTAAGAAAGGTAAAGGCCACGATTGCACGGTTACGGCGTTCTATGTCCGTATTGGCTGGCATGGAAAAGATAACTTGCCTGATTTGCTCTGGTGTCGGCACGGCTTCCCTTTTGGGGGTTTGAGCGATTCTTGTATCCTTTTCGGATAGATTGAAGTATTCAATCTCACGAATATCAATGTGGCGGAAGCCTTTTTGGTAAGCCAGCCATTTAAAGAAGTCTTTTAAGTGGCGAAGGGTTGAAAAAAGCGTAGATTTGCTTAAAGGTTCATGGGACAAGACAGCTTTTGTTTCGGCCAGATGTTTCTTAAAGGCAATCGCCTTTTGTTTGTTAAAAGATTTAAAGTCTTGAAATTTGGTATAAATTTCATAGCGGGTCATGGCTTGGCGGATATTATCAATGGAGTTCTGGCTTTTCTGGTTGGCTTCTTTTTGCCATTCAAAATAAATACGCTTAACTCGCTCGTTGGAGGGGTTGAATTTTGTCATGTTCCTGTCACCTCATTCTTGTCAGTGTTATAGATAGGGGAATTAGACCCAGATAAGTGTTCATGGTGTATTTTTTGAACCACAAAAATTTTGTGCAATTCATCTAATTTTTTAGGGGAGGATATTTTGTTAAGAGGGGTATTACATTGAACACAAAGGCCAACTATCATAAGGCGTTTTTCATTTAGGAATTTAATATCAACCACGTTTTCCCAACTGGTGCGGGGTACTCTGCACTTCATACAAAAGAACTCATTTGGCTGGCAATGCCTTTTTCGGCCACCTTGCCGTTTATCCAGAAATTCTTTTAGATGGAATCCCATAACAAAGAATGGCTTGAGATCATCAATACGGGGCAATCCTTGCGTGTACCACTCATGAACGGTTCTCTTGTGGACGCCGAATAAGGTCACTATGTCCTGGGTGGAATAGGAAAGGGTCAATTTAATGTGGTGCGTGTTGTAATTTCTTTTTCTCTTCGGCATTTTATAGCTCGAATATCCTGTCGGTTGCTATGATTTTGTGGGCGAGTTTTTGTTCAGCCTTTTTAATCCAGTTGCCGTTTAAATCACGTCGGCGTTTCCTTTTAGTTCCTAGAGCCAGGATTTTGGGTAAATCAGCTTTAGGGAAGTCCAGTAGCCATAGAGGGTCATCGGTGCTCAGTTCGTGCTCTATTAGGCTTTTAGATTTAACTAGGGAGGCAAATTTTGATGACCATGTTGATAGTCTAAAATGAGTTTTACAAAGATCAGGAGGGGAGGGGTAGATTTCCCCATAGTCAATTAAACAAAAAAGGTCTCCAAGCGCATCCTTCCAAACCAAATGTTGAGGAATTTTCATGGGATGGTTTCCCCGTGATCTTTTTGGTTGGATTTTTTCAACTCAAGCAGGTAGGAATAAAGGCCAATTACATTGTCTGCAATCTCTTGGGCATCCGCCAATGTTAATGGCTCGGGACTGTACGGTTGCCAGAGCTTAATCGTCTTTTCAAGGTATTCTTTGGGGTATTTTGCCATATAATCACGTTGGTTGAAATACAACGCCTTTAACCTATATGGCGACAAGTCGCAGTTTTCCCAAAGAATTTTTAGTTTGAATTTAAAAATTGATAAAGATTTTTAGAGGGGGCGAAGGGTTTGTCACGTGACAAATCGATTTGTCACGCTTGTTAAGAGTTAAATTGGATTCGGCAGGTGTAAGCGCCTTCTGATT
This sequence comes from Candidatus Omnitrophota bacterium, assembly GCA_015233675.1. Lineage (GTDB taxonomy): Bacteria > Omnitrophota > Gorgyraeia > Zapsychrales > Fredricksoniimonadaceae > JABDGZ01. The sequence goes on from JADFXH010000012.1 coordinate 21,956, forward strand.
TGTAGGGGAAGAAAGCGTCTTCGTTAATTTGGAAGTATTTTTGTAGGGTCTCAGAAAGTCGTTGTTTCTTCTTTTTTATTGTATCGTTGGCTTGAGGGCTATCCCAAGAAATTTGGCCGCTTTCTTTGGACAGGTATTCTAACAGCGACCACTGAGCATTAGGGGAAAGAGTTCGCTTGTCTTCAAAACCCATTTCTTTGTAATGTGCCACATATTTCTCAGTGCCGATTTTGATTTCGACATTATTGCTATCTTTAAACGTCAGGGTAATGTTTTCCCATTTTGTCGGCTTAAAAGACTGGGAGAATTTTGTTGGCGGATCATTGGAAAGGTTTTTCGTCTCAAGAAGATCGGTTCGTTGTGATCGTGTTTTATAGGCTATAGCTACTTCCTTTTTGAAGTCGGTAAACTCTTCGATATTAACAATTATTGCGATTGTATCGAGTTCGGGGACGATTTTGGCGTAAGAAATAACAAGCTCCCTCTCTAAAAAGTCCAGAGCGTCTTTACGGAAGTTCGCCATAATTCTTGAATTTCCTATAATATGGCTACTCATCAGGGGGAATTTATCAATATTAAGCGAATCAATTTTTATTGTAACCTTTTCAGAGGGGTTCATTTGTAGCTGGTCGTTAATGTCGGTTATCAAATTGTATATTTTTTCAAGGTTTAAAGGGCTTAAATCATTCAAACTGGTATCTCTCTGAAAAACATATCCGGCATACCAATTATCAAAAGAATCAAGTATTGTTAGATGGAAACGAAGAGGGTCTTGACGGACGCCCACTGATATAGCGTTGGGTCTGCTGGGGGGATGGTAGTCTCTGGGGGAGTGGTCTTTTAAAACTTTTTCTGCTAGTTCCAGCCAATATATGATGCTCTCTATATGCTCAAGAGGGATTTGTTGCAATGTAGGCAAGTGTCTATCCAATAAAATACGAACTCCCTCAGATTTGCCGTGTAAAGCTGTGTCAAGTAGGCTAGGGGCGGGGATTTCAACTTGAAAAGCAAGAGCAAGAAGATCAGGCTCTGGCGGAGTGATCGGATTGTTTTTATATTCTTGCCGTATTGCCTGAATTACCAGACTGAACTCATTCTTAGAATAGCTTTTCGTAGTCTTCTCCCTTCTTTATATTGATTTCCATATTATAGCAAAGTATAATGCCTCACAATAAGATTTAGTTACTGAACCGGAGCAAAAGGAGGGTAATAACCCAAGCCATAAGGCTTAAAACACATATATAGGAGCACCGCTTTTCCTATAAAAAACCAACTTGTCAGAGGAAAAGACTGTGTCCCGACGCACTTCCGTGCGTTCGGGGCAGGCGGTCTTTCGCTTTTACTGACAAGTTGGGCGATGAGACTTAAAAATGCTTGCCCCTTTTTTATTTTTTAGGGGAAGCCTAAATAAAAAGGGGCAGTGATGAACAAACTTGTCTTTTTAACCCTTTCAGTTATAACCTCTTTTCTTTTTTTGAACAAACCCCTCTTTGCTTCCGATCAAGAAATAGCCGACCAAATTCAAGGTTTAAGGGATGATTTACGGCAACAAGCAGTGGATGACGAACAAGAAAAACAAAGAGAGGAATCAAATCAACGCCTAAAAAAGGCTATTGATGATTGGGGAGCTAAGGAAAAAGCAAAAATTGATTTAGAAATTCAAAAGGAAAGATCAATAGAAGACCAACAAGATCAAGAGGCTATAAAAAATGCTGAAATAAATGAAAAGGCTCAAACAGAAGGGTATATAGCCGGAAAGAAAAAAGAATGTGAGGATCATGCTGTTAAGCTGGGCGGAACCCCAAAAGAAGCCGAAGATGATTGTAGGGATGTAGTGGCCTCCATAAGAGGTTTAATGGAATCGAAATCCCCCAAAGAGATTGAAGCAGATGAAAAACAAAAAGAACTCGAGGCTTCACTGAGCGATCTCGATAATCAGTTGGCCAGTGGAAGAATTTCACAAAGTGAACATGACGGTAAAGAAAAAATGCTACTTGATGATAATAGGAAATGGCAACGGTCTGAAAGTGAATCGTTGACCACGGCTACCAATAAATTGAAAGAAGATATAGCAGACTCAAAAGCCAGGAGGTTAAATAATTCTTTAAAAAGTACCGACAAGTTGTTGTCCGTTGGAAAGGTTACCCAAACTGAGCATGATGTACTAAAAGAAACATTGCTTGCCCCCAACATTCCAGAGGCTGATAGGGAAGCCGTATATGATTTGGTGGGAGCGGTAAATAGATATTTGGAATTGGGATGGAAAGAAACGAAGGCGACACAAGCATTGAAGTCAAGAATACTAGACATTGAGGTATCCTCTGGAAAGATAACTAAAGGCCAATTTGACGAAGGGAAGATGGAATTGCTCGGGGGTCACGTTACTAAATGAGACTAATCTTTTTGATAATGAAAATATTCCGAGTGTGCAATAAATGCAAGTCTAGGTATTTGCTATTTCATTTAAAGTCGGATTGTAAATTTGCAATAGAGAATTTTCAAGCCCTTAGAGACTTGCTTGTCAAAGCCGCTATTGACGGTCATTTGGGGGAATCCAATAAAGCCATGTTTGATCTGAGGCTTTCTAAGATAGCTTTCCCATCAGAACAGTTAGATAGAAAAACTAAAGTTTTTGAAGGCACAAGATTTTCTAGCGTTCCATTTTTAACAATTCTTTTAATGGTTACCATTGGAACAGCATTGGGTCAAGATAAAGGTGGCTTGATGCAAGGGATAGGAGTGTTCTTTATTTTTATATGGTTTGTGTTCCTGGGGCGTGGTGGTTTTAATGTGCTTTTTAAACAAATTACCCTTTATGATTTAATGAAGAGGTATAAGTTCAAGGCAAAAGAAGAGAATTTGAGTTATGAACGTCGCTTTTGAATTTATTTTGATTAACCTGGTGATCTTCGGATCACTTTTTCTGTTTTTACGTTGGGTATGTACTCAATCAGCTACATGGAGAAACGTAACGGCTTTTGTTGTTGAGCTGGGATCGGCCTATTCTGCCAGCTTTGTTTTTGATATGCTGGTACAAGCAATCACCGGCAGATTGCAGTTTGATAATGTTGTTGCGCCGGTTTGTACATGGTCTGGCATAGCCATTGCTTGTCATTTTTTTGCTAGCGGAACAGCGGTATCAAAAAAGCCCCTCTATCTTGCCTACCTCATTCTTGGGCTAATAGCTACAGCCGCATGTTTTATTCATACATATAATCTAATAGTCGGCGTGTCTCTATTGGTAATCGCTGGGGTTATTGCGTTGATCCCAAGAAATAACAGTCCCCGAATATAAATTATGGATTGATTTTTGAGCGAAATCTGCTTAAACTTACGTTAAGCCGCTTGGATCAGTTCGTGAGACTCGGTGAAAAGCCAGTTGCGAAACTCGTCCAAATGAGGCAACCACGTTGGACAAGAGGCCCTTTTGGCGAATATGCTGAAGGGCTTTTTGTATGTGAGGCAAGGGGTTGCGTCATTAAGGATAACAGCCTTTTCATGGGCGGTTGCCGCAAGATACTGGGAATACAGTAAGTTCATCAGTTATTTTACCGTCCATCCTGTCATCAAACAATTTATTGATCCTGTGGGCTGACATTGTCATGTTGTGTTTGAAGCGCGGCAAACACAGAATTAACAAATTTGATAGCAGGGAGTAAGAAGTATACTTAACCTAAATTTGGGCACAAATCATTTTTTTACGGAGGAATCCTATGGATGTGACGACAAAGTGGAAAGGCCTCTCTATTCAAGAAATGCTGGGGAACTCGTGGCGGCTATATCTATAGGGGATCTTTTTTTACAGCCTCAAGCGACAGCCACGAATGGATCGTTCACGCAATCAATCCTGATATTTGTTGTATCTACTATCGTGGGCGTAATTTTGACGATATCAGAGTTATATATGTGTTTACTGGTCAGATCGTTAGAACAAAATGACGGGACTTCCTGGCAGGATCTGCTGGATACCTCATTAAATAAGATTGGACCGATGATTGGATCGTATATCCCTGTATTTTTCTTTTTCTTGTTGTTTTTTCTGCCCGGCATAGCTGTTGTTGTATTTCTTCATCCCGATGAATCTACGCAGAAAATTGTGACGACTGGCTGGATGTGGTGCGGAACGGCATATTTTAGTTATAAGTACGCTCTTTTACCTACAGTCGTAGCTTACGAGAAACCGGTGTTCATGTCCTACCTAAAGAGAAATGCACAGCTAATCAAGGGATCGTTCTATGATTTTTTTGGTGCTTATCTGGCGCTGGTCCTGGTTTTGTCCCCTGTCTTTGCTATTTCATTCTTTTCGAGCAGCATCCCTCAGCCATATCAAATGATACTGTCAATAGTTTCCATTGTCCTCTGGGTTCCTTTAACGCCATTTTGTTTTCACTATTTATATTTTGTATATACCGAGTTGATCCAGAGGGAAAGCAGCCTTCGTGGCATTGCACCAGGGAGCGTAGCGCCGACACAATAGTAGTTCAAATGCGCTGGCATTGGTCCATACATTAGCCCGGCGAGAGAAAATGTTTATTTACAAATAATCAGTTGTCCGTTTTGAAACACTGGTGGATATTATAACTAACATACCTGCCACGCCTCTTGGCTTCGGTCAATGCGCATTTTGGGCAGGTTTTATTGATCTACTCCCCGTTTGATGCCTTGTCAAAGGTTTGGTCGGGGTTGTTTTTTTGATTGCACAAGATGAGGGTTTGATATATCCTTTAAGTAAATAGACATTAGGAGGCTCACTATGCGCAATGAAATTTCTATATCCAATATTTTGAAGCTGGATGTCTCCGAAAGAATCCAGCTGGTGGAAGATGTTTGGGATAGCGTTGCTGCTGTCCCCGAAGCTATTCCCTTGACAGACAAACAGACAAAAGAGCTGGATCAACGCTTGGCTGCCTACCACAGCAATCCATCAGCCGGATCTCCCTGGAAAGAAGTCAAACAGAGAATATTGTCCAGAAAATGAAATACGATCTCATTATTCGACCGGAAGCTGAGCAGGATATGCAAGGCGCTTTTGGCTGGTACGAAGATCGTGTTTCAGGGCTTGGCCGAGAGTTTCTGCGTTGTGTGGACGCATCTATAGCTCAAATTAACCGTTCTCCCAAAACACATCCAGTCATATATCAGGATATTCGCAGGACATTGACCCGTCGTTTTCCTTTTGGGGTTTTCTATATTGTAGTTGGTCAAAAGATTATTGTGCTTGCTGTCCTTCATGCACGCAGGGATCCAAGCATGTGGAAAAGAAGGAAGAATTAACAAGCAGTAAGAAGCTCTGTGGACATGAACTCTTGGGACTCAGGCGAGTCAAGCCAGTTGCAAAACTCGTCCAACAGAGCCAACTTTAACAGTTTTATTGGGGCTGTCCGTTTTAAAAATGGACAGCCTTTTTTCTTGTTTTTAACCCAAGAGGTCTTTACAATTAATTCATGGAATTGCTAAAGAAACGCAGTTTTACCTGGGACCTTTTTTACATCGGACTTATCCTCTTTTTTTCTATCCTTATTTCCTTGCCTCTTTTTAAAGGGCAATTTATCTGCAGCAGTGATTACGCCGGGACATTGAGAAACCTTTTAGCCATGAAGCAGTGTTTAGGACATGGCCAGTGGGTGGTACGATGGGTGCCTGACCTGTATTTTGGGTACGGTTATCCCCTCTTTAATTTTTATCCTCCGTTATTTTATATTCTGGGAGCTATGATAGCGAATATTGGCGCAGGAATAACCATGGCCTATGATCTTTCTTTATTTATTATTCTTTTTCTTTCGGGCTGTGCGATGTACCTTTTTGCCCGAGAGCTTTGGGGGAAGCAAGGAGGGTTTGTTTCTGCGACGGCTTATCTTTTTGCCCCTTATCATATGGTGGACCTTTACATGAAGGCGGCTGGCGCTGAAACCATGTCTTTTATTTTTTTGCCTCTTATTTTATGGTCTTTTTATAAATTACAGCAAACATCTTTGAAGCGTTACATCGTATACTCGGCCTTATCCTGCGCGGGACTTCTTTTGACGCATAATTGCACAAGCATTATTTTCTTTCCTTTGGTGCCTTTTTATATTTTATTGCTTTTTTGGCCGTATTCTTCCTGGCAACGATGGATATCTTTGATGCACAGCTTTCTGGTTTTGGCGCTGGGAGTTGGATTGGCCGCGTTTTTCTGGCTGCCGGCGTTTGTCGAGAAGAAATTTGTGCACGTGGAATTAATGGGGCAAGGCAATTTAAATTTTAAAGAAAACTTTGTATATTTTAAGGACTTGATCTCACCTGGTTGGGGCAATAATATGCCTTATTTTGGCAGTCCTCATATGGTTAGCCGTATCGGCATTGTGCATGGCCTGTTGGTGTTAATCGTGCTGTTGGGTTTTAAGAAAATTGTTGAGCACAACCCGCGGCTAAATAGACAGATTTTTTTCTTCCTTGCGGCCCTGACAGGATCAATCTTTCTTACTATTAATTATTCCATGGTTATTTGGGAGCATATCCGTGTTTTACAGTATTTACAGTTTCCTTTCAGGTTTTTGACTGTTGTTGTACTTGCGGGCAGTGTTATTGCCGGGGGGGTCGTTTTATGGGTACAGCAGGAGCATCGCTTTAAAGTAATGTTTGTTGCGGTTGTATTGATTTTTTTGACAAACTTTTCTTATTGCCACCCGAGAGATACCTTTCCCTGCGACTTAAGGCTTGTCAAGACTGACCCGGGCAAATTTCTTTCCGTATTAGTTCCCCAAGATGGAGGGGACTATATTCCGATTTGGGTCAAAAACGGGGTCAAGGGATTACCGAGTTCTATGCCATTACAGAAGCTACAATCGTTTTCAAAAGAGGGTCAAGTTATTGATTCTACAAAAAGATCACCTTTACGCTACAGGTTCATGGTCCAAGCGCAAAAGGTATCGATATTTTGTTTTAATAGTTTTTATTTTCCAGGATGGACGGTAAAAGTGGATGGGCACTATGTAGAAGTTTTAACAGACAATCCTTGGGGGTTCATTATTTTTCCATGTCCTCAGGGTGTCCATAACGTGGATATCTATTTTGGGACAACCCCGTTACGCCAAATGGCCAAACGCATCACGATAGGTTCCTTGATTCTGCTGGGGCTGGTCTTTATATTTCCGTTTAGAAAATTTAATACTGGTTGATTCTTAGCGAGCGTCCCTCTCCCTTTCCCTCCCCTTAAGGGGGAGGGAATTTTTTCTTAATACAGACCTGTTACGAAAAATAAAAAAACACTTGCAATTTATTTGTTTTTATTTTATACTATACTAACTTGATAGATTTAGATGGGAATGCTTTAGAATATTTTTTGAAAGAAGAAAAAAATGAAAAAAACTTTTAGCGCTATTTATATGATGATGTGTTGCTATATGGCGATGTGCCGCCTTAGCGGCGGGGGAGGTCTTCCTGTGTGACGCATCATTTAACAATTAGGCATGACGGGACAACCCACTGCTAATACAAGGATAATAAAGCAGCGGGTTTTTTGTTTTATAAATTTGGAGGACAAAATGAGTAAAAAGCAGAACCAAAAGAATATTGTGAATGATGCCATTATCAAGGATATTGCGGAAGCTGTCGGATCATTAGAATACGGAATAGTCACAATTAAAGTGCATGAAACTAAGATCATTCAAATCGACATTACTGAAAAAAAGCGCTTTGATGATGTCTGGCGCATTGAAGGAGGTGGTGGAATATAGACATCTTATATTAGAGAAGTTTGCTGTAAATTGACCGTACAAAACGGCAATGTTAAAAAAATCAATAAAAAATAAAAATCGAATGATTTTACCAGATAACTGGAGAATCCAAGCTAAATCAGGAGGATTCTTAAAATGAAACACGTAATCAAATTAGCATTAATCGTTTTAGGTGTTATTTTTGCTGGAAATCAGGCTTGGGCAGGACTTCCTTTAAATAACCTGGAAGGCGTTGGCGGTGTTGCGTTTAATCCGCTGGCGTATCCCGCAGAAGGAGACCCTCTCTATAGTATCGGAGATACCGAGGTCATAAGCAAGCCAAGGTTTGGTACATGGTACGCCCGCCTGGAGCAACCAAAGATCGATTGGGGGTCTATTGGGGGTGCCACGACCTTATTTAAGAGATTAGAAGTTTCAGAAGGTTATCAATACATTTCATGGGCGATTCCTGGGAAGGATTTCCATAAGAATAATATTGGGGCCAAACTTGTGTTATTGCCGGAGAATTCTTTTGATACAAAGTTTCTTCCCGAAATCTCTGTTGGAACGATTTATAAAACAACGAGCGATAAAGTCCTTCGTCAACTGGGATTGCCGACACACGGATCAGGTGAGGATTGGTATGCTGTCGCGACGAAAACAATCACTCAGCTGCCTTTGCCGGTTGTCCTGTCAGCTGGTGTTCTTTCGTCAGAAGAGGTTGGGACCGGTGTTCTTGGTTTTACAAATGAAAGAAGAGAAACCGCTTTTGGAAACGTTGATGTTGTTCTGCCGCACAACTTTGCTGTGGGCTATGAATTCAAACAAGGAGAAGAATACAATAATACAACACCAATACATGGAAATGCCAATTATTGGGATGTGCATGTGGCATGGCTGGCGAATAAGAACCTTACTCTTGTTTTGGCCTATACCGATACGGGAAGGTACAATCTTGCCCATAATACAAAGTATGGATTGGGAAGCGGGCCTGTTTTAAGCGCGCAATATGCGTTTTAAAGAATTCCCCCTGCCCCTCTCTTTTTTATAATGAGAGGGGCAGGGGGCGTAAAAACCATTATTAAAGGAAAAGCATTTAACCGAAGGGGGTAATAAAGTGAGCAAGAATGACGCAAAATTAAAACCAGAAACACTCGCTTTACACGGCGGGCAGGAGGCGGACCCTGCGACAGGGGCCCGGGCAGTACCAATTTATCAAACTACATCGTATCAGTTTAAAAGCACGGATCATGCCGCTAATCTTTTTGGGTTACGTGAATTCGGAAATATTTATACCCGTCTCATGAATCCTACCAGCGATGTCTTTGAAAAAAGAGTTGCCGCTTTGGACGGCGGCGTAGGAGCATTAGCTGTTGCCAGCGGACAGTCAGCCATTACCCTGGCGCTTTTGAACATCGCCCAGGCTGGCGATGAAATTGTTTCGGCGGATAATCTCTACGGTGGAACGTATAATCTGTTCCATTATACCTTTGCAAGATTAGGGATAAAAGTAAATTTTGTGAAGTCCAATGACCTGGCAGCCATTGAGAGTGCAATCACACCGAAAACCAAGGCGGTTTACGCAGAGTCGATCGGCAATCCTAAACTTGATGTGGCTGATCTAGAAGGGATTTCTAAGATTACCCATAAACACGGGATTCCATTCGTCCTGGACAATACGGTTTCGCCGTATTTGTTAAGACCGTTTGATCATGGCGTGGACATCATTGTTTATTCAGCGACCAAGTTCATCGGCGGTCATGGAACAAGCATTGGCGGAGTTATTGTTGATTCCGGGAAATTTAACTGGGAAAACGGAAGGTTCCCGCTTATTGCAGGGCCGGAACCAAGCTATCACGGTATTAATTTCGTCGAGGCGCTAAGGCCTTTGGGCAACATTGCTTATATTATCAAAGCGCGGGTGACGCTGTTACGGGATGTTGGCCCGGCGTTGTCACCGTTTAATTCGTTTTTATTCCTTCAAGGATTGGAAACTTTGCATCTGCGTCTGCCGAGGCATGCTGAAAACGCTTTGGTGGTTGCAAAATACTTGAAGAAACATCCTAAGGTCAGCTGGGTGAATTATCCGGGGCTTGATGATAGTCCTGAAAAAGAAAGAGTGAAGAAATATTTACCTAAAGGTGCGGGTGCCATCTTAGGCTTCGGGATCAAAGGAGGGTTAGAGGCAGGTAAAAAATTTATCGACGCGTTGGAGTTAATTTCACATTTGGCCAATGTAGGGGATGCCAAAACTCTCGCGATCCATCCGGCAACAACAACGCACCAGCAACTTTCAGAGCAAGAGCAGATTGCAACCGGAGTAACGCCTGATTTTATCCGTTTATCCATCGGCATTGAGCATGTCGATGATATTATTGCGGATATTGAACAGGCTTTAGGAAAAACTTAGGAGGGGTTTATGGCAAAAATATTTATAGACATCACTAAAACCATTGGCAACACGCCGTTAGTACGGCTAAATCGCATCACCGAAGGCAGTGAGGCAGAGGTGCTGGTAAAACTGGAATCCTTTAATCCGCTTTCAAGCGTTAAGGACAGGCTCGGAATTGCGCTTATTGAAGATGCTGAAAAAAAAGGACTTCTTAAAAAAGACACAGTCATTATCGAGCCTACCAGCGGCAATACGGGAATTGCCTTGGCTTTTATTGCTGCGGCTAAAGGCTACAAATTGATCCTTACTATGCCGGACACCATGAGTCTTGAGCGCAGGCAATTACTTAAGATTTTTGGAGCTGAGTTGGTCTTGACTGAAGGGTCAAAAGGCATGAAAGGTGCTATTGAAAAAGCCGAGGAACTCGCTCGCAGCACACCTAACAGCTTTGTCCCGCAGCAATTTAATAACCCTGCTAATCCTGAAATTCACCGCAAGACTACGGCTGAGGAAATTTGGAATGATACTGATGGTAAAGTTGACATCCTGATTTCCGGCATAGGAACGGGAGGTACTATTACAGGTGTGGCCGAAGTCATAAAAAAAAGAAAGAAAAGTTTTAAGGCAATTGCCGTCGAGCCTGATGCTTCTCCGGTTTTGTCCGGGGGTGTTCCCGGGCCGCATAAGATCCAGGGCATAGGTGCCGGGTTCGTGCCCAAGGTTTTAAATCGTGATATCATCGATGAGGTTATCCGCGTTACCAATGAAAATGCCGGAGAAACTGCACGTCGTGCCGCTCGTTTGGAAGGCATTCTTGTTGGGATTTCAAGCGGAGCTGCTTTGTGGGCAGGACTCGAGGTTGCTAAACGCAAAGAAAATAAAGGGAAAACCATTGTTGTGGTATTGCCGGATACCGGCGAACGGTATCTGTCAACATGGCTTTTCCAAGAAGTTAAGGCATGACGAGCGGATACTCTTTGAGCTTGATGAAGGGTAATTAATTATGGAAAATAAAAAGTTACGTATTTATTGCCCGAATGGACTTCATTTACGAGAAGCGGCCCGCGTTGTTACGGCTGCAAGAAAATTTATTTCTAAGATCCAGATTTGGCATAATTCTACCAAAGCCGATACGCATTCAATCCTCGAGGTGTTATTGTTGGGGGCCCCTCAAAATTCAGAAATCACATTGGTGATAGAAGGGGCGGACGAAAAAGAGGCAATGAATGAATTAATGCAGATATTTCAGGATGGGGGAGGGATTTAAATAGAATACGTTGGTGCTTTTTTAACTGATTCAACCTGATCTGCCAGATCAGCGAAAGTGATATGATCTACAACATCGGAAGTTAATTTAAACACCTTTTGCCAAATTGGCCGGAATGCGCATTTGTATAAGTCTCCGCAAGCGGTGTATTTTTTGTTGACGCAGGCAATAGGTTCGAGCGGACCATCGACAAATCGTACAACTTCTCCTAAAGTTATATTTTGGGGCGGCCTGGAAAGTAAATAGCCGCCAACCTTGCCTCGGCGGCTTTCAATAAAACCGCCTTTTTTGAGTTCTAATAAAATTTGTTCGAGAAATTTAGTAGGAGCATCAATGCGACTTGCAATTGCAGGAATGGTAACTAATCCTTCGTGATAGTGAAGCGCTAAATCTAGAATTGCTTTTAACGCGTAGTCGCCTTTATGAGTAATTTTCATATATTATCCTATAATCTCCATTGACATAATGTAGTATAAAATATTTTTTGTTTTAGTCAAGGCAGTATTTTTAATTTGCTTTTTTAAAAAATATGTGTTAAGCTTTTAATGTAAAGCTTTACATAATAAAAAGAGTCAGTGATTTTTAGGGGGTATTTTTTTATTAAGTTTATGTAAAGCTTTACATAAATAACAAAGAGAGGACTTTATGGCCAAAAATACTGCTTTGAATGCCGGTCAAAAGATCTTAAACCTTTTAGTTTTTATCTTCTTTGCAGTTTTTTGTTTGATAATTCCTTCCCTATTAAAAGCTCAAGAAAAAGATAATCCGAATGTTGAAAATTTTTGGAAAAATTATTTTCAAGGCAATCTTTTGCCTAAACAGGCATTCAAATTGAACAATCCGGGGCAATCCGTTTTTATGGAGTATAGCAAATATGGTGAATTTCATAATTTAGGAGAAGCCAATTACCGGTATGCAATTAAGGACAAGGCGGCTTTACAGGAAGCTATAGGAGAGGGGATTTATCCTAATATGGATGTTTTTAAAGATCCGCAATACCGCAAATTGAATAAACAGGGACTGCTTGACGGGAATCCCTGGGAATATGTGCATTCAAAAGATTTTGAAAAGGCCTTTTATATATGGACTCAGGCTCAAGAGGATCCGGGGGTCAGAACGTTTTATACGGGCAAGGTTTTGGAAAATGCCGGCCTTATTACGCAGGCAATTAAGTCTTATTATGCGGCGATTGTTTATTTTCCGCACTCGGCCGCCTGGGCCGCTGACCATTCTTTTGTCTGGTATATTGCGCCGACGGCCATCAGTTCAATTCAGCGTTTGTGCAGGGATTATCCTGAGCTTAGCTGTGAACTTAAGGGAGCTTCATTTGAGGTTCAAAAGGGGCTGGCTGTAGATTTAAGTCAGGACATCATTAAAGTTAACCCGGGAAAAATAATTCGTAAAACTATCCAGGAAAAAATTAATGAAATGCCTAAGCTGGGTTCTTTAAAAATAGCGGAAACCAGGGGAAATGGTTTGGTCAGGATGATTAAATTTGCTAATGGCGAATGGCAAATGTTGGTTGAGGGAAAACCATATTTTATCAAAGGCATAACCTATGCGCCTACTGAAGTTGGGCTAGGCCCCAGCAAGGATTTCAATTTTGATGCCAGATGGATGTCCTCTGACAAAAATAAAAATGGGACCATTGATGCTCCCTATGAGGCATGGGTGGACGATAAGGGGCAAGGCGGCCAACACAAACCTATTGGTGATTTTGAGTTACTCAAAGAGATGGGGATCAATACTATCCGTATTTACGCGCCTAATAATCCCATTAGTAAATATGATCCAACCCTGGTTAATAAACCGCTTTTGCGTGATTTGTATAAAAAATTTGGCATTAAAGTGATCATCGGAGATCCGTTAGGCGCTTATACTTTGGGTTCGGGAGCCTCCTGGGAAAAAGGAACAGATTATACCGATCCCCTGCAACTGGCAAAGATGAAGGAAGTCGTAAGGGCAAAGGTCATGGACCTCAAGGATGAGCCGTTTGTACTTATGTGGGTTATAGGTAATGAAAATAATCTGCCTCCTAAATACTTAGGAGTTAATGCGAGCAGGACCAATGCGGCCTCACATCCTGAAGCATACGCCAGATTTATCAATGAGATTGCGCAAATGATTCACGAAATTGACGGCAACCATCCTGTTGCTGTCGGGAACCTTGAATTAGGCCTCATAGATTATTATAAACAATATGCGCCTGCCATTGACATATTAGGGGTCAACTCTTATCGGGGAGAAGAAGGGTTCGGGGCTCTTTTTATTGATGTTAAAAAAGAGCTGGATAAGCCTGTTTTAATAACGGAATACGGTTGTGATGCTTATACGCAGGCGCAAGGGCCGGATGAAGACAGGCAGTTAAAATATCTTCAGGGAAATCTCCATGACATTATTTATAATATGCCGGGAGGTCCCGGCGTTGGCAATACCATCGGAGGGGTTGTTTTTGAATACCTGGATGAATGGTGGAAGGCGCCTAATGATCCCGAAGACCATCAATCAATCGCCTATCAACAAATGGGACAGTCGCCCGACGGATATATTCATGAAGAATGGTTTGGGATTGCAGGTCAGGGCAACGGCAAGAATTCACCTTTTGAAAGGCATTTGCGCAAGTCGTATTATTATTTGAAAAATATTTTAAACAGTATACCTGAATAAAATACCAACAACCATAAGGGGGTAAGATATGAGAAAACTGGCTTTGATTACAGCTATTTTATTTTTAACGGGGCATGTTCAGGGGATAGCTCAGGACCAGCCAAAGGGGCAAACGCCTTCCGGCGTTCAGTCGGCTGATTTTGGCGATTTTTCATCCAGCACCCTGACCACGAAAGCCTGGGGAGCATTGGCTGGCAATGATGTCAAGATGGTAGAAATTTATGTCAATAAAACTGTAGAGATGTATGGGGCCAAGGCCAAAGAGATGCAGGCCTCATTAAAGGAATATCCGTATGAATCAAAAGAAAAAATTCACAGTTTTTGGGCTTTGAACGATGTGGGAACCAGTCTTTATATTTTGGGTTTGGCCTATCAGAACGCCGGCCGCAAAGACGATGCCCGCAAGGCGTACAAGCAAGTGGTAGATGAGTATCTCTATGCTCAATGCTGGGATATCAAGGGTTGGTTCTGGAAACCAGCGGAAGCGGCACAACAGAAGCTGGCGGCATTGGACTCTTAAAGCGTCATCGGATTTGTTCCGCAAACTCGGATGGGAAAAATGACTATACATGAAATGGCAAAAAAAACAGGTGTTTCGATTGCTACGATATCACGGGCGATTAATCCGCATACCAGAGAAAAAGTGGCGGCAGATACTTTGTTAAAAATCGATCAGGCTCTTAAGAAATATTCGTATACGCCTAATTTAGCTGCCAGAAATTTACGGCAATCTTCCACCCAAACGATCGGAGTGGTTATACCGTTTTACAGGGATATTTTTTATAGCGCGTATTACATGCATTTTTTATCAGGGGTTTCTAATACGCTAGAGGGTTCCGGCTATCAGTTTAAATTATTAACGTTGGGGCAAGAACAGAAATGGGACCATTATGATTTTCGGTCGGGCGAACAGGTGGACGGGCTAATTGTTAGCCTTTGGTTCAGGTATTTTTCCAACAGGCGAGTATTGGAAAAAATTAAAGTTCCCACCGTTGTAATTGATGATTTTGAAGAGGATGTGAAGACGATGTTTATAGGCGGTGACCATGTCCTTGGAGGCAGGATCGCGGCGGAACATTTATATTCCCACGGACATCGCAGGGTTGCTATTATTACAGGTCCTTCATGGTCCAGAGATTGCCAGCAGAGAGTTAAGGGGTTTCAGGCATTTTGGGAACAACATGGCGAGACGCTTAATCAAGACCTTGTGGTTGGTGCCGATTATTTGCAAGATAAGGCGCATGAAGCCTTTGATCAAATTATAAAAACCGACCCAAAAGTTACGGCCATTTTTTGTTGCACTGATATTATGGCCGCAGGGGTCCTGGAAAGGATTAAAGAATTAAATATTTCCTGCCCCCAGGACATTTCGGTGATTGGCTATGACGATGACTTTATAATTAATGCCCGTTTTCCGTATTTAACATCTATCCATGTGCCGGTTTATGAGATGGCCCAAAAAGCTGCCCAATATATTCTGGAACATTTAAAAAGTAAAAAGAGCAAGAAACTTTTTGCCGGCACAGAATTTCTGCCGGTACGCCTGATTGAGAGGCAAAGTGTCATGAATTTATCGTCCGTATAATGCTAAAGAGAATGGACATACGAAGGGATTTCTTTTGTATTTGGCAAATTTTCATGAGGATGTTATTATCTAGCGTCAATAGGACATTTAAGCTGGCGCATTTGCCTGCCGGAGCAGGCTCCCGGAGAATTTTCAAAAAAAAGGAGAGAGAATATGTTTATGATCGCAGTAGCATTATTAGTAGCAGCTCTGATTATGATTATTTCGAGGGATAAATTCAGGAATGAAAAGGAAGGTTACGATTACTCAGGGACAGTAAGGAATTTTATTATTGGAGGAATCATTTTTGCAGGGGTTATTGGTTTTTTTAGTTTGGTAAGGACAGTCCCTGCGGGTCATGTAGGGGTAGTTGATTTATGGGGCAATGTTGAAGAGCAGGTGAGGAAGCCGGGGATAAATCTGGTGAATCCTTTTGTGAATTTAGTATTAATGGATGTTCAAACGCAGGAATTAAAAGAAACAATGCAAGTTCCTTCCAAAGAAGGATTGACAATGGATGTGGAAATTTCCATCCTTTACCGCCTTAGCCCCGATAAGGCTAGCAATATTTATAAAACGATCGGCAGGGATTATGATGAGGTGGTTGTTGTTCCTCAATTTCGTTCTGCCGTAAGAGAAGCCACCGTTTTTTATGAAGCGAAGGCCCTATATACGTCAAGCAGGGATGAAATAACAAATAAAATTTTTGCTGATTTAGAAAAAATGCTTTCTGAAAGGGGAGTTATTCTTGAGAAAGTATTGTTAAGAGCGGTTCAACTGCCGGGGACAGTTTCACAGGCAATAGAGCAAAAACTGAAAGCAGAACAGGAAAGCGAACAAATGAAGTTTGTTTTGACAAAAGAAAGCCAAGAAGCACAAAGAAAAGTTATAGAAGCCAAAGGTATCGCCGAAGCGCAGGGCATTATCAATAAAACTTTAACTCAGGCATATTTACAACACGAAGCGATTAAAGCTCAAATGATGATGGCTAATAGTTCAAATCACACAACAGTATATATCCCAAGCGGGGATAATGGGATCCCTTTAGTTAGAACGGTTAATACAGAAAGCAATCAGACTTCCAAATAAAGCGGCAGGATTGATTTTTTAAGCAAAGGATGGGACATGATAAATAATCGCCAAAGCTTTCGTTTACGTAAGCAATTTTATGTTACCTGGTCTGTTCCTGTCAAAAAGATAGAGGGTGAAGGTATAATTTTTAATATCAGCCGGTCCGGAATGTTATTCGTTACGGACAAATTGTTTGAGCCTGATCAGGGGCTGGATATGTTTTTTAGAATAGAACAGGTTCCCTCTTTTCCCTCCAAAGGTAAGTTGGTATGGTTCAGGAAGGCGGGAAGAAAGAGCAGTATCAATGCGGAGTGCAATTTTCATACGAGGATGTCCATAGACAGGCATGGATACAATGGATGGAAGATAATATTTTAAAGCTCGCAGATGCCCAGGACAGTAAGATTCTGGATCGTTTTTTGCACGATGAAGAGTCTTCGTGAGGACTAAATAGTAATGCTATTTTTGAAGAGACATCTTCCAATTTTTATTCTCTGTTTTGTTTTTATTGCCTACCTGCCATGTCTTAAAGCAAATTTTGTAAATTGGGATGACGACGTCCATTTCCTTCAAAATCCTTTTTTAACAGCACCCTCTGGGCCGAATTTTTTTGAGATCTGGACAGGCGCCATCAATTATACTTATATCCCTTTGACTACGACCACATGGGCTATCGAACATTATTTTTTTGGATTCAACCCGATGGTCTTCCACAGTCAGGCAATATATTTTATTTGAATATTATTGTGTTCATGGGGCTGCTTGGAACGTTATGGATTTTACGGCGAAACCGGTTATTAATTTTTGCTTTTGCGTTTTATGTTGCGAATATTTTCTTTCTGTTGAGGCTTCACAATGTTTTGGGGCTGGTTTCTGATCGATTTATGTATTTAGCGAGTATTGGGCTGTGTATGTTTGCTGCTGTTTTAGTTGAAAAGGCGTTTTCTTGGGCCCAAAACCGGCGTCCAATCTTATATGGGGTTACTTTAGCTTTGTTGCTGATTGTTGTAATATTGACAAGCAGGACTTGGAGTCAATGTGAGGTTTGGCAAAATAGTGTGAATTTATGGAATAATCAATTGCAATATAATTCACGGACTTTGCCATGTTTCGCTTACTGTAAACTGGCGGATGCATATGCGGAAACTTATAAGCAGGCCGTTTCCAAGGGGCAACGATTTGACCAAATACGGTCTCTCTATCAAAAAGCCATTGATTTAAAGCCGGATTTTGCCGGCCCTTATTATGGACTAGGAAATCTTTATGCGGACAAAAGAGATGATGTTAGTGCAGAACGCTTTTATAAAGAGGCGATTGCCCGGGATAGTAAGAATTTCGTGTCATTTTTTAGCCTTGGACAAATTTATCAACATAGAGGGAGCCCTAATAAAGCTATAAGTTTTTATCACGAGGCAATTTCAGCCCGACCAGAAAACATTAATCTATGTTTGGACATTTTGGAGCAATACAATGATGCCATTAAGGCGCATGATAACGCGGAGATTTATCAAAAAGAGAAATCAAAAATGTCTGATTGTGAAAGGCCTGTTATCGTTAGACCTTAAGATGCTTCGCTTGTTACTGTTAATTGATGGTTCAAAAGGAACTTTATGCTGTGGAAATTTGTCTAAATGACAGAAGGTATTGATGGAAGATATTAACAAAGATATATTGATCAGGGCGGCTCAAGGAGATATACAGGCCTTTGAGGATGTTTATAAAGCAAGCAGTAGTTTTGTTTATAATGTTGCTTTCAGGGTCGTTAATAATAGGGAAGACGCTTTAGAGGTGTCCCAGGAAGTCTTTATGATCATCTATCACAAACTCAAAAATTTTCGTTTTGAGTCATCATTTAAAACCTGGGTTTACAGAATTACAGCCAATAGCGCTATTAATTTTGCCAAGAAAAATGCCAGGAAAAAAACAGTGCCGTTTGAAGAATGTTTTGGTGAAGGCGCCGTTGAAAGCGAAGTCAAGGCACATATGGACCAGGAACATCAGGCCAGTCTGGTTGAAAACTTATTGGGAGAACTTAATGCTGACCAAAGGGCTTGTGTGGTCTTGCGCGATATTCAAGGGTTAAGCTATGAGGAAATTGCACAAGCGTTAAATATTAATATCAATACGGTGCGTTCAAGATTGAAAAGGGCGCGCGAGAAATTTATGAGTTTAAGAAAGAAGATGGATTATGAAAAAGTGCGATCAATTTAAAAGCCAGATCCTTACGGATTATATGGACAAAGAATTAAATAAAATTTCTATCGAAGAAATAGAAAGCCATTTATTGGATTGCGGCGATTGCCGTGTTTTTTTTAAGGAAGTTAAAAATAGAACAGTATTGCCTTTTCAACAGGCAATGCGCCAGCCGGTTCCTGAGGAGCTTTGGGATTTGGTCAAGCAAAACATAGAACATTCAAATCATGCGACGGTTCATCTTGAGAATTTCATCGGAAAATTAAAAGGATTGATTACTTTTCCGAGAATGATCCCTGCTTTTGCCAGTCTTATACTAATGCTTTTAGCCGGTTCCGTAGCTCTAAACACAATTCAGACACAGCGCTACCAGGAAAAAGACCAGGGAGAATTTTTGGTTGCACTGCTGAGTTCAACAGGTTCTCAGGCGTTTTCGGACAGCAGCGATTTAAAAACGCCCATTGAGCATTATTTTCTTTAAACTATGAGGGTATTTTTATGAAAAAATTAAGAAATGCACTACTGGGAATTATAGGGGTGTATGTTTTTGCGACGTTGTCTTTGGCCCAAGCTCAGGATGTCCAAGGCCCCTTCAAGGCACATTCGGGCCAAGGAATTCAGGAGCTTTACAGCAAGCTTAATTTAACAGATGCCCAAAAGCAGCAGCTGGAAACGAATAAACAGCAGCATCGGGCAAGGATGGAAAAAGCCCGCCAGGAAATGAAAACGGATAAAGAGGCGCTTCACGGGGAATTAATGAAGCCCCAGCTGGACATGGCCAGGGTCAAGGCAATTCATAATCAAATTAAAAGCATTCAATCCGGGATGGAAGACGATAAACTAAGTTCAATTCTTACGGTCAGAGCGATTTTGACACCGGAGCAATTTTCAAACTTTGTAACCTTGATGCATAAACATAAACAAACTCATGATCAGGGATCAGCAGGCCGCCAGGAAAATGAAGCTAGATAAGATCAGTTTGATCTCTTGTGTTTGATATATTCGATAATCGCAGGGATAAGAGAAATAAATACGATCGCTAGAATTACCAGAGAGAAATTTTTACGCACAAAAGGCAGGTTGCCGAAGAAAAAACCGCTTAATATCCCCACCAAAACCCACGCCGTTCCTCCGACCAGATTATAAATTATAAATTTACCATAAGGCATTTTTCCGACTCCCGCAAGAAAAGGAGCGAAGGTGCGGATGATGGGGACGAACCTGGTGATGATAATGGTTTTAGCCCCGTACTTTTCAAAAAAGTCATGTGTGCGTTTAATGTAAGCTTGTTTGACAAAAGGGATGGCGTGATTATTGGTAACCTTGTTTGACAAAAATACGCCGATCGTATAGTTAAGCATGTTTCCCCCAACGGCCGCGACAGTTAATTCCGGGATCAATATGTTTAATCGCAGTCGTCCTAAAGCAGCCATTGCGCCTAATACAAAAAGCAGGGAGTCTCCAGGTAAGAATGGAGTGATGACCAGACCTGTTTCACAGAAAATAATGAGAAAGAGGATCAAATAAGTCCAGGCATCATACTGGGCGCTGAGGGAAGAGATATGACTGTCTAAGTGGATAAAAAAATCTATTAAATGATGAAGAATTTCCATGACGCAATCATAACTAATTGGGGCATGCTTTGCCATAGAAAACAATAATATTTTCGTTCGAGAGATTGCTAAAGAAAATTTCGTATTAATTTACGCAACTTCGATGGACAGCTATTGCTTATCATGGGTTAAAATAGTACGATAAAGAGGTAATAAAATAAATGGAGAGGCGTTTATATGGGTAGATTTCTTTTTATTGTTTTTTGTTTGATTATTGCCGGTTTTTGGCTGATTTGGCATTTTAATAAAGAACATGTGTATCAGCAAATGTTGGACCGCCTTCAGGCAGAGTCTAGGGCCGCTTTGGTGATTGTGACTTCTGTTAATTATGACGAAAGGTCACACCAAAGGATAACTACCATCAAATTTGTCGAAGAAGACAGCCGGGGACATGCCTTGCCGCCTAAATATTTTACCTTTAACGGGAATTTGATCCAATTTCAATCCCTGGTGGTGCGTTTTGAGGACAAATTTGTTGCTGCAGGAGATCGTTTTAAAGGCAGGAGTGTTTATTTGTTCTGGAAAGTATTCAGGCTCGATGGCCCCCTTACCCAGGAATTTCCAATAACCCAAGTCAATGAGATACCCGGCGGTTATAAAATTCCCGGGAGGGCCAGTGTTTTTGAGAATAGATTCTGGAAGGACTTTTGGCGCTTTGCTTTTGATGAAAGCAAGGCCAGGAGTGCCGGCATCAAGAGTGTACAAATCGAGGCCCCGGGAGTTGTTTTTGTTCCAGGGTATTTGTACACGATCCATATTGAGCATAACGCAGGATTGCGGATAGATGCCAAGCCCGTAGATTTGATCTTACGCGGAGAAAAGATTTTAAGCGGATTTAAAAAAGATCCCTGGTAAGACGCATATTTCAAGCACATTTTTTATCGTAATTTATAGAAATTATGATACTATTCATATCAATCCTATGAAAATCCACGAATACCTGGCCAGAAACTTATTTGCCGAATTCGGAATTCCCATAGCCGAAGGCGATGCGGCCCAAACGTCTGATGAAGCCCTTTTTATTGCCCATAAGATAGGCTTCCCCGTTGTTATCAAGGCCCAGGTTTTGGCCGGCGGCCGGGGCAAAGCGGGAGGGATTAAGATTGCCGGCAATGAAAAACAGCTTGTTTACGAATTTAATCGTATCAAAAATTTGAATATCAAAGGATATTGCGCCCAGCGTCTGTTGATTGTCAAGGCCATTGATATCAAAAAAGAATATTACCTGGCCGTGACCATCGACAATATTAAAGGGGACGCGGTTATTATCGCTTCTGCCGAGGGCGGGGTTGAAATTGAAGAAACAGCCAAGGCCCATCCAGATAAGATCATCAAATTTTATATGCAGGGGGATAAAATCCTTGATGAAGCGCGCTGGGGCCCGGTTGCCGTCAGGTTATTTAATGATGCGCGCCTGCAGCAGAGTGCCACTTCCATCCTGAAAAATTTACTTAAATTATTTTTTGAAAAAGATTGTTCTTTAGCGGAAATTAATCCCTTTGTTGTCAATAAAGACGGCAATTTGGTTGCCGCCGATGCCAAGGTCGTTTTTGATGATAATGCGCTCTATCGCCATCCGGAATTGATTGCCTTGCGAGACCTGAAATATGAAGATGCCGATGAGCTTGAAGCAAAGGATGAAGGGTTGAGTTTTGTGAAGCTGGAGGGCAATGTCGGCTGCATTGTCAATGGAGCGGGATTGGCGATGGGAACTATGGACACGGTTAATTTGCTTGGCGGCAGGCCGGCTAATTTTTTGGATGTGGGAGGGTCTTCCAATCCGCAAAAAGTGCTCAATGCAGTGAAGATTCTTTTGCGTAACAAAGACATTAAAGTCATTTTGATCAATATTTTCGGCGGTATTACCCGTTGTGATGATATTGCCAACGGGATTTTAACCGCTTTAAAGCAAATTGATATTCCGATCCCATTGGTCATCCGTTTGACAGGAACTAATGAAAAAGAAGCGAAAGCTCTTTTAACTCAGGCAGGTTTGACAATCTATACATCTATGCGCCAGGCTGTTACGCAAGCGGTAAAAATATCGAAAGATTGAAGCATGTCCATACTGATCGATCAAAATACCAGGGTTATTGTTCAGGGAATCACCGGCCGTGACGGCTCTTTTCATGCCAAGCAGATGGCAGACTACGGCACTAAAATCGTCGGCGGAGTGACTCCCGGTAAAGGCGGTCAAGAAATCAACGGGATCCCTGTTTTGAATTCCGTCAAAGAAGCAAAGGATAAAACTAGCTGTGATGCCGCAGTCATTTATGTCCCGGCCAAATTTGCCAAAGACGCAATACTCGAAGACATTGCCAACGCCATCCCTTTGATCGTTTGCATCACCGAAGGGATCCCTGTTTTGGATATGGTAGAAGTCAAAAAAGCGTTGAGCCACAGCCAAAGCCGTTTGGTCGGGCCTAATTGTCCGGGATTGATTTCACCAGGTAAAGCTAAGATCGGTATTATGCCGGGACATATTCATAAATCCGGCGATATAGGGGTTGTTTCTCGTTCAGGAACTTTGACTTATGAGGTGGTTTACAACCTTACTATTAATAATATGGGGCAATCTACTTGTATCGGTTTAGGAGGCGACCCTATTATCGGCACCAGATTTGTTGATGTTCTAAAGTTATTTCAGGAAGACCCACAAACGAAAGCGATTGTAATGGTTGGAGAAATCGGCGGGGGGGATGAACAGTTGGCCGCAGAGTGTATCAAAAAGCATGTCACTAAACCTGTGGCGGCTTTTATTGCCGGACGCAGCGCCCCTTCGGGCAAGCGCATGGGGCATGCAGGGGCGATTATTTCTTCCGGCGAATCCACGGCCGACGCTAAAATGCAGATTTTGCGTGATGCGGGGGTTATTATTGTTGATTTCCCTGATGAAATCCCTCAGGCTTTGACTGCCCGATTAAAATTAAGGGGTTGATATCTTATGAGCAGTAATTCTTTTTCTTTATCTAAAGTCAAACATGTTATTGCGATCTCTTCTTGTAAGGGAGGAGTCGGCAAATCAACTGTTGCCGCCGCCTTGGCCTGGGAATTAGCCCAGAGGGGATTTAAGACAGGACTTTTGGATGCGGACATTTATGGCCCCTCTCTGCCGGTGCTGTTTAGACTTCAAAATCCTTTGATAGAATCCAATGAATTTAAAATGATCCTGCCCTTTGACTATAAGGGGCTTAAACTTATGTCTTTCGGGTTTCTATTAGGAGATTCTCCAGCGGTGCTTCGCGGGCCTATTGTTGCGAGATATATTCAGCAACTATTGTTTCAAACGGATTGGGGAGAGCTCGATTATTTGATTCTCGATATGCCGCCAGGGACAGGGGATGTTCAATTAACCATAACCCAATCGATTAAATTAACAGGGGCAGTGATCGTATCAACACACCACAGCCTTTCCCTGGTGGATACCGCTCGCGGCATCCTGATGTTTGAAAAAGTCAAGGTGCCGATCTTAGGAGTGATTGAAAATATGGCGTATTTTTTAGCGCCTGATACAGGGAAAAAATATTATATTTTTGGGGAACAAAAAGCAGGGGCTATCTCCAAACGATTTGGGGTCAAGACTTTGGCCGAGATCCCCATCCAGCAGGAGCTT
The DNA here is from genome assembly GCA_015233675.1 of Candidatus Omnitrophota bacterium. Classification (GTDB taxonomy): domain Bacteria; phylum Omnitrophota; class Gorgyraeia; order Zapsychrales; family Fredricksoniimonadaceae; genus JABDGZ01. Next base: position 46,030 of record JADFXH010000012.1, read on the forward strand.
TCAGGGGACATGAGTGTTTACAAAGCCAATCCCTGCATTCAAAAGGCCGTTAATGAGTTGCTGCAAGCCGTTGAAGAAATGCAGTTGTCTCAATCAGATTTGAAAAATTCCGGCTATAGGGATGGCCATGTGGTATTGACTTTTAGCAACGGACGAGAAATATCAGCAAAAGCTTTTGACCTTCGGGCTAATTGCCGTTGTGCTTCATGTGTATCAGAGCTGACAGGACAGAGGTTAGCGGACATCAAGAAAATCCCGGAAGATGTCAAACCTGAAGAAATTCTGACTTTGGGGAATTATGCCGTTGGTATAACCTGGAGCGATGGCCACGCCTCAGGTATTTATCCTTATAGCATGTTTAGTTAATTATTAGAGGGCAAAGAATCTTAAGATCCTTTGCCCTTCTTTGATGATGGATCCCCGCTTGCGCGGGGATGACATAATAGATTTTGTCATTCCCGCGCAAGCGGGAATCCGCTTTTACAAACGGACCCTTCATGTGGCGCAGTCTGTAAACAATCGCCTTTTTTTAAGTAGTTTTTCTTTAATGCAAATGTTAAAATTTTAATTTGTTAACAGAAATGAAAGTGAGGGTAAAGGACTATGGCCATTTTCTTAATCCCGCTAACAGTAGTTTTGATAGCCTTTTCAGTCAGAATAATTCAGCAGTATCAAACAGGTGTTGTATTTCAGCTGGGGAAGTATTCCAGAACGCTTCAACCCGGGTTAAATTTTATTATACCTATCCTTGAAGAAGCAAGGGTTGTGGACATGAGGGTGCTGACTAATGATATTCCCAAACAGCAGGCGATCACCAAGGACAATGTGCCGGTTTCCATCAATGGCGTCGTTTATTTTCAAGTGGTAGAAGCGCAAACAGCCGTTATAAAAGTTCAGAATTATTTGTATGCGGTCTCCCAATATGCTCAAGCGGCCTTGCGGGATGTGGTTGGAGGGATGACTTTTGATGACCTGTTGGCGGAACGTCAAAAAATTGGCGATGAAATTGAAGCCATCATTCAGAAGCAGTCAGAGAATTGGGGACTGAAAGTATCGGCGATCAAGATTTTAGACGTGGATGTGCCTGAAGAATTAAAGAAGATGATGGCAAGGCAGGCTTCCGCGGAAAGAGAAAAAAGAGCCACGATCACAAAGGCCGAAGGCGATAAATTAGCGGCTGTCAACTTAGCAGAAGCAGCAAAAACAATGGCCCAATCGCCAGGAGCCATGCAGTTAAGAACGCTTCAAACCATTGATGGTCTGGGGCCAACACCGTCTAATACGGTTGTTTTGGCAGTTCCGATTGATATCCTGGAATCGGTCAGAGCGCTGACAGCTAAACTCACGGATAAGCAACCGGCGCAATCTTAAACAGCAGGGGATCCATGAAAAAAGTAAAACAGCTTAAAAATATTTTTATTTCAGCCATTCATCAAAATGCAGGTAAGACGACCATATCCCTGGGGCTTTTTAAGATTTTTCAGGAACGCAAGATCAAAACTGTGTTTATGAAGCCTGTTGGCCAGGAGACCGTCACGTATGAAGAAATGGCCATTGATAAAGACACTTATTTGATAGGAGAGGTTTATCACTGCAAGAAACATATCAAAGATATGAGTCCAATTACCGTTGGCCGCGGTTTCACGGAAAAATATATTCTTGAGCCTCAAAAACAGCAGCTGCAAGATAAGATTTTTAAAGCTTTTCAGACGATCACTAAAGGCAAGGACGCTATTATTGTCGAAGGCACGGGTCACGCGGGGGTGGGCTCGGTATTTGATTGTTCTAACGCGGATGTTGCTGCCCTGCTTGGGAGCAAGGCCATTATCGTCTCCGGCGGCGGCATTGGCCGTGCTATTGATGAGGTCATGCTTAATAAAGCCCTTTTTGATCAATGCAAGGTGCCGGTACTGGGTGTCATTATTAATAAAGTATTACCGGACAAATTGGATAAAATTAAAAGCATTGTCGGCAAGGGATTGGAACGTAAAGGCATACGGCTTTTAGGCGTTATCCCTGAAATGGAAATGTTAAGCGCCCCGACGGTAGAGCAAATCAGGGAGCGTCTGGATTTAAGGGTATTTTCAGGGGAAGAAAATTTGCGTGCCCGTGTCCAGAATGCTATTGTTGCGGCGATGGAACCGTATAACATGATCGGCCATCTGCGCGATGGGGCGTTGGTGATCACCTCAGGTGACAGGGTGGATAATATGCTGGTGGCTGTTTCTTCGTATTTGCTGCAGCAGGGAAGGGCGGTCAAGGTTGCAGGCCTCATTTTGACCGGAGGGCTGACTCCTGACCATAAGATCGCGGGGCTGCTTAAAGACAGCCGGATACCGGTGCTTTATTCCGAACAGGATACTTACACCATCGCTGCAGCTATCGAGAACATGACCCCCAAGATCCAGAAGACGGACCATGATAAGATCCTGGAAGCCAGGCGTCTGGTCAAAGATTATGTCAATGTGAATATGATCTTAGAAAATTTGTAAGTATTTTTATCAATTCAGTAAGTTTTTATCTAAAAATGTTAGAATATCTGGCAATTATATTTGCTTTTTTATTTGCATTGGCGCTTGCGGCGTTTTTGTTGACCCTGCCTAAGATTTTAGGCCCGAAATTTCCCAGCGCAGCCAAATCAAAACCCTTTGAATGCGGCAAGGAGCCTTTTTCACTGCCCGGCGGCAACAGCCCGATGCATTTCTATATTGTGGCCATGCTTTTTATCGTTTTTGACGTTGAGCTTGTTTTTCTTTTTCCCTGGGCCGTGATGTTCAGGGAATTGGGGATTTTTGGTTTATCGCAGATGGCTGTTTTTATGGGTTTTGTGGTCCTGGGATTTATCTATGTATTAAAAAAGGGAGCTTTGGATTGGGAGTAACCGGGGGAGCTTAAATGAGTTCGGCAGGGAATTTTTTTACTTCAAAATTAGACGACGCCATCGGCTGGGCGCGTAAATTTTCCATTTTTCAATATCCATTTGTCACTGCCTGTTGCGGTATGGAATATATGTCTACAGCTGCTGCTCACTATGATGTTGACCGGTTTGGTGCGGGCTTCCCGCGATTTTCTCCCCGTCAGGCAGACGTTCTGTTTGTGGTGGGAACCATCAGCCATAAATTAGCGCCTGTTTTAAAGACGGTCTATGATCAAATGTGTGAACCTAAATGGGTGATAGCTTTCGGGGTTTGCACGTGCACAGGAGGATTTTACGATAATTATGCAACGGTGCAGGGCATTGATACCATTATCCCTGTGGATATTTATATTCCGGGCTGCCCCCCGCGTCCGGAGAATGTTATTGACGGTTTAATGAAACTTCAGGAAAAGATACAAAAAAATGAGCAGTCAAGGGCCCTTTATGATCCTTGTTCAAAAATCGGCCGGCCTGACGGGATTCAGGGCAAGTGTTCCACTGAGGGAAAGATCAAACATATAGAACCTGCAAAATGACAGAAAACCATACAACATCAAAACAACCGGGAATTTTGACTCCTTTACAAAGACTCCAGGAAAAGTTCTCCGATAAGATCATCGAGTCCCATGTATTTCGGGGAGATGAAACTGCCGTCATTGGTCTGTTAAATTTGCGCAGTGTTGCCCGATTTTTAAAAGAAACGCCAGAAATGGATTTTAACTTTTTAATGGATTTGACCGCTGTTGATTATTTGTTTTATACCGGGGGACGCGTCCAGAAGGAGTTTCGTTTCGAAGTTGTGTATCATTTTTTTTCGTTGAAGTTTAACAAGCGGATTAGGATTAAAGTCCCTGTGGATGAGAAAAATCCTCAAGTGGACACGCTCAGCGATCTGTGGGCTTCGGCGAATTGGTATGAGAGAGAAGTTTGGGATATGTTTGGCATTCAATTTAAAGGACACCCTAATTTGAAGCGTATCTTGATGTATGATCAGTTTGAGGGGCACGCCTTACGTAAGGATTATCCGTTTAATAAACGTCAACCATTAATCGGACCGATAAACTAATGACTCAAAGGCGTTCCATGTTATTAAACGTTGGACCTTCGCATCCGGCAATGCATGGCGTTATCCGCATCATTATGGAATTGGATGGCGAGAAAATAAAAGGTGCCGATGTAGAGATCGGATATCTTCATCGGGCCTTTGAGAAAATGTGCGAGACAGTGATGTATTCACAGTGTTTTCCCTACACGGACCGGTTGAATTATGTTTCTCCCTTGATTAATAATGCGGGATTTGCTCTGGCTGTTGAAAAATTATTAGGGATTGACATCCCCGAACGTGCCCAATATATACGCGTCATCATGAGCGAGATTTCGCGTGTTACCGACCATTTGACCTGCATTGGCGCTACGGCCATGGAGATGGGCGCAATGACAGCGTTCCTGTATATGATCAAGGCCCGGGAATTTTTATATGAACTGATTGAAGAGATAACTGGGGCACGTTTGACTATTTCATATGTCCGTATAGGCGGGGTCAAGGCTGATTTGACGCAAGGGTTTGCGGACAGAGCATTTCAAAAGATCGCTAAGGTACGCAAGGTCCTTATTGAGGCAGATGAAATGTTGACCCGTAACCGTATTTTTTCTGACCGGATGAAGGATATCGGAAAGATATCGCCAGAAGATGCGATTGCGTATGGGATTACGGGGCCGTTTTTAAGGTCAACGGGAGTGTCGTATGATGTGCGTAAAGCAAGCCCCTATCTTATCTATGACAAGCTTGAATTTGAAGTTCCATTGGGCAGTAAAGGGGATAATCTCGACAGGTATTTTGTCCGTATGGCAGAGATGGAACAAAGCCTCAGGATCATTGAGCAGTGTTTTGTGCAGATACCAGATGGGGAGATCGCTTGCGGATTGACGGGTGAGGTGATACCTGCTGCCCAAATGGTGGACCGTGCCAAGATGGGAGAGACCGAAGAATTAATTGAGGATGAAGTCGCCCTGGACCCCACCTTGCAAGGCAGCACAAGAAAGTATCATGATGCGATCTACGCGCATAAAAAAGACGTGGTGCTTCCTGCCAAAGAAAATACGTACGGCAACATAGAAGGATTGATGAATCATTTTAAACTGGTTATGTACGGACATGGGATCCAGCCGCCCGTTGGCGAAACGTACTTTCCAGTGGAGGGCGCCAATGGAGAGCTGGGGTTTTATATTGTTTCTGACGGACGCGACCAGCCTTGGAGGGTACGTGTTCATCCGCCGTGTTTTGCGATCATGGCCGCGCTGCCTAAATGTTTGATCGGAGGGATGATGGCGGATTTGATCCCAACCTTTGGGTCAGTCAATATGATTGCGGGGGAGCTGGATAGATAATATTGTTGTCGTTGCGAGCAAGTTGCCGGAGAAGCGAACAAAAACAAATTTATTCCTGCTGCCATGTGATGGAAATACAATCTAGGAGGGGTTTATTTTTAGTGCGGAGTACTTAAAAGTGTTTGATAAAATTGCGGCCAAGTATGAGCAAAAGCGTACGGCCATTTTGCCGCTGCTGCACATCATTCAGGAAAAAGAAGGATTGATCTCGTCAGAGGCAGAAAAAAACATCGCGGAGTATCTTGATGTTCCGGTTGTACATGTCCATGAAGTCGTGTCCTTTTATCATTTATTCCGCCAGACACCCAAAGGGAAATATCATTTTTCAATTTGTCAGACTACCGCTTGCGCCTTACTCGGAAGTGAGGGAATAATTGAACATATTAAAGACAGGCTCGGCATTAAACCCGGAGAAACAACTCCTGACGGGAAATTCAGTTTGAGCGCAGTCGAGTGCTTGGGTGCTTGTGAAATTGCACCCGTCATGCAGGGGAATAAAGAATATATAGGCTGCTTAAATAAAAAGAAAATCGATGAGATTATCGATCAGAACAGCTAGATTATGGAAAAAATAGTAACCCGGCATATGTTCCAAGCCAATACTCAGAATAATTTTATTGGTTATCTAAAAGATAATGGGTATCAGGCTGCCCGAAAAGCGTTGACTCAAATGACGCCGGTGGGGGTCATTGACGAAATTAAGAGATCCAACTTGCGCGGACTAGGCGGGGCCGGATTTGGGGCCGGCATGAAGTGGAGCTTTATTCCGCAGAATAACCTTAAGCCCAAATATTTAGTCGTCAATGGGGATGAGGGCGAGCCGGGGACATTTAAAGATAAATACATTCTTGAACAAGATCCCCATGCAGTGCTCGAGGGGATCATCATCACTTGCTATGCCGTGGGCAGCCACAAGGCGTACATTTATATTCGCGGGGAATACACAAAATCTTTACATTCAATGCAAAATGCGGTGGCGGAGGCCACCAAAGCCGGATTCTTGGGGCACGATATCATGGGAACCGGTTATGATATTGATGTTGTTGTTCATCCCGGCGCCGGAGCTTATATTTGCGGTGAGGAGACAGCATTATTGGAATCGCTGGAAGGGAAAAAAGGATTCCCCCGCCTTAAACCGCCATTTCCCGCAGTGGAGGGGCTGTTTGGCTGTCCGACGGTCATCAATAATGTGGAAACTATTTCTTGCGTGCCTGCGATTATCAATAAAGGGGCTGAGTGGTACGCAAAATTGGGGAGCGAGAAAAATGGAGGGAACCGTTTATTTTGCGTAAGCGGGCATGTCGTTAACCCGGGAGTTTATGAACTTGCACATGGAGTGACATTGCGTGAAATTATTTATGATCATGCCGGCGGGTTACCCCATGGCCGTAAGCTTAAGGCAGTAATCCCCGGAGGCATTTCAGCACCGGTTTTGACGCCTGATCAAATTGATGTAAAAATGGATTTCGATTCTCTTAAAGCCATTGGTTCAATGGCAGGATCAGGCGGCATCATCGTTATGGATGATACCACGGATATGGTTTGGGCGGCGATGATTGCCGCACGGTTTTTTGCACATGAGTCCTGCGGCCAGTGTACCCCCTGCCGTGAAGGCAGCGGATGGGTTTATCGCATTATTAAAAGGATTTATCAAGGAGGCGCGCGTGAGCATGATTTACTTAATCTTCCCGGAATTGTGAATAATATCGGAGGCAATACAATTTGTGCGTTTGGAGACGCGATTTCAATGTCCGTCGGATCATATGTAACTAAATTTCGCAGTGAGTTTGAAGCTAAAATTAAGAGATAATATGCCAACCCTAACCATTGATGGGAAACAAATAGAAGTCCCCGCAGGGACAACGATCATTCAGGCGGCGGACAAGTTGGGAATTACTATTCCCCGGTACTGTTATCATCCGGCGCTTCCCGTATCCGGCAATTGCCGAATTTGCATGATAGAAGTCGAGAAACAGCCAAAACTGCAAATCTCCTGCTATACGCCGGTTACCGAGGGAATGGTTGTTAAGACAAATTCTCCTAAAGTCCTTGGAGTCCGTAAAACTATATTGGAGTTTTTGCTGGTCAATCATCCCGTGGACTGCCCTGTTTGCGACCAGGCAGGGGAATGCAAGCTTCAAGATTATTACATGGAGCATGGCCAGTATGACAGCAGGCTTAGCGACGTAAAAGTTAAAAAAGAAAAGAAGGCTTTTTCCATTGGCCCCACGGTCATGCTTGATCAGGAACGCTGTATTCTTTGCACCCGTTGCGTGCGCTTCACGGATAATATTACAAAGACCCATGAATTCGGGGTGTTTAACCGGGGGGACCATTCCCAACTGGATGTTTATCCCGGTAAACAGCTGGATAACAGCTATTCGGGGAATGTTGTTGATATTTGTCCGGTCGGAGCTTTGACTGACAAGGATTTCCGCTTTAAATGCCGTGTTTGGTATTTGGACAAAACTAAATCAGTTTGTCCGGGCTGCAGTATGGGATGCAATATCACCGTTGAGTGGGATAAAATGCGTCCCGCTCAACTCAAGAAGGCCCGGGTCATGCGCCTCAAGCCCCGGCACAACCAGGATGTTAATGACTATTGGATGTGTGACAAGGGCCGGTATAAGTACCGTTTTATCGATGAGAATAGAATTCAGCATCCGCAGCTTAATGACGACGTTATTTTATGGGACAGGGCCATTGATACCGTTGCGCAGGCCCTCAAATCACTTAAAAGTTTCAATCGTACGGACAGGATCGGTGTTTTAGCCTCTGCGCAATTGACCAATGAGGATCTTTTTGTCATCCGTAAATTATTTAAAGAAACCCTTAAGGGAGCGCAAGTTGATTTTAGGGTGCCCCAACCACCTGGAGACAGCGATAGTTTCCTTATTAAAGCAGACAAGAATCCCAATACGGCAGGCGCTTTAAATATTCTTGAGCCTGATGCAGATGCCGCAGGAATCGTGCAAAAAGCAATATCCGGAGATATTGATTTGCTGTATGTGTTCGGACATGATTTGATTGCTCTTTGGGACAAAAAGACTGTTGAGCAAATATCCAGGAAGGCGAAACTTTTTGTTTACCAGGGCAGTAACATCAATGACACATGCAACTATGCTCACCTGAATCTTCCCAGCAGTGTCTACGCAGAAAAGACAGGCACCTTTACCAATTGTCAGGGAAGGGTTCAGCGGATTTGGCCGGCATTTTTGCCTATAGGCGAGGCCAAAGGGGATTGGGATATCCTCTCATTGCTAAGCGCAAAATTAGGCGTGCCGTTGGGCTATCAAGATTCTCAGGAAATATTTAAGGACATAGCCGCAACGCTGGCTCCATTTTCCGAAATGTCCTATGAAAAGATCTCTGATAAAGGGATGTTATTAAAACTTTTGTGAAATTTATTACTTATAATGCACGCAGCAATGAGTAAATGTTTTTGAGCATACATTTATTGGAAGGGGAGTAAAAGGTTGAACGATGTATTAATCAAATTCATATTAAGCGCAGGCACATTGCTTATCGTGTTTGGCATCGCCGGACTTTTGACCTGGGTTGAACGCAAGCAAAGCGCGCTTATGCAAGACCGCATAGGCGCAAATCGCGCGACAATTTTTGGGTTTAAGGCCATGGGACTTTTTCATATATTTGCCGATGTCCTCAAGATGCTCAGCAAAGAAGAGTTCATCCCTGAAGGCGCGAATAAATTTTTGTTTAATCTCGCTCCATATTTATCAATCACTTTTGCTTTGGTTGGTTTCGCAGCCATTCCCATTGGAGGGGAGTTGGTTTTGAATGGTCACGCAATCCAGCTTCAGGCGGCCAATCTCAATATCGCGCTTATTTATATTTTTGCCATGATGTCCATGGGGATTTACGGTGTTGTTTTGGCAGGGTTCTCTTCAAACAATAATTATGCTTTCCTGGGAGGGATCCGCGGCGCGGCACAGATGATCTCCTATGAGATCACCATGGCCGCGGCCATAACGGGTGTTATTATGGTATTTAATACTTTGGACCTTCAAATGTTAGACCGTGCGCAGGGAGCGTACATGTTTGGAGGGTGGATCCCTAAGTGGGGGGTTTTTGTTCAGCCGCTTTCTTTCTTATTATTTTTGACCGCGGCCGCGGCTGAAACTAAACGTATTCCCTTTGATCTTCCTGAAGGAGAATCAGAGATCATAGGCTATTTTGTGGAATACAGCGGCATGAAATTCGGGATGTTTTTTATGGCTGACCTCGTTGAAACAGTGCTGGTTGCGGCTTTGATGACGACTTTATTTTTGGGCGGATGGCAGGTGCCGTATCTTCATCCGGATGGATTTTATTTTCCATGGGGCGGGCATATGGCCCTTTCTAATTTACCGGTTGTGATTTTGGGGGTTTTGTCATTCTTTATAAAGGTGAGTTTTTTTATTTGGACCCTAATGGCTGTCCGATGGACCTTTCCCCGCTTTCGATATGATCAGCTGATGAATTTGGGATGGAAAATTTTATTGCCCGCGTCGTTAGTTAACATTGCTATTACAGCTGTTGTGATAATTTTTTTGAGATAAATTTATGGGTAATATGACCGAAAAACGCCGCCTAGAGCTAGAGAAATACTTCGATCCCAAGGGCTCTTTTGCTTCATTACGTATGGCCCAGATGAAGCGCGCCTGGAAACAATCCAATCGCCGAGAGCTAAATTGGCTGGAAAACACTTATATACCGACACTGATGGAGGGGCTTTGGCTGACCTCTAAGCATTTTTTTTACAATTTAACTTTTCACGTTTTTCATCTTTTTGGTCTTTATAAAGAAATTCCCGCTGCCGTTACCTATCAATACCCGGAAAAACCGCGGCCATTGGCATTACGTTTAAGGACCCGCCATCGCTTGACCAAACGTGAAGACGGGTCTGTAAGATGCGTTGCCTGCATGATGTGTGAAACTATCTGTCCCGCCAGGTGCATTGAAATTACCGCCGCAGAACATCCGGACCCTAATATTGAAAAATATCCTTTTGAATTCAACATTGATTTAGGCAAATGTGTCTATTGCGGTTTTTGTGTCGAAGCCTGCCCTGAAGACGCCATCCGCATGGATACCAATAAACTTGACATCGCCGAATATACTCGTCAAAATATGATCTACAATAAAAAACGCCTAATGGAAGGATAAATTATATGTTTAAACTAACCGGAAAAATAAATGTTGCGCTGGGTGCAGTTGCTATTGCAGGAATTTTTGTTTTGTTTTTAACTGCTTTGTCTCAAGCGGGAGAGAAGCCGGCTTCAGCTGGGCAGAAAGCGTTTGAGAAATTTTATGTTTACAAGGACAAACCATCTCTTAACCATTTTGCCGCTTCCGGCTTTATGCCGGATGGGAGATGTGTTTCGATCAATGATGTGTGGGTTGATAATTGCAATGGAAATAGAAGCTGTATTCAAGCTCAATTTGACAGAGATTGTGCGGCTATTGGTACAGGTTGGGCAGGAGTTTATTGGCTGGAGCCTTCTAATAATTGGGGGGATGTAAAAGGCGGTTTTAATTTAACCGGCGCCAAAAAGCTGGTTTTTTGGGCCAGGGGAGATAAGGGAGGAGAGGTCGTTACCTTCAAAATGGGAGGCATTGGGATGGGGCATTCCTATCCGGATTCAGACAGCGCTTCAAGCGAGCCAATCGTTCTTACAAATAATTGGAAAGAATATTCCATTGATCTTACGGGCAAGGATTTGTCCCATATTATAGGCGGGTTTGCCTGGGTTGGCACAGCAAAAGAAAATCAGTCTAACATTACGTTTTATTTGGCCAATATTTATTACAATTAACCCTATGCAATACTTTGTGCTATGAATATAGAAGTCTTTTCATTATGTGATGCCGCAACGGTTGATATAGGCGGAAAATTAAATGTACTAGGCGCATTTGATACAATCTGGACGGCCAATATCCCTGTGCTATATCCTCAATGCGCGATCGCTTTTAGGGTCAGGTTCGAGAATATTGAACAGGGAGAACACAGGGTCACTGTAAATTTTGTTGATTTGGATGGTAAGCATATTCTACCAGGCGCAAACGGCACAATTAAGATTGCTTTTCCTGATGAACAAAGGTCGGGGTCAGCAAATTTGGTTTTTAACATTCAAATGTTAAAATTAGAAAATTACGGAGAATATTCGATTGATCTGGCTGTTGATAGCAGGAAGGAGGCGTCGTTACCGCTTTTTGTAAGGGAAAGGAAATAGGAATGAGGCGGGTAGCTCATTCGAAAAACACCCGTACACATTTATATTTCTTATTATTTCTTGCCGTTTTTGGACTCTCTTTTTACATCCAGGTTGCTTTTTTATCCCCCCAAAGCATGTGGCCGGATGAGGCCCTGTATGGGT
>JADFXH010000013.1 GCA_015233675.1 Candidatus Omnitrophota bacterium
ATGTCTGCGATAAAAGCTCAGCTTGTCCCTTGCTTGAGAGGACACGTTGGCAGTGAAAACTCTTGCTTTGCTGGTTATCACACTGTTTCTGGTGAGCCCTGTCCTTCTGGCATTTCTTGTTATGCATATGCTAATCCGAACAGCCTAAATTTTAACTATATAGTTGGGAATGCCTTTTTCTCTTCAGATGCTAACGGTAATATTATTACTGATAGTTCAAATCCTCAAAGTTGGTCGATAATGGCGTACACTGCAGCAGGTTACAGTGATGGTTTTGTGGTTTTGAGTGGAAATGCAGACGATACTAAAACAACTTGCTTTGGCACCGGAAATTTTACCGGAGTATGTTGACCTTTTTTTATCTCATTGTGTGCTTTCCCGTGCTCAAATCTTAAATATTTTTATTTTAATTTATAGTTGATTTCAAATCTTCGACGATAAATGCTTAAGAAAGTACAGGCTTAAAATCTCTTTCGTGGGGCAACTGCAACAGTTGCAAAATGTCCCCGGTTTTGTGCCGGTGATTATTAATATCCAGCCGATGAAGGATTTAAGGCGATTTCTTGACGGTTAAATACCAATGAAATTGCTCCCGTTAGCCAGTTAAAATGATATCAAAGGAAACCGGACATTTCTATTTTGGCGAGACAATAAAAAATCTTAGCCTTTACAGCTATGAGCAATTTTGATATATTACAACCCGCTTTGGAAGTTTTTTGATATTTCGCTGGCTTAGCTCAGTTGGTAGAGCAGCTGATTTGTAATCAGCAGGTCGGGGGTTCGAAGCCTCTAGCCAGCTCCATGTAGAAATAAGATTCCGAGCACCTGCGAGTGTCCGGTATGAGGATCCGCTTTCGCGGGAATGACAGCGATCGTTAAGAGAATGGCATTACTTTAAGGGCAGATACCCAAGTGGTCAACGGGAACAGACTGTAAATCTGTTGCGCTCGCGCTTCGTAGGTTCGAATCCTGCTCTGCCCATTAAAAATTCAATTATACGGAAGGCGCCGAATCCTGCTCTGTCCACCAGTACTTCCAATTCGAACCCTGGTTTTCCTTATCTAGGAAGGCCAGGGTTTCGATATTGGCAGGGGCCACATAAAAAAACTAGATAGAACCGGCAAGTTTTGAGGGAGTAATCTATGAAAAGAGAAAATCTTGAACTTGATTTGGCGCACAAGGGCATGATCCCTTGGTCAACAAAGGAATTTTACCGGGCATATGCCAAACAACGCGAGAGCAAATTGAAATCTATTAGTAACGTCAATGATGTTTTAGCTTTGGCTGAAATATTTCAAAAGCGATATCCCGACGATATTACATTCAAGGCTCATATGTATAGATTTCATTTGATCAAGACGTTCATATTTAAATATGCCGCACAATTGGTCAAAGACGGGTTCGCTGCCACAGAAGGCGAGGCTGGTTTTAGGAATGAACTTATGGAAATTCTTTGTACATTGCCATATTCCTTGGAAGAAGTGGGCAAAAACGGGGACAAAACCTATACCTTTTTATATGCGCAAGTTAAAAACGAAGCCTTAAAGAAGATCAACGTTCATTTGAATTAGCGACATGCGTACAAAAGTTACGACCAAAAAGAGTGGTCGGCAAGAGGCCATAAAAATGGCGGTCAAACGATGTTGGGCTTGTGGCGAGCCGGTACATCGTTACAATGCCACGTATTGTTTAAGATGCGCTAAATTTGGCGAGCGTATGAGGACCAAACATTTTTCGCCTGAGACTGTTATCGCTATTTGGGATTATATACGCCGCTATGGCTATGTGTGTTATTACACGGGAATGGCTCTTGAGCTGGAAGACAGAAAGAGTCCCCGGTATTTGGTCTTTGACCATTGGATCCCGGGCGATCCCGGCAGGGTGGTCATCACCGCGGCTGTGGTCAATGAGATGAAATCAGACATGACCCAAGATGAATTTGAGGACACTGTTTGCCAAATGGCTGATCATTTTCGCAAGGGCACGCCTGTTGTACTCAAGCCTTTTGTTTATTGGGACAGGATTTATCCTGTATAAGGCTTAATTGGACGGTTCTTCTGCTGACGGATAGCGCTTGGGCTATTTGGGCTTGGTTCATGTCTAAAAGAGATAATTCTTTTGCCTTAACAGAAATTTTCTGGTATAAGGGATGAGATTTTAGTTTTGCGGGAGTAGTTCAGTGGCAGAACTCTAGCCTTCCAAGCTAGTAACGACGGTTCGATTCCGTTCTCCCGCTCCAAAGAAATTCCGGCTTTCGCCGCAATGACATATTTGAGAGGATGCCCATGAAGGTGACCTTGCTGGTGCCCACTTTAAATGAAGCAGTAGGTATGCGTTCAGTCATGCCTAAGGTCAAAAATGAATGGGTGGACCAGGTTCTGATCGTCGATGGTAAGTCTAAGGACGGGACCGCTGACATTGCCCGCCAGATGGGCTATGATGTGGTTGTCCAGCAAACTCCGGGTATTCGCGGCGCCTACATGGACGCGCTTCCTTTTATTAAAGGGGATGTTATTCTCACCTTTAGTCCGGACGGTAATTCCATTCCTGAACTCATTCCTGTTTGTATTGCAAAACTTAAAGAGGGTTATGATATGGTCATAGTGTCGCGATATGCGCAAGGCGCAAAAAGCTATGACGATGATGCGGTGACGGCATTTGGCAACAGATTGTTTACAGGTTGCATTAATTTATTGCATGGCGCTAAATATACCGATGCTATGGTCATTTACCGGGCATATCCTAAGAAATTAATTTATGATCTGGATCTGGATAAAGATTCCAGTTATTCGTTTGAAGAAAAATTATTTAATACAAAAATAAGCTGGGAACCGTTGTTATCTATCCGCGCGGCCAAGCGCAAATTAAAACTTGTTGATATCCCCGGTGATGAGCCGGCCCGTGACGGAGGGGAACGCAAACTACAGGTTTTAAAATGGGGAGCGGCTTATATGTTTGAAATTTGGCGGGAGATTTTCTTTTGGCGCTAAAAAATGTTTTAATCAAAAGAATCAGCGTCATTGGCGATGGAGGCTGGGGGACGACCCTGGCCATTCATTTGAGCCGTAAGAAATACCCTGTCACTCTTTGGGGTGCGTTTCCGGAAAATATTGCTCAGATCGCTAAAACACATGAAAATAAGAAATTTTTGCCCGGCTTTAGAATTTCTCCGGAGGTGCGATTAACTTCCGACATCAATCAAGCGGTTTTATCCGCAGATTTAATCGTCTTATCTGTTCCCTCAGAGTTTTTAACCCAAACTTTAGCTAAGATTCAAAATACCGCATATAAAGATAAAGTGTTTGTCAGTGTGGTCAAAGGCATCCAGCCAAAGACTTTTAAGCGTATGTCGGAAATCATTCATGATTATTTGCCACATGCTCCTTTAGTTGTATTGTCAGGGCCGACCATAGCCGGAGAGGTCGTCGCAGGTATACCCACCACCGCGGTGGCGGCATGCAGTAATGAGAATTTAGCTGTATCAATTCAAAAGATTTTTAATTCGGATACTTTCCGTATTTATACCAATACGGACGTGACAGGCGTAGAAATAGGGGGCAGTGTCAAGAATGTTATTGCGTTAGCCTGCGGAATTTGTGACGGACTAAAACTTGGGACTAATACTAAGGCTGCTATTTTAACCCGCGGGCTTGCGGAAATTACCCGTCTTGGAATGGCCTTAGGCGGTCAACGCCAGACATTTTATGGCTTGGCAGGCCTCGGTGACCTGGCAACAACGTGCTTTAGCCCTAATAGCCGTAATCGTACGGTAGGTGAAGCCTTAGGGCGCGGTGAAAAAATAAATACGATTTTAGGCGGCATGAACGCCGTGGCCGAAGGTGTATTGACCTCAAAAGCTGTTTATTATTTGGCTCAAAAGAAGAAAATTGCTATGCCTATTGTTACGGAAGTTTATAAGATCATTTTTAAAAATAAGTCTCCCGGCAGGGCCATGAAGGATTTAATGGGCCGTTCTTTAAAATCAGAATAATTGATGAATAGTTCGTTTAACCTTTGAATCAATTTGAATTGACAAAGAAAAAAATATCTATTAGACTTTGACTTAATCAATAGTCTTAACAGAAACTCTGTTGGTTATCGGCCACAGAGATCTGAACGAATAGAAAAAGAATAAACAGGAGGATTGGATGGAGAAATTATCGTTTTATGATGTGAAGACCAAATCAAAATTTGACTCTGATAGTTATCAAGTGAAAGAAAAAAGCGGACGCTTTTTCGCCGTTGCCAAATCCCTAAAGGGCACTCATGAGTGCTGGCGCGTGTTAAGTAAAGATCAGGCCGAAAAACTTAAAAAGAAATAAGTGCCAAGGAAGAATTTTATTCGTAAGAAAGTTTTAAAGTCTGAGCGATTAGCCCAAAAGGTAGCAAGGTTTGCTGATGACACCAAAGCGCAGGATATTGTTATTTTGGACATGCGCGAATTAGTTAATTTTTGCGATTTTTTTGTAATCGCTACTGGGACATCTGACCGTCAGGCCAGAGCCATTGCCGAGGGCATTCAAGAAGGGCTGAAAGAAGAAGGTCTTGAAATTAATTTCAGCCGCAGCTTAAAGTCTTTAGGCGGCCTGCAATATTCGCAGGAAAATGGTGCCTGGATTCTGTTGGATATGGGGGATGTGGTAGCCCATATTTTTGAACCTCAAGCCCGCGAGTTTTACGCTCTTGAACATCTCTGGCAGGATGCTGCTAAAATTGAATACAAGACCCGTGGCAAGAAAAAGTAATTCTTTTGTTTAGGCGCGCTTTAAGCCCCTTGAGGAAAATTTCTTTAAGGGGCTTATTTTTTTAAAAGAGCAGACTATGTTTTCTGATACACGTCTTGAATTACAAAACATCATCAAAGAATCCCTCAAATTATTTGAGGGCATAACATGTCCTTTTGTTCTCATCGATGTGCCCGCCGATAAACAGCATGGCGAGTTTTCCTGTAATGTTGCCCTGCAATTAAGCCGACAGCTTAAAAAAAGCCCTTTGATCATTGCCCAGCAGATTCTACCGTGTTTACAGGAACTTTTAAAAACCAGTTCTCTTCATAAGCAAATATCCAAGATTGAAATTAAAGCGCCGGGTTTTATCAATTTTTATTTATCTGCCGAGGGTTTTTATAATGTTTTATATGATGTTTTAGAACAGAAAGACAGTTATGGCTGTTCTAATTTTGGCGCAGGTAAGAAATTTTGTCTGGAATTTGTAAGTGCTAACCCGACCGGTCCTTTAACGGTCGCCCATGGCCGTCAGGCCGCGGTTGGGGACAGTTTGGTCAATATTCTTCAAGCCGTGGGTTATGATGCTAAAAGGGAGTATTATGTCAATGATGAAGGGAATCAAATAAATATTCTAGGCCGTTCCATCAAGGTGCGGGCCCAACAGATATTAGGCCTCGACCTGCCTTTTCCTGAAGATGGCTATCAGGGAGAGTATATTCGCGTGATGGCCCATGACTTCATGGGGCAATATGCTATTAAAACACCTGCGGATTTGGATTTGCAGCCTGAAAGCGCCTTTAGGCAATTCGGTGTCAAGTATTTGATGGGTATGATTAAAAAAGACCTGGAAGATTTTGATGTGCATTTTGATATTTGGTCATATCAATCAAAAATTGCCAATCCCCAAGCCATTGAAGAGCTTTTAGCCGATTTGCGTTCTCGGGGGTTTATCTATGATAGCGAAGGGGCATGGTGGTTTAAGTCTTCTTTATGGGGGGACGATAAAGACCGTGTGGTTAGAAAAAGTGACGGACAATACACTTATTTAACACCGGACATTGTGTATCATAAGGATAAATTTGAACGGGGGTTTTCCCGTATTGTCAATATTTTAGGCCCGGATCATCATGGCTATATTCCCCGGATCAAGGCCGCAGCCGGCGCTTTGGGCCATTCGGTGGATGACTTGGATATCCTGATCGTGCAACTGGCTACCATATACCGTGATGGCAAAGAGGTTTCCATGTCTACGCGCCGTGGTGAATTCATTAGCTTGCGGGAAGTTATTAACGAAGTGGGCCGGGATGCGTCCAGATTTTTCTTTTTGATGCGTCAGGTCAGCGCTCACCTGGAATTTGATCTCGAATTGGCTAAAAAGCAAAGTGCTGAAAATCCAGTGTATTATATTCAATATGCCCATGCGCGTATTTACAGCATTATCCGTAAAGCCCATGATGAATTCCACTGGGAACCCCAAACACATGATTTGAAATATTTACAGCAGCCTGAAGAGATGGATTTAATGCGTAAGATCGGCCTTTATCCGGATATACTTATCGGATGTGCCAAGACACTGGAGCCTTTTAGTCTGGTCAGATATTTACAAGAATTAGCCGCGGCGTTTCATAAATTTTATGATTCTTGCCGGGTCCTCGATGAAAATAAAGAACTGTCCGTTGAGCGTTTGAGTTTAATTGAGGCTGCCCGGATCGTATTAGGGAATGGTTTAAGGCTTTTAGGCGTATCGGCTCCGCAGAAAATGTGATTTATAATGACTAAACGATGGGACATCCAGCTTCAAAATCCGCAGTTACAAAAAATCATTAGTGAAGCTTTAGGTATCCACCCAATCATCTCTCAGCTTTTGATTAACCGTCAGATCACTTCTGTGAACCAGGCAAAGATGTTTTTATCGGCTGATATGCATTCTTTGCATAATCCTTTTTTGTTGACAGATATGGACCGGGCTGTTGCCCGTATTGAGCAGGCCAAAAAGAAATCAGAAAAAATTCTTATTTACGGAGACTATGATGTTGACGGCGTGACGTCCAGCGCTTTGCTGCGCCGACTGTTTAATCATTTGGGCATACAAACAATTAATTATATCCCTCACCGCATGGAAGAGGGCTATGGCTTAAACCAGGAAGTCGCGGAATTTGCAAAATCTCAAGGGGTCCATTTGCTTATTACAGTTGATTGCGGCATCAATGCATTTCATCCCGTAGAAGCCATTAACACTGCCGGTATTGATGTGATCATTATTGATCATCATGAGCCGGAAGGAATGAAGCTGCCTTCGGCATTGGCTGTTATTGACCCTAAACGTACGGATTGCCTTTATCCTTTTAAGAATTTATCAGCGGTGGGGCTGGTGGCAAAATTAATGCAGGCGATTTTGGGGCATATCCCTTTAGAAGATTTGGACCTGGTGGCTCTTGGAACAGTTGCGGATGTTGTGCCTTTGTGCGGTGAAAATCGTATTTTTGTCAAGAATGGGCTGCCATATATTGAACGGACTAATAAACCGGGCCTCAGGGCTTTATTGGAAGTAGCGAAAATCGCAGGCAAGAAAATGAAACCGTATTATATCGGTTTTATTTTAGGTCCGCGTTTAAATGCCGCCGGGCGCATGGATTCGGCCGCAGTTTCTTTGGATTTGCTTTTATCAGAGAATCCTGCAGATGCGTATGCTTTGGCCTGCAGTTTGGAGGCCCACAATGTATCCCGTCAAAAAATGCAGAGTGAAGTGATTGAAGAAGCCCTAGGGATGATCGAGGCTGATGAATCGCTTAAAGCCCAAGACATCATTGTAATTCATAAGGAAGGCTGGCATAAAGGGGTTTTAGGGATTGTCGCCAGCCGTATTGTCGATAAATATTATCGTCCGACGGTAGTTATTTCGGTGGAAAACGGGATGGGGACAGGTTCAGCCCGGTCTGTTGACGGGTTTCATTTGCATGAGGCTTTGACCAGCTGCGCCTCGGTTTTGGAGAACTATGGCGGCCATAAGCGTGCCGCAGGTTTACGGCTAAAACGTGATAATATTGAAATTTTTCGTCAAGCAATGAATGACTTTGCACGCGAGACTTCGCCGCTTGATAAATTCAGCCCGTCCCTGGAAATTGATTGCGAGATATCATTGAGTGAGATTGATCTGAATTTGATGGAGCTTATTAGTGCTATGGAACCGCATGGTGAAGGCAATCCTGCACCGGTCTTTTGTTCAAAGGCGCTTATTGTCAAAAGCCCGCCGTCATTATTAGGCAAGGATACAATAAAGTTTTGGGTCAGCGATGGGGTTAAATCTATAAGTGCGGTGGGTTTTGGTATGGGTTCCTTTAAAGATATGGTGAAGCTTGGCTGCAGGGTAGACTTAGCTTACACGCTAAGCATCGATGACTGGAATAAAGCTCCGGCTGTTCAATTAATGCTTAAGGATATTAAATGAAATATTTCCTTCTTGCAATAGGATAAGCGCTAGGCAGGGGGGTTAAGCCGCGCGTGTAACTTTATTGGCCTGGATACAGCTTGTACAAACTAAGGCCCGTTGCACAGTGCCGTTTAATGTGATTTTAATACGCTGCAAGTTAGGAAGTACCATGCGGAAACACTTACCGACTACTTTAGAACCTGCTCCGCCTTTTTTCTTTTCCATACCGCGTCTTCTATATTTTCTACCGGATGTGGGGCTTTTTTCGCAAACAATACAAGATCTCATGAGATTACCTCTGTTTATACGATCAATTTTTCTGAAATTTGAATCTTAAATATACTTGAAAGAATATGTTTGTCAAGGATTTTATGAAATGTATCTAATATGGAAAGGTGGGTATGGATTTAGATCAACTGCCGGTATATCAAAAAAGAATATTTGTGCCAGAAAATGCGGATTTGACCGATGTCAGTACGGTGTTAGGTTTGTATGAAAAATTAGAAATCCAGCAGATTAATTCGGCCCAAGAGTTAGAACAATGGCTGATTGAAAGATCTGAGCTGGACGCGGCTTTGTCCCAAGCGGGCTCTATTTTATACATACGCATGACATGCCAAACTGATGATCCTCGGCATTCAGGAGCGTATACCAGGTTTATTGAATCCGTTGCTCCCGCGGTAAAGCCGATTAATGACCGTTTAAATCATAAATATGTTCGCGCCCGTAAGCTTTTCCCTTCCATAAACACTAATCGTTATCAAGTCTATGACCGTGCGGTCCAAACAGACATTGAACTATATTCTCAGAAGAATGTAGCCCTTCAGACCAAAATAGACTTATTAAGCCAAGAGTATCAGACCGTATGCGGTGCAATGACGGTCATCTTTGACGGCAAAGAGCACACTGTGCCGCAAATGAGTAAATATTTATTGGAAACAAACCGGCCTTTACGTGAACGGGCTTGGAGAGCCTCAGCCGAACGCCGTTTAAAAGATAAGGAAAAATTGGAAAGTATTTTTGAGTCGATGCTTGAGTTGCGTGAAAATATGGCCTGTAATGCCGGATTTTCTAATTTTATCGATTATCAGTTTAAGGCCTATCATCGGTTTGATTATGGACCCGGGGACTGTAAGAGATATCATGAGACTGTTGAAAAACTGATCGTTCCTTTGAATGGAAGAATTTTAAGTAAACGCAAAGAGCAGATGAAATTAAAATCCCTGAGGCCTTGGGACACGGCTGTAGACTCTCTTGGCGAAAAACCATTAGTCCCATTCAAGGATGCGAAAGAATTGATAATAAAAACCGGTGCTATTTTTAATAGATTGGACCGTGATTTTGGCCTTCAATTTCAAGAGATGAATAAATTGGGACTCTTGGATTTAGCAAGCCGCAAAGGGAAAGCTCCCGGGGGATACCAAAATACCTTAACGGAAGCGCGCAAACCTTTTATTTTCATGAATGCCGTTGGTATTGATGACGATGTCCGGACGTTGTTGCATGAATCAGGCCATGCTTTCCATGCCTTGGCCTGTGCCGATGAGCCTATTGTCGATTATCGTCATGCCCCCATGGAATTTTGTGAGGTAGCTTCCATGGCCATGGAATTGTTGGGTGGCGAGTATTTAAATGAGTTTTATAATCCTCAAGATTTTCAGAGGTCTAAGCGGGAGCATTTTGAAGGGATCATTCAAACTTTGGCATGGGTAGCTAATATTGACGCGTTCCAGCATTGGCTGTATGAACACCCCCGGCACTCTTGTGATGAGCGTCGTCAAGCTTGGGATATATTTTATGAGAGATTCGGCGGCAAGTTTATCGATTGGAGTGAATTGACGGAAATAAAAAATTATTTATGGCATAGGCAATTGCATATTTTTGAGGTACCATTCTACTATATTGAATACGGTATTGCCCAGTTGGGGGCTTTGCAAGTGTGGTTAAATACCCAACGTAATTCTAAAAGGGCTCTGGCAGAGTATAAGCGGGGGCTTTCTTTGGGCGGGTCCAGGCCGGTTAGGGAATTGTATCATGAGTCAGGAATTTCTTTTGATTTTTCGGAAGGTATCATTAAACCTTTGGTTGAAGCGCTTACTGAGGAGTGGGAGAAGTTATCTTGATGCGTAAGCTCACCCATGAGGAAATTGTCAGCCGGCAGGCCAAAAAGGCGGATGCTCCAAAATTGCCATTGTGTGCAGTGCTCAACAATATACGCAGCCTGCATAATGTGGGGACTATTTTTCGGACGGCAGATGGTGCGGGAGTTGAAAAGATTTGGCTTTGCGGCATTACCGGTTATCCTCCCCAGGGAGGCATTGCTAAAACAGCCTTGGGCGCAGAAAATCATGTCCCCTGGGAATATCGAGAAGACACACTAGGCCTGCTTAAGGATCTAAAGAATAAAGGGTATCAGATTGTCCTTCTTGAACAAATGCAGGGTAGTGTTTGCTATGATGTGTTTAAGACAAAATCTCGTGTGTGTTTGGTGGTGGGCAATGAGGTTGATGGCATTACAGAAGCATTGCAGTCTTTATCTGATGCTGCCATTGAAATAGAAATGGACGGCATTAAAAATTCTTTAAATGTTGCAGTGGCTTTTGGAATTGCGGTCTATCAGCTTCGCGGTCAGCTTAAGAACAGGCTATTGAAATGAAATCTTTAATCGATAAATTTTTTGCCGATATAACCCGTTTTGAATTTCTTTTTTTGTTTGTTCCTTTTATCTTATGGGTTTTTTGTTTCCGTCATTTTTTTACGGGTCATTTACACCTGGAAGCAGACGCCATATCCTATGCCGACCATATTAATTTTTACACAGATAATTTGAGTAAGGGAGTTTTTCCTCTTTGGGACCCGAGATGGTATAACGGGGCCCCAAACGATTTCTTTTTAAGACGCATTGGTGATGTCAATCCGCTTTATTTTATAATTATGCTGCTTAAATGGATTGGCTGTTCATCAGCGAATGCCTATTTGGTTTTCTTAGGGATTTATTATTTCTTAGCGGGGTGGGCGTTTTATTTGATTACACGTTTTCTTCTGGCCGACCGTTTTTTTGCATTCACGGCCTATACTCTTTTCCTTTTTTCCTCTTGGGGATCTCAAATATTTTATAATTACATTATTATTATTTTTGTCCCTATTATTTGGTTCTTTTATTTCCTTTTATGCTTTCAACGCAACCCCCAAAAAGGGTGTTTTTTGGGCATGTGTTTGTGTGCAGGGTTGGTTGTCACTACCTATATCCCATTTTTTTTCTTGACAATTTTAACAATCTTTTCTTTTTTTTACATTATATTTTATTGGAAAAACTTTTTTATTTTCTTAAGCCACAGCTTTGCGTTTTTGCGGAAGAATAAGATTTTTACAGTTTTTTGTATTATTTTTCTTTTAAGCTCTTGTGTCCCCGGGCTGATTTTTTATAAAGAATCAAAGAGCGGGGACTTTGTTTTGCCAAACCGCCATTTAGGAGCAGGCGCATCTTCAGAGGTGGCTGTCTCTTTTAATAATGTTGCAAGCGGGGACATTATCAGCCATGGATTTTTTGATCGGATTTTTGATGACCATGAGAATATGGATTTGGGTGATATTTATATGCCCTATATATTCTATTTGATCCTTTTGACCACTGTCTTGGCTCAAGTTAATAGATTGATCTTTTTTTTGCTTTTTAACATCCTTGCTTTTTCGTTAATTACCATTACCTCCGTAGCGGGAGTGCACCGTTTTCTATATGAGCACATCATATTTTTTAAGTTTATTAGACAAATTTATTATTTTTTCTGGCTGGTTATGCTGCCTATGGGGATTCTTTTGTCAGTTGCGGCTTTTAAATCTTTGCAAAATAATATAAGTACTTCATCTAAAAGATTGTTTTGGCTAATTTATATAATATTTTGTCATTTGATTTTTGTTTTGTTTTTGACCGGACACCAGAGGGTTTTATGGGGTGCCTGGGCAGCTGTTTTTATAAGCCTGTTTTATTTTTTAATTTATTTCCGTTATAGAAATAATGTTTCCCTCCTTGCGGGATTTTGCTTGATTTTGTTGGCCGTATTTGTTCAATCTGTGCAGGTATATAATTGTTTAGAAAGGAAATTATTTCAAAGCTACATCATGGAAGATGCATATGTTAAACGGATGCCGCTTAATCCTAAAAGAATAAAGTTAGATCTGTACTACGCTTCAAATTGGTTTGCTATTTTAGTTAATTATATTGATCCGCAGGTTTTAGACGATTATAAAAATCATCAATTTATATTTTATGATAACGTCATTCCTTATAAGGATAGTCAGGAATTTTTTAAAATATTGCAGTCAGCTTTTAGTGCTAATACTAACATTGCCTTTCTTTCAAGTTACGAAAGCGGGCCTGGTGATTGGAGTAATAGTCCTGATGCCGGGCCCCAAGCAGATATCAATCCGATCGGTTCCGGAAAATTAGCCATCCTTGGTTCGGATGCTAATACTTGGAGATTAAAGACCAATCTGCTCAAGAGACAGTTTTTGGTGATCAATGATAATTTTAACAGGGATTGGCACGCTTTTATTAATGGCCATCAAGCCCGTTTGCTGCGAGCAAACGGTTCTTTCAAGGGTTTGTGGATACCTCAAGGAGAGTCAACAGTCGTTCTTCGTTTTTCAACTCCCGGGCGTTACTTGCTTCATTTTAGCCTGCTTGTTCTTTTTAATGGAGTATTTTTATATTTACTTGTACTTTTAAGAATCAAAAAGAAAAAAGATCCGGTTTCTTATGTATAAATTAATGGTTAATACGATTCAATGGCTTGCCGGCAGGGTGGCAGTGATTTATATCATTGTCTTTCTTTTTTGTTTTACATGCATAGATTTAAAGACTCTTGATATGCGTATCAAAGTCAGGCATTTAAATAGTTCCATTCCTGATTTTACAGACATGATCGTTTTTTCTAAAGCTCAAAACGCAAAAAATGATTTGGACTGGAAGCCCTATAAACGGTATTTTGAACTTATATTGCGTTATATGCCGGATGATCTGATAATCAGGCAATTGCTGGGATTTGTTGATTATTATGCCGGCCAAGAGCAAGAGGCGGTTTTGTTGTTTAAAGGTTCTGTAGCTATCAATGGGCAGGCCCTTTTTTGGTCAAATTATAATTTAGGTGTTATTTATTACAAAAAAGGACTGTGGACACAATCGGCTGAATATTTATTAAAGGCTTTCGAATCAAACCCGCGGTTGTCCGTATTACTGATGCGGAATTCTGTTGTTTACAGGCAAATTTCCGCAAGTCCCTTTTTTAAGTATTCGTTAAGTGACGAAATAATGGACGCGCAAAGTAAGGCCAGTATTTTATTATTATCAGTTCTAAACCATATGGGGCAGTATAATAAAATGATACTTATATCAAATTTAGCTATAGCGAACCAAAATTTATCTTATAAGGATGCTTTTTATTTTTATGAGGGCCTTGCATCCCTTGAAATGGGGCAGGAACAAAAAGCTTTTCTGTTTTTACAAAAAAGTTTGGCAATAGAAAATAATAATCCGGATGTTTATTATTATATTGCCGGTATTTACAAAAAGGCCGGCCAATTAGAGCATGCTCGGGATTTTATCCAGATTTCTTATGCGCTTCATCAAAAACATGATCCGCGTTTTCCCTACGAAGCTCAAGTGAATCTTCAGTTTTTTTAGTTTGCAAGAGAAGTCCTTGCAAAAAAAAGACACAGAGTTTAGAATAATAGAAAATGAAATCACACTTGAGCAACATGGAAGCAAAAAAATTATTGCGCAATAAAAAGGTGATTGAGGAAATCAACCGGCATAAATGGCTGGAAAGTGAAATTGCCGGCTACGACATTGGTTTTGAGGCTGCCGCTGAAGATTGGCTCAAGAAGCACGCTGGTGTGTGGGTTGCCTATCATGCTAACAAAAAATCAAAATCTTTTATTAAATCCGTTCCTTTTAAGCAAAAGCGTTCTACAAAGTGAGACCCTCTTTGCTTAACAATATTGATGAATTTCCCCTATCAATCCAACCTGCCATCATTGAATTTGCCAATAAACTTTTAGGTGATTTAAATGGCAATGTGCGTGCGATCCTTGTTTATGGCTCTGCGATGGGAGTCAATTATAATCAAGGGGTTTCCAATATTAACATTGCTGTTATTCTCGATAATCTTGGTTTTGACGTTTTAAACCAAAGTCTTGCCTTGGTCAGATGGGCCCATAAACATAAAATTTCTACTCCATTGTTCTTAACTAAAGAATATATTTTAAATTCTCTCGATGTTTTTCCAATAGAGTTTAGTGAAATAAAAGAACGGCATAAAGTCATTTTCGGAGAAGATATATTTAAGGATTTGGATATTCCTGTTAAGGATGTGCGTTTGTTATGTGAACAACAGGTTAAGGGCAAATTATTGCAATTGCGCCAAGTTTATCTGGATATTGGATTCAACCCATCTGTTTTAAAAAAGATTCTTATAAGCGTTTTAAGTGATTTGATCCCTATTTTTCGTCGACTTATCATTTTAAAGGGACACAAATCTTTTGAACAGAAAGAACAGATGCTTGGACAGCTAGCCGGGATTTTTTCTTTGAGCCAAGCGTCATTTCTGGCTGTTTATCATGATAAAAACAGAAAGCCCCTGATTTCTTCCAAACAAATGAAAGTTCATTTCGAGGATTTCCTTAATCAATTGGAAAATTTGTCCCGCCAGATGGAATCTTTATGAAATCTTTTTTACAGCCTGCCTTTTGGTTTTTATTACTAATTAATTTCAATTCTTTCAGTTTTGCGCAGGATGTTTCATATCCGCCGGCAAGCGGTTATGTTGTTGATCAAAGCGGTATCATTGATAGCGCTGCCCAAAGCCGCCTCGAGGCCTGGATCCTGGAATTAAAACAAAAAACTAGTGCAGAGATAGCTGTTGTCACGGTAGATAGCACCGAGCCTTTGTCTATTGAAGAATATGCTGTCAACTTATTTAAGCGTTTCGGTATAGGGCAAAAGGGTAAAGACAATGGGGTTTTGCTCTTAATTGCTTATAAAGATCACCATATGCGTATTGAAGTTGGCTATGGCCTCGAAGGCGCTATTACTGATGCCTTAAGCCGCCGGATCATCAATACAATCATCACTCCGGAGTTTAAAGAAGGCCATTTTTCCGATGGCATTGAAAAAGGGGCGGCGGCTATTGTCACATCAATTGCTAAAGAGTATAATGTTTCACTTACCGGTGTGCCAGAGCCAAATTATCAGGAAACACAAGGTGGTTCTATCTGGACACTGTTGTTTATTCTTTGTATTTTTTTATCTTTTGCCTTTAGTCGCGGCGGTATGTTTTTTCCAATATTCTTAGGAAGCGGTTATGGCAGAGGAGGTTTTGGCTCAGGCGGAGGGTTTAGCGGAGGATTTGGAGGGTTTGGCGGAGGCATGAGCGGGGGCGGCGGTGCCAGCGGGGGTTGGTAGTATTTTACTTCTGTCATTTCCGCATGTTTCTAGTGATCCATTAGCGACGCGGTAGTGTCAAAAGTTATATGTAAAATGCAATGGACGGCTGACACTGATATATTGTTCTGGCGAACAACTGTGAGTGTCCGGTAGGAGGACCTAAAATCTTTGTTCCCGTTGGTCGTGTTGTTTTCCAAATACGGGGTTACGCGTCAAGCCCTGCCGAAGGCAGGGGTTTAAGATTTTTATACGCCAGAACAACATATCAGTATCAGTCTGTGCTAGGATTGCGTGTTATGCATGAGAAGAGGTATTGTTTGCGAAACATTAAGGGATTTTTCGCCAAAAGTTGGCTAGGATTTACAGCAAAAATGTTCCAAAAGAAGAGAAGCTTTAGAACATTTTTGCTGTAAACCGACGCCAACGGCGAAAATATCCCGTTGAGCAAATAATATCTCTTCTCATGCATAACCTGCAAGAATTTTGACAGAACCAGAGACGCTTAAAGGAGGGGATTTATGAACAAAGGGTTGATTGTTTTAGGAATTATTGTTGCTCTTGCTTTGATGGCTTTTGGCTGGTATCAAAGCGGTTATAATCAGATGATAGGCCTTGATCAGCAGGTTAAATCAAGTTGGGCCCAGGTTGAAAACCAGCTGCAACGCCGCTTTGATCTGATCCCTAATTTAGTCAACACAGTAAAGGGATATGCCGCCCACGAAAAAGGAATTTTGGAAGAAGTGACACGTTTGAGAAGCCAATGGGGACAGGCGGCATCGGTGCCTGATAAAGTGGCTGCAGCCAATTCCTTGGGAGGCGCATTATCGAGACTTTTGATGGTCAGCGAAAATTATCCGAACTTAAAGGCTGACCAGAATTTTCTGGAATTGCAAAGTCAACTGGAAGGCACAGAGAACCGCATCGCGGTTGAGCGTATGCGGTATAATCAGGCGGTCCAGCAATTCAACACGTACCAGCAAAGTCTATTCGGAAGTTTTTTCGCCTCAAAGACCCATTTAACCCAACAGGCTGTTTATTTTAAAGCCCCCGAACAAGCGCAAGAAGCGCCGAAAGTTAATTTTTAAAAAGGAAATTAGTTTTCAGAAATCTGCGAACTACAGAAAGGATGTTATGTCTTTAGAATTAAAGAAATTATCGAATTTTCAAGGTAGACAGGGGCCTTTATTGCTCATTGTTATGGATGGTGTTGGTATCGGAAAACAGGATGACAGCGATGGGGTGTTTCTAGCCAACGCTCCCTGTTTGAAGGAATTGATGCAATCCAAATTGTATACTCAGCTCAAGGCCCACGGGACGGCGGTAGGTATGCCTAGTGATGAGGACATGGGAAATTCCGAAGTAGGGCACAATGCCCTGGGAGCAGGGAGAGTTTTTGACCAGGGGGCCAAGCTCGTGCAGAAATCCATTAATAGCGGCGCTATTTTTGAGACCGAGATATGGAAAAAATTAGTTGAACGGGTCAAGAGGGAGAATAAGGTTTTTCATTTTATAGGGCTTTTATCTGACGGCAACGTGCACTCTCATATTGACCAGCTATTCGCGCTTGTCAGACGATGTGCAGATGAAGGTGTGCGCCGGGTTTGCATCCACACACTTTTAGACGGCCGCGATGTTTATGAAAAATCAGCCCTTACGTATATTGACAAGACGGAAAGCTTGCTTAAAGAAATTAACGGCTTACACAAGAATTTTGAATACCGCATTGCTTCCGGAGGAGGGCGTATGGTGACAACTATGGACCGCTATAACGCGGATTGGTCTGTTGTTGAGCGCGGCTGGAAGGCCCATGTGCTGGGCCGCGGACGCCGTTTTACTTCTGCCCGTGAAGCTATTGAAACTTATTATAAAGAAGACCCCAAAATGACGGACCAGTATCTGGATTCTTTTGTTGTTGAAGACGATGGCAGTCCGGTGGGAACCATCGAAGACGGAGATTCAGTCGTATTTTTTAATTTTCGCGGAGACCGGGCCATAGAAGTATCCACGGCTTTTGAAAGCGGAGATTTTGATAAATTTGACCGTGTCCGCGTTCCTGATGTCCTTTTTGCCGGCATGATGGAATATGACGGGGATTTACACGTCCCTCACAATTATTTAGTGTCCCCGCCGCAAATTGACGGGGCGGTGAGTACGTATATGTGCGCCAACGGCATTACTTCTTTTGCCATTTCAGAAACCCAGAAATACGGTCATGTGACTTATTTTTGGAACGGGAACAAATCCGGATACGTCGATGAAAAACTAGAAACTTATGTGGAAATCCCATCGGACAAGATCCAGTTTGATAAGGCCCCTAAAATGAAAGCGCATGAGATTACGGATAAAACCATTGAGCTGCTGCAAAGCGGCCGCTATAAGTTCGGGCGTTTGAATTTCGCCAACGGTGACATGGTCGGGCATACCGGCATCCCTGAAGCGATAATTATTGCCGTTGAAACTGTGGATGAATGTGTGGTTAAACTGCTACAGACGGTGCGTGAATTAAACGGTATAGCTGTTCTTCTGGCAGACCACGGCAACGCGGATGAAATGTTTACTGTAAAAAATGGTAAAAAACAAATCAGCACCGCGCATTCTTTAAACCCGGTGCCATGTGCCATTGTCGATTCCGGCTATCAGGGGGAATACGAAATGGCGGATTTGCCTGTTCCAGGGCTGGCCAATGTGGCGGCGACCTTGTTAAACCTTTTGGGCTTCGAGGCTCCCAAAGAATATGCCCCTTCTTTGATCCGTTTTAAATTATGATCAATAAATCTCGGGCAATTATTCAAGAATTTATTCCTAAGATTGTTTATCAATTGTGTATCCAGTCTGAGAACAAACAGGCTTTAGAACTTGCCCGGGTTGTGCTTTTGAATGTGGGCTACCGTGAAAAGGATTTGGTTGAATCTGTTTATAAACAAAAACCAGCGATTGAATTATTTGACCAACATAAAATAAAACTTGATCGTATTAAAATTCTTTTTGGCCGGCTTGCATTACCGGGAGTGAAAGTTTATCAACGACGTCTTCTGCCTAAGGATTGGCTGACCCTCTGGAAAAGTCAGTGGAGACCGGCTGCTTTGACGAAAAAGTTAGACGTGGTGCCTGTCTGGTATCAAAATAAATACAAGCCTTGTCTTGGCAGGGCCTATATTTTAATGGATACTTTGTTGTCCTTTGGTACTGGTTTGCATGAAACTACCCAGATTATGGCCCAATTTATAGAAGATAAAAAGGGCAAGTTTAAATCATTTTTGGACATCGGCACAGGAACCGGAATTTTAGCTTTAGTGGCCCTTAAATATGGGGCTAAGGACGTTGTAGGGATTGACATCGGTCAATTGAGCATTCAGGCGGCCCACGATAATATGAAGGCCAATCAATTGCGTTTTAAGGCCGTTAGGGCCGATATAAAGAAATACCGCTCTAAAGATAGATACGATTTTGTTGCGGCTAACTTGATTACCGAAGATTTAATAACACACGCACCTAAGATCATAAGTTTTGTTAAAGAAGGGGGATTATTGGCAGTGTCCGGGATTTCATTGGATAATTTAAACAGGTTACGCAAAGCTTTTTCAATTCTGCCGCTTAGATGTCTTAAAATATCAAAGGCTAAACAATGGTCGGGACTTCTCTATCAAAAGAAGATGTTGTAGAATCATTTGTGCGTTCTTCGGGGCCGGGCGGCCAAAATGTCAATAAGGTGGCCACCTGCGTTGTGCTTTTGCATAAACCAACCGGAATCATAGTCAAGTGCCAGAAATTTCGTACACAATTTCTTAACCGCCGGCAAGCCTGGGAATTACTGACTGAATCTTTGCAGCAAAGGCAAGAACGCCAGCGCCTTTTTCGTCAGGCCAGCCGTGAAAAGCAGCGGCGTCAAACCCGCAAGCGTTCTTTGCCAGCCAAAGAACAGATGCTGGAAAATAAAAAGAAGAATGCTTTTAAAAAACAAAACCGGACAAAAATAAATCATTGGGAATGATATGCCGCTAGTCGATATCAGTGATAAACAAACAACCCAACGCACAGCTTGCGCCCAAGGGGAGCTGCGTTTTAGCCCAAAAGCTTTTCAAATATTTCTGAAACAAGGATCTCCCAAAGGCAATGTATTACAAACAGCCCAAATTGCGGGCATTATGGCGGCCAAACACACGCCCGGCCTTGTCCCTTTATGCCATCCATTACTTTTAGAAAAAGTATCAGTTACTTTTGAGCTGCTTAAATCCAAGAACACTGTAAAGGTCTTTTCAGAAGTGTTATGCTCGGGTAAAACCGGTGTTGAGATGGAGGCCCTGAGCGCTGTTTGCGCGGCGTGCCTGACTATTTATGATATGATGAAATTTTCCGGCCATGATATGACTATATCCGGGATACGGCTTGTTTACAAAAGCGGGGGAAGAAGCGGGATTTATCATAGATAGTGTCAAAAGTTTTTATGAGTGCTAAATACGTGGACGGCTGACACCGATATGTTGTTTTGGCTAAAATCCGTATTTCACGCTGGTAGGGTTGGTTCCCAATGTACTGGTCACGCGATTAGACCAGCCGAAATCGAACGGTACGGATTTTTGACGCCAAAACAAACATATCGGCATCTGCCTGCGCAAGGATTGGGAGTTATGCATGAGAAGAGATATTGTTTGCGAAACATTCAGGGATTTTTTGCCAAAAGTTGGCTAGGATTTACAGCAAAAATGTTCCAAAAGAAGAGAAACTTTAGAACATTTTTGCTGTAAACCGACGCCAACGGCGAAAATATCCCGTTGAGCAAATAATATCTCTTCTCATGCATAACTGCAAGAATTTTGATAGAACTATAGGCTCCGAAGGGGAGGATTTTATGAATCGTTTTTTTTTAGTCATCAGTTTATTTATAATTCTGATCATGCCGCAAGCTTGGGGGGCATCATCTCAGCCTCCAAATCCTTATCGGCAGACGGTATGGAACAATTTGACCGATGGTATGCATACTTTAGGACAAACGCCACAACAAGCCAGGTCAACAAAGATGAGATTGCGTCATACGCGTGCTATAAACCGTATTAAGAATTTTAACCATGCCAAGCACAAGGGCCAAAATTCAAAAGGTAAAATAGTGTATAGGTAAGCAATTATTTTTCATTTCCCTTAGGGCCCAGACCTTATGCAAAAAATCAATAAATATATACTGCCTGTCATTGCCGGTTTGATTGTACTTGCCGGTCTTTTAATCCGTTTATATCACATCAGTGACAATCAATTTCTTTTTTACGACGAGGGTATGTACTTAGGTTATAACCGGACATTCCTTAATTTGGTGGCCAATAATCCCGCACATGATCTTAACGAATTAGGGATTATTCTTTCTTTGATGTTAAAAACAGCTTTAGCTACAGCCAAAGCATTGTGGTTTTTTATTTTAAATTTAAGGGTTTTTGTTTTGGGGCCTGAAGCCTGGTTTTTTGCAAGGTGGGTTTCTGCAATCAGCGGGATAGGCACGGTCATCTTGTTGTATTTTTGGAGCAGACGATACCTTAATTCTCAACGTATAGCCGTGTTAAGTGCTTTAATTTTGCTGGTTTTGCCTAGCCATGTTTTTTATTCGAGATTAGGGATGCAGGAGGCCTTAAGTGCTTTATTGTTTTTAAGTGCTATTTATTTGTACATGTCGAAGGAACGCATCAGTTGGTTATTTTTTGTTTCCGTTTTTATGCTGGCTTGTGTTTTTTTTACAAATTATCGTATGATTATTGCTCCTGTATTCATAGCTTTTATTGAATGTTTCAAGGCTTTTACAATTACAAAAAAGTTGAATTGGCAGAAAACAGCTATTTATTTTTTGGCATTTTATGGGCTTGTCATTTCGGTTGGAAGCCTTTACGGAGGCGTTAATAATCAAGTGACCTTTGCATGGATGTTTCACCAGGCCCAGGACGCCGGCGGCAAATTTAATTTCGTTAATTTCTTGTCTTACCCGTATTATATTTTTGTGCTTGAAGGGTTTTTCTTTGCTTTAATTTTTTGGGCTAGTATTTTTTTGTCCCTATCCAGAGAATATTCAAAGATTTTAGCTTTTGGTATGGTGCTTTTGCAGATGTTGATTTTTTCTTTTGCGGCAGAGAAAGGGGCCAGGTATTTGTGTGTTGTGTTGCCGTTTATGGCCGTGGCAGCAGCAACAGTGATTGATTTATGCTGGCGGCAATGGCCTGGCCGTCAAGCGCGTATTGTAATTATTGCGGTTTGTGTTTTGGGGCTCGCTAAAATGATTTTTCTTTCCGGTTCAATAGCTTTGGCCTCTACCGATTATGAAAAGGCTGTGCGTTTTATAACAAACCGCGATCCTCAGGCGGTTATTGTCAGTACCCAGCCTTTGGTTGAAGGGCTTTTTTTAAATGATGATAAAAGAATTCATTCCTGTCCGAATGATTTATATTCCTTGGTAAGTTTATATAAACAGGGAGCCAGGTATTTGATCCTGGACCCCCAAGCTTATATTACATGGACAAGTGACGGCAGAAGATTTTCGCCCCCATTAGATGATTTTTTGGAAACGGCGCTTAAAGATGTCCAACCTCTGCAAGTATTTCCTCATTTAAACCAAGGCTTGTTAAATAGATTTGTTTTAGATCATAATGAACAGATAATAGATTCAATGACATTTTTATCCCGTTCGCAATCAATGCATTATGGAGAAATTAAGATCTATGATCTAGGTTCTGTTTTTTCCGCATTGCAGTACGAACACAAGCAGGCAAGCCTTTTGAATTAAAAACATCCTCTTTTTCTATGGCAAAAGTGGATTTTTGTTATAATAAAAAAGTCATTCGTTTTTTATCCCCTCTTTTTTGAAAGAGGGCAAATAGGAGTTAAAGTGACGTATAAAGAATTTATCGGCCAGATTGAGAATTTTGATGGGCATTACAGCAAAGACATAAACTGGTCAACCTATTTTTCCTTCCCTATCAAACCTATCTTGGAAGCAGAAACAAAGCTGGCTAAAAATTCCGGAAAATCAATTGCCTATTTTTCAATGGAATACGGCCTTGCTCCGAGTATTTATAATTCTTTTCGTCTTAACAGCCCCATGAGTGATAAGAATAAATTCTTTAAACATCAGGTGTTTTCCAATTACTGGATATCTGATTATGTGTTTAAAATTAACATTCAGAAAATGCTGGATATCCCTATTTATAGCGGCGGCCTTGGTGTTTTAGCCGGTGATACGGTAAAAAGTATCGCTGATTTAGGTTTGTCTGTTGTAGCGCTTGGAATTTTATGGAACAAAGGCTATTTCAAACAAAATTTCTGGTATAAATACGGCCAGGTCCCCGAAGAGCTTTCCTGGGACCCTCATTCTTATCCGGGGCTCATCCCATTGAAAAACCGGATACGGATTAAAACCAAGCAGGGTGATCTGGTATTGCGTTTGTGGAAATATTATGTTTATAGTTATGACAAAAAACATGTTGTTCCGCTGGTGTTAATGGATTCCAATCTTTCGGATAATAGTGAACATTTCCGTAAATTGACTGACCAACTTTACCGCAGTGATCAGGTCTCCTGGCGTATTTTTCAGCGTTCCATCCTTGGTATCGGCGGCATGAAAGCAATAGATGAATTGAAGTTGCAGGTTGCCTGTTATCATTTGAATGAAGGACACGCGGCTTTTGCTTTGGTAGAAAAATATGTTCAGCTGGCTGATAAGGCTTCTATGAAAACAGAAAGGAAAAAATTTGTTTATACCTGCCATACGCCTGTTGCGGCAGGGCATGACCGTTTTCAAATAACCGACCTTCAGGATATTTTTACCAACGATTATGTTGATGCTGCCAAGAAATTCGGTCAGGAGCATTCAACTTCGAAAGATGTTAATTTAACCTATATTTGCCTGGATAATTGCCGGCACGTAAATGCTGTGGCGCAAAAGCATGGTGAAATCATGCGTCTTCAGTTTCCAGCTTTTGCCAAACGTATAGATGCCATCACCAACGGCGTGCATGCGCATACTTGGGTATCGGAGAGCTTTGCCCATTTGTTTGATAAATATTCCAGAGTGTTCGGTAACTGGCGTTTGGACCCCAACAGGCTTAAAAAAGCATGTCAACTTATCAAGGACAATAATTTTCGTCGGGATATTTTTCAGGCACATCAAGACAATAAACGTTTTTTATTAGACGTAGTGAAACATTGGAAATTGCAGGAAGATGTTCTAACTATTTGCTGGGCAAGAAGGATCACAAATTACAAAAGACCATCTTTATTATTCCAGCACATTGAGGAAGTTTTGAATATTGCCGGTCACATAGGTCCATTGCAGATCATTATTGCGGGGAAATCCCATCCGATGGACACGACGGGAGCTTCTCATATTCAAAATATCATGGAACACGTTGACAGGTTAAATAATTCTTATAAAACCGTTAAAGTCTTAGTGTTAGAAAATTATGACACATATTTTGGAAAACTTTTGACCAATTCCGTTGATGTCTGGTTAAATAATCCCTTGCCTCCTTTTGAAGCATCCGGTACAAGCGGGATGAAAGCAATTCTTAACGGGGTCCTTCAGCTTTCAACTTTGGATGGCTGGGTAGTAGAAGCCGAACATGATGACATAGGCTGGATTTTTGGTTATCGTCATCAGGGACCTGAAATAGGTAATGAGTGGGAGTTGCGCCTTGAGGAAGATTCAAAAGCTTTGTACGCTTCTCTCAAGGATGTGGCTGCCTTATATTACCGTACGAATAAAAATGGGGTTATTGATATTCACAGTCCCTGGATTGACAAGATGATCAATTGTGTTTGCCGCGGAGGATTTTTTAACACCCAGCGCATGGTGCAGGAGTATAAAGCTAAAATGTGGTCTTAGTCCTCACCTTTTGAGATATCAATGAAACAATATTTAGATTTAGTACATCACATTTTAGAACATGGCGAAAAAAAGCAGGATCGCACCGGAACCGGAACGATATCTGTTTTTGGTTATCAGTGCAAATACGATTTACGTCAGGGCTTTCCGCTTTTGACGACCAAGAAGGTCTTGTTTGATGCTCTGGTGTATGAGTTGCTGTGGTTTTTGCGGGGAAGCACTAACATCAATGATGATTTGAAACAGCATACACCCATTTGGAACGCATGGGCCGGCCCTGACGGAGAATTAGGCCCGGTTTACGGTTATCAATGGCGTAAGTGGGAAAAATTTGTTATGGATAAAGAATCGGGAAAGTATCGTAAAGAGTATATTGATCAAATTCAAAATGCTCTTCAATTGATCAAAACTAATCCTGATTCCCGCCGGATCATTGTCAGTGCCTGGAATGTGGCGGATATTGATAAAATGGCTTTGCCCCCTTGCCATGCGTTTATTCAATTCTATGTGGTTAACGGCCGGCTTGATTGCCAGCTTTACCAGCGTTCCGCGGATGTGGCTTTAGGAGTTCCTTTTAACATAGCCAGCTATGCGCTGTTGATGTCCATGGTGGCTCAAGAATGTAATTTGACGCCCGGTATTTTTGTTCATACACTGGGGGATGCGCATGTGTATCTTAACCATATCGAAGGGCTTAAAATACAATTAGAGCGTACGCCGTCAACCTTGCCACGTTTGGAACTGCCTAAGAAAAATGTCCTTGATTATAAGTTTGAAGACTTTAAATTGAGCGGCTATCAGCCGGCTGCTTTTATTAAATTTCCTATCGCTGTTTAATGATATAATTTCCTATGAAAAAATTTTCGATAATAGTGGCTTTTGATTCCCAATATGGTATTGGCAAGAATGGTAATCTGCCTTGGAATCTGCTTTCAGATTTAAAACATTTTAAAGAGATTACAACCTCTGTGAGTGACCCCTCTAAAAAGAATGCTGTAATCATGGGCCGTAAGACTTGGGAATCTTTGCCTTTAAAATTTCGTCCTTTGCAGGGCAGGGTGAACTTGGTCTTAACCAAAGGGGGAAAGTCCGGCATTCCTTCAGGAGTCCTTTGCTCTCAAAGCCTGGATGATGCATTAAGCCAATTGTCCTCTTGCAATATTGAGAATATCTTTGTTATTGGAGGGGCCCAGATTTACGCCCAGTCCATTAACCATCCTTCATGCGAGAAACTTTATGTAACACATGTACGAGGCGAATATGGTTGTGATGCCTTTTTTCCTCCCATCAGCAGCCAATTTTTTCCCATCAGTTCCTCACCACAACATCAGGAAGGTGAAATTAGCTTTCAATTTTCTGATTATTTGCGTTATTGATTTGCATTTATGTTGTCTTTTTGAGAAAGCGCTTTCCAACAATTGGCTAATTCTGTCGTAACTCATTTACCCCCCGTAAGTTTGAATAAAACAAGAAGTTATTATTTTTACGAATTTTAAAGTCAGGAACTGGTTTATTGAAGTTTTATAGTGTACACTTCAAGTAGACAAGTAATTTATAGAGGGAGGTACTTTGAGCGCCATTAACGGGAAAACCATCCTTATTGTTGATGATGAACCTGCAATATCCCAGCTTTTGACCATTCTTTTAACTTCACACGGATATACGACCAAAATTGCGGGTAATGCCAGGCAGGCATTAGAGAGCGTATCGCCAAATATTGATTTAATTGTCGTGGACATGCAATTGCCTGATTTTGAAGGCATGAAAATTTGCCAACAGCTTAAATCCAATTCTCCGGCAAGGGACATTCCTTTCATAATTATCAGCGGCAGTCAAAATAATTCCTACGGGAGCGAGAATTTGTGTTTGGGGAATGAGGATTATTTAATAAAACCTTTTGAACCACAAGAATTGTTGGCACGCATAGATTTAGTTTTACGTCGTAATAACGAAAAATCAATAGATATTAATTCTCTGCAATATCAAGAAACCATTAATGAATTAAGACGTGTGATTGATGAAGAGTCCGTCAATGTCTTTTTCCAGCCGATTTATTTTCTAAAACCTATGCGTTTATTGGGCCTGGAAATGTTGAGCCGGCCTCAGACTGACGGTTTGATGGCAAATCCTAAAGTATTTTTTAAGAATGCTTTAAAATATGGCGTTTATTATGAGGTGGAAATGATAGGCTGGCGTAAGGCTATAAAAATAGCTGCTGATCTTTTTGACGGCAGAGAGGAATTGTTCTTGCACTGCGATCCCTGTTTGATTGAATGTGGAAAACTCAAAACAGTCAAAAATATATTTTACGATTTGGGGATGCCCTGCAGTGATGTTTTTTTGGAGATCACGGAACGTTCCGCTATTGTCGCCGTAGACGCTTTTTATCAGCAGCTTCGGGAATACCGTCAAGATGGTTTTAAGATTGTTGTGGATGATCTTAGAGCTGGAGATACCAGCCTGGAGTATATTGTTGAAACAAAACCTGAGGCAGTTAAATTAGATCGGCATATCACAAACGGAGTAAGCAAGGATGTCTATAAAAACAGTATTGTTAAGCTGTTTGTCAGATTTTGCAGGGAAAACAGTATTATTTGTGTGGCTGAAGGGATTGAAAATAAACAAGATTTTGACGCGTTAATTGAATTGGGTGTGGATGCGGGACAGGGGTATTATTTGTGTCGTCCGACAGAAAACATTGACCTTAAAGCAATGCATGCTTTGCGTATGTAACTCCATTCAAAGTCCTAAAACTTCTTGAGACCTGTGCTTGGCTGTGTTAATATTCCTCTCGTGGTGAAATATCTCTCACTTTTATTTATATTCCTTTTAGTCAGCGGGTGTTCTTCGTCAAAAAAGATCATAGTATCTTCTTCTGCGGATGATATTCCCGTAGTCACGGGCTCTGTGTTGAATTCTTTAGCGTTTGAAAAAGGAGGGACCTTGGTCTTAGGTTCATTTAAACCGGGGACCGGAGCAGAAGCTAATGATGAGACCGATCAGTTATCATTGATGATGATTAAGGGGATCAAGGATACTTTGCTTGCGGACAATTTGCGTTTTACTATTTCTGAAGATGATCAAAAAAAGTCAGATTTTTATTTGGAAGGGCATATCGAAGATTATGGAAGAGATGTCCATTTTACTCATTTGAAATTGCGGCAAAATCAGGTCCATTTGTCCATTGATGGTGAAATATGGCTTCGAGAAACCGGAGAAAAAGTGTTTTTGTTTAAGAGTTCCGCCCTGATTGACCTTAAAATTAAGAATTCTAAAATAGCGGCATATCAAATGGGCGTGGCTATTGCTAGACTTTTAGGGAGTAAATAATGATTGTTGTTACGGGTGCAGCAGGATTTATAGGTAGTTGTTTATTGGCACAATTAAACAGCCGCGGCCGGTATGATTTGATCGCAGTAGATCATTTGAGCGGAGATGATGATCCCAAAAGAAAGAATTTGGCCGGCAAGCGTTATCAACGTTATTATGATAAGGCGGAATATTTAAAACTGCTTAAGCGCGACCTGTTTGATTTTGATGTGGAATGCATTTTACATATGGGGGCTTGTTCTTCGACCACCTTACAGGATGCCGATTATTTTGAGAAAAATAATTTTGAATACACTTGTACGGTGGCCCAATGGGCGCTGAAAAATGATGCCCGTTTGATCTATGCTTCTTCAGCAGCTACTTATGGTAATGGTGAATTGGGATATAGTGATGAGGAGTCCCTAATCCCGACGCTTAAGCCTTTAAATCTTTATGGAGAATCCAAACAAAAATTTGATGAATGGGTATTAAGTCAAGGGCTTCAGGGCAAGATGACGGGGCTCAAGTTTTTTAACGTTTTTGGCCCTAATGAATATCATAAGGGTGATATGAAAAGTGTTGTATCCAAAGCATATGATGGTGTGCTATCTAATGGAATAATGTCCCTTTTTAAATCATATGATCCTAAGTATAAAGACGGTGAACAAATGCGCGATTTTATTTATGTTAAGGATGCCGTTGATGTTGTCATGTTTTTTATGGATCATCCGTCTATTAATGGGATTTTCAATTTAGGCACCGGCCAAGCGCGAACATGGAATGATTTAGCTTATGCCTTGTTTTCTGCAGTTGGACGCACGGTAAATATAGAGTACATCCCAATGCCCGAAATTTTGCGAGGCCGCTATCAATATTTTACCCAAGCCGATATGTCTAAATTGCGAAAAGCCGGTTATGCAAAAGCTTTTACTCCTTTGGAAGATGCGGTCAGGGATTATTGTGGTTATTTATCAACCAGCCGGTGCTGGTAACGAAGGGATTTTTCTATGGTCCTTTTTATCGTTTTAGGTGTGGTTGTAGTGATTTCTTTTGTTATTTTAGGCGTTCTGTTTTTTTTGTTAAGAAAAGAAGCCCAAAAAGAGCAGTCAAAAGCTGTTCCTGTGACAGATTTAGCTCAATTAAAAAAGGAACTATCCTCCCAGTTATTCGAGATAAATGAAAATAAGGTCCTTGATAATGGCACTGAGGTCATTCCGGTATTCCAGCCCAAGGTGTCAATTGACTCAATATCGTCCATATCACAGAGTTCTCTTCAAGGGCAATCCCAAGATAAACAGCCTTCTTTAGAGGATGATGCTTATAAAAAGCGCGCGCATGAGCTTGAAGATGAATTGCGCGCCATTTCTCAAAAAGCAGATGGACAGTCAGATGAGGCTAAGCAATTAATCGAATCTTTGACAAAAGAAAATGAATCGCTTAAAAGTCAACAGGCTGATTTAGCACAGGCTAAACAAAGGTTGACGGAATTAGAGGGCGAATCAGCAAATTTAAAAGTTGAAAATATTGATCTGCAAACTCAACTGGGATCAACAAATGCCAAGGTGCATTTTTTAGAAGAAGAAATGGCCGCCGTTAAAATTCAAATGGGAGAAGAAATCAGCAGGGCAAATGCTGTTGTTTCCCAGCTGAACCGTGAAAAAGAATCTTTATTATCAACACCGAAAACCGCCCTTGATGAGACCCTTGGACATGAGTTGGAAGCTTTGAGATCTGAGCACATTCAGTTAAAACAAAAGTGTGAAGATTTAGAAAGTGCACGACAAAAATTGAGTGAGCTTAATATTCATCTGAAAGAAGAAAATGATCTCTTGCAGTATGAATTAATCAAGGCAAGGGCACAGTCCAGCGGGCTTGAGCGCGTCAGTTTTAATTATAAAAATCAACTTGAGGATTTTTTTAATAAAATCAACGCGGTGCAAGTGACGAATGAGCACTTATCCAAAGTTAAAAATCAGCTGGAAGAGATGGTTGAGGAAATTAAATTGCAAAATGAAGAATTGGCTAAGAAAGACCAGCTGGCCCAATTTGAATTAGAAAAGAATCGTTTGCGTCTGGTAAATCTCGAGCTTGAAAACGAAGGCCTCAAGGCGAGGGTTCAATGACTCCTCCCCATCGATGGTGGAGGGTTACGTGGGGGTGCAATAATGCGTTTTATTTTAATCATCGCGATTCTTGTCCTTAGCTCATCTTGTACAGTTTTGGAGCATGGCGCGGACAATACTGTCGAATTCGGCAAAACTATTTGGGGTTCCTCAACCAGAGCTTTAGAGGAGGCGCGTGTCAAGGCCATTACCAAAACTTATAACAAGACTTATTGGGATTGCGTGCGAAGTGCCATTGCTGTTATCGGTAATAAGAAATGGGTAATATTTAAAAAGGATGAGATCAAGGGGTATGTGGTGGTCATGGGGGTTACAGGATGTGTTAATACTACCGAAATCGGGATCTTTTTTGACGAGTTATCAGATACCCAGACACGAATAGAAATTTCTTCGTTGAGTACCAATGCTAAACGTAAAGTGGCCAAAGGTTTGTTTCACGGGTTAGACATCGCTTTTGGTTATTTGCCCCCTGACCCTCCAGAACCCAAAGCGCCGCTCAAAATAGATCAAAATTCGACGAAATCTGTGCCATGATCGAAAACGAGTTTCTTTTTTTAGGTTTATTAGCGGAAGGTCCCAAACACGGCTACGATATCAAACTTCAGCTTGAAGAAGATTTGTGCCCAAACATAGGGCTTCATATACAATCCATTTATTATCCATTAAAAAAAATGGAGAGTAGCGGGTTGGTCGAGAAGGAGATGGGCCGCAGGGAAGGCCGTTTTCCTGAAAAATATGTTTACCGCATCACTCCTAAAGGCAGAAAGAAATTTGATGAACTCATTGGGCAAAGTTTTTTGTCAATTGAACGGCCTTTTTTTCAGATTGATTTGGCCTTTTATTTCCTGCCGTTGGTAGATAAAAACATGGCTAAACGCCGCCTTAAAATCAGGTTTACTTTGTTAAAAAAGGTAAAGAAAGAATTAACCCTGCTGCAATCCGCCGCAAAAACAAAAATTTTAAGTCTTATCCTGCAGCATGATCTGGATTTGGTAGAAGCTGAAATAAATTCCACCCAGAAAATCGTCAGCCAATTGTAATCATAATATTTATAAATAATAGAAATCAAATAGTTTGGTGTTAAAATGTTTTTGGATAAGGTAGTGCCAAAAGTTTTATGAAAACATGGATTAGCGGGTGGCGTTAGTCTCAATGTTATGGCGCGCACGGCACCTGCTCAAGG
The DNA here is from genome assembly GCA_015233675.1 of Candidatus Omnitrophota bacterium. GTDB lineage: Bacteria > Omnitrophota > Gorgyraeia > Zapsychrales > Fredricksoniimonadaceae > JABDGZ01. Next base: position 31,068 of record JADFXH010000013.1, read on the forward strand.
GGGCGGTTTAGGGAAAACTACCGTCGGTGCTGCTGTTAAGGTTGCCCCCGCCTGAGGAGCACCTTAACGTTGAGACTAAGGACAGGACCCACGTTATTTAGAAGCGGAATTTTGATAGAACATTGGATAATACAAGGAGGAATTTTGCATAAACAGGCCTTTACGATTATTGAACTGGTGATTGTTATTTCAGTGCTGGTGATTTTGATAGGTATTGCTATTCCCCGTATGAAGGGCATGCAGGATGCCGCAAATATAACTAAAGTCAAACACGAGTTGGCAACGCTGCAGTCTGCTGTTGAGTCGTATTATACGTTTTCCACACCGCATGCTTATCCCAATTCTTCTCTTACCGCGTTACAACCCTCTTTGATTAATTCAACACCACAAATAATTTCTACTTATCTTTATGATCCTTTTTGTTCATCTTCAGTAAATTCTTGTTCCGGTACTGATCAGGAATACGGCTATACGGGACCGGACTGGGCGGGTGGGGCACAATATTATGTTATCTGGTCTGTAGGGCCAGCAGACACAGAAAATCCTTTCTGTAGCTTAAATTCCAATGGCAGTGTTTACTGTATGAATTATGGTGTGTCCAAGGCGCCCGCTTCATGCGCTCCCGGCTCTACCGGATGCCCTATTTGCGTTACTAATGGGACTGGGTGCTAGTCTGGTGTTTTATAAATTCCTTGACATATTCTTTACCTAGATTAAAATTCCTATATTAAAATCTCCTTAATAAAATTTTACTAGTTTGTGGCTTTTATGAATGTTTATCAAATCTTAAGTGATTCCGCGCGGATTTTTTCTCAAAAGCCTGCTATTATATTTAAAAATAATATAGTAAGCTTTGAGGGATTAAAAGCTAATGTGCTGGCTTTGGCGCGTGGTTTGCAATCTTTGGGGGCTGGGCGTGGTAAAAAAATCGCCTTGTATTTGCCTAATTGTCCCGAATATGTGTACAGTTACCTATCCTCTTTTCTCTTAGGAGCTGTGGTTGTGCCTTTGGATTATATGCTTAAGACGGAAGAGTTATTAGCTTGCTTATCACATTCCGAGGCAGAATTTGTGATTGCTTTAAAGAAGCCGGAAATAGATTGGAACAATCTACAAAAAAAAATCATTTCTTTAAAGGCCGTTATTCCTTTAGGGGCAGATTTTGAGCGATTATTTCAGCCAGGTGAATTCAAACCTCAGGAAGTGTCTGATTATGATCCTGCCTTAATTATGTATACTTCAGGGACAACCGGCACTCCCAAGGGCATTTTGCTTAATTACAAGCATCTACAAGGCTCCCCGCAGGCCATGAAACATTTTGTGGATTTAAGCGAACGTGATGTAAAATTATGCGCTATTCCTTTAAGCCATATCGGCGGTTTTATTTACATTCAGAACTGCATCATTTTTGGTATCACCTTGGTGCTGATGGACCGTTTTCATCCGCTTGAGTTTTTGAAAAATGTTGTGCAGTATAAGGTTACCTGTTTTCATATCGTTCCACCGATGTATACAGCTATATTAACGGTCAAGAATATCGACCAGTTTGATCTGTCCAGCTTGCGCTGGGTGGTGGTTTTTGGGGCTCCTAATTCACCGGATATTTTGGAGCGTTTTCATAAATATTGTCCCAATGCTAAATTGCTCAATGGCTGGGGGATGACCGAGACCTGTCCTCCTAATACGGTTACACCTTTAGATAATCCGAAAATTGAAAGTGTGGGAAAGTCTGCTTCAAATTGTGAGATCCACATTGTTGATGAGAATGATCAGGCTTTGCCTGTGGGAGAAATAGGTGAGATTGTCATTCGAGGCTGGGTAGTGATGCAGGAGTATTACAAAGATCCTCAAGCAACGCTTGAGGCCAAGCGAGGAGGATGGTTTCATACCGGGGATTTGGGGCGCTTTGACAAGGAGGGTTTTTTATATATTGCCGGGCGCAAAAAAGAGATGATCAAGGTGGCCGGACAGATTGTTTATGCCCCCGAGGTGGAAGCGGCCTTGTGCAAGCATGAGGCGGTACTTGAGGCCGCGGTCATCGGCATTGCTGATGATATGCGAGGCGAGGCGGTTAAAGCGTTTGTAGTTTTAAAAGAAGGATTTAATATTGGACCTTTGGAAATCAAATACTTTGCCCGGGAACATTTAGCGAATTTTAAAGTTCCCCAAACTGTTGAAATCCGTTTGTCTTTACCAAAGAATCGAGCCGGAAAAATTGATAAGGAGTTATTAAAACAAGAAGTAGTAGCCTAGAGAAAGGGTTTTTAGTTATGTCCACTTCAACTGTTGATAGAATGACCAGAGATGTGCATTTAAGCGGTAAGGATTTGATGTCTATGGTGCAGTTAAGGCCTAAAGATATCGGTTCTTATGCGATTGTACCCGGCCCTAAAGAGCGTTTGGATAGCCTGGTTAAGAAAATGGAAAACCCGGTAAAGAATTTTTCTTTTATGGAGTACAACATGTTCACCGGGAATATCAATGGTATCCGTGTTACAGCCATTAATGGAGGCCGTTTTGCGGCAGATACAGCAATTACGACGGAGATTTTATGCAATGCTGAGGCAAAGGTGCTTATCCGCATCGGCAGCTGCGGGGCCATGCGTAAGGATATAAAAATAGGTGATTTTATTATGACCACGGGCTGTGTGCGGGGCGACGGAGTTACCCCTTATTATGTGGATGACAAATTTGTTACTGCTCCGGATGCTGCTTTGACCCAAAAATTAACCGTGATTGCTAAAAAAGTTGCGGCAGGCGCTGCTTTGGCTGTGCATGAAGGCAAGGTATGGTCGACTGATGCTATTTTGCGTGAGACCAAGGAAGTGGTTAATAAAGTAATCGACCAAGGGGCCATTGGGGTCGATATGGTCAGCGCTCCGTTTTTAACTATTGCTCAAGTATACAAAATTCCCGCAGTTTCAATTTTGGCGGTTTCAGATAATTTAATTACCGGGCAGATGGGATTTATCAATCCGGATTATTACATGGCTGAAGGTATGTTAATTCAATTTGCTGTCGAATTAATAAAGCAATTAGAAAGCGGAGAATAAACTAAACGACGTCGAAGCAAGTACGACTGAAGCCTTTTGGAATTAGTTAAACAATTGGATGGCGTTAAATGCCCCCTATGTTTGAATCACCATTATTTTGGCCGGCGCACATTAAAGAGGACGTTTTATATGTTCTCGATGAGACGTTAGTTCCGGCGAAACTTAAATACATTCCTGTTAAGAATGTTAAAGGTGCGGTTGTAGTTATCCGTAATATGAAAACCCGTGCCTTTGGGCAATTTTTAGTGGTGCTCAATACTTTTATATTAGAATTGATGCCTGACACAAAGTCTGGTGTCATCCTGAGCCAGCAAGCGAAGGATTATAATCTTGTCAAACATTTAAAAAGGGTAGCTCAAGAGCTTAATAATTCCCGTCCAACCTTTCCTTTTGCTGAAGTAACAGGAATTATTACCGGGGTAGCCCAAAAAGCTTTAGGTAATGGTGCGGATGTGCGTGTCGCTGTGACTAAAACGGTGCATGGGTTTCTTGCCGGGATTAGGGCTCGCCGTTTACAAAGAGTGCAAGAAATAGCTGAGGAGATTAAAGATCAGGATTCTATTTTAACACATTGCAATGTCAGCGGCGAATTGGCCATGGCGGCCCATTTGGTAGCTCAACAAGGTAAGTATGCGAAATTCTTTGCCACTGAAACCAGGCCCTATATGCAGGGGGCTAAGTTAACGGTCTGGGAGCTGCAACAGGCTAAAGCGCCGGTCACCTTAGTCGCAGATAATGCCGTTGCGTCTTTAATGGCTGATAGGTTAGTTAATAAGGTGATCATAGGCTCTGACCGCTTTGCGGCTAACGGGGATATTGCCAATAAGATCGGCTCTTATCAAATAGCTGTTTTGGCCCGTGAATTTGGAATTCCTTTGATTGTTTTAACTCAACCTTCAAGAGGGGTGGCAAGCGCTAAGGACATGCCCATCGAAATGCGGGATGCGGATGAATTATTAATTTTTCGCGGCAAAAGAATATTCGGGCCTAAGGCTAAAGGTTTTTATCCGGGATTCGATGTGGTCCCTCATCAGTTGATAACGAAAGCGATTGCAATCAATGCAGGATTATAAGAAAAAAAATGTCATTCCTGAATATTATAATCGGGAATCTATTATCCTTTTTCAAGGGATCGTAAGCGCGGATGCTTTAAAAAAAATAAAGTTCCCCAAAGGAGGCCATGTCTTTATCTGCGAAGGCAGGCCGACGTTAGAGGCAGGGCGAAAGATAATAAGAATTATTCTAAAAAGAGGCATAACGCCAACGGTAATTAGTGATAATATGCCGGGATTTTTGTTTTTTAAAGGACTGGTCAAAGAAGTGGTCATGGCCTGTCAATACGCAGATGAGTCGGGAGCTTTGTGCGACACAGGGGCCTTGATATTGGCGGTATTAGCCAAGAAACATAAGGTCCCGGTTAAATTGCTGCCCGCAGAACAACGGACACGGTTTTTGGGTGACCCAAAGGCTATACTCAGTTTTGAGAATCAAAGGATTGCTCCACAGGGGACTCTTGGATACGTGCCTTTAGTGGAATGGGTTCCGGCGAAATATTTAAAGTGATTTCTCTGTAATATTCTTATATGAATACACAAGAATTGAAAAATAAAGTTATCGAAATCGGCAAGCTGCTCTGGGACAAGGGGCTGGTTACAGGCTTTAACGGCAATATCAGCGCCCGCGTTGATGCCGATACATTGTTGATTACCGCTAGCGGTACTTGTCTAGGGTATTTGAAACCGCAGGAAGTCTTGCTGGTGAATATGTCCGGTGAGGTTGTCGGTGAAGGTAAAGCTTCAAGCGAGAAATTAATGCATACTGAAATTTACAGGAATTTTCCGCAAATACAAGCAGTGGTGCACACACATTCGACTTATACTAACGCCTTCTTTTTAGTCAATGAGTCATTTACGCCAAAAACCTTTGAAGCTAAATTTTATTTGGGTGAGGTTAGATCCATTGAACAAACCACTCCTTCAGTGACGGACACCGCACCTGTTACAAAAGAGCTGCAGAAGAATAACATTGTAGCTTTACGCAATCATGGGGTAGTCGCCATAGGCCCTGATTTATTCCGTGCTTTTGTTCTGATTCAAGAATTAGAAGAACAATTAAAGATGGATTTTATCTCTGTTTATTATCAGCGGGTGGCCGAGGGGATGCCAAGCAGGTTGCCGAGCAATGAAGAGATGAATGTGAAAGCATCCCAGGGAAATCCCTTGTCCGCATCCCAAGACCCCTTAACGCCAGTGAAGAAATATAAATTATTTTCCAAAGAACAAATAGAAGAAATTGTCCGTTTAGTAAACGCCGATGAGCAAATGCAGGAATTAGGAAAAAAGACTTTTATGAATATGGGCCTGGCTGTATGCCTGCAGGAGACGGGAGATATTTATAGTTTTAAATTTGAGAATGGCCGTATTATCCAGACCGGTCAGGATGCCCAGGCAGAATTTTTGATTACGGCTAATGAATCAATCTGGCGCGCTGTTTTTAATCGTGAAATCGACCCCTTCGTGGCCACTACGCAAAAGAAAATGAACCTGCGCGGAGATTTTGCCCGCATATCCAAATGGTACGCGCCTTGCAGCCGTATTTTTCAATTATGGACACAAGTGCCGGTAGAATAAAATGACTATTGCAACAAAACAACAGTTTGATTTACTCATCGAAGGCAAGCTTAGTCCTTCGTTTGGACGGAAATATTTTGATGCTATAAATCCTTCGAATGGCGAAGCGTTTGCGCAAATTGCTGACGCTGATACCACTGACGTGCAAATGGCTGTCAGCGCTGCGCGTTTGTGTTTTGATCATGGCCCTTGGCCGCAAATGAGCATTGCCCAGCGCGGAGAATATTTACTAAGAATTGCCGCACTTATCAGAGAGAATGCCAAAGAATTGGCGGATTTGGAATGCGCTTCATGCGGAAAAACCATTAAACATGCAACTTTTATTGATGTTCCGACAGCGGCTGAATCATTTGAATATTTCGGTAATTTGTCAGGGAAATTAATTAGTGAAAAAATACAAAATGCAAGCAATCTGGATTCGACTGTTGAGCGTGAGCCTGTGGGTGTAATTGCCGCCATTATACCTTGGAATTATCCTTTGGTCATGACTGCCTGGAAATTAGCGCCCGCTTTATTGGCTGGTAATACTCTGGTGCTTAAGCCATCTCCCGTTGCCTGTGCCTCTGTGATGTTACTTGCAAAATTAGCATTTCAATCAGGTTTACCAAAGGGCGTATTGAATATTATAAGTTCCTCAAGAATGCTGGCAGGTCAGGAGTTAGTCAGCAGTCGCGGTGTGGACATGGTATCGTTTAGCGGCTCTCTTAAGACCGGTGAAGCGGTCATGGCTTTGGCATCCAAGGGGGTTAAAAAATTGACCCTTGAGTTGGGAGGCAAATCTCCAAACATTGTTTTTGCTGATTGTGATTTGCAAGCAGCCATCGGTGGTGCGCTGTCAGCGATTTTTATGAATCAAGGGCAGATGTGCACCGCAGGGTCCCGGCTTTTAGTGGAGGATAAAATTTATCAAGAATTCGTCAATCAATTAGTGGCTCGTGCTAAGAATCTAAAAATCGGCCCTGCAGATAATTTTGAAACAGAATTCGGCCCCCTTGTCAGTATCGAGCATAGGGATTCTGTTCTTAAACTTATTGATAAAGGCAAACAAGAAGGGGCTAAACTTGTACTTGGGGGCAAGATCCCTGATATTAATGCCAAGGGAGCTTATTTAGAACCAACCATCTTCATTGACGTACACAATTCCATGAGCATTGCGCAAGAAGAAATCTTTGGGCCGGTATTGTGTGTCATCCCTTTTTCTTCAGATGAGGAGGCCATCCGAATTGCCAATGACACAAAATTTGGATTGGCGGCGATGGTCTGGAGCAAGGATGTAGAAAAAGCTAATAAAACAGCACGTCAATTGCGTTGTGGAACGGTGTGGATCAATACCTACGGCGCATTTTTAAATGAAGCGCCTTTTGGAGGGTATAAACAAAGCGGCTTTGGCCGTGAGTTGGGTCTGGCCGGTCTTGGCGAATACACTCAGTTAAAACATATTGCTACTGATCAAACGCCGGGTGGCAGATCATTGGTGACCAGCTGGTTTTAAGAAAAGGATTAATATGGTTAGTATTCAAACAAATATGCATTGGGATAATGAGTCTTTGAGCAAGTATAATAAAATGCTCAATTTAATTCCTGTCTTTCATCGAAGATTAGCGCAAGAAGTTGTGAATAAAAAAGCAGAGCAGGGCGCTGTGGCTCGGGGATCATCAACAGTTGAAGAAGTTGATATTGTTCAGGCATTTTTAACTGAAGTCCCAAAAGCATTTTATAGCTTAATGATACGCATCATGGATGAAGCGGGTTTTGATTATAAAAAATATATATGAAAATCGCAGTCATAGGAGCGGGCGCTATTGGTGCAGTAGTAGCCGCCTATATGAAAAAAGCAGGTGAGGACGTAACCCTTATCGGGCGTGCCGATCAGGTCGACGTCATTAAGACGCAAGGCTTAAGGCTTAGCGGTGTTCGCGGTAGCGAAACAATTAAAGTGCCGGCATTGACACGTTTGGACAAAACTTATGATTTGGTCATCTTTGCCGTCAAGACTCAGGATATTGAAGAAGCATATGCCTATAACAGTGAATTTTTGGAAAGTGGATTGGTGCTGACCACCCAAAATGGGGTCCAGGCGGATAATATTCTAAGCAGCCATTTTGAACGTGACCGTCAGCTTTCCAGTATTGTGATGTTTGGCGCTACCTATATTAACACCGGCGAGGTTGTTTTTAATTTTGAAGGAGATTGGGTTATCGGGCGTCCGCTCATGCCTTTGGACCCTACAACCCATGCGATTGCGGGGGTTTTAGGTAAGGCCTTTAAAGTGGTGACGAGCACGGATATAATGGGGCAAAAATACTTGAAGCTCTTTGTGAATTTTAATAATTGTATCCCGGCGCTTATCGGGAAAAGCATGCAGGAGACTTTTTCTGATATTGATTTGTGCCGCTTGAGCATCATGCTGCTCAAAGAAGGTGTTGATGTTGTGGCCCGGGCTAATATTGAATTGGTTTCTTTGCCGGATTTTCCCAAAGAACGTATTTATGGCCTGGTTAAAATGCCAGTTGACCAAGCGGCAGGGATTCTTAATAAAACTTTAACGACTTTAAGTAAGGAGCCGTTATACGGTTCTATTTTGCAAAGCATCATGCGCGGCAGGGCCAGTGAAATTGATTTTATCAATGGCGAGGTAGCTCATTTAGCTGATCATCTCAAGTTGCCGGCAACATTAAACGGCAAGATCGTGGATATGCTGCATGAGGTTGAGCGTACAGGGAAATTTTTTAGTGCAGGTGAAGTAAAGAGAATATTTAATGTCATTCCAGAAGAACAAGTGCCATTCCCGTGAAAACGGGAATCTTAAAGAACGGAGAGAATAAATTATGAGTTCAAAATTATCATCCTGGATTCCTGAACATTGGGGTAAGACAGAGCGGGAGGTATGGAATGCTTTAGAGACCCATTGGGACCATTTGATTAATAAACGTGTGGATGAGTTTATCAAATTCATTCATCCTGACATGACAGGCTACGGCCATGAAAGTCCAATCCCGGTTGACCGTCCATGGCTGGAAAAATGGGTAGGTTTCTGGACACAGAGCACTAAGATCGCTATTTGTGAATTAAGGCCAGTACAGATTAAGTTGCATGGCGATATTGCTATTTTACAATATCTTATTTTCACGGTAGAGGTCAATGCCGAGGGTGGTAAACGGGTTATTCGTCGTTATACTATGACCTGGAAGAAGACCCCCGAGCGCTGGGTAGTCATCGCCAGCCATAATAATTTGATGAATGAAGCTTTAAAGAATTGAGGGAAATCAATGTATAAGAAACGCAGAGTAGTCGTCACCGGTGTCGGTATTGTTTCTCCTAATGGAATTGGTAATGAAAATTGTTACCGAGCCATGATCAATGGGGTTTCTGCCGTGCGTCGTGTGACAGAGTTTGATGTGTCTATTTTTAATACTAAGATTGCCGCGCAAGTAACTGATTTCGATCCTGTCGCCTTGGGGCTTAGTTTCTCTGATGCCATACGCATGGACCGTTATGTGCAATTTGCTTGTGTGGCCGCGCGCATGGCCCTTGATGATTCCCATCTGGATTTATCTAAAGTTGATCTTGAACGTATGGGAGTGTCTTTGGCTAATGCGATTTGCGGAACGAAATACATGGAAGAAGAATTTGCTTTAGTAACGGATAGCGGGAAGAATCCTATCAATCCAAGAATTGTCCGCCCTGATTTGTACGACGCGGCAATGTTTAACACCCCTTCCAGCGAAATTTCCGCCAAGTACGGACTCAAAGGTGTTTGCAATACCATTTCAACCGGATGTACCGCTGGGACAGACTCTGTGGGGTTTTCTTATGAAGCAATCAGTGACGGAGATGTTGACATCATGATCACCGGCGCTTCTGAAGCTCCTATAACACCTATTACCTTTGGGGCTTTTGATACGGTCAATGTCTTGTCCGTGCATAATGACGAGCCTCAAAAAGCCAGCCGGCCTTTTGATAATAAACGTAATGGTTTTGTGATCTCTGAAGGGGCTGGTTTGCTTGTAGTTGAAGAGCTAAACCATGCCCTAAAGCGAGGGGCCAGGATTTATTGTGAGATTACCGGCTTTGGAACTACTTGCAATGCGTATCATATGACGGATTTACCGCCGCAAGGTGATGCCATGGCGGATTGCATTACTTTAGCAATGGATGACGCCGGTATTAAACCCGAAGCTATTGATTATCTCAATGCTCATGGCTCTTCAACCCGTCAGAATGATGTGTTTGAAACAAGTGCTTATAAAATGGCTTTGGGAAATCATGCTTATAATTTGCCGATTTCGTCGGTTAAATCTATGATCGGCCATCCTTTGGCAGGTGCTAACGGAATAGAGTTGGCCCTAAGCTCTATGATTTTTGAACGGAATGTATTGCCTCCGACAATCAATCAGGAAGAGCCTGATCCGGCATGTGATTTATATTACATTCCCAACAAGGCTATCGAAAAAAAGGTAAATTGTATTTTAAAAACTTCGAGCGGATTCAGCGGAATTCATTCTGCGATGATATTACAAAGGTATAAGGCTTAAGCCAACCAGGGGACATGTTCAATAAAGAACATCAAGAACGTGTCCCCAAGCCGGTGGCCAAGCAAAAAAACCTCTGAAGGTGAAAGCGACCCAGAGGAACAAACAGTTCGCGAAACAAGGATATAAGGAGTATATGGAAAAAATTGCGATCACTGGTCTTGGGATTATTTCGCCCAGCGGCATTGATAAAAGGGTGTTTTGGGCAAACATTAAAGCTGGACGCAGTGCTGTGGAAAAAATTGAGCGCTTTGATGCCTCGCTTTATCCGTCACGCATTGCCGGCCATGTTAAAGAATTAGAAGGATACAGCAACGTGTCATCGCGTTTATTGAAAAAAATTGATTTATTTTCCCACATGGCTCTGGTTGCTTCTGAACTTTGTATCGAAGATGCCAAAATCAATTTGTCTCAAGAAAATCTTAAGCGTGTTGGTATTTTTATGGGCAATGCCATAGGAGGATGGTTGTACGCTGAAACCGAATTGCGAGATATGTATTTAGAAGGACGTGAAGGGGTCAGCCCTTTTATGGCTTCGGCTTGGTTCCCTGCAGCCCCTCAAGGTCAAATCTCTATTAATTATGGCATTAAGGGATTCAGTAAAACCATTGTGGCAGACCGTGCCAGTTCCTTGATGGCTATTGGTTATGCGGCACGTACCATTAATAGGGGAAAATGTGATTTTATTTTAGCGGGTGGAATGGAGGCTCCGGTCACGCCGTATGCCTTGCTGTGTTGTAATACTTCCGGGATGTTGACGGAAAATAATGATAATCCGCGTTCTGCTTACCGGCCTTTTGACAAGAATCGTGACGGGTTGGCTATTGCTGAAGGTGCCGGCGTGTTGACTTTAGAGCCGCAATCAAGAATAGCTGCACGCGGGGCGCATGTTTATGCTAATATTATCGGATATGGCACGACAACCGATGCTGTTAACCGAATTGCGCCAAGCGTTGATGGTAAACAATTGGTGCGTGCAATCAAGATTGCTTTAAATGATGCCGGTTTATTGCCAAAGGATATTGATTATATTTGTGCCGATGGAGCCGGAAGCCAAATAGGAGATGCTACTGAGACTAAAGCTATTAAAGATGCTTTTGGCGATTATGCCAAAAAGGTAATTGTTTCCGCGCCCAAATCCATTTATGGCAACATGCTGGGAGCCAGCGGGGTTTTAGATGTGATCACAACAGTTTTAGCAATGGAACACAATATTATCCCACCGACCATTAATTATGAAACGCCTGATCCGGTGTGTGATCTGAATTATTGTGTCAATAAGGCGCAGGAGCAAACAATTAAGAATGCCATGATCATCAACCGTGGACGCGGCGGCATAAACTGTGTTTTAATTTTACAAAAATCTTAAAGAAGAGGGATATATGGATACCCAAACCGATATTGAAAGTAAGCTTAAGTCAATTTTTAAAAAAGTCCTTGATATAAAAGAAAGTGAAATTGTTCCTGATGCCAAGCTAAATGAATCTTTAGGGATAGACTCGACGGAGATGGTCGAGATTTCCGTGGTGATTAAAAAAGAATTGGGAATCTCCCTTAAGGACAATGAGCTTAAGAAAACTCATTCGTTTCACGATATTGTTGAAATTTTAAAAACAAAATGAAAATTATTGATCTTAGTTTGCCCATTGACGACACCTTAGTCGAAACTCACGCTGCCAAAGTTGAGCGTATCACGCACAAAGCAGGTGTAGATCATTTTAACTGGATCGTGATGTCCAAACAACCCAACGGTCAGGCCCGTTTTGATAAAGGGGAGCGCGTAGCTACATCGCAAGAAATTCCTGACGGTGAAATGCTTTCTTTAGAAATGGTCAACTCTTCGGTGCATATGGGTTCCCACGTGGATGCGCCATTTCATTACGGCTCGATCTGCGAAGGCAAGCCTGCCAAGCAGATAATGGATGTGCCATTAGAGTGGTGTTACGGCCCCGGGGTCGTGCTTGATTTTACCCATTTGAAATTTCCCGATGCCATCGGTAAAAAAGAAGTAGTCGCGGCGCTTGAGAAGATCCATTATCGATTAAAGCCGATGGATATTGTGCTTTTGTATACCGGTGGTGACAAGATTCTCGGGACGGATGAATATGTCAATAAATATGTGGGTTGCACGCCTGATGCGGTTGAATATTTGCTTGATTGCGGCATTAAAATGATGGGTATTGATACCATAGGACTCGACCGCCCGTGTTTTTTAATGTTCAAAGAATTTCTGACGACCAAAGATAAAAGTAAAATCTGGCCCTGCCATTTCTTGGGCCGCCGTAGGGAATATTGCCATATGGAACGTTTGGGCAATTTGGGTGCCATTCCAAAGCCTTATGGTTTTATAGTTTCATGCTTGCCGGTAAAGGTCAAGAATGCAGGTGCAGGTTGGAGTAGAGTAGTGGCTATTTTTTAAACAGTGAATATTTTTTTCTGGCAGCAAGGATTCATTTTTAAGACTCATGGCATCCGTTCAGGTGACCTTGTAAATTTTTCGGTGAGCATTTTATCCATCATTTTGGCTATAGGAGTTTTTAAGTTAAAAAATTGGGCAAGGCTAGTATGGATGGGAGGTAGTATTGTTCTTTTACTTTGGGGATGGATTTGTGCTCTGGCTAATTTGAATCCGTTAGATGTACAAGAATTAGGAATGGTCATCTATTATTACCCCAATTTTATTTGTTTGCCGATATTGGTTTTTTTTACTCGTCCCAAAGTCAAAGAACAGTTTAAATAATTAAGTTGCTTCTTGTTTAGGTATGTTGGCTTAAACAAACAGGAGCACAATACTTACGTGAGAACGAAATTAAAAGTAATTAAATGCGAAGGAGATGTTTATGGGACATACGGTCAATTCAATAGTCATTAACGCGCCATACGAATTAGTTTTCGACATTTCCAATAAAATCGAACGCTGGACTGAACTATTTGGCAAAGAATACGCTAAAGCCGATGTGCTGGAACACAAGGGTAATGAGATTACTTTTCGCCTCACAGATGAGGATGGAAAGTCCTGGGTGTCCAAGCGTTGGCTTTACAAGGATTTAAAATTTGCCTATGCCCAGCGTTGGGATCCTTTATTTCCTTTTAATTATATGAAAATTGTCTGGTTTTATACCGAGACGCCCGAAGGTATTAAAATGACCTGGATTCAGGATTTCGAATTGGACCCTAAATTTACAAAATTTAGTGCAGAACAAATTGAAGGTTTTATCAATAAACATTCGCAGGATAATATGAAAACCTTTAAAAAGGTGATTGAAGCGGAATCGTTGGCTGCAAAATAATAGTTAGCAACGCCAACCAGGGGACATGTCCCTGTTTTTGGGAACGTGTCCTCAAGCAGTTGCCAGGCAAGTTAGGGCTGAAGGTGAAAGCGACCCAGAGGAGCCCATCTAACGATAACCGAAATGAAAGGGAACGAATGTATGTCACACGTATCCGTAGATTTAAAAGGTAAAGTCGCAATCATTACCGGTGCAAGCCGTGGTATTGGCCGTGCCGTAGCCGCGCGTCTTGCTTCCCATGGAGCTAATCTTGTTTTGGCATCGCGAGGGAAAGAGGCGTTGGATGAAACGGTGCATCATTTAAAAGATAAATACGGTATAGATGCTATCGGGGTCCCAACTGATGTAGCTAAATTAACGGATTTGCAGAATTTAGTTAATAAAGCAAAAGCGCATTTTAAGCAAATTGATATTTTAGTAAATGTGGCCGGTGTTTCCAGCCAGCATCCCTTTCATTTGCAGCCGATCGAAGATTTTGAAATGTTGGCTAATACAAATTATCTGGGGTATGTGCGTTTAATCCGCCTGGTTATTCCTGACATGGTTGCAAGAAAAAATGGACATCTTATCAATGTAGTTTCAGGATCGACGCTGGTAGACCCTATTCCACGGGGATTCTTGGCGTACAGTTCATTGAAGATGGGTTTGCGTGCGTTTCTTAAAGGCCTGTTTTGGGAAATGCGTGAACATAATATCAAAGTGACTTCATTATTGCCGGGGGTGGTTGCTTCTGATTTGACAGATCATCTTAAAGATGTTGCTCAAGAGCAGCGCGAGCGCCTAATGGATCCGAATGCGGTAGCAGATATGGTTTCATTTGCATTGTCAGTGCCGGCCAATGCTTGTCCTTTGGAATTAGCAGTGATTAATCAATTAACAACTTGGACCAAGCCAGTTATTGACTATCAGCAAACTCAAGCAAAGTGACATGAGGACATGAGTTACGGTAACGTAACTCATAAGTCCGAATGTCATCCCCGAATGTGTAAATCGGGGATCCATAAAAAGAGATTCCCGCTTTCGCGGGAATGACAGCGGAGGTAACTTATGGATCAGACCGTTTCAGTGTTCCCCAAGAATAAGTTTCAGGAAATTCATGTGGGTATTCGTGAGTTTAAGGGAAATGATTTAGTTGACATTCGTATTTGGACTGTCGCTCAGGGTGCGGATCAGATGGTGCCGACTGCCAAGGGAGTAACAATTAACGTTCATCTGTTGCCCCAATTGCTTAAGGCTTTGCAAGATGCCGAGAAAATTATTAAAGAAAATTTCAATAATTTAGATTCATCGAAAAAGGGCGAGGCTTCTTTGCCGGAGAAAAAAGAAGAATAATTCTTTATATTACAAATAACTAATAAGTTGGGATTATGACCATCGACGCACATAGTCATTATATGCCACCAGAAGTGGCGGCTCACACAGCCTTTTTTAAAGAGCATTGGTCTGATGCGGCTGGTCAATTGCGCCTGATGGACGAACACTATATCAATCAGGCCGTTTTGTTGTATCCTGCCAGCGACGCACATTTAAATATGGGGGGCTGGCAGGGGGTGTGTAAAATTTATAATCAAAGGATTGCTCAACTCGTAAAAACTCATCAAGATCGTTTTATCGGTGCTGGAATTTTACCTGTGGATGAGCCTGCAGCTATTAAGAACGAGTTAAAGCGAGTAAAAGATTTAGGTTTGAAAATAATTTCATTAGCGTCGAGTTATGAAGGTGTGTATTTGGATAGCCCTATGTTTGATGAAGTCTTTGAATTTGCTAAAATCAACAAAATGCCGGTGCATGTCCATTCTCAAATTATGAATCCCATTGGTCAGGAACGTGTGCATGACCCTTTGTTAAGTCCCGTATTGGAGTACGTTTTTGATGTTTCCATGTGTGTCGGCAAAATGATGATGTCAGGAGTGTTCATAAAACATCCCGAAGTTAGTTTTATTTTTGCCCATTTTGGGGGAGTTTTGCCGATTGTCAAAGAGCGCTTTGACTCCACCTACAGTATGTTGCGCCGGCGTAATTTTGTTAAAGATTTAGGTAAGAATCCCAGCGAATATTTTAATCATTTATATTTTGATATGAGCGGCACAAGGTCCCTAGGATCTTTACAGGCTGCACTAGAGATGGTCGATGTAAAACATATATTATGGGGAAGCGATTTTCCGGCTAATCAAGATTTTAAGAACTCTTTAAACGTTGTATCTCAGAGTATTTTATCCGCAGACCAAAGAAATTTTATTTTAGGCGAAAATCTTCGCAGTCTCCTGCTCTAGGTGTTCGACGCTAAAGTGTGCTTATTTAATGTTTTAAGAATTTAAAAAATAGTTGAAGTATTTTCTTGACATCGATAATTTATCTGGTAATCTTATTAAACCTTTTCAAGAACCTTTGGAAGTGTTTTCTATTGTTCTTTGACAATCTATTGTCCAAATCAATTTTTAAGTTTTGCCAATGTTTACAAAAAAGCCAAGTACTTTTGGAGAGTTTGATCCTGGCTCAGAGTGAACGCTGGCGGCGTGGATTAGGCATGCAAGTCGAGCGATTCCCGCAAGGGAATAGCGGCAAACGGGTGAGGAACACGTAAATAATCTTCCCCTTATCCTGACATAGCTCTATGAAAATAGAGGTAATATCAGATGACACCATGATTTCTCATGAAATTATGTTTAAAGACGGGGACCGCAAGGCCTGTCGGTAAGGGATGAGTTTGCGTAGCATCAGCTAGTTGGTAGGGTAACGGCCTACCAAGGCTATGACGCTTAGCTGGTCTGAGAGGATGGTCAGCCACACTGGGACTGAGACACTGCCCAGACTCCTACGGGAGGCTGCAGTCGAGAATCTTTAGCAATGGGCGAAAGCCTGACTATGCGACGCCGCGTGAGGGATGAAGGATTTCGGTTCGTAAACCTCTTTTGGCAGGGAAGAAAAAGTTGCAGTTAATAGCTGCAAAACTGACGGTACCTGCAGAATAAGCCACGGCTAACTCCGTGCCAGCAGCCGCGGTAATACGGAGGTGGCTAGCGTTACTCGGAATTATTGGGTGTAAAGGGCAAGTAGGCGGCTTGGTAAGTGGGGGGTGAAATACTCCGGCTCAATCGGAGAACTGCCTTCCAAACTGCCAGGCTTGAGTGTGACAGAGGAAAATGGAATTCTCGGTGTAAGGGTGAAATCTGTAGATATCGAGAAGAACACCAGCGGCGAAGGCGATTTTCTGGGTCACTACTGACGCTAAATTGCGAAAGCTAGGGGAGCAAACAGAATTAGATACTCTGGTAGTCCTAGCCGTAAACGATGAGCACTAGATGTCGGTCCCTTTAGGGGTCGGTGTCGCAGCTAACGCATTAAGTGCTCCACCTGGGGACTACGGTCGCAAGGCTAAAACTCAAAGGAATTGACGGGGGCCCGCACAAGCGGTGGAACATGTGGTTTAATTCGAAGCTACGCGAAAAACCTCACCAGGGCTTGACATAATAGAAGTAGTGAAATGAAAGTGGAACGACCTGTCAAGTCAGGAGCTTATACAGGTGCTGCATGGCTGTCGTCAGCTCGTGTCGTGAGATGTTGGGTTAAGTCCCGCAACGAGC
>JADFXH010000014.1:0-723 GCA_015233675.1 Candidatus Omnitrophota bacterium
TTCAATAATTAAAAATTATAAATTAAAAATTTCAAAAGACTTAAATAAAGATCAGTCGTATTTTTTGTGGACTCTGACGCAAAATCAATTAAAGGATGTTTTGTTTCCGGTCGGTAATTTTACCAAGCCGGAAGTCAGAAAGCTGGCAAAAAAATTTGGCCTGCATAACTTTGAAAAAAAAGACAGCCAAGGTCTTTGCTTCATGGGAAAAATTGATGTTAAAAATTTTTTAAAACATTTTTCCCGCCATTGGCCTTTACTTTTCGTTTTTTTCCAAACTTTTTTAGGGGTGTAACTTTTTTCTTTTTTTTTGTCAAAAAAAAGATTTTTTAGCGCCCCCCCCCCCCCCCCGAGTCAAGCAAAATAATACAACCGCTTAATCTACTGTACGAATTTCAACAGGCCCGGACATCAAAAGAGGCTCACCCCTAAACTCCGACGTATAAAAAGATTCCGCTTTCGACATATTCAAAGCATTTGTCATCTGGATTAATTTGATCATTTTGATGAATATCCGCTGCATCCTCCATAACCTCTTTACTTTTTGAGAAAACGTCGTGGGATGCAAATAAAATTGGACAAGATCATTGATCGGCCGAGTTATGTCACTGGAAAATTTTTGCAAGAATTCCCTCTCCTGCGTTGTTATTCCGACATCTTCCAGCGCATGAAATATACTTTCAATAAAAGCATCCGATATTTTCTGACAATCATCCTGTGTCA
>JADFXH010000014.1:734-33858 GCA_015233675.1 Candidatus Omnitrophota bacterium
TTTGGCTTGAACAGGAAACGTATACGCTGGATTATTAAAATAAGGGTTTAATCTGAGATTGTTGATAAATTTCCTGGAAAGCATCTCTTGCTCTGGCGTTGACAATTGCCTGATCCTCGAGGCTAGCCGGCTGATAACAGGATGATTCGAATGTTTTAAACTGATCTCGTTCATTTCCTGGATCGCCGCCGTAAGGCCGCTGATATCAGCAATGGCTTTGATCTCTTTGAGGATAAAAGAACCCGGTTCCTCCTGTTTTTGGCTTTTTCGCCTTTGGGCAGATTGCTTGACCGAGGCCACTTTTTTTGAAACTTTTTTGACCGCCCTTCCCAAATTAAACGCAATGGTCAAGGGCAATGTATCATTATTTTTTCTTGAATTTTTTTTCTTTGTTTTTGTACGTTTAACCACAGTATATCCTCTTTTCTAACCACCTGTATGACAATCGGAACAATTCGACGTTTTCCAAGACTCATCTGAATCAAAAGGATGCAAAAATTGCAGGCCATCAGGATCTTTTTGCACAGCCGTACCGCTTCCTTGCTGGGTGATGATATGGCACGATGTGCACTTGCGGGTAATGCTTTCCCCTGTTTTAGTTTTATGCTCATCATCATGGCAGCGGAAACACCCTAAAGAAATCATATGTCCGATATTATCCGGATATGCGTCCCAGCGGGACTTCATATCGGGGAAAAAATTACTCCGATAGATCAGTATAATATTCTTGATAGCCTGCTCTACATTATCCCTATGCGCCCCATAATACGCAGACTGTTTCTTGCTGTAATATTCATTTAAACTTGAGCGTATCATTTTCTCAGCTTCGTCTGGTGACCGGTATTCTTTGGAAAGCAGTTCAACCGCTTTAGCTTTGATCACAGGGATAGACGGGCTGATATTTCCCTCTGCAAGTGCCCGGTTGATCGAAACATCAGGAGCTTCAAAGCGATGTGTAGGACGATTATGACAATCCATGCAATCCATCTTTCTGACCTTACTTTCAGGCGGATCGGCGTCTTTATAAGGAGAGCTTTTTGTTGTGTATATCTTGGTGATGCCTGACTTATTGATCGTTTTGATCCAACTGATCTTCTGACGTTTTGCATCATCAGGGACATAATAAATTTCATCACCGTAATACATATGAGCGTGAATACCAGCCTCACCATTTTGTCCGCCGCCGATACGGATAAGCATCTTGACAGCCCACGGCGGAGTCTTACTGGGGTCATCAGCGTAATAAATCTTATTTAATTGGATCGCATTAAAGGACTTGCCCGGCCAATGGCACTGCTCGCAAGTTTCTTTTGCCGGACGCAAAGTATCAACCGGCGCAGGTGTCGGCCTTGAATAAGAACCATCCAGCGTCTTAAAAAGCATCCTAACACCGGCCATTTTGTAATGCACATACCATCCCACCCCTGAACCGATATGACACTCCACACAATTGACCCGCGCGTGGGGTGACTGCAAATAAGCCGTATATTCCGGCTTCATGATCTGATGGCATGTGACTCCACAAAAACGATCAGATTCCATATAGTTATATGCTTTAAAACAACCAATCGCGGTCATGGTCAAAACAATAGCTGTCCCCACCATAAAAATAAGAATGGCATTTTGATGGGTTGATAAAGAAAGATCTATAACGATAGGTTCAAACTTCTTTTGGGCGATGCCTTTGAGGATCTGGTGTTGCTTCAGGCGGGCTCCCCATGGGATCAATATGAGCCCGATAATAAGAAACGGCGGCAAAAGAATGTAAGTAACAATACCAAGATAGACATTCGATGAAGAAGTTAAAAAATCGAGGGCAAACAGAAAAAACTCACAGCCGAGTATGAATACAGAAAGCCCCACCCCGCAATAGGTGATGTTGTTATAAAAATGGTCCGGAAATCTCTGTTTTCTCTGTTTGGGCTGATCATTCATAAGACACCTTTAGATTCTTCGGGTTCGCCTTAGAGTGACATTTTTCTTTTCTAATGACGTATTCTTTACCAATTAAACTTCGCAGTCAGCTTAAAAATATTGGCAGAATAATTGCCTGCGCCGGCCAGCGAATTGTCCCTATAAGAGGCATGTTCATACGAGGGGCCTAACTTCAGCCATTTGTGGTAAGTCCACTCTAAGCCAGTAGTAAAGGTAAGCTCCTTAAACGAAGACCCATAAGGCACTCCGTCGCTAATATCAACATAATTAGGAGATAGCGTATAGGCAACCGTGTTGGTCAGGACTATATTCTCCATCGGAGTATAGCTGTCTGAAAAAAGCCAGCTATTGTCCCCGGAATTGAAAGTGGGAATATTCGATGTCCCCGTCTGTGATGCTTGAAGGGTCCTGATATAATTCTCCGCATGCGAATACGATAACGTCAACATCAAAGGATCAACAGGCTCTACGGTAATATCATAGGTCAATATCGATGAGAGCATGTGATTTTCAGAAATAGGGTAAACGCCTACTGAGGTATTTTCTGTTGTCTCGCGGGGCATATAGACAGCATCGACAAATTGATACTTCACTGAATTTTGGACCCATCGATAAGGTTTCCAGGTCAGCGTTGAGCTCTCTTCCACGGCGTTGATGTTTAATTGATCCAAAAAAGCCTGGTTGCCCGGATTTATATCCAAGAGAGTATCATATCTATTGTCTTCCCAACGCTGCTTGACCTGGGTCGTAAAAGTAAAGAACCTATCCGGGACTATTTTCCCTCCAAAAGTCCAGGATTCTTTCTCGGTCCTGACAAGCCTTGCTATTTCAAAAGTACCTGGCATAGACTCATCAAACCAATATCTCTTCTGTTCTAAACTGCTTTCAGCGTATAAACTCGTATGAGATATGCCTGAATAACGTAAAGATATATGCTCCCCTTCATTGTCTTGACGATTATCCATCGTTGAAGATACTGGACCCGGAAGAAAAGTACTAATATTAGTGTGGTCATCATTGTAAACCGAAGATCCTTCACTCCCAATATGTTCATATTTAACATCTGTAGCCAAGGTCAAATCAGGCATCAAAATGGAATTAAAATTACCGACCCAAACATGCTCATTTTCCAGAGCATTTGCAAAAGACCAGAGGGATTGTTTAGTCGAGGCCCCGTTTCCTGTGCCATAGTCAGTAACGAGTCCTGTAACACTGCTTAAAACTTGATTCTGCATTAAATCAGTATCATGCACATGATTATAATGATACCCTAAACTGGCAAAGGTCTTATCATTAAACATCCATTTTTCAATTCTTACTCCTGAACCAAACAACTTGGCATCCAGATATTCATTTTCTGTACGAAGTTGATTATATGTTGATGCCGTTCCCGGTGTTGAATTAAGAAAAGGCATATAAGCATAATTATGATTATAATCAACCTCCGCTTTCTGTTCACCTTTAATAGTAATGCCGGCCACATCTTTCTTTTCTTTTAGGGTGACTGTATCTGAGGTGTCATTGACTGCTTCATAACTTGGGCCGATAAGTCTATAAGCCAAATTTCCCGAATTAAACACGGGAGTCCACATCAACAACGACTTATCTCCATCCTTGGAATTGTGCTCATACGTCACATCCAAAAAAGGGTCACTGATGGCTCCCAAACCGGCTTCTAATTTGAAAAAACCAATATCCAGCTGTAAATTGGGGCTGTTGCCTTTAAATCCGCTTAATGCGCCTGGGATAATAATACTCGATGTATCTTTATATACACCTCCCGTATTGTCATAGTATTTTCTAAAAGCATTATAATCTATTTTCAAGAAAGCCAGATCCCCGTCTTTCAGGATCAGATGCCCTGTGCCGTCGTCGGTCTTGGGAAACGCGCTTGCCTCCACATCCAGAGAAATATCCTTATTGATGTTCTTAATAAAAGTTATATCGCTGACCCCGGCATTAGCACCATTAGTCATCCAATTCAAAACTTCAAATTTGCCTACATTCCCTTTAACATCCGCATATTGCAAAGGGGCCAAAGTAATGCTAAAAGGCGATGTATTCGTCTCCTGGGCCATTACGAAATGCCCTGCTCCTGTCAAATAGACAGCTACTGCTATTGAGAGCAAAAATCGAAGACTTTTCATATTTTATACCTCTATTGAGGGTTAATAACGCAGATGATTATTAAAATTAGACCCATGAACCGCTTGGTGACAAGTTGCGCTCCAGCATGTTCCCTGTGTCCAATGGCCTCCTGCATGACCACTAAATGCGGGATTAGAAACTTCTGCATGGCACTTAAGACATAGATTATAATCACGTGCGATTAACATTTTGTCATTCACAGACCCATGGACCTGATGACAGGTCGTACAACCTTCTTTCAAGGCATCATGCGCCCAAATATACGGCCCGCGTTTGTCCGTATGACACTTAAAACAGACTTCATTGACATCATTCTCGGAAGTGGCAGTCCAGGGACGGACATCTATCCCGTGAGGATCATGACAATTCGTACAACCCATCTTCCCTTCTATGACAGGATGATGATAAGGCAGGCGGAATTGCATCTTTTTATCGGTATGGCAGTTAAAGCAGATTTCCGGATCATTTTTAGGATTTATGATGGTAGTCTTGCCGCCGCCGTTATCCACATGTATGGATCCGGGGCCGTGGCAGGTTTCACAACCTTCAGCAGAAGTTGTATCATTTTTGATATTGATTCGCGCATGGGTTGAAAGCTTATATTCCTTGCCCTCTTTGTCGTGACAAGTTATACAAGTATCCATTCCTACATAAGTAGCTTTCTTTAACATCGTATTGACCTTATTCTGGTCTGCCCGGACTATTCCTGACCAAAATAATCCAAACACCAAAGCCAAGACGACAATCTCCGCCTTAGCCTGACCGATCTTACGATGTCTGTGTATATTCATAAACTCTCCACTCTATTCCTCCCCCTTGATGGGGGAGGTCAGGCAGTTCCTTCCCACAAGATGGAAGGAATTATTTCTATTTATTTCGTCCCTGTCGGTGCGATTTTGGCAAAGTCTTCAATCGTACCTATCTTTTTATAAATATCAGCTGTCGGTTTTTCAGCTCCGGCGGCTTTTATAACAGCCTTACCATAATCATTGGGATCATGAGAGCCGTCTTTTTTAGGTAATGCATCCACATGGCAATTAATACATTTGGGCAGGGTATCGGGGAACGCTTCTTTATACGCTTTAATTTGGGACATATCAGCCTGTGCCGTTGCTGACCAAAGGATAAAATTTGCTAAAACAAAAAATGCGGTCTTTTTCATTTTTTTCTCTCCCTTGTAGCACTGTCATTCTAAACGAAGCTAAGAATCTTAAAGAACATTACGATCCTTCGGCTTTACCTCAAGATGACAGAGACTCTTTTGTTTTCACACAACTTGTTATGCCGCCTTCTTCCAATGATCGTATTTTATCCATGACTTCATAAAACTCTTGGACCTTGCTTGAAATAATTTTCTCAACTTGTTGGGCGGCAAACTGGCGTTTTTGAATATTGTCTTGAACCACACGATCCAAATCATCAACAGTAACTAAACAAACATCTTTGACTTCCGCTGCCTGCGGGTCAATATTACGGGGCACGGAAATATCAATCAAAACCAATTTTTGGCCGATCCGGACTTGCATTGTCTTGTCAACAATATCTTTATCAATAAGGTAATGAGGACAGTTGGCACAACAAATACAGACATCAACTTGAGGCAGGACCTCTTTCATTTCCCAAAACGCAAGGGCTTGTGCGCCGCTATGCTTAGCTAATTCTTGGGCCTTTTCCAAAGTCCTATTCATGATATATATTTTTTGGACCCCTTTATTGCCCAACTGTTGGACGGCCAAACGCCCCATTTTCCCGGAGCCTAAGATCAAAACAGTCTTATCCTGCAATGAGCCTAAAATATTCTGCGCCATGCAGACACTTGCCCAACTGACCGAAGCCCCCCCGAAATCGATCTGAGTCTCCCGACGGGCTTTCTTGCCTGTTTCCAGCACAAAATTAGTCAGAATATTTAAAAATTTATCCATCATCACGTTTTTCCGTGAAAGCGCAACCGCGTCCTTGATCTGTCCTAAAATTTGTTTCTCGCCTAATATCAGGGAATCTAAGCCGCAAGCGACTTGTAATAAATGTTCAACGGCACGCCCTCCCTCCAACACATAAAACAATTTTTGCAGGTCCTGTATCTGAGGCTGATGTTTAAGAAGGAATAATTTCTTTATGATTTCTAAAGGGGTGTAGTCATCCACCACGTGGGTATAAATTTCACATCGATTACAGGTAGAAAGGATAATAGCGGAGCTAACAGAAGGATCGTTCTTAAATTCGGACAACAGGAACTCAATTTCGAGCGGAGACAAATAAAACTTCTCGCGTGTTTCAATAGCGGAAGTTTTATGGTTGATACCCACCGTCAATATCTTCACATTCCTCCTGCCTATGTTAAGTGACCGATCTTGAGATTACATTTAAATACAAAATTTGAAAGATAATTGATATGGGAACAAAAAAAGTATAATTTAAATCTATCCTCATGTCAAAATAAAAAAGGACATAGCCATTACTTATAACGAGATTTTCAGGAAACTCCTTAAAATTTAATCTGCATTTCACACCTGATAAAAATCGCATCATCATTATTCAAATAAACATCACCGGGCAGAAAGTATTCCCCTAAGATATAGGCCGTTACATTTTTATTAAACATGTAATCAATCCTTAGCTGAGGCAGTTGTCCGCGGTCGCGACCGCGTCCTGAAAATACTGTGCTCGCGGGGATCTCTGTGTTGGCGCGAAGATAATTATAAAATAAAGTGATCTTGGATTTTTCAGTAGGTTTTATTGCCGCTGAACTTCTTATCATTTGCAAGTTGGTCCAATAGGCCAGAATGCCGGTTTCACTCTTATAACTTAGGTTATAAAGTTCCGAATACCATGGATACCTTGAAAACAAAGGGTCCCATGATTCGTTTTTACTCGTGGAACTGTCATCCCCGGAAAGATAAACAAATCCGATACTTGTCGTCGGCGTCCATGTAATGTCCTTAAAATCCCTGTCAATAAAAGCATAACCGCCTAAACCTTGCCTGTCATTATCCCCATATGTACCGAACTGATAGGCGAACTGTCCCCTTAAGGTGAAAGGAGATAAATCATATTTCGCATAAGAACCAACCGTGTTGATAATTCCTTTTTGCGACTGAAACCCCGGGCCTTCCTGCCCTTCTGTTTTATAAATATAATAGCCTTCCAGAGGCAATTTTTCGATGGCTTTATTTTTTAAATACAATACCCCTGCTGTTTCCTGGCTGGATGTCAAATTCGTGTTGACCTTTTCTCCGTTGATAATCGGCAGCCATTCGTCTGAGCGGGGATCGTCAATATAAATCAAATCCAAGCTGTTATTCTCATCCACCTTCCAATTAGCTTTTGCGGCGTTAAAATAATATGACCTCGAACCATCGTTAGGAGTACCGTCGAAAATCAGGAACCCTTCACCGTAATCTGTCAGGTCCTGGCGGCCCAAACGTAAATTCACAGGAGCGCTGAAAACATTATTGACATCCACATAAAGGTTGTCGAAAATCACTTCATTAATATCAAAAGGATAACCCTTCTTTGTTTGCCCCCACATTTTACTGCTGGACGGCGCATAATAGGTGTAGGACTTGAATTCATCAGTCAGTTTGGCATATATATCGAAATCCTTGTCAAAAGCAGCCTGTCCCCATAATGAAGTTTTAAACCTGAAGAAACTGCGATTATCCAACGCATCATTGTTCATATCAAAAATATTCTTCCACAGCTCATACCTTACACGTTCAGCCCCCCCGCCTGTTAAAGCTATATCTGCTGAGGCTTTCTGAAGATTCAAAGAACAAACTAAAAACATTGCGAACCCTGCAATAATTGTTTTTTTGAACACGACCCCTCCTATTTTTTTGTTGTTCTTAAATCGACATTTTAGCCATGATTACTTTTAGATAATGTATCTCAATTCTCAAAATTTACAAACAAAAAATCTCCGCAAACTTAATAAAGAAAACATCTTACCCCCCTTGCGGAAAGCCCATCTCATTCCCTTCCCCTCGCGGGGAGGCCTGCGGCCCGTCTCGCGGCAGGCAGGTATCGAATTTGGAATAATATAAGCTCGGCAAGGGAGAGGAGAGAACACTTACCTTGACAACCCCTTCTTTCAAATGTATATTAACGAAAGTTCAACCAAGCATTAATCAGTATTTATCAAAACATTTGATAAACAATTTTTTAAAAGTGACCGAAACTCATGAAAACACCTCTTAGAATATTCCTTTTTGTCATCCTTTCCTGCTTTATCTTCGCAGGCCGTTCATCAGCGGCTTTTCATTTTAACGGCGATGATTTCGGTTTTCAAGGGAACAATAACGGCCATGGCAACAACGGCAACCATGGTGACAATGGTAACCATGGCGGCAATAATAACTTTGGCGGCAATGACAATCATGGCGGCTTTGGCGACAACGGCAACCATGGCGGTTTTGGCGATAATGGTAACCATGGAAATAACGGTGGAGACCCTGGCGGCAGAAGTCGTAGCGTGGCACCCGAACCAATCAACTATATCCTTTTTCTATTGGGCGCTGGACTTTTAGCTCTAAGTTATATTAGACGCAAAAAACTCCCCACCGCTTAAGTCATTCCTTTCACTACTTAACATGTACTACATTATTCCGTGGTTTCTAACCTCACTGCTTTACATTCCAATTTTTACCCAACTCTATTCTTTACGCTGGCAGATGATCGATTACACTCATGCCTACTTTATCCTGCCGGTTACATTATGGCTAGTCTGGAGAAAACGAAAATTTCTTACACCTGATTCATCTTCTTCCTTTCTTAAAACAATTTTATACCTGCTCCTTCTTATCTTGAGCTTGTTACTTTATCTCTTAGGCTGGCGGCAGGATTATCTTTTTATTACAACATTTTCAATGATTCCGGTTTGCTTTGGATTAGTGCTCTTTTTTTACGGCAAACGAACGGCCAGAGAACTTTTATTCCCTATTTTGTATCTTCTTTTGCTGATTCCCCCGCCCTTGGGAATTTTAGACAGCATCACCCTTCCCATGCGCTATGGAGTTACTTTCGCCGCTGATATTATCCTTAAGATCTTCGATATTCCGGTTGTCCGCGATGGGCTTCTTCTATCACTTGGCGGGAATGAAATTTACATGGGCGAGCCCTGCAGCGGCCTGCGCTCATTAGTTACCATGTTTGCTTTAGGCCTTGTTTATGCTTATCTGCTTCCGCTCAATTTAAAGAATAAAATAACATTAATTATAGCCATTATCCCCCTGGCCTTAGTTGGCAATCTCATACGTATTGTGCTCACCTGCGCGACTATTTATGTCTGGGGTCCTAAAATAGAAGAAGGCCCCGTGCATTTTTTAACCGGTCTTGTGATTTTTATCATCATGATCGCTTGTTTCATAAACCTTGAAAAAAGACTCGAAGAAAATGAACCCGATACATAAATCTCTTGTTGCCACTTGCATACTTGCTGTCAGCGTTGCCCTTGCTTTCGGTGTTCCAAAAACCAAATATCAGGGAACGGATATCATCTCTTCGCTCAATCTCCCCCATACCATGCCCGGCTGGAGCTCGGAAGATATCTCAGATGAAATCAAACAAAACGGCCAATCCATGAACTTTCTGGGCCATGTCCTTGTCCGGGAATATGACAAAGATAACGGCCCTTTACTGTATTTGTTTATTCTTGACGCCAATAATTTTCATCACCCTAAAACTTGTGTCGGCGGCGCAGGTTTTGACGCGCAGGATTTAAAGGACATCGAATTCAAATTGCCCTATCATACCTTAAAAGCCAAGGCCATTTATTTTCAAAAACAAGATGAAGGTTTTCTGACGGTTTATTGGATATGTATTAATAAAAAGCAGGTGGATTGGACAAACCAAAAACTCACACAATTATGGTATTCGCTGTTCAACAAACAGAAACCCGGCATCATGGTACGCATTGACATTACAGCCCCCAAGGATCAAATAGCCCAAGCAAGCCAAACCATCCAGGAATTACTGACTGACCTCTCGGCCCAAATTCCACCCGAAGAACAAGAATATCTCTTTGGAAAGTAAAAAAATCTACAATTAGCCCCTGTGGGTTGTGTTTTATATAGAGATTAAAGTATGAAAGTCTGGAGGGAATGCTCACTTGACAAATATACTACTAAGTAGTACACTTCATTTATATGCTACTCAGTAGCATGGAGACAAAATGTACTATTTAAAAAACAAATATTTCTATCGTTGGGCCAAAAAGCAAGGAATCACTGACAAAACACTTTTTGATGCTATTGAAGAATTTGAAAAAGGGCTGTTTGAAGTAAATTTAGGGAACCACTTATATAAAAAGAGGATCGCATTAGCTGGTAAAGGAAAGAGCGGAGGAACACGAACCATATTATTTTACCAGCAGGGAAGGAAATTAATTTTTTGTCACGGCTTTGAAAAGAACCAGCAGAGTAATTTGAGTAGCATGGAACTTAAGCTTCTCAATCGATTGTCGGATAGCTATCAGAGAATGCCTGAAGAAGAAGTCGTTAAAATGATTAAAAATGATAGGTTTTTTGAAGTTTCAAAAAAGGATGGTGATTAGATGGAAAACAACATTAAAAACATGGTTTTAGAATCGATGGAAGACCTTTATAAGAATGGTTCCGTCAGCGAAATAACTCTTCGAGAAGTAAAAGCCCTCGCTCTTGAAGTGAAGCCTTATGCGCCTAAAGCGATCCTTAGATTGCGAAGAAAACTAAAATTAAGTCAGGCAGCCTTTGCCAGATTTATCAATACGAGTGTACAAACCGTTCAAGGCTGGGAACAAGGCATTAAAAAACCCTCGGGGACCGCTTTGAAATTGTTACACATTATTGATGAGAAGGGGTTGACGGGAGTAATTTAATAGAAATCACCCCTCCTCGTTGAGGATGTCAAAGACTTAGTTTGGCCATTTTGAGCCACATCAAATATGCTAACATCCCGAAAGCACCACTTATAGTATCAAAAATAGCATCGATAAATTGACAATTCCGGCCGGGCACAAAAGATTGGTGCCATTCATCCAATGAACCAGCTAAAAAAACATGCATCGACAAGAGTAATATAGTAATCACGCCTACTCTGGCCCTCTTATATGAATATGCCCTAAAAAGAAGAACACCCAAAACTGAATATTCCCCAAAATGAGCAACCCGATGGGCCCAAAATTGCCACGAATCTGACGGCATTGGGGGGAAATCTATAGATGGGATGGAAGAAAGAATAAAAATAAATTCCAGCCAAACAAGAACCTGCAGCCAATAATACAATGTATTATTCCCTTTAATCATTAGGATTTTACATACATATCTTTTTATATACTTTAAAAGTCTCCGCCGATATCTTTTCCCAACTATACTTTTCAGATATCCTCTTGATTTGTAAATCCTTTTCCTCTAATGCCTGTGTCCGGGCCAAGAATCGCACTATAATCTTAGCCATAGTATCAACATCCCCAGCCGGAAAATAACGCTCACTATCAAGACCAACTTCTCTATTCGAAGAAATATCTGAAACAAGGCAAGACAAACCATAACTCAAGGCTTCTAACAAAACAATTGGCAAACCTTCATAATAGGACGGCAGCACAAACAAGCCCGCATGAGTATAAAGTTCCTGCAATGGCATGCCGGTCAAACGTCCAGTCAATATGACACCTTTCACCTGATTTGCCTTTTCTTTTAATTTCGTACTATATTTGTCGATATGATCAGCATCACCAACGACAACGAGCTTATAACCTGCAAAATTTGAACCAGCCCCCAACTGAAAAGCATTTACCAAATCCTCAAAACCCTTTTCCGGAACAAATCTCCCAACGGTCAAAATATATTTTCCCTTCTCAATGCCAAATCGCTTCAATGCCCCATCTGTACCGATTTGTTGTGGAATCAAAACCCCATTGGGAATCTGATTAGCTGTCCGACCAAAGTTCTTTTTGATGTGGTCAGCAATAGTTTTTGAAATAGCAATAATTTCATTAGCAAAAACACATCCCTTCCACTCTCCCATCATTAATACCAACTTTGCCAAACCATTCCATTTTTTACGCTCATAATCAGGGCCATGGTGAGTCATAACAACCTTAAGCCCCAAAAGTTTGGCCATCGGAACAAAAAGAGACGGTCCTATAGAATGGATATGCAGGATATCGCATCCCATTTTTCTGGCAAGTAAGACCCCTTTAAACGTATGGATAAAAGCTTCAAGAAATTTATTTTGAGGGCAATTTAATGCAACTAAACGAACATCCCGATAGGAAGTAACACCTAGATCAACATATGGACGACGTGTAATGACAGTAACGTCACAGCCCTGCTTGACTAAGCAAGGATAAAGATTTTCACAATGGGCCTCAACCCCTCCTTGTACATTGGGAAAACCGCGTGTGCCAAGAACAACAATTTTCACTTAATTAATCCCACTTTATTCTTTAATACCCAAAAAATCGGCTTTAACGGATGCGCATGGATTGCCGGGGCAACACTGCCAATCATCCAGCAATTCTTTGGACAACTCCGGACCATGGCACGGACCTCATCCGCGCGCCGACCATTCCAAATCTCATCCCATGTTTGATTATTAAGATTACCCAATGGCTCTTTCTTATCCATACCGTTACAAACCAAGACATCCCCAACGGGATCAACAAAAAAACCATTCGTCCCCATCTCACATGGCAATAACCTCAGGTTTCCATTGATATAATTAATCAACCCATAATTAAAATAAGCCCGGAACCATTCTTTAGGCTTCTTCGACTTAAGCAACTGTTTAACAAGCTTTCTAAATTCGCCAATTAGCACATCTTTATCCTGAATCTTATTATCCCACTTATGAAAATAATGTGAATTATGCAAAGTCGCGGTTGCAAACTCATACCCCATCCCCTTAGCCATTTCATATAAAGGAACCAAATCCTTAGCATTTAAAT
Organism: Candidatus Omnitrophota bacterium; assembly: GCA_015233675.1. Taxonomy (GTDB): domain Bacteria; phylum Omnitrophota; class Gorgyraeia; order Zapsychrales; family Fredricksoniimonadaceae; genus JABDGZ01. Next base: position 13,741 of record JADFXH010000014.1, read on the forward strand.
CCTGAACTGTCATTCCAAAACCAATATCTTTAATCCCCATCTCCCGCAATTTCACCAAAGTTTCCATAGTCCGCTTATACCCATCGGGAATCTGGCGGATTGTATCATTGGATTGTTCTTGACCTTCAATACTGATACGGATGCCAAGATCAGGATATTTCTTACATAAGTCGATAATTTTCCCAGTAAAGTAGCCATTGGTGCTAATGACAATGCGTTTGGTCTTTTTACGAAGCTCAGCAATGATATCCGGAAGATCTTGACGCGCAAATGGTTCACCGCCTGTGACATTAGTAAAAAACATCTCTGGCAGTTTACGGATAATATCCAACCCAATTTCATCCGTAGGTTTGGTAGGAAACTTCCACACATCACACATATTGCATTTAGCATTGCAACGATAGGTGATAATTATTGAACCATGCAGTTTATTCTTCATTTTTCTTATCAATCTCAATTGCAGTTAATGAATGCGGTTCGAAAGTATATTCAAAAACGTTAGAGGAAATAGAAAACTCCTTTTGCATCACTTTGACGTTATCATGTTTGGTTTCATTCGTAGCATCAATAAACGGGCCGTTGAGAACCCACGCGATACCTTTAGTTGCAGGTATAAAATTCTTTAAATTAATAGTTGATGTTGTCGTCTTGTCCAAATTTTTGTTGATAACCATTAAATATATTTTATTTCCATCTGAGGCTTTGCTTGCAGTAACAGATAAATATGGAATCTTTATATCAAGCGAAGGGACAAATTTCTGCAACTTAACATCTCTAAAGAAAACCTTACCATGCAATGGACCGACCTCACCGATCCTCCGAGCAATGACATTAACGGCTTTAGCATCCGGCAAGGCCTTGTAAACTGTCTCCACATATTGCCAATCAGTAGTGCCAGTAATTTTATCTGTTGTTTCGGCTGAATGTGCAGCATTCCAACCGCGAGCATCTTGGATCTCAAGGCAAACCCCTTTATTATCAATCAGATTATCAGTTCGGATATAACCTGATAGTTTATAATACGCCCCTGGTTCGACAGACACTCCTTTAGTTGCATGAAAATAATCAAATTTCATTGGGTTTTCAAAATCGATTTGCAAAACTCCATCATTCTGATTAACGGTAACGCCTGGATATTCTCTAACCTGCCAATTTCCCTCAAGCAGGTTTGATTCGAACAGCGTACCGGCTTTGATACGTTTTAAGTATGTCTTTAATTCATCGTATTTTCCAATGCTATAGCCTTCGCTTTTTACATCTGCTTTCAACAATAGGCCACCAAAATGTTTGTGATAAAGCTCGAAAACATAATAATTTGGTCGCTTATAATATTGATTCAATAGCGTTTTCTCAGTTCCATCAAATCCATTCGCTATCATCCCCCAATACTCATTAGCGAATTCCCAGTAATTTGCCATTAATATATCATTCTCTGGTTTTAAAAAAATATGTAACATCTCCGCATTTAAAAGGGCAGTCCCAAGAGAATGACGATAAGGCACAGGTTTATTTTGAACAAAACCACTGTTATACTCTGTGATTGCTAAAGGGACATCTTTTCCGGATTTTATTTTAAGAAGTTCTAATGTTTCCTTAAATGAATGTTCATTTTTAATAATGGGAATTGCCAGAGTGATGCCGAATATCTCTTTAGGGGACATTGTTGCAAGCTTACCTATTTTTACATCAGGAGAGGGATAGGTATGGATAATGCCAAAATCAATCGAATCCCTTACAATGTTCATGACATTTAAATTCCACTCTTGAGCTTGTAAAACAGCACCTATTCTTATTGAAGGATCAACAGCTTTCATCGTTGAAAAATATTTTAAATAAAGATACGCATACTCTTGCGGCAAGACTTGCTTGATATTCCTGTGGTCACCATGATACACCTCATTCCCAATCTCAAAGTATTTCACATTGTATGGATCCTTATGCCCATTCTTTGCCCGCTCTGCCGCCCAAGGATGCGTCCCGTCATATTTACTATTTAAATATTCAACAAGGTCTGCAGCATCCTTTTCATTGCCAGTAAAATAACTTACCGTAATTACAGGTTCAGCACCGATGATTTCACAAGTTTTTAAAAATTCGTCTAAACCATATAAAAAATGAATGCGCTTTTGTCCTATTGTTTGTTTCCAATCATAATGATGTGAGCCGCATCCACCGGGAAAACGAGCAACTTTTAAACCCGCATCCTTAGCAAGTTGTATTGGTTCTTTGACAATATTTTGCCATTTCACACTCCAAATCCCACTACCATAGTCTGAATAACCATAATACTTTATGTTAATATTCTGGTAACTAGCAGGATCATACCCTAATAAATTATTACCAAATATTTTCTGATTTACATTCTCTATTTCATTCCCAGAATCAAGCCCAATGAAATTCTCGCTGGCGTTTATATGATGCTGTATCAATACCCAAAACACTAACCCCATTATAATTCTAATAATAGTTCGGGTTTTCCACGTGATTCTCTTTGTTTTAATCATCCTTTTGCTCCAGCCATTTTATAAATTTCTATCAACTTCTCATAGTGTTTCTCTGAATTAAAATCTTGCTCGATAAACCTTCGAGCATTACGGCCCATTCTTTTGATTTCAGTTAAATTATGGGCAAGCTGATTTATTTTCGCGTACAAATCATCAGCATTCCCGGGTTCAAAAGTCAAACCAGTCTCGCCATCTTTAACCAACTCCGGGATACCTCCAATTCGCGCTCCAATAACAGGTTTTCCTAAAGCAAAAGCTTCAATAACTGATCTGGGATTATTCTCATACCATTCTGATGGAACCACTACGAATAATGAATTACTAACTTCTCTTTTTAGATCATTGCCAGACATATAACCCAAGAATGTGACATTACTTATACCATTATTTTGGCACTTATACTCTAATTCTGCTCTTAAAGGGCCATCTCCGATGACCTTCAATTGAATTCCCATTAATAACTTCACAGCATCAATCAAGGTAGCCAGCCCTTTTTCTTTTGACAATCTACCGAAATAACAAATTGATTGTTCCATAGCTTCATATTGGGGATGAAATTCATTGATTTTCACAAAATTTGAAAGCACTTCTTGCTGTCCTTTAAATCCCATTGTTTGTAACTTATTTCTAAGAAAACAACTAGTGGCTATAACTATATCCACCAAACCATATATATGAAGAATTTTATGATGAAGATACATCTCAAAAGTATTTAAAAGGCTTTTAGCCTTCGAATCCTTAACACATCCCTCCAGGAAACAGTTAAAATAAGCCCCGCCTGTACACTTTTCACATATCTTCCCGTGTGAAAGGAATATATATGATGCACAGACTAACTTGTAATCATGGCTGGTCATAACACAAGGGATTTTATATTTTTTAAAGACATGGAGAATTGAAGGAGATATTTGATGGGCGAAATTATGAAGATGAACTATATCTGGTTTCCCTATACGTTGAATTAATTCTTCAACTTTGGATTTCGCCTCTAGTGAATACAACATATTCATAGAAATTTTAAACTGTTGTTTTTTCCCATTAGCAGAATTAAAATCTACTTCATCAACAAAAATATCGTAATATGGGTACGGAGGATCATTTACATTCCTCATCCCCCAAAATGTAACCTCATGGCCCTTTGACCTCAGTAAATCTCCTGTGGCCAAAGCACAGACCGCATCACCACCTTTAGGGTACAGAAATTTATTTATCAAGAGTATTTTCATAGCAAATATTTTCAAATTCACCCAAAAGGTCTTTGCTTATTTTAGCCCATCTAAAATTATGATATGCGTACTCACGATATTTTGTATTGTTCCTATAACTATCGATATTCTTAATAAAATATTCTATTTTATCCGCGATATCATTACCAGAAACTCCATTTGCAAGAAGTTCCGGGCATATTGAATTTATAATTTCAGGAATTGCACCCGCATTTGTTGCAATAATAGGCAAATTATTTGCCAACGCTTCGATTATTACTATGCCAAACCCTTCTAAATCTTCAGTTGGAATAACAAAAGCATCCGCAACAGAAAGGCATCTCAATTTTTCCTTTTCGCTAAGATAACCTGTAAAACTAACATGATTTTCGATAAATAATTCTTTCGCCCTTTCTTTAAGCTCCACCTCTAGTGGGCCTTTCCCCCCAATTATGAACTGCAAATTTAGTGCCGGCATTTTTTTGATTACAATTTTAATAGCTGACAATAGATTCCATAAGCCCATTCGCGGTTCAAGTCGTCTCAATGTAAAGAATATTAGTAAATTTTTATCTGTCTTTGCTTGTATCTGACTAGATGAATCGTTTAAAAAATATTCATCAAATACGCCTATCGGAAATTTCTTTACTTTTACTAAATATTCGTCCCCATAAAATGTGCTTATCTGCGATTTAACATAATCACTCATAACAATTACTCTCTTTGCATACCTTAAATCCTGATTCTCTGCTATTCTGAATTTATAATGTTGGGCCTTGAATTTGATATATCTTAATAATCTATTTACCCCCCTATAAGTTGTTTTTAATTTTTCATAATCATATAATACTTCATATTGACACGAAGCATGAAAAGTATAAACACACGGTATTTTTCCCAATACTCTATCTTTTTTAACAAATATTAAGAAACCCGCTTCCTGTATATTAATTAAATCAACGCGAGTTCTATTATTTAGCTGCCTTAAAACACATCTATACTTCCAGTTTCTGTAAACATAATTCAAAAAAGAATTTCTCATGAAAAGCTTCACCTTATGTATAACCACACCTTTTTCCACGTATTCTTCTGGCCCAAAATCATTTAATGTCCCAACCAAAATATGCACATTGCAACCTAACTTGACAAATGACTCAGCTAAGTCAGTAAAATACTTAACAGAGCCCCCCATATTCTCATCAATAGAAACTCGAGCTATAAATACAATGGTCAGTTTATTATGTTTCATCTTGTTATCTCATTCAAAATATCGGACAACCTTTTTGTTATTTCTCTACGATGATATTTGCGTTCAATCTGTTCGTCATAAACAACAGCTCTCTTATTTAAATATCTATTATTATAGAAATACTCCAGACCATTTAAGATAGCATCTTCTGAGTCTTCTACTAACTGCATATTATTAGAATTAAATTCTTCAATATATTGAGCTAAAATTCCAATTCTCTCACCAATTGCCATTATAGGTCTTTTGCATGCCGTATAATCATACATTTTCGTAGTCGGACGTAAAAACGCCTCTTGTATATTATTATCTGTAAAAATCATTAATAAATCCGCTCCAATGCATTTATTGATGCAATCTTTGTAAGGCAAATAACCTGCAAAATAAAAATAATCACATAGCCCCATCCTTTTTACATCTTCCATTAACCCCAACTCTGGCTCACCAATATGAATAAATTGGATATCATGCTTATTAAAATTCTTAGCTTGAATAAATTTCTGAAAAGCAGTTAAAAAATTCTTCTTTCTTAAAGAAATCACTTTTCCTTTACCACTATGGATAATTGTAAATTTAAGGAATTCTTCCGCCTTTAAGGCTAAATAGTCAGCTTGATCAAAACCATTTGATAAATAAATAAATTTTTTATTTACGTCACTGTATTTTGAATAATATTCTGAATATTTTTTTACAGCAAATGGAGAGGCGCATAATACCACATCCGCACAAAAGATTATTTTTGGTTCAATAAAAGAAACTATAAAACGATCAAAATGATTCTGAATCGTTTCTGGTTTAGCATAAGAACTCAGAGCCCACGGGTCTCTCATATCAAAAATAAAAGGCACTTTATACTTTTTTTTTAAATAAAAACCCGCCAGCGATGCATAAAATGGTGGCCCAGACACCAAAACCGCATCAAAACCTACACTACAATAAATTTTTTTAGCTTCTTTTAAAAGATTTGGTACCCACTTTTTCTCAATAGCATTAAATGGCACAAACCTGTTTACTCCTGTACGATATACTTGCAAGTCAGCAGGCAAATCTTTAAGAAACCCTTTATCTTCATAGGGGCAATCAAGAACGTCCTGTTTTAAAGTCAAAACAATTGGCTCCCAACCGAACTCATGTAAATATTTAATAAATTTTGTTATTCTAAAAACACCTACCGTGCCCGCAGGAGGGAAAAAATAGGAAATAATTAAAACTTTTTTCATAAATATTTAAAATTAAAGTATTTGTTTACCCATTGTCTCAGATTCATTTAAATAAATTGTCCGAGTTGAATTCATCAGAGCTAGAAGCGTCATAAAAATAATCATTGGTTGCGGCTCAAGGAATTGTGGACTTGTAAAAATACATGACAACCATACCGTCATAGCTATTAGTTGATGAAATATTAATTTTTTCATATCGGCAGGAAAATTCTTTCCATATAAAGAAGTTCCTAATGAAAAATATCTGAATAAAATCATCAAAAACGCTAATAATCCTAGAAACCCTAAAGAATAAAGTATTTGTAAATATGAATTTTCAAATTGAATCCCTCTTTTTCGTTGTAAAAAATCATTAAAATGTAAAGTTGAAAATACATTGTCTTTAACTGCCGCACGATAAAGGTTATCCGCCCCTAGACCAACCCCCCATGGATTATGTAATGCTATTGGGATACTTTCTTTCCAAAGCAGATAACGATAATCAGCAGTCTTATGGATATCTTGCTGACTAAAACGATTATTAATTCTTCCCATAATTGATCCATCAAATGGAAATAGAGTAAGAATTAATAGACCCACACATATTGTTGATAGAAATAATATTCTTTTAATTGAAGGAAAAAGAAAGAAGGTCAAAAAAACAGAAAAAATAAATACAAATATAGCTATCCTACTTTTTGTCAATAACAGAGCCAATACACCTGCAAATACTAACCCGTACATCAACCATTTACTCTCCTTAAAAAAATTATTTTTAATCCCTAGTAATAATGTAACCATAACGGCAAAATACTGCCCTGCTCCTTGAGCTTCCCAAAAAACACTCGGAACCCTTTTAATCAAATCATTAATCCCAACATTATTGTTGTATTCACCAAAGAATAATTTTACTGAATTAACTCCAAAAAATAATTGTATAAATGATACTACGATACAAAAACCAAAAACCACAAGGAACAACTGAATTAATATTTTCAGCCTATCTTTTGTGTTCATAAATGCAGATACGACATAGTAAATTCCTGCAAGACTAATAAAAAAAACGACATCTGGCAATGCTGACAAAGGATATTTAGAAATTAATGTTGTTAAAAATAAACAAAATAATATAACGATAAAATAAGCCCCATACGGATTTCTTTTATTCCTTAAGAATTCAATAATTTCTTTCCTATATAAAAAGCCTAAAATTACTGCAAAAGCAGTTAGCAATGTTATGCCCACAAACATAATTCTCATAAAAGGAAAACTGAGAATAAAAAAATACAATAAAACATCCCTATTCCTTAGAATTAAGGCAATCAAAAGCATAATCATACATATGCCTTTGATAAAAAGACTCGCGATCGGGTGCCGAGAAATTTCGAATGTAATATCAACGCCTATCAGGAAGATTATTGTTGAAATAAATACAATCAAAGAAACAAAAATCAAAAAGATATATTTATTACTATTATTCATTATTCTATTCCAATGTTACTCTTTCCATATTGAGAGCAATTTATCAGTCTCTATTTTCAAATTAAAATCAATAGTTATTTTCTTATAGGCAATTTCGGAGAAAGAACTCCTTAATTTATCATTGGTTAATAATATTCTAATTTTATCGGCCAATGTATCAACATCATCTGGATTGACTAAAAATCCTGACACATTATCCTCAATAAGCTCGGGGACACCCAAGACATTCGGGCCGATCACCGGAACACGCATAGCGATAGCCTCCATGAGTGCGACCCCCATAGTCTCTGACCTGCTGGGCAATATTTTAATTCTTGCCTTTGACAACAATTCAAAGACTTCATCCTGGGTCATGAATCCTAACAGTTTTACTTCATTTGTTAAATCATAATCATTGATCAAATTCTCCAATATTAACCTTTCTGTCCCTTCTCCAACTATCAAACATTGAAAATTGATATTTTTTCCCTTTAATCTTAAACAAGCTTTAATTAAATTGTCTATTCCTTTCTTATGCTCCAATCGTGCAACTGAAATAATAAGATTTTCTTCCCGATTCTTAGGATCAGGAAAATTTTGAGAAAAATCGATTCCCGAATGAATAACTGCCAACTTATTTTCATCAACTCTAAATTTAGTTAATATATAATTCTTATTATATTCTGATATCGTTATGTGTTTTTTTGATAACTTGGTTTTGATCTTATAATTTTGTGGTGGGCTAAAGAATATGTCAACCCCATGAGATGTGAAAGTAAAAGGAATGCCTGTTAACAAATGAACAAGCAAACTCATATCAGATGCTATGCAACCATAATGAGCATGAATATGCTCTGGATTGCTTCGTTCTATCAATATGACCTCGTAAAGATACTTCAAATATAATTTAAATATTCCATTACTTCTTTTTAAAGAAAAAAACAATAATCTTAAATATTTACATGGATTCCTAAAAAACCAAAAAAAATGAGCATAAATTTGATTAAAAAATTTAAATCTATCAAAATATATTACCTCTTTGACTTCCTTAACTTTTTTATGAATTTTACTCTCATTTACTTTATAACAAGAATAAACTGTAATTGACACACCCTTTCTTTGCATTTCTAATATTTCATTTAAAATAAATGTTTCCGATATCCTGGGAAAACTCTCTAAAATGTAGATGACTTTCATTTTATATACTCATTACCAATGATTTGTCCTTCATAATTAAAAATAATAGACCATATATTGTTGCTCCAACAAAAATTGAAACAATTAGCCCTTGAAATGTTGATGCAAAAAAGAAAATCTTGATTAAAAGAATGGAGATTATCATTATTATGCTCATGACAAAAGCCGGTAGTATCATTTTATAAAATGCCCCATACTTTAAATAAATTAATTTATTAACAACAAAAAATGTATAATGAACCCAAATAACAGACTGGATTGTGTAAAAAATTGCCACACCATTGACGCCCCATAAAAGGCCAAGAATAACAGATGTTATTACAATTGCAGTACCTGTTAGCTGTAACTTAAGCTGAACATCCGCCTTCCCTTGGGACATAAAGATTAAACCAGTTGTCGTTCCGATTGATTGGAACAAACCACAAAAACAAAGGATTTGCACTAAAATAATCATCGGCGACCATGATGGCCCGTAAAATAACCTTATAAATTCAGGAGCCAGCGCTATTAAACCGGCCAGCATCGGAAATGTTATAAGTGAAATCGTCTTTATTGTCTTGCAGTAAACATTACGTACCTTCTCTAAATCATTTTGGATTTTAGAGAAAGCAGGGAACATTACTCCTCCTATTACTCGTGAAATATTTTGTAAAGGATATAACATTAATTTATATGCAACTGAATAATACCCCAGGGATTCTGCACCTAAAAATCTGCCGATCAATAATTGATCCACATTCCTGGCAAAATAATTAATAAAATTAAAACCTGTAACATTAGCGCTAAAATTAAAAATATCTTTTATATCTGATATTGCTAAAGAAAATTTGGGGCGCCACTGTGATAACGTCCATAAAAGAATAGCATTGATTAATGTAAAAGTTATTAATTGATACACCAAGCTCCAAACACCATGTCCAGAATAAGCCAAATAAACACCTACAATACCGGCAATAACAACCGCAATTAAATCCCTGATCGCTAATTTCTTAAAATCCATTTCCTTAGTAAGTATGGTCTGTTGAATTATTACAAACGAAGAAATAAGAAAATTAACCGAGACGACTATTAATATCGGTTTTAATTCCGGCCTTTTATAAAACCAAGCTATAAGAGGCGAAACTACAATAAAAACCAATGTTAGCAATATGCCTACTATAATATTTAGCCAAAAAGCAGAATAAAAATGCCTATCATGAGTGTCCTGCTTTTGAATTAAAGCACTACTTATACCCATCTCGCTAAAAATCGTTACAAAATTTGTAAAAACTGTAGCCATTGCCATTAATCCAAAATCATTTGGATTTAATAGACGCGCTAATATCACTGTTATTATAAATTGACTTAATTGTTTCCCCCCTTGAGAAAGAAACGACCAAAACAGTCCATTAAATGTCTTTTCTTTAAGATTCATTTAATTTATGTCCATTTTCTTCATATTGCTTGTACTTATTAAACTCTTTCGTAAACAAATTTTGGTATCGGGAAGGTGCGTTTATTCAGGATAGCACCTAACAGGTTGACTTTCATAGCATTCAAGCCTTGCAAAGCTATCTTGACAGAATGGCGGCGGGTTCGGCCTTCAGCCACAATAAGAACAACTGCTTCAACGGCATTTGAAAGCCCTAATGCATCTTTAGAATTATTCAAACTATCCGTATCGATCAAAACTATTTCATATTTCTCCTTGGCTTGTTTTAAAATTTCAGCCATAAGATGGGAGCCAAGCGAAAGAACAGGATTAAGTTTTGCTTGACCAGCCGGTAGAATATGCAATTTCTCTTCAATTTTTTGAATACATTGACCAAAATCTGCTTTTTCTTCGAGTATTTCAAAAAGTCCGGGAGCGGATACTTCTTTGTTCCTCTGTAGATTCTGCCTTGGATTAGCATCAATGATAAGCACTCGATGGCCCAAAGTTGAAGCAATATTCTTTGCGACATTATGGCTAACTGTACTGACACCTTCTCCACGATGGGTCGAAGTAAAAATGAGAGTTTTGATTGCCTTATCTTTCATCAACAAATAAATCTGTTCAGCCACATTTTGAAAAGCAAATAATTTGTTTCGCTTGGGAACACTGCCTAAATAGGGAACACCCAAAAAGCGTTCAATATCCTCTGGCGACCTGAATGTTTGGTCCATATAATCAAAAATAAAAGCAAGCATAAGACTTAAGAAAATGCTCATGACGATGCCTAAAATCAAAATAATGATTTTTTTGGGACCCTTTGGCTCAATCGGAGGATAGGCCTGCTCAATGATCTTCACACTCGCCGGGCCGATAGCCTCAACATTATCCAGCGGCTGACCGGTGAGATTTTGGGTCATGGCTTTGATACTGTCCTGTAGTTGGGACACAGCCAAATTTTTTTCACCGTATTTTTGTTGCATTTCAGCCAACTGCTGTTCCAAATCAAAAATAATATAGGAACGGCTGATGATATTGGCGATGACCGCGGCCCCTGCAGGGTCAAAATCAGTAACGGTAATGGTGAAAACATTAGTATCCCGCACAGGGTCAACCTTTACGTTCTTAATGAGGTCATCTAATGCCATTTCATATAAATAAGACTGCCTTTGAGAAGGAGTAAGTCCAAGTGTATCCAATTTTTCATTAAATTTCTTGATTTGATAATCGATCCATTCCTGCTTGAGCGGAGAAGCAAAACGCCTTTCATATCCTACAAAATCGTTAATCGATTTGTATGGCAGAATTGCTTTTAAAGCGCGGTCAAGAACTGGCCTGGATATCACTACCTCGCTCTGAGTTAAAACCAACTGGTTGTTTTGATAATCGATGACATCATGATAATACGGAGATTCGGATTGTTTCTGAGCGCTGATCAGGAGTTTGACGCTGGCGGCATAGCTTGGGGTTTTGAACCTTAAACCTACTACTACCGTTAGAGTCACAATTATGATACAAAGAATGATTACCCATTTTTGGCGGAATAAGACTTTCATGTAATCACGTAAGGTTAGTTCGTCCATTTTTATGTTACTCCTTTGTTGTCACCCTCTCACCCCCACCTTGCCTCCCCCATCGAGCTGGAGGAATATATGAAAATGTAGGAATAATAGGTGAATTAAAATATTCCTTCTGAGACGACGATGATGTCGCCTTGGGCTATGTCTGGATCGGCGTCAGCTATGCCGTCCATTACGTCCTTAATACTTACCTTAATGACATCATATCCGCTGGCACCTTTCTTGGGCCTTAAAATCTTGACGCGGCTGGCTGATCCAAACTGACTAAAACCACCGGCCATGGATATAGCTCTAAGAACCGTCATATTTTCTTCCATATTGTAGGCGCCGGGCTTGACTACTTGCCCATAAACAAAAAAGCGACGGCTGTTTGATTCTTCCAATGAAACCGATACAACAGGATATTTCATATAACCATTAGCCAAACGTAATTGGATTTCATCTTGAATTTGTGCAACTGTGCGATATCTCACCTTAACGCTGCCAATGTAAGGAAATACAATCGTTCCATCGGGGGCAACAGTTACTGAGTTATACATTGTTTCCGGTTTAAGGACATGGATATCCAAAACGTCACCAATGCCAATGGTATATTCTGTTGGCGCGGCAATGGCTCCAGACGCTAATAATTGCTCCTTTGTAATAGCAAGATCTTCATTGGGCGCGTTAATAACAGAAACAACACGCTGTCCTGATTGTTTCGACGCACCAACTTGATCAGTATTTCCGCTAATAATTCCTCTGTTTTGCGCGAAGGAAGCCGGCGGCAGCGAGATGATCAACACTGTGAAAACTGATAAAATTAAAAAGTTTTTCATGATTCCTCCGTTGTTAACATCCCTAGCCTCCCCCATCGAGGGGGAGGAATAGCAATATATCCCCCCCATCAAAAGGGAGGAAATAAAATAAGGGAAAATTATCTTGCACCTACTCCAAATAAAACCACCGGAATGGTTTTTAGCAGGATTTTAAAATCCAATCCCAAAGACCAATTGTCTATATATTCTAAATCCAAATTCATCCATTCATTAAAATCACTGATATTATTTCTACCGCTAATCTGCCATAAACATGTAATCCCCGGACGCATGCTTAGGCGTCTACGATGCCAATGGTCATATTGCTCAACTTCTTTTGGCAAAGGAGGCCTTGGGCCCACCAAGCTCATTTCACCTTTAAGGACATTCCACAACTGGGGCAGTTCATCAAGGCTGGTTTTTCGTAATATCTTGCCGATTTTAGTCACCCGTGGATCATCTTTCAATTTAAAGGCCGGCCCCCTCATTTCATTAAGGGCCAAAAGTTCCTGTAATTTTGCTTCAGCACCCTCTTCCATGGTCCTGAATTTATAAAGGGAAAACGGCCTTCCCTGTAATCCACATCTTGTCTGAATAAAATAGACCGGCCCTTTGGAAGTCATTTTAATGACAAGCGCAATCAACACATAAAATGGGTAAATAATACACAGCGCTATCACTGAGAGAACAATATCTGCTAACCTTTTGAAAAGTAATTGCCAAATTTTATCTGAAGCAGATTCAAAAGTAATGACCGGCAGTCCCAATATATTGCTTTCTTTGGCCCTGGTAAACTGTAATTCAAAAAGATCAACGGCCAAGCTGACAGCAACACCAACTGTTTCACAATGAAGTATGGCTACTTCAATACTGTCCAATTTGGAACGAGGGACGATAAAAAAAACATGGTCAATCGCATTTTCATTTAAAATTTCCGGTATATCGTTGATCTTCCCTATGACTTTACAACCGCATACTTCGCTGTCTATTTCAGGACCATCTTCATCCACAATACCCAGCACTTGCAGGCCAAATTCACGATTATGCTGGATCTGCCTTATAAAATTCTGCGCCCTTGTGCCTGACCCCACAATAAGGATGTTCCTGAAATTAAATCCTTTTCGCCTGAGACTCCGGAATAATAAAATAAAAATTGTCTTCTCGATAACAAGCAAAATGCCCATTATAGAAAAAACAAGAACAATCCATGCGCGGCTGATATTTACTAACTTAAACAAATATGTTATGGTTCCAAAAAGCCAAAAGCTTACCGTTATGGCCTTCACAATCGTCCAAAGCACCTCCCAGATGCTCTTTAAACGAAATGAAGTATACATCCTGAAAAAATACAGAGAACATCCCCAAAATATAAGCAATAATGGGAGGAAAATAATATAGGATTCAAGCGGAGCTAGTCCACCCATCTTTCCATCCATCCTGTCCCTTATAAAATACCCTAAAAAAAAGGCAACAGTTCCCAGGCAAAGGTCTGCGAGAATCATTAATCGGCGGAAAACTGTGGCGTATTGTTTAAGCATAAGCTATGTAATTCTTTTTAAAATTTTATCGTGACACTAAAATAAACATAATTTTTCTGATATCCATAATTACTGCTATTGCTAAGAGAATCGCTATAAGTATATCCCACTGCCAAACTTGTCTTAGGGGTTATGGCATAATTTAACTGCGTCTGCACTCCGGTAAGATTTTCATGAACGCGCAAATCATTGTAACGGCCTTGGCCATAAAACACACTAATGAATGTGCTCAGCCGTTGGCTGAGTTGTTTATAAAAATTAAGCGCGGTGCGCCAGGAATTAAATAAATCCTCGGTGTAATTGTCTGTGGTATCCTGTTTTTCGAAAGTCAGGCTGACGCGGTTGTTTGCATCAACCTGGTCTGTCAATGCCGCCATGTAGTGCGGTTTAATATAATTTTTACCATTGAAAGAACTTATAAAATCCGGCCCCGCACCAAGATCGGCAAAAAGCTGAGGTGTAAAATAGTGCCTTGCCCCTGTAAGAAGAGAATTGATGGTCGCACTGGGAGCTTTAGCAAAAATACGCCGGAAATAATCGTATGTTGCGTTAAAAATATTAGCCGTATCCCACGCATAGCTGACCTTGGTGCCGGCCTGATGCAAGATCGAATTTACCGGACCGTTTTGAGAGTAATCATTTACGGTGTTAACGTAATGCACCTCGCTTGAAACCTGTCCGGTAAAGTTATGCGTGTATGAAAAACCAGCTTGATTATTAAGCGTGCTGTAACGGCCTGTAGAACGGCCAAAAGCATCTTCGAAACTGGTAGGCTCATAAGAATGGGTCAGATTTTCCTTTAACTCCAGATGGTCGTACTCAGAGAAATCTTGTTTATAATCAAATTTCAAATCTTCGGAAGTATTGTCAAAATTACTGTGGTCGACAAAAATCTGCTCAATAACATCTGTTTGAAGGGATAACTGATGAGCCTCTCCTTGCTGTAGGATGGCCAGCCCTGTTTGAAGATTTGTCACAAAATCTGACAGGCGATTGGTGGTGGCGTAAGAAATATTATCATCGTAAGCCATTTTAATAGAACCTGTTACGTCAACATCAAAGGGCTTGGTATAGCAGGCAGGAGCCAAGGAAACAAGCGCAACAGAAAAAAATACCCAAAAAACCTTTGAATGCATATATTTGTAACATCTTCCCATAAAATTTTTAATGAAACTCCCTTGCATGTCTGGGCTCCCGCCTCCTGCTGGAAAAGGGAATGACAGCATAAAATCCTAAAAATATAAATTATACCTGATAAAATAGGATTTGTCTAGCTGAGGAAATCTTCAAGAGGAGATTCTAAATAGTTATAACTTATTATAATTCAATGCTTTTTGAAGTTCTAATTGTACTATTCAGGGAAGAGACTTACTCCGGTGACATTAATGTTGCATTTGGCGAGCACGTTCCTGTCCGCTCATTTGCTGGCTGGCAGAAGGAATGGCCGCAAAACTGATTTGGCTAAAAAATAAAAATACAAAAGAAAGGATTAATATAATTTTGAAGATAAAAGGATGGATTTTAAAATATCGCATAACTTCCGCAACCGCAGGAACTTTCTTCTCAGACACAATTCATTAATAATGCCGGAACAATTTTTTTATTCTACTACTCAGAGTATTTTTATCAGCCTTTTTTCAAGAGAGAGATCGATTCTTGTCCGGTCCCAATAATGGCAACGGGCTTTGAATAGGCGTAATGTTGATGATGACCGGCGTAAAACCTTCAAACCCGCCTTGCATAAGTTCATTTAGCTGGGCTGGGTCGAATTGGACGTTGACTGTCTTGCCTTTGCGTTTGACGTTGATTTGGTTGAGGTCGATACCGCCGTTTTCGGCTGATGTGGGTTTATCCGTGATATCAATCCCCCGAGCTTTTAAGGAATTTACGAAACTGTCCAATCCATCCTGCCGAGTCATGCCCTGCATATATTGCTTGTAATTTTCAAATGTAAATTCTTCGATCTTCTTCCCCATCAGTTCATTTAGAGTCTCTTTCCATGTCTGATAGTGCATCAGATTCGTCTGGGCCAAAACCCCGTCCATATCAAATATAAAGCCTGTAAACTTCCCCTCGATCTCCTCGATCCTCACACTGCGGACGTCCCTTGTGACAACATCAGCACCCGCCTCCCTCAAGGCATCCTCGTCATTATCTCTGGCAAGACCGATTACCATCCCTATACCACCCGCTCGTGCGGATTTTACTCCTTCCGCAGAATCTTCAATAACAACCACTTTTCCGGGAAAATCAATCCCCATTTTTTTAGCGACCTCGACATAAAACTGCGATGTCTTTTTACTTGGGAAGCCTTTAGCAACGTCCTTACCGTCAACGATCAGAGGGAACATATCATAAATACCGAGATTCTTTAATACTTTTTCTGTATTTTTGCTCGATGAACCGATAGCAACATTGATCCCTTTTCTTTTCAACAGTGGAGGCTCAGGTTTTTGAATTTGTGATCCTACTGCTGCCCCAGTAACGGCACCTACTGCGCCTCCAATTAACATTCCCGCACCAGTGTCATGACTTTGATGACCTATAATGCCTCCAGCGAGCATCCCAAGAGCACCTCCAGTAGCTGCCCCTTCTCCTGCATTGTTATAAGGATTGCAACCGGAAGCAACGAATATAAAACCCACCAATGTAAATAAATAAAAGAACTTCTTCATCTTAACTCTCCTTATGGTTTTACAAATTCTCTGGTAGCTGTAAAAATGATCTCAAAACAAGAATTACTCCCAGCAAGCCTACCGATAAAAATACAGCCAAAGAAATTAGCACGGGCTTCTTCATTAGAAGTTTAATAAACCTGTTTTCCAGAAACTTGTTTCCCATATATAACCTTTTCATTTGGTTACTACCGGAGCATAGACAATCAGTTCCCCTCTGAATCTCAATATAGAATCCCGCCAATATCGGATTATTTCTGTCCTGGAATTTATGATGGCATCAGCCCCTCTTTTACGAGCAATGCTCCTGGCTTGATTAGTCAGTGTTTCAGGAGTTACGCCATCGCTGGCATATCCTTCAATGGAAACTTTTCCAATCACGTAATAAGGATTGGCCACTGGAAGCGTTTGCGTTTCAGGATAAACATTCATAGAAAAATACTGATCTTTAGGCGGGAATCTCTGGTTCGTATAATCGACATAGCGGGTACTCGTTGCACACCCTGCCAAAATTAAAGCTACAATGCCCAATAACAATATTTTTATTTTCATAAAAGCCCTCTATTTACTTTTATTCTCCGACCTATTTTCCATACATAACTTTTAGCTGTGAAATTTTAGGAAATTCGGAATAAAATTCTCCTTGTGGCCCCACAAAACCTTTCCCTGATTGTTTAAGAACTACAGAAGTGTACCCACCTTTGTCATTAGGAATATTAACGGCAAATGAATCTGCCATGTCAACTGTGGCGGGGACTGATACTGTCCCAGCACTCTGAGTTATTACGGGTTGAGAAACCCCAATTGGCGCTGCCACAGCTTGATAACCATACTGAGTATAAATATAATACGTCCCATTGTTGACATAATAAGTGACACCATTGACAACAACTGGCTGGTAACTTGATGATGGAGAAACAACCACATACCTTGGGTAATAAGGGTCGGCGTAATATGGAGCCCCATAATAATACGGATCTCCATAGTAATATCCATCAACAGGTACAGACAAGTTTAATCCAAACCTAAAATGATCCCCATGATCCCACGCATAAGATGATGTGGGCCGAATAAACAATAGTCCAACGGCCATGAAAAAAATTGATACCCTCATTATGTTCCACATATTACCCTCCATAATATAATTAGTTATTACAAGAAATTTACTTAGGACTTGGCTCTTAAATCATCGCAGTATTTTTTATGTCACTAGAGCCAAGCCCTATAGATGCTATAGAGGATATTTTATTCGTTATCCCCGGTGTTATCCCGATTACTGTGATGTTCACCATACCCGCTCTCATGTTGATCGCCCCAATTTCCATGATGATGTCTTTGGCACTTATGACGACTGCAAACCTCTTCTCCTCTATGAGAACGCCCGGAAAATTTATGACTCTGAAAGTCAAGGTACTTGGCAAATTGCTCTGCATTAAGAATCTTTTTGACCTCAAGATTTGAATTTATACGATTATCCAGTACCTGAGCGTGGAGAGCTTCCATCTTAGATTTGAGATCATTGATCTTATTCACATCCGGTGTCGTTTGAAGGAGTTCATTAGTAAGAGCTTCTTTATCAGTCTTTATTTGTTCAAAAAACGTCTTCTTTGCTGCCTCTTGTTTTTGCCAGATATCCTTCAATTGTTTCTTCTGATCATCAGTTAAATGGAGTTTATGAAAGAACCTGCCTTTTCCATATTGATCATGGTGCCCCCAGCCATTATCTCCAAAGTTACCGCCATTTCCACTGTCAGCATAAAGAACAGGCGCTGACAGTACCAGCAAAGCAGCCATTAAAACCCCTGTAATTCTTGTTTTTGTTATTACCATATAACCCTCCAGTTTTAACCTAACCAAATATTTTTGGTCGGTACGTTAAATTATAAGAAGTATTTCTCAATAGGTGTCCGTGAATCATTACTGATATTCATAACTACAGATTCATCTATTAAAGAGCTAAGATATTCCACTTGATCCTGCCCATTTATTTTTACAACTGGACCACTAAAAAATAATTGACCCGTTGAACTAATCATAAAGACCATTGTTACGATGGTAGCCAGAGCGAAGGCAGGTCTTGGGATATGCACCGCAGATTTCCATCTTTCCCAAAAACCAGGCACTAAAGCTAGTTTTACCTGCTGCAATTCTTCCACTTCAATAGTCTGTTTTATTCGAGTCCAAAGGGATTCATCAGGAACAACCCTAGGGACAGAGATAAAAGGATTAATGACCTCCTTCTTAATACTTATTAAAAAATTTTTACAGGTACGGCAATAGATGAGATGTTGATCGATAAGGTTCTTTTGCTTATCCTCTATCCGGGCATCGATATAATCAGTCAAAATTGATTCTTGTGCCTTTTTACAATTCATTGCTAACCGCCTTAACCTTGAGATATGGCCCTTTCATTTATTTAGACAACAACTGATGTCAAAAAGTTCCTTCTTTCTGTCAACAAGTCCTATTTAAAGAATTCATAAATTTTAACTTTATAATATTCCAATGAAAAAACCCTGACAGGATTGCCCCCATCAGGGTTATAGTTATCTCTCTTTTCTAATTTCAGAGAATTGTATAGTGCACTATCGAGACATTCTGGGCCAATTTAATAGGCTAAGTGATCTTTTATCCATAAAGGCCACATTCTATATCAAAGATTGATCTAAACTGTCTAAGAGGAACTCCATAAACTTTACCAGTCTCATGATCTCCACCTTCAACTAAAGCAACTAAATTACCCTCCGAATCCAAAATGGGCGCTCCACTACACCCCTCATAGTACATATCGTGATTAAATTGAGGGTCAAACTTAAAAACCACCAAATCGTCTTCATTTCCAATGTGAACCATTGGGTAAACATAATGAAGATACCCTGTGGAGTATCTGTCATATTGAACCTCCGCACATCCTATCCCCGCAAAACCATATTTCTTATTTGCATCAATGGAAATGTCAAAATTCAGCTCGTTGGGTGGCCTTGGGATTTCCTGTTCAACTTCTCCGCTCTGCAAAACTTTTTGCCAATAACTAGACACATGAGACGGTATCTGCCTATATGCAAAATCAATTTTCTTCAGTGACGCAGAAAAAATATCCCCACGTAATACTGTTTGCATTTCCTTGAACTCAAATAGTAATGTCTGCTGATTAACCGAATTAAATCTTACCTCAAAGTGACCTAGCCCCCTAGATTCGGCCGATTCTGTTGTAGTATAATGGCAACAGAAAGGGGACAAAAAATGGGAAGACAAAGGTTTAAACCGGAAGATATTATCTTAAAGTTACGGGAAATCGAAATCCA
>JADFXH010000015.1:0-385 GCA_015233675.1 Candidatus Omnitrophota bacterium
GTCTTTATGATCTGCAGGGAACGCTTCAGGAGACAAAAGAAGCCATGCATTCAGTCAGTTTACTTGCCGAATATCTTGAGCAGCATCCGGAAAGCTTATTAAAAGGAAAGGTAGGAAAATAAGATGCAAGGGATCAATATTAAATCCTGCTTGAGGTTAGGGGCTGGGTGTTTTGCTTTACTTTTAAGCGGTTGTGTTTCTTTACCCAATAGCCCAATGAGTCCAACCCCGCGATTTTACATGCTTTCAGCTATCAATGACAACCAGGAAAGTAAAAAAATAAATATTAAACCTGGTTTAATTATTGGCGTTGAACCGGTTAAAATTCCGGGATACCTTGATAGACCTCAAATAGTGACCACGGAAAAGCAAGGGATACTTAAAT
>JADFXH010000015.1:523-19327 GCA_015233675.1 Candidatus Omnitrophota bacterium
TTGTTCAATTGGATAGCGAGCTTAATAAGGATATGACTTTTGTTGCGCAATGGCTGATTATTGATCCGCAAACTACGAAAACTGTAATTATAAAAAGATATGAATCCCACCAGCCAATCATCCCGCAGAATTATTCCGGTTTGGCCAAAACATTAAGTACAGCTTGTGCGTCATTAAGCAACGAAATCGCTGAGGCTTTGGCAACGCTTGAAACTTAAAAGTAGAATAAAATGCCAATGTCCGGACAAACAGAGGTGGACATTGCTATCCATCTACCCCTCAAAGAGTTACGAAATTCTAGGGCAAAAATGACCGGACAAAACGGACATAATTTTGCCATTTTTAGCCGTTTTGCTCAATAACGGTTGTTCACCATTTCAAAAATCACCCCTGAATTCTATCTCTGAACGTTAAAATCCGTTGGTCTTCTATGATTTAATGGATATAATGCGAAGGATCTGCTAAGAGATAACTGGCCGTAGGCATACGGCTAAGGGCTACCAAATCGCTCTATCGACGCTGCTCGTGTTATTTTGACGGACAGCGTCATTTTTATTCCTCGTCGGTATGGTTAATTTTCAATAGTAGTTTTGGTGGTGAATTGGTGGTGAAAATGACACATAGGCCTTGATTTGCAGTGCAGAAGTGCTATACTCTTACTGGTAAGATTTGCATGCCACTCTCACCGGCATGCAGGTTATTAAGGATGCAATAGTATAAACTTGAGGGTAAGAAAATGATAAATATTAGAGCTACTACAAAGTTGTCATCAAAGGGACAGGTTGTTATTCCTGAGGCGATCCGTGAAAACCTAAGGCTTAAGACAGGGGACGTGTTTCTCGTCTACGGGAAGGATGACACTATCGTTTTTAAAGCGTCTCCTCAGCCTTCAGAAGATGAATTTGAAGCGGTATTTTCCAGTTTAAGTGGTTTTGCAAAGAAAGCAAAATTAAAACCGGCAGATATTACAAATGCAATTAGTAAGGTGCGCGGTCGTAAATGAACATCGTACTTGATACTAATGTTTTTGTTTCAGGATTATTTTTTAAAGGAGGGGCTCCTCACCGCATTCTTAGAGCTTGGCAGTCAGAACAATTTATTCTTTATGCTTCTGCTGAGATTCTTAATGAATATGAGCGCGTTATACGAGAACTTGTGCATGTAAGACCAACGGTTGATCCAGACAAGGCCATTTTTTTAATTCATAAGAATGTACAACTTGTAAAATCATTCATTCTTCCACGCCAGGTATGCGATGATCCAGATGACGATAAGTTCATTTCCTGTGCTTTAACAATTAAGGCTAGTATTGTATCTGGCGATAAGGCTTTACTCAGAACAGCCGGATATAAGAATCTCGTTGTTCTTACGCCAGCTCAGTTTGAGCGTCAATACCTCATATAATGTTGGGGATTTATGCTAAAACCTATTGAAAGTCTTAATTCAAGGCAAGGAGAGACTGCGTAAAAGTAAAATACATTAATAATCGAGGAGAGGGTTGAACGGTGGTGAAAATGGTTCATTCTCGACGGGAAGTATACAAAATCTGGTTGGGGCTACCAGTTATCGCAACCTTAGTCAAGGTATCGCAAACCCCCTGTATTTCGGAATTTTAAAATTCTTGCCATGGTTCATCACTTATGATACGCTATGTTCAGGAGGGTAAAAACATGGCTACCAAAAATCCCAGATTAAATGTTGTTTTAGAGCCATCATTGATGAAGGGTGTCGATCATTTGGCTCGTGCACAAGGCGTATCATTGTCTACCATGGCCCGCGACTTGATAAAAGAGGCGCTAGGCACATATGAAGATGGTCAGTGGCAAAGAATCGCCCAACAACGCGAAACGACATTTTCTAGTAAAAAGTCTCTTACACATGATGAGGTCTGGAAATAATGGAATATCAGCCGGTTTATCATCAGGAGATTCCCCATGATCTGGCTGAAATCCCAGGGAATATAAAAGGGCGTATTCAAAAAGCTATTGAAACGCGTCTTTTAATAGATCCCATCAGTTATGGGTTACCTTTACGCAAAAGTTTACAGGGCCATCGTAAATTGCGGGTTGGAGATTATCGGATCATTTACCGAATCCATGGTAAAGAAGTTATTATCTTGAAGATTGGCCACCGCAAAGAGGTATACCCTAAAGTGTTAGCCCGCTTAGGTAAGTAAAACTGGTAGTGGTTTTGGTGGTGAAACGCTATAATAGCGTCTATCGTGTAGTTTCTCCGGTTGAGGCTGCCAAGTTTAATTTGCGAAGGACTATCTTATATGATATTCTACCTCAACAAGTTGAGCTTGCGTTCATTCCTGTGAGTTAACCCGAAAGCAAAATTTAATACAAAGGGTCATCGCTGATGGGTATCTTCTTGAGATGTGTTTTTCTTTCGTTTGTTTTTCCTGTTTTGCTGTGGGCTCAACAGCAAGTTGAACAAAATCATCCAGTTGCGGTACAAAACCCATCACAAGTAACGGTTGCTCCCCCCTCTGCAGTTATAAAATCTGCCGCTAATAACAATCAAGGTTTGAATAATAGGGGCCAAGACGCGTCCTATAGATTTGGTGAAAAAGATGAAGTTAACTATACACTTGGACCCAATGATGCTATTGAAATTACTATGATGCAGCATCCTGAATTAAGCGGAACGTATACTTTGGATTCTGAAGGAAAGATACAATATGAATTTGTGGGAGACGTGGAATTAAAAGGGATGACCAAGCGGGCTGCTCAAGATAAAATCAAAAAGGTTGTTTCAATCTATGTGAAAAATCCAAGGCCTATTGTAAAGATTGTGGAGTATAACAGTAAAGCGGTATATGTGATTGGCCAAGTAATGAAGCCTGGTAAGTATTATATGCGTTCAGAGACCATTCCTGTTCGGGAAGCCATCATTGAAGCGGGGTTGCCTCTGCCTGGGTCTGCCATGTACCGGGCGCGGTTAATTGCCCCTAATAAGAATAATAAAAAAGCCAAGACCCTGATCGTAGATTTGAAGGCCTTGTTACAAAACGGTGATTTACAATATAATTATGATATGCAATCGGGGGACCAACTGTATGTGCCGACAACGCAGGAAGAAATGGATTATGCCCAATCGAAGAATATCAGTGTGGCAGCATTAAGTAAGTTAAATCCCTCGAGGGGCAGCACTGAGGAAATCCAATATACCTTGGGGCCTGAGGATGAAATTAAGGTCACCGTCCAGCAGCACCCCGAGATCAGCGGGACGTATACGGTGAATTTAGAGGGAAAAATCCAGATGGAGATGGTAGGTGATATTAAGGTAAATGGTTTGACCAAAAAGGAATTAGAGGTAAAGATCGCCAGGCTTATCAGAGGGTATGTTGATTCTCCTGTGGTAAACAGTACGATTCTGCAGTATCGCAGTAAGGTGTATTATGTGATTGGTCAAGTAAAGAAACCGGGCAAGTATTATATGCATTCAGAGACCATTCCGGTCCGGGAAGCTATCATTGAGGCGGGGTTGCCGCTGACTGGGTCTGCTATTCACCGGGCGCGGCTAATTACTCCTTATGAAAATGATAAAGAAGCCAAGATCCAGATCGTAGATTTGAGGGCTTTGTTTCAAGGGGACATGAAAAGCAATTATGACATGCACCCCGGCGACCAATTGTATGTGCCGACAACGCAGGAAGAAATGGATTATGTCCAATCGAAGAATGAAAGCGCAGCTGCGCTAAGTCAGTTTAATTCCTCTAAGGGCAGCGCTGAGGAAGTCCGATACACCTTGGGGCCTGATGATGAAATCAAGGTAACCGTCCAGCAGCACCCTGAAATCAGCGGGACGTATACGGTGAATTTAGAGGGAAAAATCCAGATGGAGATGGTGGGTGATATTAAGGTGAGCGGTTTAACCAAGAGGGAGTTAGGGGAAAAAATCGCTAAGCTTATCAGCGGTTACGTTGATTCTCCAGATGTCAATGTTACGATCATGGATTATCGTAGCAAGGTTTACTATGTCATTGGCGAAGTTGACAAACCTGGAAAATATTATATGAAATCGGAGAGCATTACGGTCAGGGAAGCCGTTGTAGAGGCGGGTCTTCCTACCCTTCAAGCGGCAATGCGCAAAAGCCGGTTGATCACTCCCGCTAAAGAAGGGAAAAGTATAACTAAAAACGTAGACTTATTTGCCGTGCTTTACGGAGGGGACCTCGATAAGAATATTGAAATGTATCCGGGGGACTTTTTATATGTTCCCTCAACCGTTATGACCAAGATTTTTAGAGTCGTAGCTCCTGTCACAGCTCCCATCACCAATGCGACCGGGGCCCAAGGGAGTGCTATAGGCGCCGTGGCTAAATGAGGAATCGGTTGACCTGTCGATAATGGTTTTTTAGGAAAAGATGTGGTAAGCTTCATGTAGAGAAGTTCTTTAACATAATTTGGCAAATATGGGGAAACCCATAGACGCAAAGGATCGAGCCTAAATCTTCTATTGGCTTCGCGCTTTTAGCGAAGCTTAGGAGGCATGGCAGTCGAGCTGCATGTCAGGTGATTTTTTTTAACCGAATACAGCTTGATTTTTAAGGGAAGATCAAGAGGCATTCGGTTTTTTGTTTATGGAAAGACTTAGTGGGATTACAAGGAAGGGCGTTGGCCCAACCTAATCAGTGGAAAAGCTTGTGGAATTTTAAGGAAGGGCGGTTGGCCCGACCTAATTAATGGGAAAGCTTAATGGAATTATAAAGAAGGAGACGAGAATGCTGCAAAAAATGTTACGGATTTTAATGGCTGTATGTTTGTTAACATTCGCAAAACAGTCAATGGCGGATGCGGGGCTTTATCGAAATAATATCGACGGAAGCCAGACCTTACTCGGCCATGTGCCCAAGGACGTCGGCCTGTCTGTCAAAAAAGACCATGTTAACTCCAGTCAGATTCTCGATCTTCGGGTTACGTTACCGATAAATAATGAGTCCCAGTTAGATGCCCTGCTTAAAAGCCTTTATGATCCCAGCAGTCCTAATTACCGTCATTTCTTAACGCCAGAGCAATTTACTTTGCAGTTTGGGGCATCGGGTATATATTCCCAACAAGTTAAAGATTTCCTGAAATCCAAAGGATTAACGGTGACGGGTCAATCTCCCAGCGGACTTGTCCTGAATGTGTCCGGTCCAGTTTCATCTGTTGAGCGGATCTTTGGGGTAAACATTAACCATTATCAGAAAAATGACGGAAAAATGTTTTTTGCGCCAGATGCGGAGCCCACAGTTCCCGTAGAGGTGGTCGGTAAGATTAGCGCGGTGGGAGGTTTGGACAATGCGATAAAATTTGAATCGCACTCACACCAAAGCGCGATGAATAATATAAACCAGCCGAAGATTGTTGTTCCTAAATTTGGGACAGGGCCGGGAGGATTTCTGGCGCCCAAAGACTTGTACAATGCTTATAACCTTAATACGGTTCCCTCGAACGGGGCAGGTCAGAGTGTTGCTCTGTTTGAACTTGACGGGTATTTAAAATCCGATATTACAGGATATGAAACTTATTTCCAAATTCCCAATGTCCCATTGCAAAATGTGCTTATCGATGGGTTTAACGGGAATCCTTCAGGCAACGGCGGCAATGCCGAAGTGACGCTTGATATTGAGCTGGTGGCAGCTTTTGCCCCCGGCTTAAGTAATATTTATGTCTATGAAGCGGGTAATACATGGCAGGCATGGGTTGATGAGTGGACCCGTTTGGCTAACGACAAAGACAAATCAGGCAATTTATTGGTCAGCATCGTGAGCTGTTCCTGGGGGCTGGCAGAACGATATTCTCCGGAGATGACTTTTGATAATGCCATCTTCAAACAGATGGCGGCCCAAGGGCAGGCGGTTTTTGTCGCATCGGGAGATAACGGTGCTTATGATGCGGGTGGGACAACGTTAGCTGTTGATGAGCCCGCGGCCCAGCCATATGTAACTGCCGTCGGTATCAGTAAATTGAGCGTTAATACTGACGGAAGCTACAGCAGTGAAGCCGCTTCGCTTTACGGCGGCGGCGGGATCAGCGCTGACCAGGCGATCCCCTCCTATCAGCAGGGAGTAATCTCTAAGGCCTCGCTCGGATCAACGACGATGCGCAATGTCCCTGATGTGGCTTTAACGGCGGATCCGGCAACAGCACATTCTTTTTATATTAGCGGAGCCTGGAGCGGTTATTGGGGCTCAAGTTTAGCTGCTCCCATCTGGGCTTCTTTTATGGCACGGGTCAATCAGGGAAGAGTGAATTCAAATCAAGGATCTATGGGGTTTGTTAATCCTCAACTGTATCAGATAGCCAAAGGGAGTAATTATACGACGGATTTTCATGATATATCAGCAGGCAACAATTCATTTTATCCGGCGGAGCCTGGTTATGATGATGCCATTGGGCTTGGTTCTTTTAACGGCGCGAATCTATATAAAGACCTTGTTGGGGCGGCCAAGATTGTTTTACTGCCGGCAGTCCCAAGCGGTGTAACCGCAGTTTCAGGCAATGGGCAGGTGCAGTTATCCTGGAACAGCTCATCAGGGGCTGTATCGTATAATGTGAAAAGATCGACGGTCAGCGGGGGGCCTTATACAAGCGTTGCCAGCACCACGTTTACAAGCTTTATAGATAACAAATCGCTGCTTAATGGTACGGCTTATTATTATGTTGTTTCAGCGGTGAATTCCGTTGGGGAGAGCTCGAATTCTGCTCAAGTCAAAGCAATGCCGCTTCTTCCGGTACCATCGGCGCCAACAGGGCTTTTAGCGATGCCGGGCAATAATCAGGTGGCATTGTCCTGGAATGCTAGTGCGGGGGCAGTATCGTATAATGTGAAAAGGGCCACTGTCAATGGAGGGCCGTATACAATACTTATCAGTGCTACAACGAACAGAATGTATACGGATACAACGCCTAAGAATGGGACCGTATATTTTTATGTTGTTTCCGCGGTAAATGCCGGCGGGGAGAGTCCCAATTCGGGGCAGTTTATGGTCACTCCGTTTGCCCCGCCAACAGCACCTGCCGGATTGACGGCCACAGCAGGTAAGGCGAGTGTAACTCTGTCATGGAATGCTGTTTCAGGGGCTTATTGGTATTATGTGGTAAGATCGGTTAATGGCGGGCCATACTTCACCATAGGCAGTCCAACGGCCAATAGTTTTACGGATAAGTCGGCGCTGAAGGGTGTTAAGTATTATTATGCTGTAGCGACATACTTATATGTAAACGGTGTGGGGGCCATTAGCGCATACTCTTCACCTGTGAGCGCTACGCCACAATAGTGGCTTAGGGCACGCTTTTTAAAGTGATAAAAACCCTTCGTAGCTGAATAAATTATGAAGGGTTTTTTTCTTATATGTTGTTTTGTATGATAAACTTTTTTTATTGCTTTGAGAAAAGGCTTGAGCTGGATTTTTTCAGGAGAAGAGGCCCTTGAATGACAATTAAAAAAAGAACGCTTTTACCTTGATCGAAATTATCATTGTGCTGATTATCATTGGAATCCTGGCGGCAATTGCTTTGCCGAATATTTATATCTGGATAGAACGTTCAAATGCAGTTGATGCACAATTAAGTTTAAAGAATTGTAAGGACCAAATTGAGACTTGTTATCTCGCGCATTTGAATATGTCGCAGTGCATATCATCAATAGCGGGTTCGGGACAGTGTAATTCGGTGAAATTCCAGATCTATGCGCCATATATTGGAACTCCTCCGCCATATATGTTGGCAGCTTTGAGGCATGATCCGTCAGGCGTTAATACGCCAATAGCAAACGATCCTGGAGGGGCTATGCATTGTCAATGGAACGCTGACCAATCTGCTGGAGCGTCGGAGACTCAAAGCGGAATAGGTTTATGTAGAAACACAGACGGGACTTTTACAACCTCCAGCTGGGGGCTTTATCAAGGGATGTGATGCAGAAGAAAATTGCACAGATTTTTAAAGCAAAAAGTAGTTTATTTGCTTTGGGGATTTGCGGGGTTTTTTGTGTTTTTTGGATGGTTGTTGCGGCTCACAGGTATTATTTTGTAGATTCCGGCGGATGGGATAATGCTGTTCATGTTCAAACCCTTTGGAGCCTTTCACACGGGAGATTATTAAACAGCCTGTTAAATGCCAACTTTATCGTTGAGCACTGCACTTTTCTGGGCTTTCTTTTTGCCCCTTTCTATCGTTTCTGTCCGCACCCTTTGTTCCTGCAGTATATGAAAATAGGCGGATTTTTTGCCGGAACATTCATATTTTTCCTGATACTTAGAAAGAGATTTCAACCGCTGGCAGCTTTAGCGGCAATGACAGCCTTTAGCGTAGCGCCAGCCAATGTGGGAATGCTTTATTTCTCTTTCAATTATGAGCCATTTTCTATACCGCTGGTTTTTTTGATATTTAAATTTCTTGATGATGAAAATTATAAGCCTTATCTTGCCAGTTGTTTTTTTCTGGCAATGGTCAAAGAGCAAATGCCGCTGGTTGTCATGATGCTGGGGATATCTGTGTTTTTATTCAGGAAAAAAGATAAGGCCAAGTGGGCACTGGTGCCTTTTTTGATGGGGGCTTTGATTTTCATCGCAGAAGTGTTTGTTTTAATGCCTTATGTCAGGAAAGGCCTGCCGTCGAGCGAGGTTTACTACTGGGCTCGTTATGGGCAATTCGGGCAGACACCGTTACAGATCATGAGTTCTTTATTTATCCATCCCGGTCAAACCCTGCAACAGTTGGTTTCTTCAGTGAACATAAAGTGGTATAAGGAGCTTTTTGACGGTTGGGGGATGTTTGGCATTATAAGCCCCCATATTCTTTTACCTGCGTTACCATTGTTTGTGAAAACATTGTTTTCCAATAAAGCCATAGAACATAACGTGACCAATTATTATTATGCGGCTACGTTTACTCCGTTTATTTTTATGGCCGCCTGGAACACGGTAGATTATATCAAAAACAAATGGCGTTTTCCTATTCACTGGCTGGTTATAGCCGGTATGTTTATTCATGCCTTAATTTATATGCCTTATTGGCTGACACCCCGTTATCCTGTCGGCGGCGAATCCAACTTATTGGCCGTGCAAAAGCTTATCAAAGAAATTCCTCCAGAAGCGCCGGTCATGAGCGGGGATTTTGCCCTTGCTCCTTTAGCTTACCGTGAAAAGGTTTATCAGTTTGACAGTTACCTCTGGGATTATTATCAGATATCGGGATTAAAGTTCACGTTGCCTTCCGATACCGGTTTTGTATTAATAAATTTTGCTGAATATGATCGATTGTTGTTTGCCAAGGACAATAAAAGATTGATCGCTAAAATAACAGCCCTTAACTTTAGCGACAGATGGACACTTCAAGAATCGATAGAAGACTGCGCATTGTTTGTCAGGAATCGGCCAAAAGAAAGAGCGAATAGATTAATTGAGAAAAAATACGGTCCGTTTTTTGAGAATCAAAAAGGGTTGGAGATATTTGATGACACTATCAGCTTACAAGAGATTGAATATCCCGATAAATTTTCAGGGCGATCGCGGATTTTCCCTGTAACGATGTACTGGAGAAGTCTGGCGTTTACGGATAGCTTCTATACGGTTTTGATAAGGATTAAATCAGGAGGGAAGGTTTATTATGAAAAGGCGAGGCCCATAGGGTCTGTTATTTATCCCACCAGCGTATGGTCTAAGGGTGAAAATGTTAAAGAAAAATATTTTTATTTATTGCCTGTTTTGGCCCCGGGGACATATTCCATTGAAATCCAGGTGTATGATCCGCAAACCCACTTTTATTTTACTAAGAACCGTCAATGGATAAATTGTGCTTCTCAAGAAAACAGACCTGATGGAGGCCACTTATTGTTTAATTGTATCCCCTCAGAGGCCTGTGATGCTAAAATTGTCCAAAAGAAATTATTCGTTGAGTGAACACTCAAGGCCCGATTACAATAAAGCGTATGTTAAAATTATCTCTTTTTATTTTAGGGTTCACATCGCTTATCGCCCAAATCGTTACAACACGCGAGCTGATGGTCAGTTTTTATGGCAATGAGTTTTTTATCGGCTGGATCCTGTTTGGATGGTTTATATGGATCGCGGCCGGCTGTCTTGGCGCAAGATGGTTTCTAAATAAACCAAACAGCTATTCGACTTTTTTAATTTCATGCCATTTGTTGGTTTCATTGTTACTGCCTTTTGGAATTTTTCTGGTCCGTCTAAGCAGGAATTTTTTTATAACTGCTCCCGGAGAAGTTCCGGACCTCATCCCTGCCATGGCATCTTCTTTTTTTATTTTAGCACCCCTGTGCCTGATATTAGGATTACAGTTTACTCTTGCCTGTGAATACTGGAAGACCCGATGTCCTCAAAGAACAACCTTTGTTATGTCAGAAGCATATTTCTGGGAAGCCATAGGGTTTGTTTTAGCAGGAGCGGCATTTAATTATAAACTTGTCTTCTTAAATGAGTTTAACCTCAGCGCAATGTTGGCCGGATTAAATATTGTGCCCGCCATTGTTTTAGCTCTGTCCCTAAAGAATCTGCGTTTAAAAAAAAGGATGTTTTTGGCCTGTTTTGTTCTGGTTTTTTTATGCGTTTTGTGTTTAAAGAATGCCCGGCAGATTAACTTTCAGACCGCGGCTTTGAGATTTCCTAATGAACAGCTTCTTGAGACAAAAAATTCCATTTATGGAAATTTGGCGGTGACACGCACTAATGGGCAGTATAATTTTTATCATAACGGACTTGCCTGCGGGACCAATAAAGACGATGCCTTAAATGAGTGCCTTGTGCACTTTCCCATGCTTTCTCATCCTAATCCTAAAAAAATCCTTTTAGTCGGCACAGGATTTAACGGCGCCCTGCGTGAGATCCTGAAATATTCCTCCTCACAGGTCTTCTATGCCGAGATCAATCCGGATTTAATTGATCTTGCGCATAAATATATTTCGGGGCAGGGATGGGATGATAAACGAGTGTTTTTGTTCAAAGGAGACTTAAGGAGTTTCTTTAACAGCTTTCCTGAGGACTTTGATGTCATTATCGTCAATCTTCCCAATCCTTCCACGGCTATGATTAACCGTTACTTTACGGATGATTTTTTTAAACAGGCCCGCTGCCATTTAAAATCCGATGGAATATTATCCACACACATTACTTTTTCGCCGGATTATGTGTCCGCTCCCTTAGAAGATCTGGGCGCGTCGCTTTACAAAACGATTAAAAGCCAATTTGCTTCGGTGATTATTTTGCCTGAAGACAATCTTTTTCTAATAGCATCTCCTGCTGCTCTAATTTGCCATCCGCAAAAGCTGATCCAAAGGATGGCTTTAAGGGGCATCCATAATTATTTTGTTACCGCGGCCTATATCACTTACCGGTATTCAACCGACCGTATTGAAAAAGTTACACGTGCTTTTGAGGTCAATAAAAGTGTTGAAAATTTTGATCTTAGTCCGCGGGCCTATTATTACAATTTGATTTATTGGTGCGGTTTTTTTCATCAAGGGCTTGCCGGCATGCTGCAAATAGCGGGGAAGATCGGGTATCTTTTTATTGTCGCGGCTTGCTTGATTTTGTTAGCATTGCCACTTAGCTTTAGGGGAGCTTTGCGCCAAAGGATGATCACAGCGATGTCTCTGGGAGCTTTCTCCTTGATGTCGGCGGAGATGCTTGTTATTTATGGTTTTCAGGTCTTTTACGGTAATTTGTATTACAAGATCGCGACTATTATTTGTACCGTTATGTTTGGCATGGCGTTGGGGGCTTACTTAGGCAATAGGGTCCGCAGAGTTATCCATGCAGGAGCAGGGTGGGTGCATTTATTAATTGGTTTATACTTTATGTTCTGGCTGGCTTTTTTTAACATGGCGTTTACCTATCAGTGGCCAATAACGCAGGGGGCATGGATTATTCTTGCATTAAGCATCGGGATTTTGGTCGGGTTTGAATTTTGTTATATAGTACGGCTGGTTTTTAGCAGTGATAAAGCATTTTCACAGGCAAGTATTTATGTGGCAGACCTTATTGGCTCTTGTCTGGGGGTTTTAATGACAAGTATTTTTTTCCTGCCTGTTTACGGCGTTTATAAAACACTCCTGCTTCTGGGGCTGCTCAATCTGGCGGCAGCCGCCGGTCTTTTTATCCATTCTAAAAAGTAAATATTTTAATTCCATATCCCGGGGATTTTTTCTCCGTCAGAACAGGCGCCGTCTCTAAGATCATTTGAGACCGTAAACATTCCTTGACGGACAATGACTTCTTCTTTGGAGATAGGGCAGTAAGTGATTTCTCCCTGCGGATAAACTATATTACCGGTATAAACATATTTTAAGCCTTCTTGCATGGCGATCTGTCTTGCGCGGATTATAGTGTCCTCAGGTGTGGGCGGGACATTGAGCATTTTGTATTGGGGAGAAAACCGCGAAAAGTGCATAGGGACCTCATTGCCAAGGTTGCTGCTGACCCAATGTGACAGGCCCCGGATCTTTTCATCGCTGTCATTTTGGCCGGTGATGAGCAAGGTAACAATTTCCAGCCAAGTGCCGTTTTGTTTAATTGTTTTCATCGCATCCAGTACCGGCTGAAGATGCCCCTGTGTAAGTTTCTGATAAAAAGTATCATCGTAACCTTTGAAGTCGACTTTATAAGCATCAATATAAGGCAAAAGCTCTTTTAAGGGTTTTTGTTCAATATAGCCATTGCTGACAACGAGGGTTTTTAATCCCGCTTTCTTGGCTAATTTTGCAATATCAAGGACATATTCATAGGAGATGGTTGGTTCACTGTAAGTAAAAGCAATAGACTGTGCGCCGCTCGATAAGGCCTGCCGTACGACATCTTCAGCAGAGGCGGCCTGAGTTGCGAAATCGAAAGGGAAGGCCTGGGAAATTTCCCAATTTTGACAGAAAAGGCATTGGATATTACAACCTGTTGTGGCAATCGAAAATGCATTTGACCCCGGCAAAACATGGAATAAAGGTTTTTTCTCGATGGGGTCTGTGTGGGCAGTGGCGATTTTCCCGTAAACCATGGAATAGAGCTTCCCTTGAATATTTTTACGGGCTTTGCAAGTGCCATATTGGCCGGGGGCAAGAACGCATAAATTAGGGCACAGCCGGCACTGCACCATGTTCCCAAAAAGTTTGTCATAATACATGGCTTCATGAAACTGAGAAGGGTTTTCTTCCAGCTTAACAATTTTCTCACGTTGAATGATTACGTATATTGATGAGGCTACGATCAATATAAGAAAAGCGGCGGCAAAAATTATTTTAAATGGGTTGAGCATATTTATCGAAAATACATCCAGATTAACACAAGGGTAACAATTAGCGTTATCGCATAAGAATACGCATCTACGAGAGCTTCGTTCTTAAAAATATTCCACTTTTTAAATTGATTTCGCACGGCCTTAAGAATATGGATACAGAAAAAAATGAGTAAGGGCAAAGGAAGGATTTGGGTATGAATATATTTGGCGGCGAGAGGATCCATAAGATGTTTAGTCATCCCATAGCCGGTAAAAATAAAAGCCAAGACAATGGACAACAGGACCCAGACCCCGAATTTGTCGATTTTGCTAAGCACTTTTCCTGCAAACATACCCGTCCTCCTTAATGTTTGATCAAAAAGTTTCTTATTGAATAGCAGCCATAAATAATAAAGATACAGGAGCAAATAATGCCGCTGAAACGCGCTACCGCGCGAAACTCTTTCATTCTTGCCAGAAGCCCGATAAAGAATACCGGCAGAAAATAAACGGAACTGGCGATAAAAAATATCAGAAAATACAAGACCCCCTTGGCCGTGCTGTGCAGTGAAAAAACGTATGTCAGGGACATGAGAAACGGAGGGCAGATATTAATTCCCATAAGCAGTCCCATGAGCAGAGCGTTTTTATTCTGGAATTGATGAGGTAAACAAATCCCGGTGTCTTTGATAAGCCCTGCAATATATAAAAGCAGGAGGATCGAAATTAAAATTAGCGATAGGATCGACATAAATGTAAAAAAAGGATATTGAAATTTTTCTCCTAGGAAGCTAAAAATAAAACCGAAGATGATATAACCCAAGAAACGGCCCAGCATAAAATCAAAGATAAGACGGTAGTTTTTTCGGGGTTCTCTTTTTTCAGAAGCCATCATTGAGGCCAAAAAAGGAAAGCAGTACGAAAGACAGAAAAAACCGACCGAGAGGCCTGTTAAAAAAGGCTGTATTAAAAAAACCATATCTTATTATACCTTCTTACGGGAGTTGTTCAAATTGGTATTAATTATTGAGGGTTTTTTATGAAATAAGATAAAATAAAAAAATGATTCCCTTGCTTGAAGCAGTAAAACCCTGGATTAATCATTACGGCTATTGGGCTGTGTTTTTTTGTGTATTTTTTGAAAGTTTGGGTTTCCCCTTGCCCGGAGAAACATTGATCGTTGCCGCCGGACTGTATGCGGCCCACGGGACATTAGATCCTTTGGGGATAGTTTTTCTTACTGTCACGGCCACATTTATAGCTAATAATGTCAGTTACGTTGTTGGATATTACTGCGGACGCAGTTTTTTGGTAAAATATGGTAAATATATTTTTATTAATGAACGAAGGCTTTTTGTTCTGGAAGATTTTGTTAACGCCTATGGGAATAAGATCACCGTTGTGGCAAGATTTATATTGGGATTAAGGCAATTTAATGGATTTATTATGGGAACGGTCAGGGTGCCATGGGTTGGGTTTGCGGTATATAATATGCTTGGTGCAGTCTTGTGGGCAGGATGGTGGATTGGAATAGCGTATTATCTTGGGAAAAAATTCGGGGGTGTTTTTATCGAACATTCTTTCTTAATCGGTTTGGGCGCGGCGGCATTGTTTATCATAATGGCCTGGCATTTTTTCAAGAAACATCAATGATGTTTAAGTTAACAAGGAGGCAAGTTTTTCCAGAAAAAATCCCTGATTAAAGCGGCCGATATATTGGTCTGAGCCTGCTTGTGAGCAGAGCGTCATGGCTTCTTTCACAGATTCCACCGCCTCGACATCAATGCCAAGATCTTGCGGGAAAAAGGCATATGTAATGATTTTTGCTTGCCCTAAAAATCCAAAACAACGCAAAGCACGGATCAATTCATGCGCAGACACATTATCCTGAAATAATACATCCATAACAATGATATGGGGCCTTATAGTTAATGCTTTAGATAAAATTTCATCGCCGCTATGTGCGGGTATGACTAAGCAATTTAATCCTTTTAGAGCAGTGGCCATTTGTTTTAAAACATCCGCGTGATTGCCGCTGATTAGTATTTTGGAAAATTTTTTTGCTTCATTGGCAGTTTTCTGGATAAAGGCAATTTTGTCTAACAGGATATTGATGTTAGTCGTCTTTTCTAAAAAGTGGGAAACTCCCAAACTGGC
Source organism: Candidatus Omnitrophota bacterium (assembly GCA_015233675.1). Classification (GTDB taxonomy): domain Bacteria; phylum Omnitrophota; class Gorgyraeia; order Zapsychrales; family Fredricksoniimonadaceae; genus JABDGZ01. The sequence goes on from JADFXH010000015.1 coordinate 15,895, forward strand.
AAAGGATTCCTTGAACATGGCCTTATCCGTAACAATGATAATGGGGATATCGGTTGTTTCAGGGGATTTTTTAACGGCTTCGTAGAGGTCGACGCCGTCCATTTTAGGCATAACAACGTCGGTGATAATAAGGTCAATTGATTGGGAGGATAAAATTTTAAGGGCTTCAATGCCGTTGGCAGCCGTGTAAACCCAATAACCTTTGGCCTCTAATTGGGTCTTGACCATAAGGGCCGTGCTTCGATCGTCTTCTGCCAAAAGGATATTTTTAATCATTAAATAAGTATATCCTCACATTTAAAAGGGCACAATATTTAATCTGGGAAAAAAGAACTGTAAAATTAAGGTGACGGACGTATTTGATACGTATATCATAATATAAATTTTAAACATTGATTGACTATTCCCGAAATTAGATTTATTTTAATTAAAAGAGACTCGTGTAAGGTTCTCTAACACTAAAAGAGAGCCCGGATACTTTATAATAAGGAGATTCTTCGTTGAGATTCTTTTCGGGATACGTAATTGTGTTAATGATAAGTTTTTGCTTGTTTACAAAAGCAAGCGCAGAAACGATCATCCTTCAGTCCGGCCAAAAAATAGAGGGCCGGATCATTGAAGACACAGAATTGCGTGTCATGGTAGACGTACGAGGAATTCCTAGAACTTTTTTTCTTGGCGAGATTGCCTCTATCGACGGTAAGAAAATAGAAATGCCCCATGAAAAGGCCGTAGATATGGCTCTTTCAGAAGTAATGTTTGTCAATAAACGTCCCCTCCATAAAGATTTTGTGCCGCGGGCCCAAGCCCAGCCGGCTGTCACCTCAGAGCAGGCGTTTTTTTCCCACAAACATGCATCAGCCCATCAAGATCCGGAAAAGTTGGAGGACCTGGTTTATGGCATGCATGAGATGATGGGAAAAATGGCGAATGTAAATAATAATGTGGTCTCTACTCCTGATGGCGGCCTTATTGTGGTCAGCCATGAAAATATCGTAAAATACGACAAAAATTTAAATATTGTTAAGAAAGTAGATTTAAAGCCGGAAGAACCTGCAGGATCAAAATAAAACCTTTAACGGGCGGGCACAAGGTCCGCCCCTACGCACAAAGTTAATCCTCCCTACGCGTTAATAAAAAAGGTGACGGGCTTTTTTATAGGACTTCAAATAAAAAGTGACAGATGTTTTTATGTAGGATATACTTAATTTAGGTAAGGATTTTCTTATTTAAATTGATATTTTATGAAAAAATATTTTTCCATACTCTTTTTCATTTTAATTGCCGGTGATGTTTTTGCCGGAACAACTTCCCTGACTACATACTATCCGCCACCCACCGCGGCTTATAATAAAATCAAATTATCCACCAGCATCATCGCTTCTTTTACCTCAGCCTCTAACTGTCAGGCAAGTGATACTAATACTACAATTTTTTTAGACAGTAACGGTCAATTAAATCAATGTAGCGGATTAGGCGCCTCCAATAGTTATTGTTCAATGAATGGTAACGCTAATAATGGGACTCTTATTGCAGATCGCACAGGGACCTTACATGTGTGCATGAACGGACAGACTGCTATCTTTCCCCAAGAGTGTTACAACAGCTTCTGTTCTTATAATAGTTCAACATATTCTTCTGTCCCTCCCGATAGTTGTATTAATCCCGGTACTGGAAGTCTCTGTCAAGCAGGATTTATAGTTACAGAGATTGATTCAAACCAGGATTTGTATGAATGCTTTAAAACATCACAAAAAACCACCATTGTTTCTCACGTCTGTTGTTCAGGTATTTCAACAACTCAACCCAGTCTTCCCGGTACCGGCATTGGTTGTGGCAGTGGAACAGGTACTGGGACTGGCACCGGCACTGGGACTGGTACCGGTAGCGGTACGGGGACCGGTAGTGGAACTGGGACTGGTACCGGTAGCGGTACGGGGACTGGCACTGGTACTGGTACAGGGGGAACTGGAACCGGCGGTACGGGGACTGGCACTGGTACTGGTACAGGGGGAACTGGAACCGGCGGTACGGGAACAGGCACGGGTACAGGTGGCAGTGGAACTGGTGGAACAGGAACGGGGACAGGAACCGGTAGTACTTGCGGTGCATATGGCCAACAGTGCTGCTCTGGCAACACCTGTAACAATAGCTACCCGTATGAAGGGTTGGTTTGCGTTAGTGGGGTTTGCAATTGTTTGCCTAAATTGAAGTATACTGTTTGCGCCCCTAACCCTAACCCTAACCCGCCATGCACGCCTACATGTAACTCAGGTTGCCCCGGCGGCACTCAGGATGATGGATGTGGTAATATCAGAACTTGTACTACGCTTCCGGATTTTGGGCAATGTTGCGGTGGCAATGGGCAATCGTGTTGTTCTAGCGGACCGCAATGTTCTGGAGTAGATCCGCAGGGCAATGATTACGTGTGTAATAGTGGTACATGCGTTTGTCCGGCGATGACTGAGGGATATTGTGATTGTAGTTATCAAAATATGTTAGACTCGGGTGGCAATTGCGTTTGTATGTTTAAGGCTTGGGGACGTTGCGATTGCAATAATCATTATTTGGGTGAAGATGGAAACTGTTCTCAAAATGAAACATGCCCGGAAGGACAAATTAATAGTGGCGGATGTATAGCATGCGGCAGCGCTGGTGAACCGTGCTGCAATGGGAATACTTGTAGTGACGGGTCGTTTTGTGGATCGGGTGGTAATCAAAATGCCTGCTGTCCCAGTGGACAAACCCCATGCACGGCAAGCGCATTCTTATATAATGATCCTACTGCATGCTGTTCCCCCGGAGAAACCTGCGCTGCTGGTTTAGGGCATGCTCAATGTTGCCCTAGTGGTACTGTTGCTTGTATGCCATTTAGAATGGGCATTTTTGGCTATCCTCAATGTTGTCCGAAGGGGAAGTGTAATTATGACGCTTCAGGTAACGTTCTTCCGTGTTTAACATAGTATAATAGGATAATAGGATAATAGGATAATAGTGTCAGTTCTCCCGAACTATATAATTTCTAGATAGTTGAACATTAAACACGGTTATCCTCGTTGATAATCCTCTTCCCCGGTCCTCCCCTACGCACAAAGTTAATCCTCTCTACTCGCTAATAAAAAAGGTGACGGGCATTTTATAGGACTTCAAATAAAAAGTGACAGATGTTTTTATGTAGGATATACTTAATTTAGGTAAGGATTTTCTTATTTAAATTGATATTTTATGAAAAAATATTTTTTCATACTCTTTTTCATTTTAATTGCCGGTGATGTTTTTGCCGGAACAACTTCCCTGACCACATATTATCCGCCACCCACCGCGGCTTATAATAAAATCAAATTATCCACCAGCATCATCGCTTCTTTTACCTCAGCCTCTAACTGTCAGGCAAGTGATACTAATACTACAATTTTTTTAGACAGTAACGGTC
>JADFXH010000016.1 GCA_015233675.1 Candidatus Omnitrophota bacterium
TAGGGAGTGGCTATCCTCTTTATCAAAAGCTGAGAAGAAGTTGATTGGAGAGGATATAAAAACAGTTCAATTTGGTTGGCCTATAGGAATGCCTGTTGTGGAGAAGCTGGATCGGGATCTTTGGGAAGTCCGGACGACTTTGAAGAGTAAGATCTCCAGAGTTTTATTTACGTTTTATGAAGGTCAGATTGTACTTCTTCATGGGTTTATTAAAAAGACCCAAAAGACACCAGCAGAAGATTTAGAGCTAGCGAAAGATCGTATGAAAGAAGTTAAAGGAGGACAATGATTATGAAAAACAAACATATCGGAAGCAGCTTTGATGATTTTTTGCAGAAGGAAGATCTTCTTGGCGTGGCGTCTGCAACGGCGACCAAGCGGGTCATTGCTTACCAGATCCAGCAGTTGATGAAAGAGAAGCATCTTACCAAGAAAGAAATGACTTCCCGCATGGGGATTAAGAATCGCCTTCATTTGGACAGGCTATTGAACCCGGATAATGTGTCAGTCACATTATTGACTTTGGAAAAGACAGCTAATGCACTTGGGAAGAAACTGGCGGTTCAATTTATTTAGTCAAAGGGAGCCTTTTGATTATTTAGCAACATAGTATATATTATTTGTCAATGTCCGCCCCTTAGGGGTGCGGACAGAGAAGATGTGCCAGATAGCGTCGGAGTAGGCAAAGGTTAGGGTAATTTTAGTATCAAAAAAGCGGTCAAAACGGACATGTTTTTCGAACTTTTATCTCTATTTGGGCTGTTTTATGATATAGTAGCCAATATTCGGGGAGGCTGATTAGAGATTGATTTCTATGTGACATTCGACCACCCCGCCATTTATTTAAGCCTTCTCGTCACTGAGAGGGCTTTTTTGTTTAGGGTCGACTTGCATAAATCATAACTAAAAAGACACTTAAAGGCCTGAGTTAAGACCTTTAGCGAGCAAATGCACATGATTACTGCAGTTGTATGAGTTCATTTCAATAAATATCCAAGTGTTTAATAAATTTTCGTAAAAAATTACATCATTGTCGTTAATGTGAGCAAGAAAATCACGAACTTTCTTCTTAATCGTTTCTGGTCGATATTTAGCTCTAAAAGTAATTGTTATGAACGTGTCAAAGTTGTTCTTTGTTATTAAGTTCTCAAATGCTTTTTGAATACCAGTATTAATAATTGGTTCATATTTTTTAACAGTGTTCATATGTACTCTCTTTCTTAGTTGTTGTTACTGTTTTGTGTTTTAGATACACGAATACTACAAGGGTTTTTAATCTCTTGGTGGCTGCTAAAGTTTTTACCATTGGAAGAGCTATTCTTAAACGGAAGATGCCGGGATAAGAATGCTAACTTTCAATGAGTGTAGGAAGTAATCAAAGCAACTGCTTACCTCCGCCACTATATTATATAGTTTGAGAAATTCACTTACCGTCGGTATTTTGAGGTTTTTACACATTTTTATGAAATCTATGTATAAAAATGCTTATTAAATTTAGCTAGAGTAGAAATATATCGCCAGATGAATAATAATAGCTCTTGGGGCTATCTAGGGCTGTGGAAACGCTATTATGAAGCGATAAATTGAAAGATTTTGTCTTAGGGAAGGTCTTTTAGAATTTTAAAAGCTGTGAAGCAGTAATATTAAATGCTTTAACGAGTTTTTCTATGATGTTTAAAGATGGTGAGGATGGGGCGTTGCTTTCTAAGCGTTGGATGTACTTGTAGTCTACTTCGGATAATTGTGCAAGTAAGAACGAAGGGTGGGTGACAACAATTTGTTTAGAGAAATAATTTAGACTTGGTTCAAACGCAATATAGATGGTTTTTTTGTCACGGGGAACAGTATTTTATTCAATAATTTTCTCAACCACACACGGCACAGTAGCATTATAGTTCATTCCTCTTAATAATCCTCCTCGAATTTACTTCAATCTTCATTAATTTTCCGTAGGATTTACTGGTTTTATCACTAAAACCGAACCCATAATGACTAAAATCCTATAGCATTTCATAGCATTATCCTGACGGTGAATTGTTGATTTATGGTGATTATTATGGTTTACCATTGAGGTTTCTAATTTTGCCTTGTAGTATTTAAGTAGGAGATTTTTTTCATTCTCCGAGGAGAAATTAGAGAAATGCCAATCTTTAAAAGAGTTCAATGCCCGCATTGCTCAAGCAGTAAGGACTTGAGGAACGGAGATGACAAGATAAAGAAGGATGTCTGTGCTTCGTGTGGGAATGGTTATAGTATCTCGGACAAGAATTCAAGCTATTATGTTGATTATCGCTATGGTGGTGAGCGTTTTCGTGAGAGTGTGGGTAAGAGCAGGGCGCTTGCTGAGACTATTTTATCAAAGATTCAAGTGGAGATTGCTGAAGGGAAGCATTTAGACGTTAAGAAGAAAAAAAAGATTAGTTTTAGCTTGTTTGCCGACGAGTATTTGGAATTGTACGCAAAGACTAACAATATCGCATGGAAAAGAAGCATTGTCCCGAACTTAAACCCTCTTAAACGATTCTTTACTGATAAGCTATTAACAGAGATAACACCTCACCTTATTGAACAATTCAAAGTCGAAAGAGTAAAACAAGTAAGCCCGGCAGCTACTAACAGAGCTTTGACGTTGTTAAAATCTATATTTAATCGTGCCATTGAATGGGAGAAGTTTGATGGGCATAACCCTGTTACAAAGGTAAAGTTTTTAAGGGAAGATAATCATAAGCTGAGGTATCTTGAGAAAGAAGAGATTAAGAGATTAATTGATGGTTGCGATAAAGTCATTCGTCCACTAATTGTCGTCGCTATAAATACTGGTATGCGAAGGGGAGAACTTTTTAATCTCAAATGGCAGGATATTGACTTCAATAAAGGAATTATTCATTTGCTGAGGACGAAGAATGGCGAAAGAAGAGAATTGCCCATGAATGAAGCGGTCAAAACAGCTATTATTGAAGCTAAGAAACAATCTACAAGCGAGTTTGTGTTTTCAACTTTACGGGGTAACGCATTTACAGTTATTAAAAGACCTTTTGCTAGGAGCTTAAAGAGCGCCGGGGTAACAAATTTTCGATTTCATGACTTAAGACACACTTTTGCAAGTCAATTAGCGATGGCTAGCGTGGATTTAAACACGATAAGAGAGCTGTTGGGCCATAAATCGCTCAAGATGACGCTACGCTATGCCCACTTGTCATCTAATCACAAAAATCAAGCTGTGGATTTGTTAAATGAGTGCATTCAAGGAGAAAATAGTACTTTAGCCGTCAAAATATGATAAACTATCATTAATTATGAAACAAAGAACTAAAACATGGGTGGCTTTAGCTGAAAATGACTTATCCTTAGCCGGAGATTTATTGAACAAGAAGGGCAGGGCTTATTATGCCGCTCATTTTTGTCATCAAGCTATTGAGAAGATGCTAAAGGCGGTTATATCAGAGAAGACAGATAAGGTCCCCTTGCCGACTCATAATTTTAAACTTTTGCTAGACCAGTCAGCATTGAAGGACATTCCAGTTAAAACAAAAGAATTTATTTTTAGCATGACGCCGCACTATATAGGCACAAAATATCCCGAAGACATTGCCAAGTTATATAAGAGTTATACGAAAATATTTGTTAGTAAACTGTATAAGAATACGCAAGAGGCTTATCAATGGTTAAAAACGCTACTGAAATAAAGACAATCTTAAGACGGTACAAGTCTGTTTTAGCTAAAGACCGTGTGCGTGTGACGAAAATGTATCTGTATGGGTCTTACGCTAATGGACAAGCCCGTTCTCACAGCGATATTGATGTTATTGTTGTCTCTCCAGATTTGAGGCGATATTCTCCTCTAAAGCGTCAAGAGTACTTGGCTGTTAAAACGATGTCTGTGGATGCTCCTCTAGAAGTAATAGGGTATACTCCTGAAGAATTCAATAAATCTGCCGGGACTATCTTTGGTCAAATTATTCGTCAAACTGGCAAGTCAGTTTAGCTCTCAAAGGCACGCAAAAGGCATTTAAAGTTACTGAGAATAATCACAGTAAATCAGAAGAAAATCCAACTTGTTTAATTTCAATAAGTTAGTATAATAAAATTTGAGGGGAATGAGATTTGAACATCAGCTTGTCACGCTGAAGACCGCGAGTTCAACTCTCGTCGACCTCGCCACTATTTTAAGCCTTCTCGTCACTGAGAGGGTTTTTTATTGCTCACCTCACTATTAAACATCACTAGTCATTCAACACTAAAAAGGCATTGTACAGGCATTCAAAATGCTTCTGTGTTAACAAGCTATAATAATATTAATAAAGAACTACAGTCTTACCAGAAAGAATTTTATTCTTCGTCAAAGATTATTACAGATGAAGAATTAGGTGCCGCTGTATTTAATGCTGATATAAATCTGAAACTAAAAACAGACCCAAAATTTAACCAAGAACTTGTAAAATCAATGGAAAAGTTACATATTTTAACAAAATAATTGTAAGGCATTGAATTATTATTACCAGCTAGTGATTCGCTCATTGGCTGGTTTTTTATTTATTACTGAATTTAGTAAGGCATATTCGTGTCAAAGAGGCCAGGATTCTAAAGAATTGACAAGGCAAGAAATCAACCAGATAAATACTGCTTCCAAAGATTTCTCTATGTGAGGAGCCTATTAGAAAAATGAAGGCGCATAAGCAGACATGCTTTCTTATTCAAGAAGCAAGCCCTAAGCAATTACAATCCACTTTTATTATACCTCAGTACAATTGATTTTCTTTTGACCTTCCCTAGACTAATATTGTGAATATATTCTTCGAATTAAGAATTCGACAATACGATTCTTTGGGTAAGGGGGTAAGAATGCAAAATTCAATTGATAAAGAAGATTACCTGTCACTGGGAAATCTGAATACCAAAGACGGAAAGAACAACTCTTATAGGAATAATGTCCATGACAAAATCATAACTCCAGACATGATTCTTATACCTTGGACGTAAACGTACACAGGAACCATCATTAAGCCATAAACGTCTTCGTTTGGGCTGTTTTTGCGGGACTTTTAATCCTTCCCGTCGCCAAATCCTCTCAACACGCTTATGATTAACCCGCCAACCTTCCCATCTTAACATCCCCGTGATCATCCGGTATCCATAACGCCCGTACTGCTTGGCTAGTTCAATAATCGCTTTGACCAGCACAGGTTCATCATCCTTGATACGGTATTGATAACCTTGTGTTGATCTCGGCTGTCCTATAATCTTACATAGTCTTCTTTCTGTTATACCCACAAAAATAATCTGAAGCATTTCGATCGCCCGGCGTTTCTTGGCCGGGCTTAGAAGTTTCCCTTGGTCACCTCTTTCAACACAGCATTATCCAGCGATAAATCTGCCACCAATTTCTTTAACCGGACATTCTCACGCTCTAAATCTTTATACTTCTTCGCTTGATCTATTTTCATCCCGCCATATTCTTTGCGCCAGCGGTAATACGTTGCATCTGTGATCCCCGCTTGCTTACAGGCAGTCAATATATCCATTCCTTTGCCTTGATGGATTTCGATTTCCCGTAACTTTAAGATAATATCTTCCGGTTTAAACCTTTGTCTTCCCATTTTTTGTCCCCTTTCTGTTGCCATTATACTACAACAGAATCGGCCGAATCTAGGGGGCTAGGTCAGATAGCCTTTTAGCGCAGGTATATACAGATAAAAACAAGGTGGTTGGCATTAATGTTGCTGATCCCAAAGAAAAAGATAGAATTTTTCAGCAATATTTAAGGGCTTTTAAGAAGGGGGTGTTTAATTATATTAAAGAAGAAAATGATAATATAACAAAACAAGCCGTTTCCAGAAAATATTTCTCAGGGGGATTTGATGCCGCGTTAATATCTCCTATCATAGAGGAGGGAAGATCTTCGCAGGTTCCTTTAAAATTGAATAACGCTGAGATTATCATTGCTGACATGGCGATGTTTTCAGGAACAAATGAGAAAGACAGGGCAGCGACAGCTGTTGTTGATTTAAAAAATAAGATTTATTACAGTAAAGCGGCGCATCTAATTAAAAATAAATTGGGGGGTAATAGAGTCAGTAACTTTTTTATTCAATTAATTTTGTTTCGAAACCCTATTGCTTCAGAAAAGAAAGATTTTTTTGTCTGGGAGCGAAGTAAAGTTCTTGCTTATAACCTTGATTCGACTGAAGAAATAAGAACAGTCGTTCCTATGCATAAGAAATTTTTGAATTATCAAGGGCCATTATTGAATTTTGCATATATGAAACCAGGTTATCAGCAGCCATTCCATTGGCATTCAATCATTCCGGAATATAATTTTTTAGTTGAAGGCAGCACTATAAAAATAAATGAAAATGGAAAAGAATTAAGGATGGAAGGCAGCGCAGGAAGTCTTACATATATTCCTGCTCAGGCTATTCATACCATTGAGAACACTACTTCAACAATAGCAAGAAATTTAACATTGAAGTATATGTTTGATAACAGGAATTTTAGTGAGACAAAAGGTAAAGATATAAATAATGGAAAAAGCAAGATATTGGAAGGCGAATACCAGAAATTTAATGGCGGCGAAAGAAAAGTTTTTAATGTGTCAACTATACGCAATACGAATTATGTCATAGAAATCATGACCTTGAATCCCGGAAGCAAAATATCTATGGGGCCTTTTAAGAATAAGAACAGTAATTTTGCAGAAGTGGTCATCCCTTTTAGCCCTACACAGATATTGGCTAATGATGGAGAGAACAATTATGTGCTGAATGAGAATGATAACTTGCTTGTTTATCACAATAGAGGATACGTATTAATTAATATGAGCAAGACAAAAGCTGTATTATACAGAGTGGTGATTTTGAAAGACAAAGAACGGCTAAAGAAGCCTTTAGTTAGCCCGTCAGCCAATTTGGCCATGGTTGCTAAGTGGACGGTTATTCCTTCAAGCAAGAATTTGGCTACCTATGGTGATTATAGAAATATTTTTGATGTATGGATGGCAGATTTGCTTAAGCCTTCTGAGAAGGCGCACAATCCAATTCTTCTTTTAAGCGGTGACATGGGTGCGGGCAAGACCACTATATCTAAGTTTTTTAAGGAATTTCTGGAGGAACACGGACATCCCGCTGTTGTCATCCATACGGATGATTTTGTCGATACGCGCAATTTCCGATTTAAACTGCTGACGCGTAGTTTAATGAGTGATATTTTATACACGAATCAAGAGAAGCGGTTGAGGTTTATTGATAAAATATATACTAACAACCAATACAGGGACGCATTCTGGCATCAGATGGAGTCTTTAAAGGACACTAAAAATCGAGACGTTCAACTGGTCACGCCAGCCGAGCAGGTTTCAATACATAATGGAACAATAATTATTTTTGAAGGGCTGCATACAAAGCATTTATTTCCATCATTGGTGCCCACTAAAGGGGTTCTTTTTCAAATTGCCCCGTTACTTAAAATTCAGAGGATTACGAATCGTCTCATAGGGCAAGGCAACTCATTTTTAAGGGCTAACATTCAGGCGCGATTACCTTGGCAGCAAAATCTTCACGGATTATTTTTTGAAGGAGCGCTGCAGTACGACTATTTTATTAATATAGATCCTGATGGCAAGTTAACGATGTCCGTACCTGAAGGCTCTTCTATGGATCGGGATAAAATGTCTTTGAAGAATATAAAAAGTGTAAATGCCTTTGAAAGTAATGATGCGGCGATGAATGTTCGGCAGACTGGCGGTATTGACTTAACCTCAGCCAATGTTAGTGTTGCAAACCAAAATGCTAATGACGGTATAAAATTTTATATTGATCCTGCACAGCTTGTTCAACTGCAAAATGCTCCCGGTTTTGTGCCGGTAATTATCAATATCCAGCCGATGACAGATTTGCGTAAATTTCTCGGTATAGCGGATAATGAATCTGCTTCACAAATAATTTTTTAATGAACTCAATACCCCGTAAGGGACAGGACGAACCATTTGCCGGTTTCTGCGTGTTATTTATGGATTGCGCTTAAGGATGATTACTCCGTGGTTAGAATTAGGCTTGGGCGGCTTGGTCCAGTCGCCGCCTTGGCGGACTAGGGGTGAAAAGTTTTCGTGAATGTACTGTGAAAGTAAAGGACAGTAGGTTTTACCGAAAATCCCTAAGCCCAATTCATCGGAGACGATGCGGTTTGACATTAAGACAAGACGGATTTTGTGGCTTTCCAACTCTTTGATCACTGAAATTTCCTGCTGTTGCGGGATTTTGATATGGTCAAAGAAAATCAGCTGGCGCGTGGGGCTTTCTTTTCCTGTTAAATAGTAGTACAGGCAGTCATACGGCATGGCAAAGAATAAATCACCTTTTTTAAGAGTGGTATTCAAAAAGCTCGTGACCTTATTGACGGTATCTGTCCATTCAGGTTCATTGCCTACGTAAATTTGGCCGCGGGGCATGCTTAAATAATTATAAGGATGCTTTTGGCTTTGGATACTGCCTATATGCGCCACAATTCCCAGTGCCGTCAATGCTCCAAAAAATACCAGGATTAAAATACGAAGGAATTTCGGAATAAGGCCAAAGGCAACGGCAATCATTACAAAATTAAAAAGAACCAAAAAAGGCAAGGACCAATAGCAGCGGTACCACACGGCGCTGACTAAAAATTCATGGAAATAGACAACGAAAAAGACGCCGATCATGGCCAGTCCCAATAAAATTTCCTGCCGGTATGTTTTTTCTATTTTTTTAGTTATCAATAAATAAAGACTCAGCAAAGTGCATCCGTGTAGAATTATACCGATAGCTATATCAACGGGCGTATGGATAAAGGTCAGCCAATGCTGGGTGAAATAATAGGGGATGACCAGCAAAGGCGGGGCATGGTGAGGCTGATCGTCGCCAAAATAGGGCATGCACTGGCGTATGGCATAAAATGGGAGATCTTTAAGAAGCAGCCAGTAAATGAGGCCAAGCAATAGGGGAATCAAGCCTGCGGCCGCCAAATAGAACCTTTTTTTTGGGGCGTTGAACGGATATTTTTTGGCAAAGTCAATCAAAAGGACGCTAAGCACTATTCCGCACAGGCCGGCTAAACCAAAATTGATCTTGACTAAACCTAAGACAAAATCAGCGATAAGCGCAATCCATAAATAACGCATGGACTCGATACGTGTATAAGACAACAGGCACCAGCAAATGATTAATTCCGCGGCAATACCGGCAATGTGATTATAGGTGAAGAAGAACTCCTGACGGCTTTGGGTAAACCAGCTTGCCGCTAAAAAAGCCAGGCCGGGGGACATCAGGCAGGCTGCTGATAAATAAAAAAAGACAGAACATGCCACTACGAGCAATGCCCTTCCCAGAAGAATGCTTGTTATACGCACACCGAATATTTTAAAGAACAGTCCGTAATAATAAGGCATTAAGGGGCCGTACACCCACCAGAAATCTTTGTAAGGCAATTTTCCATGGGTCACTGCGTCAAAAGCGTATAAGTCACGGCCATGATCGCCTTGTGATATATTGTCCTGGAAATTCAGTTCAGGCCAGATAAAAAAACCCGCCATTAGGATGGTTAGAAGCAGAAAGATAGTTCTTGGATGAAGTTTCATAAAGTATTTTGTCATTTTAGGGGAATGAAGGGCTCTTGTAAAGCATAACCGTTTGTTTACGAGGGCCCTTGTTTTTGATAATAATATAGTACATACTTTAAGTATGAGGGCCCCATGTATCCATATAGTTATTTTGACAGCTTTTTTGGCAAATACATTTGGGCCACAGCCTTGTGCTCAGGCCCAAGATTATCGTTTGCCTGCACCCGGGGTCATGGTTCATTTAAGCCCGCCTCTTGATCCGCCAATACTTAAAGGGATCAAAGTCCATCCTGAAAATCCATTCCGATTTGATTTTATTCTTGATAAAGGAGAGGGCACATTTAGCAATGATCAGCTTAAGAATGAATCAAGCAAGCTGATCAAGTATTTTTTGGCTAGTTTGACGATCCCGGAAAATGATTTGTGGGTTAATTTATCTCCGTATGAAAAAGACAGGATCATTCCCCAAAAATTTGGTTTAACGGAAATGGGAAGGGACCTGCTGGCCGAAGATTATATGCTTAAACAGATCACCGCAACACTTATCTATCCGGAAGATGATGTGGGGAAAAAATTCTGGAAAAAGATATATGAAAAAGCAGTCAGGAAATATGGCACCACTGACATTCCTGTAAATACATTCAATAAGGTCTGGATAGTCCCTGAGAAAGCTGTCGTCTATGAAAACTCCAAAGTTGATACGGCTTATGTGGTTGAAAGCAGATTAAAGGTCATGCTTGAACAGGATTATTTGTCATTACAAAAACATGGGGGAATAAATAGCGCAACTCAAAAGTTAGGTAAAGAAACTAATCAGCTGGGAAGTCAGATCGTCCGTGAAGTTGTCATTCCTGAGCTGACCAAAGAAGTTAATGAAAACAAGAATTTTTTTAAATTGAGACAAGTCTACAATTCGCTGATCCTTGCGACATGGTATAAAAAGAAAATAAAAAACAGCATCTTTTTGCAGATCTATGCGGACAAAGGCAAGGTGAAGGGCGTCAATATTGATGATCCACAGGAGAAGGAGAGGATTTATCAGAAATATTTAAAAGCGTTTAAAATAGGAGTTTTTAATTATATTAAAGAAGACGTTGATCCGGTTTCACAAGGCACAATCCCAAGAAAATATTTCTCAGGTGGAGTGGCTCTTTTACTTTTAGCTGATAATGAAAAGAATGAAACAAAATTTTCGGGTAAAGACGTCTTAAAAATTGAAGAAGCTCTCGATTATGTTCCTGCGGATTACGGACTGTTTGATATTGAAGCAACAGCTATGCCCGAAGGTAAGGCCCCTAAAAGCGATGGTGCGATGCTATCTGAAGTGTCTGAAATTGAAATAGGGAGTAGATTTGATTCAAAACATAAAGAGAATCCTAATAGGTCAATATTAATTGGATTGACAAGAGATAGTGACGGTAAAATACAACCCATATTTTCTGATTCAGGAGAATTGAGGAGCAACAGAGAATTTAATGGCATTTGGGGGCTAGGATGGAATTCTAATAGACAGGTGCAGGAGATCCCTCTTTCCGTTTTAGGAGTGACAAAATCCCAAGTGAATAAAACCGGATACTGGGACAGCATACCAAAGGAAATTGCGGATTTGTTTGAAAGCGGAAAAATACTGGTAACGTCAAATAAGCCGGCAAAAAATGGGCCGACAAAAAGCCATTATTCTGTTCTTATGGCTGTTACGCCGGAATCAGGGAATCATAAAAGTGAAGGGCGCTCAGGGGTCATTTTAAGGAATGGATTGCCGGTTGTCGTAAACATTGAAGGCAAAGAGTTTATTTTGGAAATAAAGGGGTTGGGCAACGCGCAAGGAGGGTTTGATGCGGATTATCACTTCTTAAGAGGAGGTGCTCAACCAATTGAATCTCAAAGAGAATTTGAGAGCCTGCAAATGATAAGAAAAACCAAAGGAGATTCTGTTAGAGCTGTTGCAGAAATAAATTTTTCAGTTGATGGAAGAGAGCAAGGGTATTTGATCAGGCTTTCGCCGGGATCAATAAGGGCTACATACGAAGATAATCCGGCTTTAAGTATAAAGGATGAGGAACAAAGCAAGAGGGTCAGGCAAATTTCCCGTGATATGGGAAAACAGATGGGGGAATTCTTTAGTCAGGGATTTATTCCGATATCGCATCCGGAAAATCTTATTGATGTTAATGGAGGAGAACGGTTTATTTTTACGGACTATTCGGACATTTTGCCAATGAATATTTTTCCAACGGAAATTGAAGGTCATCCTTTGGATTTTTTTGGAGTCATACTACATTCGCTCAATACAGTGGAAGAGATCCCGGGGTATGGGCAGCTTGATGGATTTGAGGCGTTTAAGGAAGGGTTAGCTGGGGCATTGGTTGAGCAAAAAAGGATTTCTCAGGTAAGCAAACAGCAGTTATTAGAAATGAGCAGTTTTAAAGATATTCGGGATTTCCTTTGGCAAAAATTTTTCGCGGCTGAGTATTTTAAAGCCATAATAAAACATGGGGCATCCCCTGCTTATTTAGACGGCTTGCAAGATACTTTTGACCGGAATTTGGAAGAGAAGATTGGCGAAAAAGCTCGGGAAAAATATAAAAAGAATAATGATGAAATTGAACGCCTTCTCAAAAAACAAAGTCAACTAACACAAGAGCAAGAGGACATTAAAAAACTTGAAGATGATAATAATTTATTAGAAAGAACAGGTTTTACCGCAAAGGGGGTTAAGGCAATGACTGATTCAGAAGATTTTAAATCTTCTCTTAAAGGACTTTTGGATTCGCCATCGTTAAAACTTATGAGGAATTTGGATCGTTCACCATATAAAGTTATTTGGGATTTATGGGGTGACAATTTTACAAGGTTAATGGTGATTTTATATCATTTAAAAGAAGAAATAGAATTTTTGGAAGTTGTGCGCGACTCTATTGAAAAAGATATGGTCCCAGAGGTGGAGGAAAATTTAAAAATTGCCAAGGACCATGTAGAAACGATTAAAAATATGACGCCGCATCAATATTATCAAGAAGTATCAAAGAATCCAAATTATACTAGGCAAACAGCAACACTCCCTTATTTGAAAAAAGACCAGACCATGATGAAAATCGCTCAAGAATATGGCGGTATTGATCTGTCCCCTGCTAATATGAATTTGCTGACAAGAACAGATTTTTCGCTTGCGGCTCAGATTGACACTGGCATTAAATTCCACCTTGACCCCGCCTTGATTAAGCGGCTTCAAGAAGCTCCCGGTTTTGTGCCGGTGGTTATTCAAATCCATCCGGTAACGGACCTGCGGTCTTTCTTGGGTTTAGCTGACAGACAATCTTCACAACAGGCGGCTTCTTTTTGATTCAGCATTTTGTCCCGTTGTCCGCCGGAAAACGCTTTCTCAAAAACAGGCTTAACACCTTGTTTTTAATAATAATATAGTGCATACTTTATTTAGTGGATATTAAGTAACATATTAAAGAGTTAAATTATGGCCCCATGTGCTTTTAAATCCATATTAAGGCAAACACATAAAGCTATTTCTGTTTTTATTCTGGTTTGCTTTATTTCCACATCAATAAATAATCCTGCTTATTCACAGGTAATTTCTGACTCAATACTGCATTTGCCTGCTCCCGGATTCAGGGTCGGGTTAAGCCCTGACTTTGCGCCTGCTATCCTTAAAGGCATTACAGTTCACCCTGAAAATCCTTTTCAATTTGATTTTATTGTGGATCAAGGAGACAACTATATCCCTCTGGATAAGAAAAAAGAGGCTTATCAAAAACTTGTAAAATATTTTCTGGCCTCCTTAACCATTCCAGAAAAAGATCTTTGGGTCAACCTTTCGCCTTATGAAAAGAATCGGATCATTCCCAATAATTTTGGCATGACAGAGATGGGAAGAGAAATACTTTCCCAAGATTATCTGTTAAAACAAATCACTGCGTCCCTTATTTATCCGGAGGAGTCTTTTGGCAGGAAGTTTTGGAACAAGATTTACAAAAAAGCGCATCAGCAATTAGGGACAACTGATATCCCGGTCAATACATTTAATAAAGTCTGGATTGTTCCTGACCAGGCAACGGTGTATGAAAACGGCAACACCGCCTTTGTCCTAAAGAGCCATTTAAAGGTGATGCTGGAAGAAGATTATCTTGCGTTAGATAAGCATACAGCAACTTCCCTCCCCCTTGCGGGGAGGGTTGGGGAGGGGGATCAACACAATAAGGCCCACGCCATCGCCTCCCAAACGGTCCGTGAAATGGTCTTGCCTGTTTTAGAAAAAGAGATCAATGAGGATAAAAATTTTGCGCAATTAAGGCAGATCAATAATTCATTGATTTTAGCCACGTGGTTTAAGAAAAAATTAAAAGAAAGTCTGTTAGGCAGGATTTATGTTGATAAAGGCAAGGTCAAGGGAGTGGATCAGGATCCAAAGAATAATCAAGAGATCTACCGGCAGTATTTGAGTGCTTACAAAAAGGGTGTTTATAACTATATCAAAGATGATTTTGACACATACAGCCAGCAGACGATACCGCGAAAATATTTTTCTGGAGGGTGGAGCGTTGATGGAGCCCCTGGGAAAAAAAATTTTGCAGAAACAGTTGAAATAAAATCCAAGACGGATTTGAATCCAGAAGATCTTGCTGTATTAGCTGTGGATAATCAAGATGCTGCATTATTAGGCAGAGATGAATCGATTACTGTCGACTTAAAGTCCGATTTCGCAATGAAATCCGATCAAAAGGGTTCCTTGTCTAACCGGTATTCAAAGATGAATGAAGGGTTAAAGAAAGTTGAGCTCCTGCCTGAATATGAGCCCATACGGCAAAGGACTATGAAAGCACTTACTGATTATCCGGTCGGAGTGCTTACGACGGTCATGGTTTTGGGGAAGACCGAGGATGGCAAGTTATGGTTCCGTAAGACAGAGAACAACGGGTTGGAGGTCCCTGAGATCATTGCGCAGGGGGGACAAGGAGAATTTAATGCCGCACGTGCGGCTTTGCCGGCAACAGCAGAAATTACCTCCCCGGAGATTATCGGATATATGTCTGACCCGGATCGTGCCATTGAGGATGATAACCCGGACCTTCTGGCAAACATACCTTTTGTAGATTCAGTTCTTGTCGAGGGTGTTTTGACAGGTAAGACTGGTAGCGGAATGGTAGCTATCGACGTAAATAATTTAAAGAAAGTTGAACTGGAAAGAATTATTGCCAGGGTCACCTCTGAACAGCGGGCGATTGTCCGTAAATATCTGACCTTCGGTAATAAAATTATGAAGGAGGGGAAAACCAAAGAAGCTGTCCCACGGCTTGGTTCCCGGGCCTCAGAGAAGATCCAGAACAAGAGGCATCAGGCGGCCCAGAAAATTTTGGCCCAGATGATAAGCAAAGGCATAGCGCCTATTGCGGTCGCTCCTGATGTCATGGCGAGGCTGTTTAGCAAGAACGGGAAATACCTTGGAATTCTTTATATTCGACGTAAGCAGGATGGGCATTATGGCACGGTTGGCGGGTTCTGGGATAGTAGTATAGATTTTGGGATCAATCGCACAGCGGAAAGAGAATTTTGGGAGGAGGCAGGGGCTAAAGTCACCAATTTAGAACATTTATATTATGCGAGCGATGGGGAGAATGGAAAACATCGTGATGACCGGGAGTATGTTAGATCAAAGGTCTTAAAAGGCGATGTCTTTATCTCCGATATAATGGCCGGAGATGATGCGGACAGGGTAGATTATTTTGTAGACCGTCAGGATTTCGAAAATTTCCTGCTTGATAAGGACAACTGGGGACTTGACATGTCCATAGGGAAATTGAGTGAAGCTGATAAAAAGCTCGATAAGCTTATCGATGCTCTTAATGAAGAGAGGGACAAGAACGGCGAGCGAGGTGATGAGTACAGGCGTATCAGTGCTGATAGCTATAAACAACTGCAGGATCTTATGGAGGAGCGCCGCAGAAGCGGTTTATATGGTCTTTTATGGGCTGACCATTTGGAACATTTCAGGCGTTACTTTGACGATATAGAAAGGTTTCCTCTGACTTCATCCGTATATGAAGACAACAGGGGCCTGTCTCGTCAAAGCGATGTTGTTCGTGAACTTAAAAAGTTGACTCTGGAAATGAAAAAAGAGGGGCTTTCTGAAGATGACCTGCCCCTATTAGTTGAGCCACCTGTTGTGTAGTAGTTCTGGCCTGTTTAACTGTATTGTTTCTGGTGCTGGCGGGCGATAACCCAACGAGCTGTGCGGCCTGATGGTGTTATATTCAACCCT
>JADFXH010000017.1 GCA_015233675.1 Candidatus Omnitrophota bacterium
TTTGGAGAAAGGCTCGGAAGGATGCGGGACTACCGTTGATTGATGGCGGGACATTGGGGATAGGGTTTATTTTGTTTTATATATTTCTACAAGGCACATTGGTTAATGGCAACGGGAAGGGATTGACCGAAGCTGTAAAATATAAATTTTATCTTGAACCCGTTTATTATGTATTTGTAGCCAGCCAGTTTTATAATCTTATTTGATTGTCAGGGATAAAATTTGAAATAGAAACGGGAACAGTTTCGTTTTTCAATTATGATGATCCATAAGAAATCCATTCCCTCTTATTTTATAATTGCGTGGCTAATCATAGCCGCTTCGATCCTGTTAAAAACATTTTATATATTTAAATGTACCTCATACGCAAGTTCTATCCTTCTTGATATGTCTGCATACTGGAATGGCGCATTTGAGAGAGTTGCCGGCAATATTCACAGTATAAACCAATATGCTATTTTCCCTCCTTTTTATATTTTTTCTCTTAGCTTCTATCTAAATATTATTAAAAATTTAGGGCTGATGTCGCATGCGCTTGAAATAATTATTTTTATAAATATAATTCTTTCTTCAGTCTCTGCTTATGTGGTTTATTCGCTGACCTACAGATTGGTAATCCGGAAATTTTTTGCTTTATTAGCGCTATTTTTCTATTGCTTCTCTTATACAACAATTTATTTAAATGCCCTCACGTTACCTGAGAATCTTGCCATTCCGCTTCTTGTTATAGCTGTGGGAATTGTATCATCTGAAAACTTAGATTGGAAACGTATTATGCTCAGCGGAATCCTGATGGGCGTTGTCATTTCCGCAAAACCACTTTTGGCTTTTTTGGCGTTAGCGTTTATTTTTTATATTGCCTGCTTATCCGTCAAAGAAAAGCAATATTGGAAGATAACTTTATTTTTAGCCTTTTGCTTAATAACGCCTCTTTGTGTTATTTATAAAAATTATGATTTGTCTGACGGCAAACTTTTGGGGTTTGGGGCTTACGGGGGGGCTAATTTCTACGCCGGGTGGGCCCATTTAAAGCAAATTAGTTGTAACACCACAACACAGGGGAACTGGTGGGTTTCATTCCCGTCAACTTTTAATGATCCGCACTCAAAAAGTATTGTTACTGACCAGCCCTTCTATAACCAGACCTATTATTATCAATTAGGGCTAAAAACAATTGCCAGAGACCCGATAGTGTTGCTAAAAAAGCTCCTTTGGAGTGACAAATTTTTCTTTGGTGATCTTTATCCAACCCTTTCAACCCAACCTTGCTTTTACAAGTTTTTTATGCAATTAAACCAATTTATCCTTTACGCAGTATTTTTAAGCTTAGGGATTTTATACCTATTCTTTCTGGAATACTCCAATAAAAGAATCATAGGTTTCCTCTATTCGCTATTGGGATTTTTTTTCCTGGGGATTTATTTGATCGGGACTTTTGACAGAAGGTACATGTCTTTTATAGAATTTTTAATATTAATAATCTTCTTCGTTACAATTGATAAAATCTGCACATTTAAGACTTGCTATAAAAAAATTATTATCTACTTAATTCTCACTGTAACAATTTTTGTAATTATCCCTATTGTCAATAAATCATGCTTTCATTTTTAAATCCGCTGTCTTAAATTCCACAAAGGGATGATTTCTTTTTCCCTTCCTTCAAATTTCCATAATAATTTTAAAACGGCATCTCCTAAATGATTATAATAATCAAGACGGATGGCGTGCTTTCCTTTTGTTAAGAATTTCTTCTTGGTAAATTCAGCGGCATTTTGGTCTCTCCATTCATCAATGATAATTTGATTGTCTATCCATAACCTGCCGCCGTCATCTACGTCCATATAAAAATCATACGCACCGTCTTTGGGGATAATCAAAAAACCCTGCCAACGGGCAGAGCAATTTTCTAAAGGCGTTTGAAGATTTATTTCTCTTATATTTGAAAAATTAATAACTTTAGCTGGCCCTGTTGAGATTTTATTTTCAAAATGCGTGCCTTCATAAAAATCCCCTTTTAAGCCCCATGTCTTTGTGCCATATACCAGGAAAATTGCCGCCAAAGAAACAATCCCTATCAATATTATTGAAATGATCCCAAATATTCTCTCCGTCATCTTTTGTCGGGGCGTTTTTGTTATTTCTTTTAAAAGAAGAATATTGTCTTGAATCCATCCTGTGATTTTCGTTATGAAAATGGTGTATTTTCTTAAGTGCAACTCTTCATTGGAAATTAATTCATCCCGGGAAGAAAGGTCAAGTAATTCGATATACATTTCTTGATAAGTCAATTTTTGATAAAATTTCTGTTTCCAAAAATCATCCTTAAAAATATTTTTGATGTCATTTCGCCGCGCACGAAAAAGATTAATCCGTTCCAATGTCTTTTCTAAAACAGGAAGAATCTCTTTGATGCGTCCAAATTCACGCAAACAATTTATTGTTTCTAAATCGTATTTCATGCTCTCGATGAATAGTTTAATTTCTTGATAATCCAACGAACACTCCTTTTTAGGGAAATACTCAATAAATCCCGGGAATAAATTTATAGGGCGTTTTTTCTTGATAAAGTTTATATTCAGGGTTGGACGCGGCCATGAACTGGTCTTCCCTTTCTGAACGGACATAATAAGTAAGGAGGAACATCCCCACGGCCAGCCATTGCGGCCAGGCGCAAAGGCCGTTATAAAAGATCAAGACGAACATGAATGCTTCGAGGGTATAAGAGGGATGCCGCGTCACACTGTAGAAACCGCTTGTCCTGACCCCCTTGTCAGTCATGATGCCGAACATTGTCCCTAAATTGAATATCGATAGGGTATAAAGCAAATTAAATAAAAGTTCCACGACTAATACGTAGTATTTTAACGGGCCTTGGTCTGTGGTGGGGTCAAGGCCTGAAAGGGACGGGCACATCTGCCAGATGACAACGCCAAGCAAAGGCCCATAACATACCGCATTTGTTATCCATCCCATAATTGTAAAATCCAAATTTCTAATACGTTTGCCGTATAAATAACCCAATACAGAGTACCAGTAACCAAAAAGACACCCTAAAATTGTTACAGACCATAATAGATATTTGGCTACTAAAAATCCCTGCTCTACTGTTGGCGGATGTATCGGCGGCAACAAAGAAAGAGCGCTTAATTTATCCCATGAAAATCCAGTGCCGGGCCAAAGTATATTAAAAATGGCGGTTAAGTTACCTGTTAAAAATCCCCACAAGGTCCAGCCAAATACATAAAATATTACAAAATGCAAACACCAAATAACAAAATCACGAAGGGGCCCTTTTAAAAATTTGTTTTCTTTAGGTTTGAAGGCTACCCATTGCCAAAACAACAGAATGGGAGATGTTTTTTTCCATACCAACACTAAAATATATACCCCTGCCATGATGATATAGATACGGTTGATGTTTTGATACATCCAGGAGTTAACATCAGGATGGAGGGAGGAATGAATGAATAAATTAGAAATACGGTCTGTTAGATAGAAGAAACATCGGGGCGTGAAATTAGCCATAAACCATACAAACGGGACCCCTAAAGCAATATTCATGGCCAAATGATAATATTTTTTTGGTACTCTTTTGACCTGCGTTCTTAACCAATTGCCCATTATCAATAATATGGAAGTCTTGCGGAAAATATGCAGATAACAGTGCATCAGAAAAATAAAAAGAAACAGCAAAATTTCTAACCATACGACAAACGGGTTTTTAAAGACTACGGTTTGAGTCACTGCTATAAATTCACTAGCTGTCAGGCCTATCGGATTGATTGCCGGGGAAAGATAAATTAAATTAGCCAGGGAGTAATCTTGATAAACTTTCTGCAATTGGATCCTCCCTACTTGGGTTCTATCCTTATATAAAATCAAGAAATCGTCTTTTTTAAGGCCAAGATTATAGCCAACAGATACCTTTATCATTGGGCCAGTTGCTTCAAGGACCCGTCCTTGGCGGCCCATAGGCCAGCTAAATTTTTTCAGATCAAAGGTTGCGATCGCCTCACTATCAGTAAATGAAGCAATTTTGATACGGCCGATTTCAGAAGTCCAGTCCGGATTGAAACGATATACAGGTAAAGAATCGCCTATGGCTAAGCCGGAAGAATTCGGCACGCTAAAGGAAACCGACGATGCGTCAATGATGCGGTCAATGTTGTAATGTTTAGTGGCCTTTAAATGAAAGGGGGTCAAAATAAGAATACATAACGTCAGCAATAAAGCCAGTTCGTAAGTAAAGTGGCAAAGGTTAGGTTTTTGATCAGCCATTTGTTGAAGAAATTTTTTTAAATATTTTAACACTTAAATAAAAATCTCAATACAAGATTTGATAACATTTAGAGGAGGCTTACCACTCTCTGTGGCAGTCAGGCATCGAATTTGCAATAGTATAAACTCGGTATAGGCAAGGAGGTACATTGTACCTGAAATTTGGCGCTGCCTCAACTATCATGGAGCGACGGTAGCATTGTTGTTACAGCAAGTATTGGAAGCAGTATAGTAGTTGTATGTCCCATCCGTTGCCGTTTGGAAGACATCGATATTGGCAGGATTTCCTAGTTGATAACCTGAAGGACAGTGGGGAAATAAAAAGGTTGATGATAGAGGTGGTGAAGGAAGTGCAGTTGGTTGTGTTATGGAACGGAAGATATTAAAGCAAGTCTCGGGATAGGGAACTATTTTAGATGTGCCGACACTGGTACACATTTGTAATGTATTAGAGGTGTTGTCCATATAAAGCAGTCCGGCATTTACATAAATCCCGGCACTATTAGTGAGGCCACAATTAGGAGGAGCTTGAAGAGCGCTATGATTTTTAAGCACGACTTTATTATAAGAACCGCTTCGGGCGGGATAGCTGGCGGTAATGGTGCTTTGTCCAGCGAAAATATTGCAGTCCGCAAAAATGAAAAAGAATAAAAATAATGTAGAAAAAGTAATTTTCATAACTTTTAAAATCCTTTTAAATTATACATCATTTAAATAAGCATAACAATATTAAAAAGTTTTTAACTGGGGGTTGTTTTAATTAAGAGCATTGCGCCTGGCCGCTGCAGGTTTGACCGGATGAACAGATGTATTTTTCTTGATTATACTCACAACCATTTGTATCAGGATCACCGTTAAGAGCTGCGCAGCCACCCCCTGATGACGAATTATACGAACTGGGGGGAACTGCACACAGGGGAGACTCGAGGTAGTTACGATGGGCAGTGTCACTTTGAATAGTGCCATTACAAATCGGATAGACCTCCTGTTGATAGAAGGTGCACGTATTTCCTGAATAAGTCCATGAAGAGACGCAAGTGCCAGTTATGCAACATTGGCCTTGGTAACATGCCATATTGATATTGGGATTAGCAGTAGGAGTACAGTTATGGCCAGTTGGCCAGCTATTTAGGGTGCAGGGATCGACACATCGATTATGGTTGGGAGGTCCAGTATTACAGATTTGTCCAAGAGGACAGGAGCTCAATTTTCCGCCACAATTATCAGAACCAGCAATACCAGTGATGGTACAATCATCAGTATTGCTATAAGTGGTTGGCGTACAGCATGTTCCGTAAAATTTCTGACCAGGACGACAGCAATTTGAGTTATTTAAACAGGTTTCCCAAAGATTGCATGATGAGCCGCCACAAACACAGGTCCCGCTGGCGGAACAGGTTTGCCCTGAAGAGCAGTATGTTCCAGTATTAGGACAGGGATTTCCGCAATTATCCGTATAAGACTGTCCGCAAGGGATTGTTGATGGATCAACAGATCCGCAGCCAGTAGACACACAGCTGCACGTGCAGGTGGAGTAATATGCAGAGGTTTTTCCTGAAGGATTATTATAGCAGCAGGTCCTTTTATAGACTGTTAGTGAGTGTGCATCAGTTTGATTAATAGTTTCACAATTAATATCATAAGCATTAACATCAACAGAAGAGCAAAGAGCTGGTTGTGCAGGAGTAGCAGGAGAGGTAGAAGGCGCGCATGTGCCCGAACTGTAAGTCGAAAAACAGCCGGATTTGGTGACCGCGGCCGTAGTACTGGTTCCCTGTCCTGTAAAACAGCAGGAATAAGAATAAAGTGTCTGGCTGCCGGTGCCAGTTCCGGTGCCCGAGCCAAAGTTTACGATTTGCGAAGTAGGATCAGTAAGAGAGGGGGCAACGCATTTGTAATTATTGGGGCATAAATTTGGATTGTAAGTTGAGGTACAAGGGGTTGGGCCAAAACGGTTATAACAAGAACCCGGATAGGAAGCAAATGAGCCGTCATTTTTACAAACTTCCATATACCCCGTCGTGGGATCCGCGAATATGACCCCTGCATTAGGGTAGGTAACGCCAGCAGGTTCTCCTATATCACATGTCGGACATGGATTTACAACAGATCCATTTTGGCAGCCATTAGCATACTTAGAATTTTGAGCGCAAAAACAATTGACTGTATTTGGGCCGCTACTTGTATTTATAAGATGGACCTTGGTGTACTTGCCGCTCGCAGATGTATTGTAGCTAGACATGGTTATCTGGCCGGCGTAAGAAATTAAGGATAAGAATAGAAAACTAAGGTTAAAGGAAAGTACAAATATGGCAATAAATTTTTTCATATTCTATATTAAGTTTACACGATTTAAGCAACCAAGACAATATAAAAAGACTCAAATCGGTGATATACAATTTAATTTTAGCCACAGAGATTATTGGGTTTACAGCTTTGCCCTGTAGGGCACTTACATGGATTAGCACACCCGTCACCAGCAGGGTTAATAGTTGATACACAATTAACACCAGTGGGACAAGTAGTTGGCCTCGTTGGCGTACAGCAGGTCTTGTTGCCAACCCCGGAACATACCTGATCTGACGCGCATGGGACACCATGACATGTGGGCCCGGGGGCCGAGCATGTCCCATTGGAACATAGATTGCCGCTTCCGCAGCTCGTTCCATCGGGCATATTGGTGATAGCAGAGCAAGTCCCACTGTTACAGGTCGGCTGATTATGGCAGGGATTACCATCGCCAGTACAATTGGGGAGTGTTTTTGTACAAGAACCACCGCAATCATCACTACCTGATACGATGCCACAGGTGAGGGTTATATTCGTTGGATAGCAGGTACCGGGAGTGGGGTGACAGCATGTAGTGCATTGAGGACTGCAATTGGTTGGAACCCAGGATGAGTTACAAGTTGCAAAACAGCCTCCTGCAGTAGCAGGGCATGAAGTAACTAACGGGAGTGTAGTTGCACAAGACCCATTATTAGGACAAGCCGTAGCATTAGGATCTGACACAAGTGAAACGCAAGAAGAATGGCTATAGTAAGATTTCGTAGTATCACATATAGCCTGACAAGGCTGATTTGTGCATGAACTTACTAAAACATAGGGAGTGACAGCATCTTTTGGCGTTGTGTTTGTGCCATTGGGGCAAGCAATTGAATTCGCTGGCAGAGAACCCTGGCAGAAATGAGTAGTACAAGTATGATACAAGGTTCCATCATTGGGATTCTCATCGCACGCAAAACCATACGTTGGATTACATGTGTAAGATGTTGTTGCCGTACAAGGACCACCGCAACTATCCTTACCTGCTGTATTGTCGCATGAGTTAGCCGGTGGTGTACAAATATTAGGAGTAGGCTGACAACATATAGCTTTATTAGCATTATTGTTGCCAGAGGTACTAACTTCATAGCCTGTGTTACACTGCGCTTGACATTGTGTAGTACATGAGTCAGTTGGATTAATTAACATATATCCCGGCGGTGTCGGACAAGATGCCAATGGATTACAAAGCTTAGTATTGGCCGGCTGGCTTGGGCTACAATTACTGCCAGTTGGCTCATAACCGGCGTTGCATGTATATTGGCAAGGGGTGTTCCAATCGCAAGAAGTTGTTAATACAGAAGAGGTATTACTAACCGGGAGTGGATTGTTTGAGCAAAGTGTAGCATTACTCGGAGGAGTTGTGCAGTTGCCTGCTAGGATGCAAATTTGATTTTGTAATATATAATTGTGATCTTTATCACAATAAGCCTGACAAGCGGTTTTATAATCACAAGCAGGTGTGAGTGTATAACTTTTTGTATTATCAGTTGGTCCAAAATAAGATGGTGTAAAATGGAATGGATCGTTTGCCCCATCCGTATTAAGGTCATTGGGACAAGCTATTGAACCTGTCGGTAAAGGAGCTTTGCATGTAGCAGCAACACAACTGTTTGAGCTTAATATATAACCATTAATACAGGCATTCTGGCAAGGGGTTGTTAAATCACATTGAATCTCAGAAGCCACTAGTGGAGGGGTTGTTTGTTGAGCAGTAGTAAGGGGAGCAGGGTTATTGTAACAACGTTGTGCTCCACTCGGTACAGTGCCAGGGCAGGTATATTTTCCACACGCAAAGGGAGGAGTTTGGCACGATTGGCCGCTGGGACAGGGAGTGGCGGTTCCATTCGTAAGGCAATTATCGCCGCAATCATCAATGCCTTGAATAGTATAGCAATTTGCGTTGAAAACATTGCAGACAGTAGGTTTACAGCACTTTGAATGGTCGTTCTTTAATTCATAGCCGTTGTTGTAATCACAATACGCTAGACAAGGCCCACCCGGCGCAGGAGGGCATTCGAAAGCTGAAGTACCGATTAGCGTATAGCTACTGCAAGAAGGCGGGTTTATTGGATAAATACAAGGCAACGCTCCCGGCGGCAGGGGGCCTGTTCCTCCTGAATAAGGAGTGCATGTGGTGCAGTTGGAGACGTTGGTTATTGGCGTAGTTCCTAAAGGAAGGGATCCGGGAGGATTATTAAAACAACAGTTCCTTTTATAAACTGCCTGTGAATATGAATCATTTGGATTAAGAGTTTCACAACCAACGTCATAAGCATTGGGATCAACACTGTAGCATATATTTGGCTGTGAAGGAGTGCCCGCAGAAAGATCACATTTGTCTGAACTATAAATTGAAAAACAACCGGATTTTGACATTTTAGGTGTAATCCCGCCTATTGTAGGCCCTGTAAAACAGCAGGAATAAGACCAAGCGTTATTGCTGCCGCTGTTAGGGCCAAAATTTGCAGATTGCACAGAATTTGGAGCGTATTGGTAATTATTGGGGCATGGAGGAGAAGATGGTTTAGTAGATGCAGAAATAAAACGGGTAAAACAAGAACCCGGATAGGAAGCAAATGAGCCGTCGCTTTTACAAACTTCCATGTAACCCGTCGTGGGATCAGCGAAGATGGATCCGGCATTGATATATGCATGGCCCGGTGTTGGGTTGATGTCATATAAAGGAGGACTAAGTTGGTATTGAAGACAAAAGGGATGTTGAGAGCTGTTTTCATCCGGCCCGCTGGTACTATTTATAAGATGGACCTTGGTGTACTTGCCGCTCGCAGAGGTATAGTAGCTAGACATCGTTGTCTGGCTGGCGTTTGAAATAATAGATATGGATAGAAGGCCAAGAGCGAAGGAAAGGAAGAATAGGACAAAAAATTTTTTCATAGTCATGAAAAACTTTAGCCTGAACTTGGGTTAGTTGTTCATGAAGGCGCTGGATTTATGGTACAAGTTTGATTAACACAGTAGCCGCTTTGACAGTCTGAAGAAGAACTGCACCAGGAGCCATCTGAAAGGTTTGTACAATAACCCGCGACACAATGCCCGCTTGCACAAGCTGAGTTGCCGGAACATGGGATCCCATTTGTGCCGCTGGAACAAATACCGGCCGTAACATTACAGTAACCGCCCGGACAGTTTGAGTTAGAAGCACAAGCGGCGCACACACCACTATTACAATAGCCGCTTTGACAAGTTGAGCTGTCAATGCAGGCAGAGCTGTTGGGCGTGCTCGTGCTGTTGGCGCATGATCCGGAAACACAGTAAGT
Source organism: Candidatus Omnitrophota bacterium (assembly GCA_015233675.1). Classification (GTDB taxonomy): domain Bacteria; phylum Omnitrophota; class Gorgyraeia; order Zapsychrales; family Fredricksoniimonadaceae; genus JABDGZ01. The sequence goes on from JADFXH010000017.1 coordinate 9,885, forward strand.
GCTCTTACAGTCTGAATTAGCCGTACAAGAAGAACCATTTGAACCGTCGAAACAAATATGGTTCGTCGGGTTGCAATAATTGCTTGTGCAATCTGAGTTTTGCCCGCAGCGGCTTCCATTTGAGCCATTGGTGCAGCAGCTCCATCCGCCAGGTAATGTCGCACAAAATCCGCCTGAACAATTATTTTTTGAAGTGCATGATGTGGTTCCTGTGCATGATTGGCCGGGGCCAGCGCAGGAATTATCTGGGCAACACATCCCTAAGCAAATTGCTGGTGTACAAAAAGAAGAACTCCCTGTCCCAGTGCCTGTTCCTGTCCCCGAACCGCCGCTGCCAGTGCCCGTCCCTGTCCCCGAACCGCCGCTGCCGGTACCCGTCCCTGTTCCCGAACCGCCGCTGCCGGTGCCTGTCCCGGTCCCAGAGCCGCCGCTGCCAGTGCCCGTTCCTGTCCCCGAACCGCCGCTGCCGGTACCCGTTCCTGTGCCAGTGCCCAGCACCCCGCAAGTACTGTAGGCCCCTAAAGGATACGCTCCCGGAGGGTTGTTAAAACAACAGTTCCTTTTATAAAGAGTATTGGAATATGAATCTGTTGCGCTAATGATTTCACAGCCAATATCATAAGCATTAGCGTCAATAGTATTGCAAAGAGGCGGTTGTGAGGGCGCTGATAGGCTATGGGATTGGCTTGAATAAAAACCTGAACTGTAGAGGGAAAAACAGCCGGATTTGGTAAATTTAGCCAAAAGATTGCTGCCCTGACCGGTAAAACAGCAGGACCATGATTGCACAGAACTGACAGTGCCATTTGAAAAATTCAGGTTAACGGAAGTTGTGGGATTGTAATTATTCGGGCATATGGGGGTACCAGTGCCAAAACGTGTAAAACAAGAACCCGGATAGGAAGCAAATGAGCCGTCATTTTTACAAATTTCCAGATACCCCGTATTTGGGTCAGCGAATATGACGCCGGCATTGATATAGGTATTGCCCGGTGTGGGAGTGGAATCATAACCAGTAGCAGTCTGGAGACAAAAAGGGGAGGTGGGGCTGTTTCCATCCGGCCCGCCGCTCTGATTTATAAGATGGATTTTGGTGTATTTGCCGTTTGGCGAAGTATAGTAGGAAGACAGGTTTGTTTGGTTTGCGTAGGAAATAATGGATATGAGAAGAAAGCTAAGGCTGAAGGAAAAAAAGAATATGGCGATAAATTTTTTCATATGTATGAAAAAGCAAATTTAATAGCTCAATTAGAGTATAAACTATATAAATCTATTAATCAATACGAAAAGTTTTTAATTCCGCAGCCAAGTCTTAAAAATTGACAGCGTCTTTAAAGCGTGGTATAGTTTAAAAAATTAAGAATTAGCGCCTTTAATCCGGTTCTGCGAAGCTGGGAAGGGAGTACATGACTGATTTGATTTTAAAAATGATTTTGCAACCCGTCTTCTTTCTTGTGAAAGTTGGCGGTTTTTTTATATAGGGGGAGAGGCACATGGCTAGCGTTAAGATCATGGATCAGGAAGCTATCCGCCGTGCGGTTTTACGTATGGCGCATGAGATCCTTGAAAAGAACAAGGGGATCGATCATTTGGCGTTTGTAGGTATCCGCACCCGAGGGGTCATTTTGGCCCAGCGGCTTAAAAAGGCGATCAAGGAAATTGAAGGGGTTGACCTGCCGGTCGGCATTTTGGACATTACTCTTTATCGTGATGACCTGACCCTGATCAGTTCCAAACCTCTTGTCAGAGAGACTCTGATCGATTTTGATATTACTGATTTGAAAATTGTTCTGGTGGATGATGTGTTCTATACCGGGCGCACAATACGCGCGGGATTAAACGCGCTGGTTGATTTTGGCAGGCCTGCATCCATTCAGCTGGCTGTTTTGGTTGACCGGGGGCACCGCGAGCTTCCCATTCGCGCGGATTTTGTGGGCAAGAATATTCCCACCGCCAAGAATCAGAATGTGCAGGTCATTTTGGGAGAATCTGACGGTAAGACCGATGAAGTAATAGTGGAGGATTGACCATGTCTTGGAAACATAAACATTTATTGGGGCTGGCAGATCTAAGCCGGGAAGACCTGGAGCTGGTACTTGAGACTGCTAAATCGTTTAAGGAAGTCTCCAGCCGGGATATCAAGAAAGTGCCTGCACTGCGCGGTAAAACTGTGGTTACCCTGTTTTTTGAAGCTTCCACCCGTACCCGTATTTCATTTGAACTCGCAGCCAAACGACTTTCCGCAGATACTCTAAATATTGCCGTCAATGTTTCTTCAACCAGTAAAGGAGAGACCCTGCTGGATACTGCCCGTAATATCGAGGCCATGAACGTGGATGCCATGGTGGTGCGTCATTCTTCATCGGGAGCGGTGTTTCTGCTGGCAGAGGGCCTTAATTGTTCGGTGGTCAATGCCGGGGATGGCTGTCGCGAACATCCTACTCAAGCCCTTTTGGATATGTTTACCCTGCAGGAAAAATTTGGCCGTATTGAGGGTTTGAAGATAGGTATCGTTGGGGACATTTTACATTCAAGGGTTGCTCGTTCAAATATTTGGGGGCTGACCAAGCTGGGCGCCAAGGTAACCGTCTGCGGCCCGGCGACTTTGATGCCGCGCGGCATTGAAGCCTTGGGAGTTGATGTTTGCTATGACTTGAAAAAGGTCTTAAAGCAGTCGGATGCGGTCATTGCCCTGCGGCTGCAAAAGGAGCGCCAGCAGGACAAATTCCTGCCATCTTTGCGCGAGTACTCAAGGCTTTTTGGTATTGATCAGGCTAAATTAAATGAAGGCAGTGATCATTTGATCGTCATGCATCCGGGGCCGACAAACCGCGGGGTGGAGCTATCTGCTGATGTTGCCGATGGTAAGCAGTCGGTGATTTTAGACCAGGTGACCAACGGCGTCGCCGTGCGTATGGCAGTATTATATTTGGTGCTGGGAACAAAGGTTAGCGAGGGGGGATAGGAGATATTATGGGACTATTAATAAAAAACGCCATGATTGTCAACGCAGATAAGATTTGGGATAAGCCTCATGATATTTTATGCGAAGAAGGCAAGATCACCAAGATTGCCTCCGGGATAGCCACTGGCGGCCATGAGACGATCGATGCCTCCGGGAAAAAAGTATTGCCGGGTTTGATTGATATCCACACCCATTTGCGCCAGCCCGGCCGTGAGGACAAAGAAACCATTGAAACCGGCTCGCGTGCGGCAGTCAAGGGCGGCTTCACGTCTATTATGTGTATGCCTAACACCAATCCCGTCATTGATAATGCCATGGTCGTGGAATTCATTATCCGTGAAGCAAAGCGTGTGGGGCTGTGCAACGTTTATCCCGTTGGGGCCATTTCCAAGGGCCTGCAGGATGGGGAATTAACAGACATGGCAGAACTCAAGGCCTCGGGCTGTCTGGCTTTTTCCGATGACGGCAAGGCTGTTCTTAACAGCCGTCTTTTCAGGCTGGCAATGGAGTACGCCAAAATGCTCGACGTTTTGATCATTGAACATTGTCAGGACCCTTTACTGTCTGCCGGCGGCGTCATGAATGAAGGGGTTGTTTCGACAAGAATAGGATTAAAGGGCGATCCGGGAATTTCCGAAACGGTAACGGTTGCCCGGGACATTGAAATAGCTCTTTATTTAAACGCTCGTGTGCATCTGGCACACATGTCGCTTAAGCGCTCCTGCGAGCTTATCCGTTTTGCCAAATCACAGGGCGTTAAAGTGACCGCTGAGGCCTGCCCGCACCACTTTGTCCTGACGGATGAGGCCTGCGGTAGTTTTGATACTTCGACAAAGGTCAATCCGCCGCTGAGGTCCAAAGAAGACGTGCAGGCCATCAAAGAAGCGATTGCCGAGGGGACCATTGATTGCATTGTGACGGACCACGCGCCGCATACCAAAGAAGATAAAGAGGTGGGTTTTGACACCGCGCCTTTTGGTTTGATCGGGTTGGAGACATCGCTGGGCTTGACGGTAACAGAATTGGTCAAAGGGGGATTCATTGATCTGGCCCAAATGGTTGATAAAATGTCCAGCGCTCCTGCGCGCATAGCAGGCTTGGCCAGTAAAGGTGTTATTAAACAAGGCTTTGATGCGGACATCACGATCATTGACCCTGATAAAGAATGGACAGTTACGAGGGAAGGCTTTGTGTCAAAAAGTAAAAATTCGCCCTTTATCGGGCGAAAACTCTTTTCCCAAGTCGAATATACCATTTGCGCAGGGAAGGTGGTTTATAAATTTTAACACAAGTAAAGTTATGCGCCCGTAGCCTAATGGATAGGGCAGCAGCCTCCGGAGCTGCTGGTGCAGGTTCGAATCCCGCCGGGCGCGTTTTTACAAAATAATAAAGCAACAGGGTGTATAAGCTGCAAAATGCCTGAGCTCCCCGAAGTTGAGACCATTGTCCGCGATTTAAGAAAATCCCTTCACGGCAAAGTATTTTCCGATGTGATCGTACTTGATGAGTTTTTGCTTTGCCAGAAAACGGAAGATTTTGCCCGCCGTCTTAAAGATCAAGCCGTTGATAAAATCACCCGTCGGGGCAAGGCAGTGATCGCGCATTTGGCTTCAGGAGAAATCTTGGTCATCCAACCGATGATGACCGGCCAGCTCATTGTCGAGGGCAAGGAAGATAAGCACACAAGGATAAAGTTTATTTTTTCTGACGGAAGCTGGCTTTTATACAATGATCAGCGGCGTTTCGGCCAATTGCGCGTGGTTGAAAAATTAAACGATATCAGGCATTTTAACATTCTGGGGCCTGAGCCTTTTTCTAAAGATTTTACGACCTCTTATATACATAAAGCTTTCCAAAAAACGTCACGTCCTGTTAAGAACGTTTTGCTTGACCATACATTCGTGGCAGGTATCGGTAATATTTATGCCTGTGAAATCCTTTATCGAAGTCGTTTAAGCCCTAGGCGGCAAGCCTGCAGGATTTCTTTGGCAGAAACAAGGATTCTTTATGGCCTTATCAGGGAAGTTTTAAGAGAGGCGATTTTTTATCGAGGCTCTTCTATGCGCAATTATCGTGACGGCTCCG
>JADFXH010000018.1 GCA_015233675.1 Candidatus Omnitrophota bacterium
TAGACACAAAGACAACATTGTTCTTATCAAAGAATTCAAGGAGTTGGCTAAAATCAAGAAGGGATCGGGATAGGCGGTCTACTTTGTAGACAACCACACAATTGATCTTTCCTTCCTTGATATCATTAAGGAGCTTTTGAAGCGCAGGCCGTTCAATGTTAGCCCCAGTGAATCCGCCATCATCGTAGAGTTCACTTGAGGCAATCCACCCCTCATGCTGTTGGCTTTTAATATAATTCTCAGCAGATTCCCTTTGATTATCAAGGGATGTAAAGTCCTGATCCAATCCTTCGGATGTGGACTTACGGGTATAAATGGCGCAAACAAGATGTTTTGTATTTTCGGGTTCGTTTTTCATGGCTTAAAGAAAAGATATCCGTTCCAATGATCTCCGGTCACCTTCTTGGCAACCGCTGAGAGTGTTTTATAAGCTTGGCCTTCAAATTCAAAGCCTTTTTCAAGTACCTTAACCTCAAGGATTTGACCTTTGTACTCCTTCCTTATAATAGCCCCAGGAATGGGAAGGCGTGTATCGCGCCCGTTAGTTTTTGTTTTACCAGGGGCATTCTGGGGACGCAGCATTTTGTTATTGACTGGATCATATTGATCAATCAATTCATTAATGCGGCTTTGGGTGTTTACTGACAGACCGCCATACTCGAGTTCCTGAAGCCTGTAGGCAATCTGCCGCCATAAGAAAGGCTTGTTATTTGAGGTAGGTTTTTCACCCTTAAAGACCTCTTCATATTTGGCTTTCAGCTCCTCGACCGATTGGTTTTTGAGGGTCATAATTTGTTCAACGATAGATTGGTTCATATGGCCTCCTTTTCTACTCACATATGGCCATACAATCAGAGATATATCAAGTCAATTAGAGATAGGGGATGGAAATAATAAGTGATTCTAAAAAATCACGTATCATGTTAAAATGCACGACATTAAAGCTTTAATGAGGAGGGAATAATATTAGCGACAACATGTTGTCGTTCAATATATTTAGAATGTTATATTTATTTAGATTTTGATTAAATAATATTAGGATTTAAGAAGGTCAAATTAGTATGCCACAATATAATTTTAATTCAGATTCTAAAGGCCTTGATCTTACAAACGCTCTCTACTTAGCACAACTTTCGCAGTTAGCATATCAACCATTGGGTCAAATTTCCGGGCAGCTTAAAACGCAGTACAATCTGCCTCAATACCAATTCTTTGATGTTCAGGAAACGGATACACATGTATTCCTTGCGGCAAATGAAAAAATGATAGTTTTAGCGTTTCGCGGTACTCAATCAATAGAAAATTGGTTAATGGACTTTAAAACCGCTCTGGTTCCATCTAAAGTGGGTAAAATTCATTACGGGTTTAACGAGGCTTTAAAGTCTGTATGGAATAATTTATATGAAACAATTTGTGCCTGGAAAGGGCAAGCCCAGACACTTTGGGTTACAGGCCATAGTTTAGGAGGAGCTTTGGCTGCATTGACAGTTGACTGGTTGACTGAACAGGATGTGAACGTAGATGGTTTATATACTTATGGTCAACCCAGGGTTGGGGATAAAGATTTTGCAAATAATTTTAATACTAAGACAAATGGATATGTCTTTCGTTTTGTTAATGATGCTGATATTGTACCAAGAGTGCCACCACCTCCTGGGTATAAACACACTGAAGCTGTTTGTTTTCTTGATAATAAGGGGAATATTCATCGTAATAAATTCTTTTTGAATTGGTTTTTTAGTTATTCAGAAGATGTTGCTATAGGCTCAACAGATGGTTACAAACGACAGCATCCGGGTGGGATTGATGACCATGACCTTAATTATTATATTAAATATGTCTATCAGAATTTACAGAAACAACAAGGCGGGCTAACAACTTTCGAGGAGTATATAAACAGTTAAGGGGTTTAAATGGCTAAACAAACGAAATCCAACGGGGATCAGCTGGACTTTGAAGCTAAACTCTGGCAAGCAGCAGACAAAATGCGTAATAACATGGATGCTGCTGAATATAAGCACGTTGTCTTAGGTTTGATTTTCCTTAAATATATTTCAGACGCCTTCAGTGAACACTACTCCAGACTTTCTGCCACTAAAGGAGCAGATGCCGAAGATCCAGACGAATACCGTGCTGAGAATATCTTTTATGTCCCCAAGAAAGCCCGATGGGACCACCTTCAGAAGAACGCTAAACAGCCTACCGTTGGCAAGATTATTGACGAGGCCATGGATGAAATCGAAAAGGGCAATGCCACGCTTAAAGGCGTATTGCCGAAGAATTATGCAAGGGAGGGGCTTGATAAACAGCGTCTGGGAGAGTTAATTGACCTTATAGGAACGATTGGGCTAGGGGATAAGGAAAATCGAAGCAAGGATGTCTTGGGTCAGGTCTATGAATACTTTATTGGAAGGTTTGCCGATGCTGAAGGGAAAAGTGGTGGGCAATTCTATACTCCACGCTGTATTGTGCAACTTCTTGTTGAAATGTTGGAACCATATAAAGGACGTGTCTTTGATCCCTGCTGTGGGTCTGGTGGGATGTTCGTTCATAGCGAGAAATTTGTGGAAGCTCATGGAGGGCGTATTGGCGATATTGCTGTTTATGGTCAGGAGTCAAACCAGACCACATGGCGCTTGTGCAAGATGAATCTCGCTATCCGTGGCATTGACGCCAATATCGGCTGGAATAATGAAGGCAGCTTTTTGAATGACGCTCAGAAGGACTTGAAGGCTGATTTTGTGATTGCTAACCCTCCGTTTAATGACAGCGACTGGAAAGGTGAAATGTTGCGTGAGGACATTCGCTGGAAATACGGCACGCCTCCGGTTGGTAATGCCAATTTTGCATGGGTTCAACACTTTATTCACCATTTGGCTCCCACCGGCACGGCAGGGTTTGTTTTGGCCAATGGTTCCATGTCTTCTAATACCTCCGGTGAAGGAGAAATTCGCAAGAAGATAATAGAGGCTGACCTTGTGGATTGCATGGTGTCCTTGCCGTCCCAGCTTTTTTATAACACCATGATTCCAGCTTGCCTATGGTTTATTGCCCGAGATAAGAAGAACCATAAATTAAGAGATCGTAGAGGAGAGGTTCTGTTTATTGATGCTCGTAATTTGGGCGTGATGATAGACCGTCGGCACAGGGAATTAACTGGTGAACAAATAGCCCAGATTGCAGAAACATACCATACATGGCGTGCTAAAGGGAGTAAATACAAGGATATAGCAGGTTTTTGTAAAGTTGCCAAATTAGAGGATATTCAAAAGCAAGGGCATATTCTTACTCCAGGTCGATATGTCGGCACAGAGGTAGAGGAAGAAGATGGCGAGGCATTTGAGGAGAAGATGAAGCGTTTAACCAGTGAGCTGTCAGGACAGTTTAAGAAATCACTGGAACTTGAAACAGCTATTAAAAAGAACTTAAAAGACTTGGGCTATAGTTTATGAGACGGATGACAAAGGGCTTCATTCTTTTGGGAATAGCTATTGCTTTGGGGGCGACAGTTTTTTTATACCTTAATTCTATACCAATGTCTTGGGCCCTTTGGATTCTGTTATTTGTTTTCTATACGTTCCTGTTTCTGAATCAGCAATTTAAGCCTAAAGAATATATTTTCATGTTATGTTTCAACTCATTCTTTCTTTTCATTTTGCTCGCGTTTCCACGACTAAAGGAGTTTGATGCAGGGTCATTAAGTATGAAGTTAGAGCAGATTCATCAAGAGGGCGAAGAGATCCTTGCGAAAGAGAAAGATCTTAAAGTAATAGCTCAATATGTATTAGATATTGATGGGTTTATTTCTTTGGAAGAAGGCAGGATGGGCTCAGCCGAAGGCTTTAATATGAAAAGAGAGTGGGTCAGGACAAAATTGGCTAGTCTTAAACAAAAAGTAAATTTGGACACAACAAGGTTAGACAAGTATCAGAAATTATTTGCAGAATTTGATTCCTATGCCGACGATGCTTCCAGGGCGGATAGCCCAAAGTACAAAGAGGCTAGAAAGAAATGCACTGAAATTTCCAATGAGATTGACAGGTTAATGAAACAGGATATTGAAAATGAAAGAAACAAGTCTTAAACAAAAAGAAATTGGTGATATTCCTGAAGGATGGGAAGTGGCTCGCCTCGTTCAGCTGACAGAAAAAATTAGTAGTGGCGCTACTCCTAAAGGAGGCAAAGAATCTTATAGCAGGTTTGGAATATCATTGATTCGTAGTCAGAATGTCTTAAATGAAGGGTTTAGTCGATCTGGCTTAGCTTTTATTGATGAAGGGCAAGCAAAAGAGCTTGATAATGTGACAGTTATTTCTAAAGACGTCCTTCTGAATATTACAGGAGATTCCGTTGCAAGGTCATGCATGGTTCCTGATAACGTATTACCTGCCAGAGTTAATCAGCATGTTTTGGTTATTAGAACAAAGAAAGATAAACTGCACCCGTTATGGCTACGATATTTTTTGATAGAATCTAAAACACAGCAGCATTTATTTTCATTAGCTTCTTCAGGGGCTACCAGACAAGCTTTAACTAAAGGGATGATAGAAGAATTACAAATATCAGTTCCTTCCATAACAGAACAAGAAAATCTTACCAAGATTCTTTTTAATCTTGATGCCAAGATTGAGCTTAATCAACAGATGAATAAAACCCTTGAATGTATTGCACAGGCATTGTTTAAGCAATGGTTTGTTGATGATGCCGACCCGATGTGGCCAATAGGGGGTCTGGGTGACATTTGTGAAAGAATTACTAAAGGTACCACCCCAACAACATTGAAAAAGAGTTATGTGGAATCAGGAATCAATTTTATTAAAGTCGAATCAATTGATGAATTTGGCAATCTTTTGCCAGATAAATTTGCTCATATAGATAATGATACAAATTTAATGCTTTCGAGATCAATTATTCAAGAAAATGATATTTTGTATACGATTGCAGGAACAATTGGGAGAATCGCAGTGGTAAATCTAGAAGCATTACCTGCAAATACTAATCAAGCCGTAGCAATCATAAGGTTAAGAAATAAGTCGCTATATCTTTCATACATTCGTCTTCTGCTCAAAACATCAGGCATGTCAAAGAAGTTTAAATCTAAAGTTGTTCATGCTGTTCAACCTAATCTTAGTCTTGGTGAGATTTCAGAAACTCAGGTATCACTGCCAGAGGAACAAGTCTTAACTAAGTTTAATCAATTAGTTAATCCAATGTTTTTAAAGATTAGAGAAAATACTACTCAAATTAACATTCTTTCACAAATTCGTGATTCCCTTTTACCAAGGTTGATGGCTGGAAAGATAAGGGTGAATTCCTTTAAGGGGCAATATGGCATGTGATATGTGTTTCAATAAATTAAAAGCAAGGCGTGATTTGTGGGTTGCATGCTTCTCTTTAAAAGACCGTAATTCAATTATAAATCAAGTTTATCAAATGGTTTGGAATGCGGCGGTTTTTAGGCTAATTAATGAGGCAAGAAGGATTACGCCTGACAACCCACAGGGGCACAAGGAAATTAATGGAACGTTACACTATTTTATAGATGAATGTTTCTTCGACAGTCAACTGTTAGCTGTTCGCAGGCTAACTGACGGGTATCCGTTGGATGGGGAAAGAGGAGTGTTTTCATTGCTTTCATTATTGAACGATATGAAAGCAAATGCTTCTCTAATGCGCCGAGGAAATTTGTTTCTTGTTGAAGGCAATGAATATGATTATGAAGCTATAGAACATCGTGCATTGGCTTATGGATTAGAGCAAATGAAAAGTGGTCAAAGGGTTATCTTTACGCCACCTGAATTAGATAGTCATCCGATGAAATTGAGGCATGAACAAATTGATGTTTTATCAGGAGTTAAAGAAAATCAACGGACTCCTAATGACTGTATCCGTGAAGAAATTTTTGACCGCCTGATTAAGAAAATTAAATCGGCCACTAATGAGATAAAAGTATATGTGGATAAAAACATAGCCCATGCATCCACCCTTGAGAGTAGGGCGTTTTATAATGCTGAGCAGGTATCTATCACTTTGGGGTATTTATGGGAGGCACACAAAATAATCTGCCAAGTTGTTCATTTTATCAATGCATATATTCTTTTTGATGGTTCTGGTGGTTTTTTGGCAACTCCTCAATACGATCATCTTGAGTTTATTGATAAATCATTGGTTTCTAAAGAAGGCATTGATGCTTTGGGTGAGGTTTGGCAGGAATTTCAAAAAGAAACTACTCAATGGGCTTCTTGGGGCCTTAAAGATTTTCAGCATGAAACAGTGTAGGGGAAAATTTAGCTAATATGGCGCATATCATCATTGAATCCGAAGTCGAACAGGCTGCTCTTGATATTCTTGCTGATAAAGGATATGGGATTGTTCATGGGCCTGATATTGCGCCGGATGGCCCTAATCCTGAGAGGCAGAGCTATGCTGACGTGGTTCTTATTGGTCGGCTTCGGGAGGCCATTGACCGGATAAATACCAAGATCCCTGAGGAAGGTAAAGACGAAGCTATTCGCAAGCTCCTTCGTGTAGAAAGCCCGGATTTGCTTATCAATAATCAACGGTTTCATTCCATGCTGGTTAATGGCGTGGATATTGAATATCGTCAAGGCGACAGGGTAGTTCCAGACAAGGTTTGGCTTTTTGATTTCAATGACCTAACTAAAAATAGATTCCTTGCCGTCAATCAATTCACCATTATTGAAAATAATCGTAATCGCCGTCCTGATATTGTCCTGTTTGTTAATGGTCTGCCCATAGTTGTTATTGAGCTTAAGAACCCGGCTGATGAAAAGGCCACCGTTCATTCTGCTTTCAAACAGTTTCAGACCTATAAGCTGGAGATCCCTTCGCTCTTTCATTTTGCTGAGGTGCTTATTGCGTCCGATGGTTTTGACGCTAAGGCCGGAACGATTACTTCCGACTGGGAAAGGTTTCAGCCGTGGAAAACCATGGATGGCAAAGAAAAAGCGCCTAAGGCCATGCCCCAAATTGAAGTGCTGATTAAGGGTATGCTCAATAAAGAAGTGTTGTTGGATCTTATTCGGCATTTCGTAGTTTTTGAGCAGGAGAAAGACAGCAAGGACGGTTCGCTTAAGATTTCTAAAAAGATTGCTGCTTATCACCAATATCATGCAGTCAATAAAGCCATCAATGAAACCCTGCGTGCTGCGTCAGCCAAAGGTGACCGGCGTTGTGGGGTTGTCTGGCATACGCAAGGGTCTGGCAAGAGTTTAAGCATGGTGTTCTATACCGGCAAGCTTGTTTTATCGCTGGATAATCCAACGGTGGTTGTTTTGACAGACCGTAATGACCTTGATGATCAACTATTCGGAACGTTTTCACGGTGTACTGAGCTTTTAAGGCAGAAACCAGTGCAGGTTGAACACAGGGCACAGTTAAGAGAATATCTGAAAGTTGCTTCCGGGGGAGTTGTTTTTACAACTATTCAGAAATTCTTTCCGGAAGAAAAAGGGGATTCTTATCCAGTTCTATCAGAGCGACGTAATATTGTGGTTATTGCCGATGAAGCCCATCGTAGTCAATATGACTTTATTGATGGTTTTGCCCGGCATATGCGTGACGCCCTTCCGAAAGCATCATTTATTGGCTTTACAGGAACACCTATAGAGTTGAGAGATAAGAATACCCGTGCCGTGTTTGGTGACTATATTGATATTTATGACATTGAGCAGTCAGTTGATGATGGGGCGACTGTTCGGATCTTCTATGAAAGCCGATTAGCCAAGTTGGAATTGAGTGAGGCTGAACGGCCTAAGATTGACCCAAATTTTGAGGAAGCGACTGAAGGCGAAGAAGTTAGCAAGAAGGAAAAACTTAAGAGTAAATGGGCAAGGATGGAGGCCATTGTCGGAAGCGAAAAGCGTGTCCGGCAAATTGCCAAGGATATTGTGGCCCACTTTGAAGAGAGATCATTGAATCTTGAAGGTAAGGGCATGATCGTCTGCATGAGTCGTCGGATAGCCTTTGACCTTCATAATGAAATTGTGAAGCTTCGGCCGCAGTGGTATCACAAGGACGATGAGAAGGGGGCCTTGAAGGTTATTATGACCGGCTCGGCCAGTGACCCGACAGAGTGGCAGGAACATATACGCAATAAACAAAGGCGTCGTGATATTGGCGACAGAATGAAAGACCCTTCTGATCCTTTGAAGCTTGTTATTGTTCGGGATATGTGGTTGACAGGCTTTGATGTTCCGGCACTCCATTCTATGTATATTGACAAGCCTATGCGTGGCCATGGTCTTATGCAGGCCATTGCTCGTGTCAATCGTGTCTTTAAGGATAAAAAAGGTGGGCTGGTCGTTGATTATTTGGGTATTGCTGATGATCTTAAGCAGGCTTTGCGTGAATATACCGAGAGCGGTGGCCGGGGTAAGCCGGTGCTTGATCAGGAAGAAGCCGTTGCTCTTATGATGGAAAAATATGAAGTTGTTTCTGGAATGTTCCATGGGTTTGACTATCGGAAGTTCTTCACTTCGTCAGTAACGGAGAAGATGACGATTATTTCATTGGCTCAGGAGCATATCCTTGCACAAGATAAAGGAAAAGACCGGTTCCTCTCCTATGTAACCCAATTATCCCAGGCTTTTGCGTTGGCCGTACCTCACGCTGAAACATTTAAAATCAGGGATGATGTTGGTTTCTTTCAAGCGGTGCGTTCCAGAATTGCCAAATTTGAGTCGGGTACTGGCAAGACAGATGATGATTTGGATTCTGCGATTAAACAGATCATATCCAAGGCTGTTGTTTCAGACAGGGTTATTGACATTTTTGAGGCTGCCGGTATTAAGAAGCCGGACATATCAATTTTATCTGATGAATTTCTGGCTGAAGTTAGAGGGATGCCCTATAAGAACCTTGCTTTTGAATTATTAAAGAAACTTTTAAATGACGAGATAAAGTCCCGGGCAAAACGTAATCTTATTCAAGGCCGGTCATTTGCTGAGCTCTTGGAGCAGGCGATAAAGAAGTATCAGAATAAAGCCATTGAAGCAGCCAGAATCATTGAGGAATTGATTGAACTGGCAAAGAAGATGCGTGAAGCGGACAAGCGTGGTGGGGATTTAGGGCTGACATTGGATGAGGTGGCCTTTTATGATGCACTTGAAGTCAACGACAGTGCCGTCAAGGTTCTTGGCGATGATGAGCTTCGGTTGATTGCACGGGAACTGGTTCAGACGGTTCGTAACAACGTCACGATTGACTGGACGCTGAAGGAAAGCGTGCAGGCAAGGCTTAGGGTTATGGTCAAGCGTGTCCTGCGTAAGCATGGGTATCCACCGGACAAGGAAAAGAAGGCAACAGAAACGGTGCTGGAACAGGCAACGATGTTGTGTAAGGATTGGGCAGACACGCCAGTGCATGAAGGGGGCAAGTCCGATTTGTTCTTCAGCGATGTGATTAAGGACGACCAAATGGATGAGGCCAAGAAGTTTGTTGATTATTTGCCGGTTTATGACCTTCAGGCCGTTGCCACATCTTTCCGGGAGCAGATGACACCTCAGATTAAGACTTGGAAGCCAATGAATGAGCGTAAGATTAATAAGGATATGTTTATCGCGCAAGTAGTCGGCAAGTCCATGGAACCGACGATTAAAGACGGCAGCTGGTGCTTATTTCGGTTTGAGCGGGGTGGTTCGCGTAACGGCTTGGTGGTCCTTATTGAGTCACGCCAGGTCAAGGATCCGGAAACCGGCCTTGGTTTCACGATCAAGCGGTATCATAGCGATAAAGAAGAACTGGGCGATGGGCAGTGGAGACACAAGAGAATCGTCCTCTCACCGGATAATAAGGATTTTAAAGACATTGTTATTGAGAATGTGTCTGGTGAGGATTTTCGTATTGTTGCGGAATGCTTGGGGGAACTTAAATAACATTAAAGTGGGGTAGCGAATAATTAAAGGATTTTTCAGTATGGATTGGAAATGGGATTTGTTAAAAAGTTTAATAACAGTTTCTGCCTCGGGATATTTGGGTTTTGTGTTAGGTTTAAGAGTCAAGAGACCATTTATAATCGCAGATTTCATCAAGGTAAGCGATAAGGAAACATATGTAAGATTAAATAATATAGGAGAAAGTCCTGCAAGAGAGGTCCAGTTGGAAGATGTCGCGTTGCTTCTTAAACTTGGCCCTAATGAGCCATTTAATGAGAAGTTGAATGGAAGTACTGTCGTTTTTAAGTTTGAGAAGGTACCGTATATTGAGCCTCATACAACAAAAGATGCTATTGTTAGCGTGTCTTTTAATGGAGAAGGAAAGTCGGATTCTGTTAGGAAGTTCTATTCTTATAGCTTAAAAAGGTTTAAGCAAATACCGGTAAAGTATAAAGATAATTTTGGTTTTCGATATACAGATAAATTGATTGAACCGCAGGTCAATCCTAAATAAACAGTCGATCTTTTTGATGCGGCAAGTCATGGGGTAGAAAACGCTAGTTTTTAAAGGGGAGATTCTTTGGCTGTAAAGGAGTGATGATGGCCAAACAAGGCGCTGCAAACAGGCAAAAGGATATATCAAGGTTAATTCGGGATAGGAAGAAGGCGTATCCTAATAAGTTAAAGAGTCAACACATCAAGTGGGACGTTAAGGTAAAGAGGGATCATGAAACGCGCTGATGTCGCTGAATTGTTTTACATAACGCCGGTTGCTAATTTGAAGTCGATAGTTAAATTAGGGATACTGTCGAATAAGCGTGCGGATAAAGTAGCGCATGTTTCAGTGGCCATGCCAGAAGTTCAGGACAGGCGCCGTCCGAAGAAGATTCCCGGTGCCGGTGATCTGCATGATTATGTGAATCTGTATTTTGATGCGCATAATCCGATGCTTTCAAGGAGACGCGATCAAAACGCGCAGATCTGTATTTTGCGGGTTAGCACAAGTGTTCTTGATATAAAAGGAGTTGTAATTTCTGACCAAAACGCAGCCAGTGATTACGCTAAGTTTTCTGATGTGGAATCAGGATTAGCTTCCCTGGATAAAGATGTATTGTATGCGAGATATTGGACTCATCCGGATCCTTATGAACAAATGAAACACGGATCAATAAAATGTGCTGAGGTTTTGGTCCCAAACCATGTTCCTTCTGAAATGGTCCATGGGGTTATTGTTGTTAGTGAAGATGTGAAGAATGATGTTTTATTGTTGAGTATTTCTTTGCCTGTCACTGTTGACAGTGGTATATTCTTCTAAAGATATGAAAATATTGGTTGGCAACATATTTGAGTCCAAGGCTCAGACCCTTATTAACACAGTTAATTGTGTTGGTGTAATGGGTAAGGGGATCGCCCTTGAGTTTAAGGAACGCTTTCCCGAAATGTTTGAAGACTATATTAAGCGTTGCGAAAATAAACAAGTGAGACTTGGCGAGCCATATATTTTCCGCAGCTTGTTTGGTCATCAGGTAATCAATTTCCCGACGAAAGATCATTGGAAGTCCTTGTCAAATATAGCCGACATTGAAAAAGGCCTTGAATATTTGCTGGCACATTATAAGGAATGGGAAATAAAATCATTAGCATTGCCTCCTCTGGGCTGTGGTAATGGTCAGCTCGAGTGGCGGCAGGTGGGGCCTATCATTTATAAGTATGCCAAGCAGATGGATATCCCGGTTGAAATGTATGCTCCGTATGGGGTTAACCCTAAAGAGTTGGCTGTGGAGTTTTTGGAACAAGAAGTTGGCGCTGTGAGCCGTCAGGCCCCGGCGGTTGGATCGTCGGCTTTGAACCCTGCGTGGGTGGTTTTGGTTGAGATAATTGATAGGATTGAAAAGGCCCCTTATCATTGGCCTATTGGAAGGACGATATTTCAGAAGATCGCTTATGTGGCGACTTCAGAAGGATTGCCAACGGGGCTGAGTTATCAGCGGGGTAGTTATGGCCCTTTCTCTTATGAATTAAAGGGCGTTGAAGCGAAGTTGATCAATTCTAATCTACTTCAAGAACAGCGTCTGGGCGGCATGTTCATGGTTAAGGTTGGTCCAAACTTTAGCCGGGTCAAAAAGAATTTAAATGGGCATCTTGATAAGTGGGGAGCCATCATTGACAAGACCGTCGATCTATTCACTCGTGTAAATACCGATCAGGCGGAGGTTATAGCGACTGTGCTTTTTGCGACACGGGAGTTGAGGGCCAGCATGGGTGTCCCAACGGAATCTGATGTCCTGGGAACTGTAATGGAATGGAAACAGAAGCGTCGCCCGCCACTTAAACAGGAAGATGTGATATCCACTATCCGTCATCTTGCTATTCTGCGATGGATTGAGGTAAAGCCAGATCCTTCCATGGCTCCTCTTAAAGAAGACTTCATACTTGTTTGATTAATGCCGGAACAGCTAAGCCCTGAATTCAAATTAAGAAATATTCTTGACAAAAAATAACATTCAGTTATACTTACAGTATAACCAAAGGATAGTTTATGGACAAAAGAGAAATATTAGAAAAGAATTTAACGTATCAATCTAAAGATCCAGAAAAAATTTGGGGGCAAGAGGATCTTAATATTTCTGATACCATTGAATTTCTTCAGTCATTAGGGTTTGAAGATGTAACCCATAAAATGTTGAGGGATTCAGATGGGATAATAAATCCATTAAAGAAAGATTCAGGCTATCGATCTTTTAACATTGAAAAATTGAGTAAGGCCAAAATTGTTTTGATGCTGAAGGCTGTTGATTTCTCAAACAAGAAAATCACCCATTTGTTTGAACTTAGGAGCGAAATTATTGATATGATTGAAATAGTAAGAGAGTTGAAGGATGGGAAGGTTAGCATGGAAGATCTTGGGCGCAAAGTTGATCAATATCGGTTGATATTAAACGAGGTTTATCGACGGATTGAAAATATGAAAAAGGTTATTGATATTGGGATGAATTTTTTTAATGACGAAGACGAAAGAGCGAGAAATCTTTTAAATTTTAAGACAATTAATAGTTTAAGAGAAGCTCAATTTGGTCTTAAAGGAGGCAGGGAGAGGGAAGCGCAAATTAAGCCAGGGGTATATAAAGATATTAACTAAACGGGGGCTCCAGTAAGAAAGTAAAGAATAACCTATAGCAAATCAACAGGAATGGCGAATAGTGAGTTAAAACTATTCGTCTAATTTTTTGTCCACAACATTCACGATCGGTGAGACTTGCGGTGATGGAAAATCTAATATCTTAAAGAAAGGAGGTGAATGAAGCATAAAAAGTTTGACGGTAAAATCAATAAAGTAAGGTTTAATTTTATTAAGCAGGTTAAAAAGAAAGGAATAAAACATGAAATCCAATTATACAAAAAATGATCTAAAAAAAATCAACACATGGTTTAAAAATTACTATCAAATGATGCAACGTATAAGTTTAAAACAGCTACAAGATTCATTGAAAGTTAAATGTAGCCCAAGACAGAAGTCTCTTGAACTAAAGGAAATTGGAATTGTTATTAACTTATGCGCCTATTGCGTCAATTGTTTTGTTTTAGACCATTGGGACGAATTTTATCGTATGCGTCTTAAGGCGCCTACATTAAAACAAGCCCATGAAATATTGAGCTGGAAAATGTATGGCCGCTTAAAAGAAGCAGTGACAGAAAAAGGTTTGCATACAATCTTTAATTGTCAAAAAGAGAGGCTGTCCCAATCTCTTAGCTATCTTTTCCAAATCTATAATTAAATATTGAACACAGGAGACAACTATGAACATTAAATCGATACCAATTCAATCTATCAATCCCGCCGAGTATAACCCTCGGCGGGATCTCAAGCCCGGTGATCCGGACTATGAGAAATTAAAAATCAGTATCAATACCTTCGGGTATGTAGAACCCCTCGTGTGGAATAGCCGCACCGGAAACCTTGTCGGTGGTCACCAAAGGCTCAAGATTCTTGTTGAGCAAGGTGTTCAGGAGGTTGAGGTCAGCGTTGTTGATCTTGA
>JADFXH010000019.1 GCA_015233675.1 Candidatus Omnitrophota bacterium
TCTCTATATCCTGCTGCGTTTGACTTAACTGATGTGTCTTGTCACTTGTTTCTTTCTGCGCAACACTGAGCAGCTGTTCTTTCTCTGTTATGTTTTTTTGTGTTTCCCCTAGCTGCTGCTCTTTCTCCGCTATTGACTTCTGTAATGTATTTAACTGCTGCTCCTTGTCCCTAATATCTTTTCGTGAGGCGTCCAGCTGATTGCTTAATTCACTTATCTTCTTTTGCGATTCTTCCGTTATTCCTTTGATCTTCTCTTGAAGCGGCTGTTGGACTTCACTGATCTTTCCGGGAATAGATTCTTGTGTCTGCTTTAAACTCCCCTCAAGCTGCTGCTTTTGCTGATTTGCTAAACTCAAATCCTGTTTGGTCTTCTCTATATCCTGCTGCGTTTGACTTAACTGATGTGTCTTGTCACTTGTTTCTTTCTGCGCAACACTGAGCAGCTGTTCTTTCTCTGTTATGTTTTTTTGTGTTTCCCCTAGTTGCTGCTCTTTCTCTGCTATTGATTTCTGTAATGTATTTAACTGCTGCTCCTTGTCCCTAATATCTTTTCGTGAGGCATCCAGCTGATTGTTTAGTTCGCCTTCCTTCTTCTGTGACTCCTGCGTTATTACCTTGATCTTTTCTTCCAATGGCTGTTGTGCCGCGCTAATCTTCCCGGGAATAGATTCTTGTGTCTGCTTTAAACTCGCCTCCAATTGCTGCCTCTGCTGATTTACCGCGCTTAAGTCTGACTTGGTCTTCTCTATCGCTTGCTGTAATTGTTCCTCATTCTTCTTAGATTGATCTATCGTCTGCTGAAGCTGGCTAATCTGCTTTTCTCTTGCTAACATATTCTGCGTTGATTGTTCTATCTCTTGCTGTAGCTGTATTGTCTTCTGCTGAGATTGCGATAGACTTTGCCCAAGCCTTTCCTTTTGGCTTTGTGATTTTTCCAAATCACCTATCTTTTGACTTAGCTGATCTTGGGTGGATTGTAATTTTTCTTTAAATTCGACAATTTCTTGAGAAGTATTTGTTTTAAAATTATCAAATTCCCGTTTTAATTGACCCAACTGCATTTGAACATCTTGTTTTTGCGTTAAGTTTTGTTGTGCTTGATTATTTAACTGTTGGGCCTGATCTTTAAGTTGTTTTATAGATTGCTGACCGGCCTCTAATTCCCCACTCAAACTTTGGTTATAACTTTTCTCTTTTTTTAAATTTGCGTCGAGAACACCAACACTTACCTTTAAATCAGCAATCTTATGTTCTAACTTAGCTTTCTCACTTTCAAAATGTTTCTCAAGCATTCCCCTTACTATCTTTATGTCAGGTTGGAAGTCCTCAGAAACCAAAGCAAAATCATCCTGCTCAAGTTTAGCAATTTTTGTATTAAGGTCTTGAATAGTAGCCCTTCGCTCTTCTAGTTTCTTTTGAAGTGTTGTGACCTGCTCTTGAAGGTGTTCTAAATTAGAGGCCGAATTATTGGATTGGACGGTTTGCGTAACTGGAGCAGCTGCCGCCTGTTGGGGGTCTTGTGCCCAGGAGTCAACCGAGGTTAAAAGCAGACTAACAATAACAAAAACAAATTTTTTATCAAAAACTTTCAATTTTACTCCTCTGCTTAATCATGATTAAGAAGCCGCTGCATTTTTTCCAAACGATCTTTCAATTGCGAACGGGTTTCTGCTGAATTTTCAGACTTCACCTGAGTCTGATTGTCTCCCGTCTTTTTTACTTCTGTATTGGGTCCCGCGTCATTTATTTGTGATTTTAAAAATTGATTTACTTTCCGCAAATGACGTATTTCCTCATTTGCTTCCTTGAGCTGTGCCATCAATTCTTTAATTTGTTCCGCAGAAAAAGCCGCCTCTATGTTATTTTTAGGTTCAACCGCATTGTCCAATTTACTATATTTCGCCTCAACAACTTCGGACAAAAGGGCCACTTTATTTCCGACAGCAATACGCCGTATATCCGTTATATGTGTTTTAAAATTCTCTTTTTGAGATATTCCCAATTTAGACAAAATAGAAGAAGACTCCATGACCTGCATATAAATAAAATCATCATCATTCACAAAAACCTTAACAATGTCCCCCTGCTTGAGTGATTTATTGTCTAAATCTGTAAAAGCGACTTGATAATTCTGATTAACATTGATAACCTGCCCGCTCTCCGCGGCAAAAAGAATACTATGCAAACCTATCACAAAAAAAAATAGAACCAGAAATAATTTTCTCAAAAAAATCATATTTAATACCATGTTCAAAAATATAGCGAAATTTATATAATTAATATACTCTCATTATTCTCTTGCATCAATCCCAACTCAAATTATTTTTTTTCTTAATCACCTGCAACAAGGTGTTACATTCACAACCTTTTTTAGCTTTGGTGAGATTCTGTCAAAATTTTACATTCTTCTTATCTGTAATACTGCCAGGTATTTTTGATTGTTGAGATTACCTTTCCTAAGTGACTGGGCTCGGCAATGGCGGGAAGCTGCATTTTTGGAAATAATTCCGGTTGCGGAAATTTAAGTCTTGCAGATTACTGATCCAAGTCCACTCAAACGTCATAAACTTTATCTTTTTCACTTTCCATTCCTTTAAGCATATTCTCAATTTCAGAAATAATGTCCAGGGGACGAAAAGGCTTCTTTAAACACTTTCTTACTCCACACAGTTCTAACAAAGAATTTATCTCAATCTTATTAAACCCTGTCATAGCAATAATCGGAATATTTTTGAAGTGACGAGAATTGCTCAGATCAAAAGCCAGATTAAAACCGTTCTTTCCCGGCATATTAAGGTCAAGTAAAATCAAATCAACCTTGTCCTTTTCGAGCACATTCATCACCTCCAAAGGGACATCCACAGAGACCATATCATAGCCTGCAAAAGAAAGGACCTCCCCCAGCTCGTTTAAAAAATCTTTATCATCGTCGACAATCAAAACCTTTTTATTCCCCATCTTTTACCTCCGTTGTAATAGTTTTTTATTCGCAAAGAAGATCCACATATCTTCCGAAGTGAATTTATGTTAATGACATACACCCGTTTGTGAAGGAGAACTTTCCGCTTTTTATTGATATTTTTCCACCATGAAGCTTCAGGTCGTATTAATTTTTAGAAGAAGGTCTGAAATAGAAAACGGTTTTGGAATAATTTCCGTGACCTTGTTCAAAAGGCCCCCAGATTCTAAAAACTTTTCTACAAAAGGCTTGCCGCTTATAAGAAATACCTTCGGCCTTGAACCCGATAACGGAATCGCGTTCAAGATATCCATACCGGTCAAATCCGGCATTTTGAAATCTAAAATAATAACATCATATTTAACAGGATCAAATTCATGAAGGGTCTCACGTTTAAACAAAATCGCATCGACTGCATGCCCCTGGTCTCTTAGAATCTCAGAGAGCTCTGCGCTCAACTCAATATCATCATCAATAATAAGGATCCTCTTAAACATGAGACCCCTTACTAAACGGCAGCCTCACGGTCACCGTCGTTCCCT
Source organism: Candidatus Omnitrophota bacterium (assembly GCA_015233675.1). Classification (GTDB taxonomy): domain Bacteria; phylum Omnitrophota; class Gorgyraeia; order Zapsychrales; family Fredricksoniimonadaceae; genus JABDGZ01. The sequence continues at coordinate 3,504 of JADFXH010000019.1, forward strand.
GCCCTTTTTGACTCGTCATATCAATGCTGCCGTCATGTGCCGCAATGATCTGCTTGCAAACGGTCAATCCCAAACCCGTCCCCTGGGCTTTGGTCGTAAAAAAAGGATCAAAGACCATTTGAAGGACATCCTCCTCTATTCCTATTCCCGTATCTATGACCTGAATGCGCAAAAATTGACCTTCAACGTCCCCTATAATCTTAATATCACCTCTTTTGTCCCTCATGGCATCAAAAGCATTATTGATAAGATTTGAAAAGACCTCCTTAAGTTGTACAGGATCCGCTTGAAACAGCATCTTCCCTGCAAGCTCATAATCCCTGACCAGATTTATTTTTTCCTTGGCATGACGCGACCTTCCCGCAGGAATACACTCTTCCAGGATATCGCCGAGGCATACCTCTTGATATTGAGGAGACCTTATACGAGAGTAAAACAAAAGATTATTAATGATCTGATCGCTTTCATCAATCTTCTTTTCTATCACGTTAAAATGTTTCTCCAACTGCGGATTCTGGGCTTTACGATACAAATTATAGGCCGCCATATGTATTGCGGCCAAAGGATTTCGCAACTCATGCGCCACCGTTGCCGCAAGAGTTCCAATATCGGAAAGACGTTTGGCCATCACCAGCTCAAGTTGCGTTTCTAGCAACTCCTGAGAATTTTTCTTAACCAATTCTTCAAGTGTCTTTTTATCTCTCTTGAGGACCTCTTCAGCTTGCTTTTGGGCCGTTACATCCAAAACTAAAGACAAGATCGATCGCAACTTTCCCGATGAATCAAACAACGATGAATTGTACCATTCACAGTAGATAACCGCGCCATCCTTGCGATAATTCCTGTTGGCTGAAAATACTCTTAGTTTTAAACCTGCCTGCAATTGAGAGGAAACATCATCGACTTTTGCCTCATCTTCATGATATATCCAATGAAAATCATCCATGCGTTTTCCCAGCACTTCTTGAGACTTCCAGCCGAACATTTGCTCAGCTATACCTGACCAGCGGATCAAACGCATATCAGGCCCCCATTCAATGACAGCCAACGGCGAATTATCTACATGGTAGGTCAATCGTTGAAGCAGCTCATTTAGACGCTCTTCTTTCTGGCGTAACGTCTCTTCATTTTTCTTACGATCAGTGATGTCTACAGTTACAGCGACACCGCCTAAAACCTTTCCGTGGTCATCGCATACAGGAGCACCAGAAACCATCGCAAACCAATGTTTACCACTAGGGAGCACAACTTCCAGCTCCATGGCAGGTATAACTCTATTTTCTTTAACGGCACGTTGTAAGGGCAGTTCGGATTCACTGATTTGTCGTCCTTCATTAAAAAATTGCAATTTCCGGCCGGAGGCATTGTTGTCAGGAGCAGAGGCAGATAGATTATCTTTTTCCCCTACCTCAAACTGGGCCAATACAGCAGCGTTCCCTGTAATGCGTTGGCAAGTCTGGTCATCCGAAAAACTAACTCCAACAGGCAACGCATCCATAAGGGTCTCTAGGCGCTTACGCGCTTCGAGGGCTTCCTTCTCTATTTTCTTATGTTCTGTGATGTCTTTGACAAATCCTGATATTTGCGTAACCTTATGGTGAACATCCAATAAAGGCTTACCCTGCGCCCATATCCAACGAACAACCCCGTCACCCCTCTTGATGCGGCACTCAAAATCCCAATTTGTGCCCTCCACAATAGCTTTCCCGAATTTATTATTCACATTTTCCCGGTCTTCAGGTAAAACATGGGATAAAAACATATCATATGTCCACTCAGGCAATAGCTCCTTATAACCAAAAGTTTGATCGTGCCTTAATGAGCGCCAAGCTTTTCTTGTTTTTATATCCAACCCCCAAATACCAAATTCACCTGCTTCCAAAACAGCATTAAGACGGCTCTCGTTATCCCTCAGATCCTCCTGGATCCTCATGCGGATCATGGCAACCGCGACCTGGCCCGTAACCGCTTTCATCAAAGATAAATCTTCATCAGTAAACGTCTCTCGGCTTCGTGTGCCAAAAGACAAGGTCCCCAAGACCTCTTGCCCTTCACCAAGGATAGGATGGCAAGCATAAGCCTTCACACCAAATGATTTGACCAACTCAGTCCGGGGGTCATCTGTAGTAGGAATATGCTCGGCAATAATACGGCATCCATCACGTGCAGCACACCCGCACACGGCAACGCCGTAATCCAGCCACTCGATTTGCAGGGCCTCTTGCTCTGGGATACCGGCAAAAGCATTAAGATGCAGCCTGCCGGCCTTTTTATCAACAAAGAAGTTAAAAAAGACGTGACAACCCAAACGCTCCATCACTGCTTGACACAGAGAGTTGATGACTTTTTTAGGATTGTCGGCACGAAGTAAATTTTCGGCGGTCATAGCCAACAGCTCAAACTGGTCCAGAAGGCTGTGGATCTTCTCCTGTGCCAGTTTACGCTCAACGATCTCTTTGTTCAAATCATCTCGCGAGGCCATAATTTTTTTTAGATCCTCGGCCATTTTGTCAAATACTCTCGAAAGCTGCCCAATCTCATCTTTTTGACCCATCCCGATTTTATGATCTAAATCCCCTCTCCCTATTTTCTGTGCACCCTCAGAAAGTTTTTTGAGCGGTCCGGAAATATATTGCGCAATAAAAAACGCCAAAAGACTGACCAAAAAAGAAACAAAAATCAGAATAAAGAATACCAGTATTTTTAATTTCGATACGTCAGCTAATGCCTCATCGGCATCAATTTTTGCCACCATACCCCATTGTAGAGAAGGGATATATCGCCAAGCTGCGATAACCTTCTTGCCGCGGTAATCGATCAGTTGCCCAACCCCTGTCTTGCCCTGCACTGCCTGCTGTATGGGGCGGCCGAGCTTATCTCCTAAAGGTATACTTCTTTTAAATACAGATTTTCTGTCATTCCTTAACGGATTTAAAAAAAATACTTTGTTTCCAATTCTTTTTCCGATAAGGACCTCTCCCGTCGTTCCTAATCCCGCCACATTGTTTATAAAATCATAAATTGGAGCCATATCCACTTCAAAAACAATGACACCGATCATCACACCTTTAGAATCAAAGGCCGGTGCAGAGACCAAAATTTCCGGTTTATTGTTCTTTTTCTTGTTTACTAAAACATCCGAGATATAAACCCCATGTTTACCTTCTATAAAAATCTTTTGTTGAGAATCATACAATAATTGCAGATAGCGCTTGGGATAATGTTCCGAATCGCTTGAGTAAACAACCTTGCCATCCGTATTAAGCAGCGCAACAGTCATCAACTTTAAAAGTTTCTGCATGCGAGGTAATTGTCCGTCAAGCATTTCCTTGGCAGAAACGAATTTTAAATCTTGAGGATTGCTGGAGTATGCACTTAAAATAGGAAGGTTTCTTTTAATATTATACAAACATTGGACTATCTCTATATCTGATTTTAATCCGGCAATAAACGCATTGATCCCTTCCTCCCTTAACGCTGCGAAATCCTGCAGCTGCGAAAGACGGGCAGCTTCCAAAGATTTCTTATAATTTGTAAAACTTAACATGTTGACAACAATTAAGGGAAAAAGGGCAAGAGAAAGAAATAGTAGGATAAGCTTTGTTCTTATAGGCATATCGGCAAAGGACTTATTTTGATCTTAATTTTGATCTTTTTGCGACATTTTTTTTATCATGGTTTATTTTACGGTATTGGGCCGGCGTATTTCTAACAATTTTCTTGAACTGCCGGATAAATGATTCCGCGTTCTCATAACCCAATTTCTCGGATATCTGATTTACGGTATAACCTGTTTTCAGCAGAATCTCCTTGGCCTGCTTGATTTTGACTTGTAATTTATATTCATTAAACCCTATTTTCATATGCTCTTTAAAGCCTCTGCTCAGGTATTTCGGACTCAACTTCACGAGATCAGAGGCATCATTAAGTCCTATTTTCTTAAACCGGTTTGCTTCAATGAAATTTTTCACCTTCAGCATTTTGCCCTTTATATCCAGAGATGAAATTTCCGGCTCACCATTATGGATAGCCATCATCCGCTCAACAGCTTCATGAAATCTCTCGATGTTGATCGGTTTCTCAATATAGTCATCAGCCCGCAATTTCAGGGCTTCAATTGCCACATCCTTGGAACTGTGTCCGGTTAAAATAATCACCCCAACTTTAGGGTCTTTCCCCTTGATCTCTGAAAGGACATCAAGGCCGCTGATTCCCGTCATCATGACATCCAGGATGACAAGACTGATGTCATTGGCCCTGCGCAATATCGCCAAAGCCGCCTCCCCGCTCGAAGCCTCAAATATTTCATATGTGTCCAGAAAATCCCGAATCTCAGCCCTTAAATCATCGTTGTCATCTACAACCAATATTTTCTTTGACATGAGTATCACCCTTTTTATAATTCAAGGCTTATATAACGACTTTTTTACCAATTGCTTTAATTATAACTATATGCCGGAAACTATCAATGAAATGTATCCACCGATCGAAAAAAATAAAAGCCTCGGATGAGCAGCGCTTGAACTGATCAAAACTCTTTTACCCGAGGCTCAATTGCTTCACTAATTTATTAACAGGAGCACTTTTTCATAAGCTCTCCACAACATCGTTCCTGTTTCTTGCCACCTGCCCCACAAATCCCGCAGGAATACATCTGTTTGTCCTTCTTTGATTTTTTAATTTTTGATTTCATACGCCCCCCTGCTAAATATTTTTCTTTACAATCTTATAAAAAATATCTGGTATTGGAAATATGAAATTTCTACTTATTATTGACTTTTTTCCACTATTCCTAATACCATTCCCGATGGGGACCTTCAAAGCAGTTCCACATCCTGTAAAAACATAAACAGAATTCAACTTTTTTCTGACTCTTTTCTTTATACGGAACTTTAATAAAAACTAAGTTGTCTAACCAGTAGAAGGAAATCAAATGACATAAGCAGGTGGTTTATATGTTAAACATATCAAAAATATTAATAATTTTACTGATTCTTTCTTTAACAATTATTAAACCAAATTTTTCCTACGCTTGGGAACATAGTCATCATGGGAATTGGCAGGGAAGCAGATTTCATAGGTCCAACGGGGTTCATTCTGGTTTCGTGTTAGGATTAAATTACACTCCCCTGCCTTACTATTATGACCCATGGTACTATTGTCCAAATTATTATGATAGCGGGGTGCTTGTGTCGCAACCGGTAGCTCAAACATCAAAGCTTGTAGACCAGCCTTCTACAACGGTTGTGACAGCTGCCCCTGCTTATCAAAATGATGATACCTTCATCATCAATATACCAAATTCTACCGGAGACTATTCAAGTGTGCTAATTAAAAGGTCAGGGAATGGATTTATGGGCCCCCAAGGCGAATATTACCCTGAATTCCCAAAAGTTTCACAACTAAAAGTTATGTACGGCAATTTTTCACATGAAAAAACTTTGGAAAAAAATAACGGTTGATAACCAAACCACTCGTCACATCATTTTTCTAGCGGCATTATTACCATACATGCCATCAAAAACACCGCTGCTTAACATGACTCGCGTTTGGCCATCGCCACATATTCCTATCAACCCAAATGTTGGAGTGTTGGTAGTTACCCCAAGGTTCACCTGATTAGCGCAGGTGAGCACCTGAGGGGATAAATTTGAACGGGAATTAAGGCTAATATTCCAACGCGCCACTAATAAATAATACTTTTGATTGTCAATAGTAGCTATGCCATATTGAAAATAATTTGAGTCAGTTCCCACATCTCGAAAACCATGAAGTTGTCCCCCGCCAGTAGGAGACATGGAGTTATCATTTGTAGCCCCCAATAATTGAGTTCCACATGTAGAGCTATCCTTCCCTGTAACTAAGCATGCATCCATCTGGTCGGCAAAAGTTTTCAAATTAAACACTGCCTCCGCTGTATGTGATTGGTCAACCCAAGAAAAATAACTAGGCAAAGCAATAGCTGCAAGCCCTCCTAAGATTATCAAGACAACAATGATTTCTATAAGCGTAAAACCATTGTTATTATTGCGCGCCGCTTTCAGTTTTATTCTCATTAATTTTCCAAGTCTTGTTTTGATTTACGTTTTTTTCGAAAAAATTCGCTGACAAGCTCAGAGCATTCCCCGGATAAAATACCGCCCTTTATTTCCATCCGGTGGTTTAAAGATTTATGATTGGCTATATTGATCACCGAACCACAGGCTCCGGTCTTGGGCTCCCGGGCCCCAAAACAAACACGGGCGATCCGAGCTAAAACCAGAGCCCCTGCACACATGGAACAAGGCTCAACGGTAACATAGAGAGTGCATTTTGGCAGCCATTTTGATGAGAGATAATTTGTCGCCTGGGTAATGGCGATCATCTCGGCATGGGCTGTGGGATCTATTAAAGTTTCTATTTGATTATGCGCACGAGCGATAATCTTTCGCTCATGCACAATCACAGCACCTACCGGCACTTCATCAATCGAACCCGCCATATGGGCCTGACGGAGAGCCTCTTTCATAAACAATTCATCAGAATCATGCATAGCTATTTAGACTGGAACACCGGAAGAGTAACATGAACAGCGGTGCCCTTACGCAAAGAGCTTTTAATATTAACTGTCCCTCCAACGGCATTGATGATCGAATAAATGATGGAAAGACCTAAGCCGGCATTTTTATCAACGCCGCGTTCCTTGGTTGTAAAAAAGGGCTCAAACACCTTAGGCAAATGATCCGGAGCAATTCCAATCCCTTCATCCACGACATCAATACCAATATTGCTGTGTTCTTTATTTAAAAATGTTCTTATCTTAATCTTGCCTCCGCCTGGCATAGCCTGTATAGCATTAATAAGAACATTATGGATGATCTGATGGCATTCAACAGGGCCTACAGCGGCTAAAGGCAGGTCTTTTGCCAAACGTATAACTAATTTAATACGGGCAGATTTTAATTGCTGGGTTAAATCACCAGCAACATTTTTAATAACAGTATTGACTTGGCAAATATTTTCTCCCAAACGGGCATGACGTTTCCCAACAAACAGCATCCGGCTAGTTGTCTGCGAACAATGCTCAAGCTGACGATCCAATTGCTCCAATGTGGAAATAATGACCTTGAAATCCTTGTAAGAAACAAATTCAAAATCGCGATTTTTATAATCGTTAATGAGTTTTCTGGTAAGCGCCAAAATGGATTTTAATGGCGAATCCAGCTCATGGGCTAAACCGGAAATGACCGTAAAAGAATCAGATGATTGAGAATTGGCCTTCATAATTAAAATCCTTTGAAAGAATTAGGCAATGATTTTAATGCAATTTCTTTTAAAATGCTAATAGATTTTAGATAGAACTTAACTCTTTAAGTTTTACAGAAATTTTTATTTGTGGCTTGTTAAATTAAACTTTAGGCAATCCAGTAGTTTAAACTATGCGCTAATAAAAATACCAACTGAGAAACAAACATTAATAAAGCCAGAAAGTAACTCTTATTATTTAGTCGTTTGGCCAGCACAATAAATAAAGGGAAGGCTGGTAAAACATATCTTGAATAAGCCATAAAACTATCAGACAACGCGGGAATTAAACAAATAACCACCGCATAAAAAAACAAAGTCTTATCGAGATCCTTGCACATAGGCCATAGTAATAATAAAAAAGAACAAAAAAACAAGCGGTCGATACTGCTTGTGGTAAACCCATGAAAAGCAAACTTTATATGTACAAAATTGCGCAAGAACCAGCTATGGAGGTCAAATATATTCCCTATTGAAGCATGGCCCAGATAATATTTTTGCGCCTCAAAGCCGGTAAAATAAGCCCCTGAGAGATGCTTCATAAAGATTAAATAAACCATTTCTCCTCCCATAAAGGCGAATAATAACAGACAATCACAAAAAATATCTTTTCTATTCGAGCCCCTCTTAATCAATTTTGAGACAATAAATACAGTCAACGAGACGGCAACTAGAATACCTTGTGGCCTGGTTAAAGGCAGGAAAAATGCCGCGACAAATGCGGCAAAATGCTTACGAACGTATAAAAAATAAAAGAAAATCAGGACAAGCATCAAAAAAAGGGCCTCTGTATAAACCAAGCTCATGTAAAATGCTGTCGGAAAAGAAAGCAAAAGAACGCTCGCAATAAAGGCCGTTTTAGGACTGAATAATTTTTCTACAAAATAGTAAAAAAAGATGATTGCTATAAACGAAAAAAAATTAGACAGAACAAGCCCGCAAAGCAAACTATTATTTAAAAATAAAACCTCAAAAACTTTAATTAAGAAAGGGTAAAGCGGATAAATAACTAAATTTAACGGGGAATTTGTATGATAACCATTTTCTGCCAAAAAAATGTACTGCTGTGCGTCCCAAGTCTTAAAGGCTGATGCTATGGTTATAGGTTCTGCCCTGTTATAAAGAAAATTAATATCGTGTTGGGGTTTATTGAATGGAAATAAATTAAATCCTATGATCATTACCAAAAATAAGCAAACCTTTGAAAAAGCTGTGAGCAGAATTAAATTTTTTACGTTATATAATAGAGGCATTGATGGGAAGGAATGCTTCAAAACTTATTTTAATAAAGCGCGCCTGACAAGAGTCGAACTTGTAACCCTCAGTTCCGTAGACACTCAAGTCTTACTAAATGCGCGACGTAACCTGCTCTTTTTGCCGTCGGAAAAGGCTAAAAACCTGCAAGCCTTCTCCTTTCATGTTTCTGTTGTTAAAAAGTTATGTGACTCATTCACATAATGTAAATCTTTTGATGAACACTAATTCTAAGCCAAATTATTCAAATTGCAAATTGTAATTCATCCGTAAAGCTAAGGGATATTTTTATACACGTCCTTTCGGTGGCGTACAGACAGTACATTGACCCGTTGAGCCACACGGTCTATCAGATAAATAACACGATAATCTCCCTGACGGATTCTGAATATATTCACCCCTGATTTTGATTTCAACTTCTTGCAACCGTTAGGTGTTGGTGTATTCGCCAAATCCTCAACAGAAATCATAATACGTTCTACATCAGCATCAGGTAATCTGTCCAAATCCTTATAGAATCCATTTTCATAAATAATGGTAAACATGATTATTTTTTAATACCACGTTTTCTTAAATAGGAATCCATTTCCTTCTGACTGCTGTATTCTGCCGAACTCATCCTCTTTTCTGCAATCTTAATGTCAAGCTGGTCTTGTTCAATTTCTTGAAGTTTTTCTTCGATAGCCTGAGCCACAAAAAAATTCATACGCAGACCTGTATCCGCACAAAATTTAGATAACTTCTGTTTAAGTCCATTGGGAACCCTTGCTCCTAAAAGCACCTGGCCTGAAATCGCCCTCATATTGCCTCCTTTATCAAATGTTATCTCCTGCTATCAAAATATATCATATAAAGCGGGCCTTGTCAAAGAGCTTATTTCACAATTTCAGAATGAATAAGTATAGGCCCTCCGCAAAATATTTTAAGGATGGGATGAAATAGAAAAATCGGCCATATAATCAATGGTATTGCCTTGCCAAACCCTCAACAAGGTGCGCATCCAACCAAAATTCTGAGGTTATCTTGAGGGTATAAGTCGGAGATTTCTTGGGAAGCAACTTCTTTTACGCTTTTATGTATAAACAACGCCTTATTATTCTTCTCAAAAGCAAATCGGCATCCTTCATCAACATCAATACCAGCCACAACATTGATACCTGATTTAATCAGACCATGCGTTAGCCCTCCCACTCCACAAAATAAATCCACCGCAGAAATTGAAGATTTTTTCATATATCTCATTATAAACCAATGACTTGAATGATAATAATTATCATAATCTTATATCGTAGCACCAACAGTTACAAGAAATTTTACTATGATAAAAAATAATCATGGTTTATACGGATTCAACGGAGCCTATATATTTAAAGAATACTTATCAATCGCTCCTAATAAAAATGGTTATGACCTGGATTGCAACAATATTTAAGCCTCCCTCTTTTATCTCGGTATGATTTCCCCCAAGACATGCCATCTTCATCCATTTCATGGCTAAAAGGCCTGCAAGGCGGAAACCCCACCATACTGCTATGAATTTTCTGCCTATTATTCGCTGAGCCACAAGACCTGACCATTAAAAACACAATGACCGCTATTACCGCCAAAGGCGGGAAGGCCATACAGATAGCACAAGAAATAAACCATAAGATAATCATAGGCACCTCCTGGATTCCCGCTTTCGCGGGAA
>JADFXH010000001.1:0-321070 GCA_015233675.1 Candidatus Omnitrophota bacterium
GCGAAAAAGATGTTTTCTCAAAGATGGAAAATCTTCCTGACTCCATTATGAAAATTTTACAAGATGCCCTAACTTCAAGCCTATCTGGTAATTTCACAGCGCTAGTTAACCATAAGGGCATTTCATTTGCTGAAGGGAAAGAGGGTAATGGCGGCATGGGGCTGTCTCTTGCTTTTGATTTAGCCAAACTTTTAAATGCCAATCTCTTGCTAGCTAATGATGGCTGGCTAGCTGTTCGTGAAGGAGAATCTCCTACTGTCTCGTTTGTGATTGATTTTTCTGGTGGGGAAAATAGGCCTGCTAATGAAGAAAATAAACCGCTAATTAAGTTTGAGAATCCACCTCCCTCTTATATCAACATGAATATAAGGCACTACAAAATAGTGCCGACGACCCATCAGAACATATTAATGTCATGGCCCAGTAAAATATTTAGCAGTGTCGACAGGGCTCTAATTTCAAAAGAGAATTTGGGCGGCATAGATTTCAATCCTGATAAAATGAACTTAAACGTGCACAATTCAACAGGCGAGATTAAATTTAAATTAGACCCGGCCATGATTGCCCAACTGCAAAAAGCACCCGGATTTGTGCCGGTGATTTTTAATATCCAGCCGATGACTGACCTCAAAATATTTTTAGGGTTGGCTGACAATCAATCCCCCGCTGACTTATAAACCATGCCTTTGTTTAGTAGGGATTTAATTGCCATTTCTTCTGAAGGGTAAAATATACTTTCCGCTCTTTCATTATATCCGGCCCATGAGGCAATCTGGAATTACGGGCAATTGACATAATACCAAACCATGCCTCAGTAGAAAACCTGTCAGGATAACCATTATCCGGATGCCCAACATGATAGTGAGTGCTAATGCACCTTTTAACAAGTTTTGCATTCTCTTCCTGACTTAAATTCGAATCAGTACAACGCCACTCTGAGGGTTTCCACCATTCATCTGAATATTCCATCACTGTGCCCCCAATAGTTATCGGCACATTCTGAACAATTTCATCCCATAAGGAACCGATCCAATCAGATTGCGTATTTTGGTCTTCATATCCATTGTCCGGATTATTAATATCTTTAACATGCCAAGCGTCCGTGCCAAATTCAGAAACCCATAGCGGCTTTTGCGACTTTTTCTTATAATCACTAAATAGCGTGTAAAAACTCCTGCCTCTATACACATTCGCGCCCCATATATCCACGGCCGGCATTTGCTCATCAGCCGCACCATAGGCAGCATCACCAATATGTTCTATTTCTCCATTGACAACTGCCACAGGATGAAAATTAGAACCCTCAGCATCATGCGCGGCCTGAGCCATATCATTTACCAGGGCATACCACGCCGTGAGTTGTTCTGGAGTCATCAGATGACCATCAATTTTATTATAATTATTCTCATTACCAATAGCCCAAAATAAAATCGCGGAATACCTCTTAAAATTGTTAACATATTCCACAAAACGGCTTATAGTTTCTTGCCGGTCATTGATATTATTTTGACTGTCAAAGGTCAAACCATTTACCCAAAAACCGGCAATGATCTTTAAATGGTACTTAGCCGCTAAAATCAATGTCCTTACGGTTAATTTATTCGGGAAACGATTAGCTTCTTGAGTATCATTGCCTTTCCATAAACGGATGGTATTGGCGTTCATGAGCCGCAACTTTGCAAAATCGCGGTTTAATATGGAGGAATCGTCATAAATATTATTGCTGCGCGGATCATCGTCAAGCCACCCCCAATCACTGGGATGACGGGCGATCGGTGTAGGCTGGTATCCCACACCTTTAATAAAAAAAGGCTTATATGTCCCTTGATCAAAGGAAAATACCAATAATTTGCCTTCCAATATTTTTACACATTGAATCTGAGTACAATTTACTCCAGTTTGCGCAAATGAAGGTGGATTAAAAAGAAGGAAAATAAAAACAATGATTAAACGGATTCTATTGATCATTGGCTCTTAATCCAATTTTCAGTTTCCGGCGTCGCATTAGATTTTTTCTTTAAAACAATATACATTTCATTCTTTTTACTTAACTCATCACGGATTTTCTTCACAGCCGCATAGCCTTCTACAGGAATGGCGGCGCGCTTGAGGTGATATATACTTTCCACCGTGATCGTGCCATCACCTCTGGTATACTTGACCGCGACCTGCATAAAATCCGTTGCCAAATTATAGTCTTGCGGCACAAAGTTTATTTTCAAGCTGTCTGGTATATGGTAGGTATTACGATTAACTATTAAAGAATTAGTAGGTATAAAGATAGGGTATCGACGCTTATCCTCCGAGAATTCAGGGACATCCCCTTGCTGTTGTTCTCTTAAGAGAACCATATCATTAGCCACCTGATAAACATTGGACGCCGCGTATTTAAAATTAAATTCCAAGGGCCCATAACGGTTTTCCAACCCCTTGACATCATGATCCGTTATTTTGCCGCCTTGAGCAAAGGTTGCCTGCAATTTATCAAAGAATTTCTGTTTACTGGCATCACTGGCAGGGTCCCAGCTATTCTTAAAATCTTCTGAAGCTTCAACGGGCATTTGAAGGTGAACTTGAAAATTGGCTGACCCATCGTCATTTAACGTTATATCACTGTTTGATCTTACGGAATGGAATGATTCATCAGCCACAGGAAGGTTTTGAAAACGGCAGGAATCATGGTAAATGATGAAAACATGGGCATTATCATAACTTGACGGCAATTCACCCAGATCAAACCCCTTGGCCTGCGGGTCCACGAAATATTCTTGGTTATCGGCATTGACCTCTAATAGCACATGATCAAAAGCCGAAGGATAAGGCCGCCGGTGCTGGGGATCTCCGTTGAACTCGCCGCTGAACAAACAAATATTAGCATCAATGCCAACTTCTTTAAGCATTTGTCTAGTCAATACCGTTAAATCTTTGACGTCTCCATAACGATTTTGAAAAATTTGATTTGTCCCATGCATGTCAACCGTATGGTCCCCAAGGGTCATAGGCACATAACGGTAATTGTCCTGAATAAATTCCAGAATAGCACGCACCTTATCCTTTGAACTTAATTTATCTTTAACCAAGTCTAAAGCTTTAGCGGAAATAGCAGGGTCTTTAATTGTATTTTTATCGACCGAATCACGCCACCAACCGGCTACCTGTTTCCAATCACTCATGGATGACAAAGATATTACCCCTATAACATCATCAGGGGGAGGCATAAAATCTTCATTCTCACCGTAAGCGGTATTTTCAAAAATATAGGAATACCTTGTCCCTCCTTTAATTTTATCGATCAGCGGCTTTTTATCATTATTATATACTGAAAAATAAACAGGTTTATTTTCAGGGATCTCATAGGAATAACGCGCGTATTTTGTTGGTATGGAGGGGTATGTCACCTCATCCCAAAACTGGTTTGGGATTTTTTCTTTAAAAACTTTAGTCCTGACCCTCACATCTATGACAGTGCCGATATTTATCTGAGGAAAATTTATGACCTTAAGGCGCATATCCGAATACAACGGCGACTGATCAAAGGCCTGCAGGTCTTTTATGTCCGTAGCCTCAATCCGCCTGCCATCCGGTGTCTCAATAAAAGCCTTGATATCCGTGATTTCTTCACGGGATTTATTATAATAAAGAGGCCACTGCCCTAAATTTTTGGCAGCCTCCTTTTGGATTTTGACACGGGCATGATAATCTTCGTCAAAAGACCAGTCATCATGAATAGTCGTATCTACTTCAGCTAAAAGACCTATATAAGGCCGGTCACTATTTTGTTCTTCCCAGGAATTTGGATTAACCTGTTTATCTTCGATTTTTCCTAAATCCTGGGCAACGGCCGCAGAACGGTCCAAAGACGGGGTCTGTGCCGATACATAAGCCGAAAAAAGAGGTAAAAATAAAAGGAATATGAATTTCTTCATAAATCGTAAAACCCTTTCATCCATTAAGATATGCCGCTGGGCCAATGGCTGTTTGAGGACAATGCCTTCGAGTGTCGTACAACGGCTTAAGGCCACATACATCTGCCCGTGTGAAAATGTGCCCCAGCCGACATCAATGATCACATGATCAAAAGTTTGCCCCTGAGACTTATGAATTGTCACCGCCCAGGCCAATTTAAGGGGATATTGTGTAAAATATCCTATTGTCTTGGACCCCAGGGAATTATTCTCTTCATCAAAATAATATTGATAAATTTCCCAGGTATGTTTTTTAACGTCAACCCGATTCCCATTTTCCAAATCAACCATTACCACATCGTCACCTTCTGTATCAGTAACGATAGCTACAATTTTTCCCAAAGAACCATTGACCCAGCGCTTGTCAGGATCATTAGTCAGCATCATCACCTGCGCGCCTGATTTGAGTTCAAGGGCTTGGGGCGTTGGCAGGGATTTATGTTCAAATTCCCCTGATATTACTCCCTGATAAGTTCTAGGATAACCGGATAAACTCTGCAAGCGCTGATTGTTGACTTTATCAGCAAGGGCATTGGTGGTGGTAAGAACAATATAAAAATCATCCGTTAACAATTGATGCTCCGGTTTAAAACGACGGTTGAGGGCCTCCCAATGATGGCCTTCAACACTATTATCCCGCACAGCGTTAAGCAGACGGATAAAATGTTCGTCCTTTTGGCGGTAAATTTTATTTAATTGCATGATCTTAAAATCGAGCGACTCAAAAACCTTAGCTGAAAAGAAATATGGCGTGAGATAATGGGTCTTAAAAATATCTTCTTCCCCCTGCCCTACCACCGGCGGCAACTGAAAAAGGTCTCCAAAAAATATCATCTGTACCCCGCCAAAGGGCCTGTTAGCATCCCTCCCATAAAGACGCAGGAAAATATCGACACAATCCATAAGGTCCGCACGCACCATGGACACCTCATCAATGATAAGAGCATCAAGTTCCTGATACATTTTTCGCTTGCGTTTGCGTACCGGTATATCTCCCACGCTTTCAGGGGTCACATCCGGCTTAAAATGAAAAAATGAATGGATGGTTTGTCCTTTGATATTAATGGCCGCCACACCCGTGGGGGCAAGCACTGCAACGTTCTTGGCAGTCTTTTGGCGGAAATACTGCAACAGCGTTGATTTGCCTGTGCCGGCCTTACCGGTAATAAACATGTGTTGACCGGTAGTCTCCAGCGCCTCAAAAGCAGAAACAAATTCATCGTTAAAATCTAGTTCTGAGAAATTCATAAATTATAAAACTCCCCCTCACCCCTCTTTATAAAAAAAAGGGAGGGTCAATTCATACTCTCTTTAATAACATCTTCCATTAAGCGGTGTACTTTCAAATTTTCTTCGCGGCTGGTGATGATTTCAATGATCGTCGATGTTTGTGATTTAAGGGCCTGCATGTAAACTTTCTTGAAATGAACGGCGTCCATAGGCTGGCTGTAATTAAGTTCAAACATAGCCGCCGCGCCTGCAAGGCTAAAGGAATGAGGAGTGCCCCAAAACTTTTCAAAACCTTCTTTGAAATCAGCAATAGGCAAAAAGGAGAATATCCCTCCCCCGCCGTTGTTTAGAAGAACGATGATTAATGGCACTGAAAGTCCGCGCAACATGCCAAGGGAATTTAAATCGTGCAAAGCCGCCAAGTCGCCGATCATAAGGGTTACCGGTTTCTGCAATCCACTCGCATACCCTGCCGCCGAAGCAATGATCCCGTCAATGCCGCTGGCCCCGCGATTGCCGTTAACACAAACCCTGCTTGCCTTGAAATCCGCATAATTACTCATATCTCGGATAGGCATGCTGTTGCTTAAGAATAGTCCCTGATCTTCAGGGATCAATTGGGAGACCATACGGGCAACACATGGTTCACTCAAGCGTCCGTCTTCAAAGATATATTTTTCAATTAATTTATCTGTGATTTGATTGGCTTTAGACAAAACCTTAAGCGCGGATGATTGCTTGCGTTGCTTGATCAATCCTATCACCGTCTTAATAAAATTACCGACACTTGATTCGATGCGCAAAGTGACCTGATGGTTAGGGTCATTGCGCAGGGCATGATCAAGTACCATGATATATTCCAAGGGCTTTTGCTTGTGGATTAAATCGTAATAACGCACAGATGTCATCCGCCCGCCTAAATGAAGCACCCCGTCAAAATATAATTTATTCTGTAATTTATCGGATAAAAGCAAATGGTCAAAATAATGGATAAGATGGGAATGGTTTTGCCCAAGGCGTAAACCAGAAGAAATATCCGCAAAAATCGGCCATCCCAATTTTTCAGACAATTGCAATACCAGCTGTGCTTCATTTGTTCCTGAAATCTTCCCAACAACGATCAAGCCTCTTTTAATAGCGTCCAAACGCGTACCGACCCTCTTAAGGCTTGGCACTGCAGCAGACTCAAAACCAGCAACATAATCCGTGTAAGGCTCGTGAGACCGGGCCCATCGGCCCAAAGGCTTGGTATAAATTTTAAGATCTCCTGATGTTTTAACCATGGTCAGCGGCTGCCTAAACATACAGTTGATATGCACGACACCGCGGTGGCGTACGGCCTGATACACAGCTTGATCAATCGTTGTCAAAACAAACTGAGGAGCAATGTTGGCATCCGGACATGGCATGTCTGTGGCCCACTGCGTGTATTTTCCAAACAGCCCAACCTGATCAATGGTCTGTGCCGCCCCGGTTTGCCTTAACTCCGGCGGACGATCAGCCGTAACCACGATTAACGGCAACTTTTTCTTGGAAGCTTCAATCACCGCCGGAAAAAAATCAGCTGCCGCAGTGCCTGAAGTTGAAATCAATACCGCAGGTTTTTTAGTTGAAGCGCTATAACCCATGGCATGAAAAGCCAAGCCGCGCTCGTCATAATGTACAAAACTTTTAAGCTTCTTGTTTTGGGCCAGAGCTATGACCAGAGGGGAACTGCGAGAACCGGGAGCAACACAAAAATAATCCACCCCTAGGCGTGAAAGCTCCTCGATGATCAAAGATCCCCAGCAGTGATTAATATTCGCAAAATTCATCGGATAATTTTTATAAAATTACTGATTTTATTCTCAACTTCATCCCACTCGCTCTTTGCCTCTGATCCCTGCACGATCCCTGCCCCTGCAAAGACAGACAATTTTTTACGGCACGCCAAGCCTGAACGGATACCTACCACAAATTCAGCCCAATCCAAACCCACATAACCGATCGGAGCCCCATACCAGCCCCTAGAAAACCCCTCCAACTTTCGGATAATGACCATTGCATGTTTTCTTGGAACGCCGCCCAATGCCGGAGTCGGATGAAGAGATTGTAAGATATCTTCATCATTTATGCCATCTTTTAGTTGGCCTTGAAATTTCGTGATCAAATGATGCCCGTTGGGCAAGGTCAAGATGCCCGGACGCTTTTGACGGCTAAAGCATGTACAAAATTCTTTAAAAGAAGCATCGATGGCATCGACCACAAACGCATGTTCATGCCTGTTTTTATCGGAACTCAGCAATATCTTTGGATCTGTGGATTTAGGCATGGTGCCAGCCAAAGCTTCGGATTCGATGGATCGTTGATAACGGCGGTAAAGGCGCTCGGGTGATGCCCCTAAAAAAACTGTTTTCTTGAATTGAAAAGCAAAATGATAGCTATCAGGCACCACTGCTTTTAATTGCCGCAGCATGGCCCAGCAATCAGGCGTCTGTTTAAAATTAAGAGAAGTTTTACGCGCAAGCACCACTTTCTTAACAGCGGCATCCATTAAAATTCTTTCAACGTCTTTTTCCCAAAGCTTAAGATCGGGCTTATCGCTTCGACGGACAATACTATTGCCTTTCCCGAATTTCTCCGACGCAATGGCAATCCTTCCCAATTGCTTTAAAACATCCGCAATATTTTCACGGCCCATCAAATTACAACAAAAAATCATTTTGCCGCTTTGGGCCGCTAATTCAAACCGCGGCAGGACAAAACGATACGCACCAAATTCCTTCCAATCCTCATCCAAATGGCGATCATCAAAACAAAATCCCCCATACCATTGCAAATATGGATATTTCAGGGATAAAAAAGACTTCAGTTGCTTAAAAACTTTTTTATAGCTGCCTAATCGACTTGCCCTGACACAAACAGCCTGCCCTATACCGGCAATACTCATGGAATCGCTTTGATTGGCCCCGTAAATTTTAACTTCATCTTTCTGAAAAGAAAGCCAGGAAAGCATATCTACCGGATGAATTTTAATCTCTATACGCTCGATAGTTTTAGATGGCTTATACGCCGCTAAAGCCGATGCCATCTGATCTTGAGCTTTTTTAAAAGTAACAAGGTTATTTTTGGGCGACATAAATAGTGGCGGCCCCACCCATGAGGGGATGCGGCTCAATATTGACAAATCCCATCTGCTTTAAAATCTTACAAAAACGGTCTCCATAGGGAAAAGCCTGTATGGTTTGGTTTAAATAAGTGTACGCCTTAAAATTTCCGGAAAATAAGAATCCCACCAATGGCACAACCATTTGCAAATATAGCCAATGCCCTGCTTTAAGCAGAGGATTTTCAGGTTTTGAAAATTCCAAAATTATAATCCTACCCCCCTTTTTAGCAACCCTGTACATTTCCAAAAGCACTAGGCGCAAATCCGGAATATTACGGATGCCAAAAGAAATAGTCACACAATCAAAAGCCTCATCGGGAAAAGGCAACGCTTGGGCATCAGCCTTCTTTAAGACCAAGCGGTCATCCAAATGCTGAAGCTTTATTTTTTTGCGGCCAATCTCAAGCATTTTGACCGCTAGATCTACCCCATAGCCGCGTTTGATCATGGGGTTATTTTTAGCAAGTACGATCAAAACACCCGCGGTGCCGGTCGCTAAATCCAAAATGGTCTGTCCCTCAGAGTCCGGCAAGAATCTCTTCAAAGCACGACGCCATCGCAGGTCCTGCCCCAAAGACAAAAGACTGTTTAAAAAATCATACCGCCCGGAAATGGCGTTAAACATTTTCCAGGAATCGGATTTAGGTATAACCAGATTTTGATCAATTTTCATAATGAGGCTTATTATCCCTCACTATATTGATTTGTCAACATCAGCAGGAATGTCGCAGGAGATATTATGGGTTCTGTCAAAATTCTTGCAGGTTATGCATGAGAAGAGATATTATTTGCTCAACGGAATATTTTCGCCGTTGGCGTCGGTTTACAGCAAGAATGTTCTAAAGTTTCTCTTCATTTGGAACATTCTTGCTGTAAATCCTAGCCAACTTTTGGCGAAAAATCCCTGAATGTTTCGCAAACAATATCTCTTCTCATGCCTAACACGCAATCCTTGCACAGGCTGATACTGATATGTTATGCTCGCGGGTGAGCCTGGTCGTAGATCTTTTTGAGCTTGTCGGTTGTCAAATGGGTGTAGATTTGAGTAGTGGACAAATTGACGTGCCCCAAAAGTTCCTGCACTGAGCGTAAATCCGCGCCATGATTCAGAAGATGCGTCGCAAAAGAATGACGGAACATATGTGGAGTTACATGTTGAGCCATCGCTTGCTCTAGAATATATTTATTAATAATATTGCGCACACTGCGGTCACTCAAACGTGTGCCATTTTTATTGGCAAAAACAAACTTGTTATCGGCTTTGCGCCCATCCAAATATACTTTTAAAACATTTAAAGCTTGGTCCCCTATCGGGACCACGCGTTCTTTCTTCCCCTTACCCATGACTTTAATGATGTTGCTGAAAAAATCCACATCATCCACATTTAAACCAACTAATTCGCTGACCCGAATACCGGTTGAATAAAGGACTTCAAAAATAGCCTTATCACGTGGTGAGTTAACCTTACCGCCTTTAGGCGCCTCGATAATTTGCACGGCTTCCTGTTCGCTCATAAAATGCGGCAAGGGTTTATCTAGTTTCGGGGTTACCACAAGTTTGGCGGGATTGGACTGAATGACTTTTTCCCGCTGTAAAAATTTGAAAAAAGAACGTAAGCTTGAAAGTTTGCGAGCTAAAGTGCGCGGCTTTAAATTGCGGCCCTTAAGCTGTGCCAAAAACCGGCGCAAATCGGGATATCCCACATCTTTAATAGAGATCTTATCCAAAAATTTTTCGAATTCTTCTAAATCAATGCGGTAATTAAGAATGGTATGACTGGAATAGTTCTTTTCGACTTCAAGATAGATAAAAAATTTATCCAGATATAACTTCATTATTACCCCTGCTTACCGTACCGGTTCTGTCAAAATTCTTGCAGGTTATGCATGAGAAAAGATATTATTTGCTCAACGGGACATTTTCGCCGTTGGCGAAAAATCCCTTAATGTTTCACAAACAATATCTTTTCTCATGCATAACACGCATTCCTTGCCGAGCTTAAGCTATTGCAAATTCGATGCCTGATTGCCACAAAGAACGACAGGCCTCCCCTCAAGGAGAAGGGAATCCGGGAAAGGAAGGGCTATTTGACTTCAGGCAGTTTATTAGCGATAAACTTGCAATCCGGATAGCGGCTGCAGCCATAAAAAGTTGCACCCCGGTGGGAACGGCGTTCCACAAGCTCCCCCGTACACCCTTCCTGCAGACACTTGACACCGGTAGTAAAACTTTCTGCATGTTTACAATCAGGGAAACCTGTGCAGCTGATAAAACGCCCCCGGCGACCCCACTTTACCGCCATAGGTTTGCCGCAATCAGGACAAGGCTTTTCGATCGTTATTTCGGTCTTTTGGATATTGGCCATGGCAAAGTCCAACTCTTCCTTAAAAGGCCCCCAAAAATCCCCAAGAACCTTAACATAATCATTCGTCCCATCTTCAATGGAATCTAACTCCTCTTCCATTTTAGCGGTAAACCCTATATCCATGATCTTCTTAAAGTATTCCATTAACAGGTTGCATATGCGAATACCCAGATCCGTAGCCGTAAAATAACCGCGGTCACGCAGCACATAATTGCGGTAAACCAGGGTATAAATAATGGAAGCATAGGTGGAAGGGCGTCCAATGCCCTGCTCTTCCAAGGCTTTAACTAAACTAGCTTCTGAATAGCGTGCTGGTGGTTTGGTAAAATGCTGGCTGGGCCTGACCTCAAGGAGATTGAGGCCATCACCTTCAGCATATAACGAAGGGTCAAGCTTAATATCCTGCTCCTCATTGTCCTTATACATCGCCAAATACCCTGAAAAAGCCAAAATAGAACCGGATGCTCCGAATTGAAAGCGGCCGGCCATGATTTCAATTTTGGTTTGCTCAAAAATAGCAGGCATCATCTGGCAACTGATAAATCTTTTCCAAATAAGATCATATAAACAAAATTGCTCATCGCTAAGATATTTCTTGACGTCTTGAGGCTTTCGATACACATCGCTGGGACGTATGGCTTCATGGGCTTCCTGGGCGCTTTTTTTGGATTTAAATTTGTTAGGCTCCTCAGGCAAATACTCCTTGCCATGTTCTTTTTTAATCAAACCTCTTACTTTTTCTATCGCCTCGGCCGCTATGTTGACTGAATCGGTACGCATGTAGGTGATCAGGCCTTCAGGCTCTTCATCGCCAATCTCAATACCTTCATAAAGCTGTTGGGCGATCATCATTGTTTTGGAAGTATTAAACCCTAATTTACTGAAGGCCTCTTGCTGCAGGGTGCTGGTGATAAAAGGAGCAGGAGCATTACGTTTGACTTGCCTGGTGTTAATAGCGGAAATCTTGAAAGACGATTCTTTTATTTGCGCGACAACACTGCCGGTTAACTGCTCTGCCTTAAGATCGACTTTACCGCCGTCTATTTTTTCCAAATTAGCCGTTAAAGTATCTTTGAGACCTTTTTTTTGTAAATCAACAGCGATCTGCCAATACTCCTGAGGGACAAAAACTCTGATAGCTTCCTCGCGCTCAACCACCAAACGCAAAGCCACCGACTGTACACGTCCGGCACTAAGACGAGACCCTACTTTTTTCCACAGTAACGGGCTGATCTGATAACCCACAATACGGTCTAAGACCCTCCTGGCATTTTGAGCGTCTACAAGTTTGCGGTTAAATTCCCGAGGCTGCGAAAATGCTTTTTTGACCGCATCCTTGGTGATCTCATGAAAAACTACCCTGCTGACCTTCTTGTCCTTAGCTATATGCGCAATTAAATTCCAGCCGATGGCTTCTCCTTCACGATCAGGGTCGGTTGCTATATAAATCTCTTCGACATCCTTGGCCTCTTTTTTCAATTTAGCCAATGTTTTTTGCTTATCACGTACCACAATGAATTTTGCCTCGAAATCATGGTCGACATCCACCCCTATCGTAGACTTGGGCAAATCAATCAAATGCCCCATGGATGCCGTGACTTTAAATTTAGGTCCCAGGATCTTATTGATCGTTTTAACTTTAGCGGGAGATTCTACAATTACCAATATTTTAGGCATGCTCATTCCTTACATAATATTGACCCGGCAATTGCCTGATCGCGTGTTTTAATTCTAAACTTAAAGTGATATTCATAAGACTGCTGATATTAAAGCCCGATTGCCTGACCAATTCATCTAAATGCACCGGCTGAAACGTGATGTGAGGATAAACTTTCGCTTGTTCATCACTTAACAAAAGAACCTCAGGGTTATCATTAGAATGTGAAGGGATATAACCCTTTTTGACCTGAGATAAAACATCTTCGGGATTCAAAGCGACCCGGGCCCCGTCCTGAATCAGACGGTTGCTGCCCAAGGCTGTCTCATTATCGATATTAGAAGGGAGAACAAACACATCCTTATTTTGACTCAGGGCATAATCAGCGGTGATCAGGGCCCCGCTTCTAGGTCCCGCTTCGATGACAACCGTCGCAAGGCTCAAGGCGCTGATGATACGGTTGCGCCAGGGAAAATTTTGCTTTAGCGGAGGCATTGAACAGGCAAATTCAGAAATCACCGCGCCATTTTGACTGATCGCCTCCATTAAAGAAAGGTTTTCTTTTGGATACATATAATTAAAACCACAGCCGGTAACTGCAATGGTTTTGCCGCCTGCCTCAAGGCTGCCTCGATGGGCCGCAGTATCAATGCCTCGAGCCAGACCGGAAACCACTGTCATTCCCGCCTGAACAAAGGCCCGGGCAAAGCTCTTAGCTGATTTACAGCCATAAAAGCTGGCCGCCCTCGAGCCCACCAGAGCTACTGACATTTGACACAGACAATCGATCTCACCTTTGATATATAAAACCACCGGCGAATCTTCAAAATTTCTTAAAGAACATGGAAAATTCTCATCAGCGGCAGTCAGGACTATTAGCCCTTTATGCCGCATCAAATTATATTCGTCTTGCAGAAATTTGTCTTTAGAAAAGTGGAATATATTTTCAGCGGTAGTTAGCGAAGTCAAACCGCAAACACGCAATTCATCAAGAGATGCACGCAAAACCCCCAAAGCACTGCCAAAATATGCCCTTAGTTTTCGGATGCGAATGGCCCCTAATTCCGGTACGGCGTTTAAAACAACTAAAGCTTCTTGTTCGGTCATAACCCCTCCCCTGCAGGCTGCTCGGTTCTGTTAAAATTTGCCATTAGCCAACCATGCCAATGGCTAAGGTTATGGTATTATTTCCGAAACGGGATATTTTTGCCGTCCGCTTCGGTTTACAACTAATTTTTCCTAAAGTTTCTCTTCATTTGGAAAAAATTTGTTGTAAATCCTCGCGGACTTTTGGCAAAAAATCCCAGAATGTTTCGAAAATAATACCATAACCTTAGCCATCGCATTCCTTGACATTCTTTGCACAGGCTGATCTATATTCTTTTAAGGATTTCGACAACCGGGCCTTCGATGGACGCGTCATTAGCATCAATAACGTGGTCTGCCTGATTGTACAGGGGGAGTCTTTGCTGGTACATCTGCCGGATAGACCCGAGGGGATCGGGGACTTTCAACAGGGGCCGATGTTTCTCATTCTTAATACGCTGATAAATGACCTCCGGTGCTGCCTGTAAGAAGAATACAATACCATTGGTCTTGAGATGTTGCAAGTTTTCCTTGCGAAGGACAGCTCCTCCTCCGCAATCAATAATAACGCCCCGACGCAGTGAAACTTCTTTAATGACTTGCGCTTCCAGGTCCCTGAAGTAGGGTTCACCATGATCTGTAAAAATCGCATCAATAGATTTTGCCGCTTTAGCTTCAATCAATGCGTCGGTCAAAACCAACTGAACCTTAAGTTGCTTTGCCAATCTGCGGGCTATCATGGATTTCCCAGAGCCCATAAATCCGACTAAAACAATATTCTTTTCCATTAGGATGTCATCAAAGCCGTAAACAGCAAACGATGTTTGTTGACTTGATAGCTGATCGATACTATCTGCTGATACCCTTCTCTTTCATAAACAACCCTGATCTTTTGAAGGATTTCATCCATATCAGCTGTGGTTAAATATTTATTACGGTAAGGCTTGAATAGTTTGACGAATTGATTCTTATCTTGAAGCACAAAACCTTCCATGACAATATTACGGATCAAAACACCCTTATCCTGTACGGCCGCTTGAGGGGCAGGACTTTTTTGAGCAAAGGAGGGTAAAGACACAAACAACAATAAAACAAAAAGACAATAACGCATATTCTTATTCCTTTTTTCTAGTTTGAGGCATTATCAGAGGGTGCCCCTGATTTTGTAACAGTCAACTCTTTTGACATCTCACCCCCTAAAGAACAGAACAATTCGACTTTAATAACATCACCGGCTTGGGCCGTCAAAGGCACGTCATCGCTAAACTGATTATAATCACTTTGTCTGAAATAATTCAAGGTTGAAACTTGCGTCTTATTGACATAAACATTCATTAAACGCACATAACTTTTATTCAAATCAAATGATGGGTGTACCGCTTCGACATGTAAAGACCCGCGGTCTAAATCATACGATAAATTAATACTGACCGGCGGTGTTGCAAAGCCGGGCGAAATAAAAAAAATAAATAAACAAAATAGAACGGGTAAAACGATTCTCATAGGTGGTAAATGCCTCCTGTAAGGAAAAAATAAATAATTTTTTCGCCCCAAAACAAGCTGACCAAAGCCGCCATGATCAAAAAAGGGCCATAGGCAATAGTGCTGTCTTTGGTGCGTATTTTTTCAACAATACCGAAACCTGCTCCAAAAAATGGGGCCAAGAAAAAAGTCAAGACCGCCAGCTTCCAACCCATAAAAGCCCCGACCATTCCCATCAATTTTACATCCCCCCCACCCATGGTTTCTTTCTTAAAAATAAAATCTCCGAACATCCCCATTAAATAAATGGTGCCGCTTCCGACTAAAAGTCCCACCAGAGAAAACCCCGCTCCCAGAAACGGGGATCGAACGCCGTGGAGCTGCGGAATAAATAAGCTAAACACCACCCCCGCAACCATACCGCCGATAGAAACCTCATCCGGAATTATACGATGCTCAAAATCCACAAAAGTAGCGACAATAAAACCGCTGACCATGACCAAATAAGGCCATAAAACCGGCTGTATTCCGTAATGCAGATAAAATAAAAGAAAAATTACTCCTGTTAACAATTCCACCAGCCAATAACGAAACGAGATTCTTTCCTTACAGGCGCGGCAGCGCCCACCTAAAAGGAGCCAACTGATCAAAGGGATGTTGTCATACCATTTAATAGGCGTTCGGCAAGCGACACAGTGAGACCCCGGAAAAACAATGGATTTCTCCAAAGGCAGACGCACAATGCAGACATTAAGAAAACTTCCGGTCATAGCACCAACGATAAACATAAAAAAACCTAATAAATGATCAAGATCCATGGTTTACCTCTTCTAAAGATTTTCTCATTACTTTCTTAACCCGCTCGTCTAATTCCACATCTGACCAATGCCAGAAAGCCAAAACGCCCTGAAAAAACAACATCCCCAAACCATTGACTGTCCGGGCCTTCTTAAGTCGCGCTTGTGCCAATAGTTTAGTTTCTCGGGGCATGTAAATGACATCATATACCAGCATGTCTTTGTGTAAAAATCCAGGATCAATCAGGAGAGGATCACTCTCTTTCATCCCCACATTAGTCGTGTTAATCAAAAGATCAGCCAGTTCAATATTTAAACCTTGAATATCATCAACAATAGTAACGATCCCGGTCTTGATTTTTTTACCGACTTCTTCAACCAGAGCTTGAGCATTGGCCCGGCTACGGTTGTAAAGCGTGATGCTTTTAGGCCCTTGAGGAAGCATGCACAAGACGCTGATGATCGCCCGAGCGGTCCCCCCTGCTCCCAAGATAGCGACACGCTTACCGCTTAAGTCAAAGTTAATATCTGCCAAATGGCTTAAAAATCCAGGGCCGTCAGTATTAAACCCATGGATTTTTCGTTGATGATCGATCACAAGGGTATTTACCGCACCCATCTTATCCGCTAAAGGATCGATGCTATCAAGATATTGCAACACATCTTCTTTATAGGGCACTGTCACATTGAGGCCAAAAATAGGATTATCAGCCTCTTTGAGGTCTTCCATAAAAAGCTTAAGCTCTTGGCGGTCAGCCAAAGGAAACAATTTATACACCGCGTTAACCTTCAAAGCCTTAAATGCGGCATTGTGCATCACAGGCGAAAGGCTGTGAGCAACCGGATTTCCAATGATCCCATATATTGCCGGAGGTTCGTAAACCATCACTTTAAATTTTGCTGGGCCACAAATTTGTTGATAGCGTTAATATATGCTTTGGCTGATGCCTCAATGATGTCCGTGCTGGCGCCGCGGCCTATAACAGTTTTCCCTGCAATAATAACTTTGACCGTCACGTCACCTAATGCATCCTTACCCTGAGTGACGGCTTTAATACTATAATCCAATAAATCAGCTTTCAGTTTAGTCACCGATTCTATGGCTTTATAACAAGCATCCACCGGGCCATCGCCGCTGGACTCTTTTGTTTGCTTTTTGCCTTTATGACTAATTGTTACAACCACTTGCGGGGCAATGTTTGTCCCGCTGGTGGAAATCAAATCCACTAAGGTGTACGCCACACGCGCCAAATGCCCCTGATCCTCAACAATGGCCACCAAATCCTCATCATAAATTTCTTTCTTTTTATCAGCCAGCGACTTAAACCGGACAAAAGCCTTATCTAAATCCTCATCCGGCAATTCAATGCCCAGACTTTTCAAACGGTCTTTAAACGCGTGACGGCCGGAATGTTTGCCTAAGACCAACCCTTCGCCGGAGGGCATCCCTAAATCTTCAGGGTTCATGATTTCATAGGTGCGCCGTTCCTTCAATATGCCATCTTGATGGATGCCTGACTCATGACGAAAAGCATTGGCACCAATGATGGCCTTGTTGGGCGGCACGATGAAACCCGTAGCCTTTGAGACCATGCGGGAAATACGGTAAAACTCTTTTGTCTTAATATTAGTCGACAAATGATAAAAATCAGAGCGGGTTTTTAACCCCATGACAATCTCTTCCATCGAAGCATTGCCTGCCCTCTCGCCAATACCGTTGATAGTGCATTCGACCTGACGCGCACCGTTTTGAACCCCGCTCAAAGAATTAGCAACAGCCAAACCCAAATCATCATGGCAATGGGTGGAAATAACTGCTTTGCCGATATTAGGAACATTTTTGCATATCCCCGCAATCACCGCCCCGTATTCCTCCGGAGTACTATATCCAACTGTGTCAGGGATATTAACCGTACTTGCACCTGCCTTGATAACTTCCTCCAAGATACGGTACAAAAATGCTTTTTCAGTTCGAGAGGCATCTTCCGGTGAAAATTCAATATTATCCATACGCTTGCGCGCATATTTAACGGATTCGACTGCTATAGCCATAATCTCATCCTGACTCTTTTTCAACTTATGTTGTAAATGAATCTTGGAGGTGGCCAAAAAGATATGGATGCGTTTATGACGGGCTAATTTGACGGCCTCGATAACAGCATCAATGTCTTTGATAACACAGCGTGCCAAACCGCAGACAAAGGAATTCTTTATATGACGAGCAACATTTTGCACTGAATCAAAGTCCCCCTTGGAAGAAACCGGAAAACCTGCTTCTATAATGTCTACACCCAAACGCTCCAGAGAAAAGGCGATTTCTAATTTTTCCTCAGCGCTCATGGTTGCCCCCGGCGCCTGCTCTCCGTCGCGTAAAGTCGTATCAAAAATTAAAACTTTATCGGTTTTCATGGCTATATCTCCTCATAGTTCTGTCAAAATTTGCCATTAGCCAACCCTGCCTATGGCTAAGGTTATGGTATTATTTCCGAAACGGGATATTTTTGCCGTCCGCTTCGGTTTACAACTAATTTTTCCTAAAGTTTCTCTTCATTTGGAAAAAATTTGTTGTAAATCCTCGCGGACTTTTGGCAAAAAATCCCTGAATGTTTCGGAAATAACACCATACCTTAGCCATCGCATTCCTTGACACTATCAAATATTAAGGGCGGCTGTTGAGAGCCGCCCTTAGATTATATACTACCTATCCTTTTGGTGTATCAACAGTTTTATTTTTTCATCCAGCTCATCATAGCCCGAAGTCGAGCTCCCACTTTTTCAACAGGATGATTTTCTCCGGCTTTTCGCATCTTAAGGAAATTCTTACGGCCGTTCTTGTTTTCAGCCATCCATTCACTGGCAAATCGGCCATTTTGGATTTCTTTTAAGATCTTCTGCATTTCACGGCGGGTACGTTCATTGACTACGCGTGTGCCCCGTGTCATGTCGCCATATTCAGCAGTATCAGAGACACGCTTGCGCATGCCTTGAATGCCGTCTTCATAAATAAGATCCACTATCAATTTTAATTCATGCAAACATTCAAAATAAGCTATTTCCGGCTGATACCCGGCTTTAGTCAAAGTCTCAAAGCCTGCTTTAACTAATTCACTGGCACCACCGCATAAAACAGCCTGCTCACCGAACAAATCAGTTTCGGTTTCTTCTTTGAATGTTGTCTGAATGATGCCCGCACGTGAACCGCCGATACCTTTGGCATAGGCCAACGCGATTTTCAAAGCCTTGCCTGTGGCATTTTGATGGACCGCAACCAAACAGGGAACTCCACGGCCTTCTTCATACTGACGACGCACCAAAGCGCCCGGCCCCTTGGGAGCTATCATAAATACATCGACATTTTTTGGCGGTATAATGAACTTAAAATGAATATTAAACCCGTGTGAGAACGCCAAGGCCTTGCCCTTAGTCAAATACGGCTCGATAGAATTCTTGTAAATATCCGCCTGTAAATGGTCTTGGGTCAAAATAATGATCACATCCGCTTGTTGCGTGGCCTCCTCAACAGACATAGGTTTAAAGCCATCCTGGATCGCTTTTGTATAATTGGGACCTCCCGGGCGCTGGGCGATAATCACCTTCAAGCCGCTATCGCGCAAATTCAACGCCTGACCCCGGCCCTGAATACCGTAACCCACGACCGCGATGGTTTTATCTTTGATATCGTTAATATTGCAATTTTTATCGTAAAAAATTTTAGCCATTAATCGTCCCCTTCTCCGTCTAAATGGGCCTGCACGTGGCGTAAGCCGATCGTTGTCTTCACAGGCTTGATAATTGAAGTCACAAAATCTTTAGTGTCATTCACATTAAGCTGTTTAAAAAGAAACTCAAAGTTCTTTTCAATTTCCGCAGAGATGCCTTGTTTAACACTTTCAGGCATACCATAAATTTCTTTTTTAAATTGCCCTAGCGCGCGTTTACGGGCTTTGTAAATAAACTGCTCGTCGCTGTCTTTGGGCTTACGTTCGCTGGCACAATTTACTTTACTCCACGCCACCATTCGCGCATACAGGTCTTTTGGAAACAACTGGCTGTCTAATATCTTGTTTTGAAAATTAGTCGCCAAATGAATCTCAATGGTATTAATTTCCGGGAACTTATTGAACGCTTCATCCGGCAAGGTGGAAGCGCCATGCTGCACCGCGCCGCCTAAACCGTATTTTTGCTGACCAGCAGCGGAAAGAGCTTTTAAAGTATCGAAATCCACTTTCACGCTGGCAATCGTACCATCGGGCAATACCACCCCGCCGTGAGAGGTCCCCGTCTGGACCGAAAGTTTACTCAAGCCCGTCAAACCTTTGGGCAAGCTCTTGTTATAACCGTCCATAAAAGCCGTCAATTCCTCTACTGTGCTGTTTTTATGGCCGACTTCGCCAATTTCACCGCCAACTGAAATTTGAATACCCGTGGGCTGAATGGAACGGATGAGCTTAGTCATTTCAGCACAAACTTCAAAATTATCCCTCTGCTGCTCGGTCAAGGTCGGACGTTCCAAAACTACGGTTGTGGAAGAATCCACATCAATATTATAAAATCCGGCGGCAATGCAATCCGCTACCAAGTCTTTGAGCCCGGCAACTTCCTTGGCCTTATTTTCAAAATAAGCTGTTGCTTTGATTTGACAATGGTCAGCCTGAACAAACACAGGCCCGCTATAGCCTTCTTTGATAGCCGCCGCTAAAATAACAGCGGAATATTCAACCGGAGGCTGATTAGTGTAACCCATTTCAGATTTGGCAATTTCAAAAATAAAAGCACCCGCGTTGAGACGTTTAGCTGTGCGGAATATGGCACGGGCCAAATAATAAGTTAAAGAACGTAAATTCATGGCCGGTACGGTAAAATTCTTACCCTTCCCCTTACCGCGGGCCATATAAACATCCTGGATAGAAGCTAAAAATATACCTTTTGACTGGGCTTCAGACTGAATTTTCTGGGCCAAAGCCTCTTTTTCCTTGATATTATCAGTCATTACCAATTTTTGCACTACTGCATCAACATCAAAAGCTGAATTGTCTGCCATAATATTACTCCTTATCGTACATGGGGTTCTGTCAAAATCCGCTTCCAAATGACGCGGGGCCTGTCCTTAGCCTCAACATTAAGGAGCTCCTCAGGCGGGAGCAACCTTAACAGCAGTTCCGACGGTGATTTTTCCTAAACCGCCCACTTGAGCAGGTGCCGTGCGCTCCTTAACATTGAGGCTAAAGACACCCGCTAATCCATGTTTTCATATAACTTTTGACACTAAACACATGAATTCATATTCAAAAGAATATTTGGTTATTATAACATTTTCCGCCCCGGCTGCAAGAGCTTCTTCAAAAAATGGGCAGAAAAAATCTAGAATTATGAATTAGCCGGCAGGAACCCCCAACAGCTCAGGCAAATTATTCAAGGGTTTTATCTCGATATCCTTAATATAAAGCCCATGGATTTCAAGGTTCTCCAGCGCCTTCATGTCCATTGGCGCGGCAACAGCGGACTTATCAGAATCCATATCTAAATTCATACGATTAGCAGTTAAGTCTATACCACCATTAATCATTGCAGTGCCTTTCACAACTTTCGCTTTTGACTCAGGATGCCCAATTTTAGCTGTGCCTTGAGAAGTGTCGGCCTCTGCGGTTAATTGCCCCAGATAGCCGGCAACTTTCTTCATAGATGGGCGTCCTTTAGCTTTATGCATTGTCATCTCTTCTCGCAATTTACTCAAAGATGCTACTACGTCTATGTTCTTAGAGACTTGTGTATCAGAAAGTTCCAGCAAAATGCTGGAATAAATGGTGCGTCCAAGGCTATAAACATCTGACTCGTCTATCTTAAAATCCTCTGGCGCTTTAAAATCGCCTGTTCCGGCTATCTGTCTATTCCCTAATATCGAAGCAATTCCCCAGTCAATCAACATCACTTCCCCTTTAGCATTAACAATAATATTCGAAGGTTTCACATCGTTATGGCTGATCCCCAAATCATGGATATCCCTTAATATCTCAGCTACTCTGGTCAAGATTTCAAGACGTTTTAAAAGAGAAATACTGTTCCAAACTTTCGAGAGTGGCACAGCGTTCAAACGCCTGACCCTGATGCTTGAAGCATTTTCAATTCCTTCCAAATGTAACCAAATCTGATCGTTAGGCATTTTACCCCAAGCAAGAACCCTAGGGACCCCTGAAATATTTTTAAGTTCCAAATATTTTAAATAAGTCAGTTCATTGATTCCCTCTTCTTTTTTATGAAATATTTTATAGAATTTTGCGGGATCTCCCTGGTCAACATAAACCGCACCCTCCGACTCTTCCCCCAGTATATCACCAAGACGCATATCAAAAAGCTGTATGGGACGCTTTGAGTCAAGTTCAATAATAAAATTTCTTTCAAGCTGATCTATCTGCCGGGTGACATTGCCGGCAGAAGTCATAGCATTATCTTCACGCTCGAGCTTTCCGTTTTTCCCTTCGGTGTATTTTATAGTTTCTCCAAAACCATCAGTAGCTTCTACATTCCATGGCGCGTTTCCATGTTTTTCAATATAAATAAAAGCGCTTTGCTGACCCGCTAAGGGCATATTATGTTTATAAGTTTTAATTTTCTCGTTATGGAATATTGCGTTAACTTCATCAAGCGGTTTCCCCGATCCGACATAATAAAGGTTAACAATCTCATTTTCTTTTAAGCCTGAAATTTTTATAAATTTATAAGTTTCCCTGTCAAGATCAGCAAGATTCTTTCTGGAATCCTTATAAAGATGGCCGACGGTCATTTTGCCTTTTTTATCGATTCTCACCACCGCCACGCATTGTCCGGCCTGAATAGTAGATGTAACAAATTCCCCATTTGCAACCGGAGATCTTACTTTACCTTCATAAATTTCTTGGGCTTGACTCTTTTCGCCGGTTAACAAATCAGTTAACGTCGTAGGTGTACTATGATGGTTAGGATGTTTTTCATGCACATATTGAACGCCTAACCACAACATTGTTGCCAGCGTAGTTAACAGCAAAACAGTTTTAGTTACCCTATCAGGATGTCCGTTATTAGCCCCACGAGCAGTCATAGCGACATCTGCTAATTCAACTTTAACCATGGACACTTGAGCTGAGTCAGGAATTTGGTTTTCCTCCTCAGGAGTCAAAATATTTCCTATTTCTGTCGTATTCATAGCAGCGCTCATCTCGGCCCCACCCGAAAAATATTTTCTTGGGATCATTTTCTGCGTCACAGGATCGGATTCTTCTTTAATATAGTTGTAAACGCCTTTTTTGAAGGCTTTTAGGTAGCGTTGGTAAATGAACTCAATATCATTTGGCGTTAGGTTTTTCCCCTGGGGTGCTTTCACATTCAAAGCTATCTCGCTTGGCAACCTGCTTGGCATTAGGCCTTGGATTGAATGGTCGTAATGAATACCCTCTACTTTATTTTGATCAATATATTTACGCCCGATAATACTATCCTTCATGCGTTTTTTAAACCATACGGCCAGTATGAGCGAATAATAAACTTGACGCAGGGTGGCGAAGTTCTTGCCTTCGTTGACTTCCTTTTCTAATTCTGGAATGACAACTTCGCGGATGATTTGGGAAGCGAGGGTATGCATACCGTTATTCCCCTGAGGAGCTTTCACATTCAACCCTGGGTCACTTGGCAACGTGCTTGGGGACACGTCCCCTTCGGGGACATGTCCCCAGGTTGGCCTTTGGTTTTTTGACAATGCTAAATAATCCTGCTCAAGCATGACCTTCAATCTTGCCTTAACCACCAACGCCGTGTTGCCGTGTTCATAAACTTTGGCATGTTCCGGCACTATCCACACTTTATTAAACGTATTTACCGGGATATCGGTTGTACCGAACTTCTTTTGCGCTTGCTCATATATTCGTTTCCAGAATTGCCTGCCAATTTCCCCTTCCGGATAGATCAAACTGGCCGTAATTTGCTTAAGCATATAGTCTTCCGCTAACAAGTCACGGCCCATATCAGTCTGGCCGAAACTTTGCGGAATAATGCGGCTTTTCTCATAGGGCGATAAATTGACCCATAAATCTTGTTCAGGGGTTGTTAAAGAGGCAAGGAAATATTTGATTAGACGGGTTGCTTTCACATTCAACGGTTCATTGGTTGGCAACCGGCTTGGCGTATCCCCTCTGTCTAAAATAAAATCAAATTTGAAAGGATTATCAGGGTGGATTTTTATTCCTTTTAGTATCGGAGGGTTAAATTCAGGGCTTACATGGACCATCACTCCGGATGAGGGCAAATGAAATTCATCTGCTTGAGCCAATGGAATTGTCCCAAAGGTGTTGACTAAAAATGCTATAAGAATAAATATATGGACTAATGGGGCTCGCTTCATAATATAAGTATAAAATATTAATTAAAGAAATGCCATCCTAGGGAGAGGGAAATTTGAGACACATCACCTACAATCCCTCCCACAAGGGGGAAGAATTTAGGGAGAAATTAAGCGGGATCTAAACTGTAAAAATAAAATCAATAGCGGTAATGGTCTGGTTTGAACGGACCTTTAGGACTGACTCCTAAATATTTTGCCTGTTGCGCGGTCAAAACATCTAACTTGGCACCTACTTTAGCCAAATGCAAACTGGCCACTTTTTCATCCAGGTATTTGGGCAAAGTATAGACTTTATTCTCATACTTATGCCCGTTTTGCCATAGTTCGATCTGGGCCAAAACCTGATTAGTAAAAGAATTACTCATCACAAAAGACGGATGCCCCATGGCGCAACCTAAATTAACCAGCCTGCCCTCGGCCAGAATAATGATCTTCTTACCGTTGGAATAAACATACTCATCTACCTGAGGTTTAATTTGCTCTTTTTTGATGTCTTTACGTTTATTCAAATAGGCTATATCTATCTCGGAATCAAAATGTCCGATATTGCAGACGATGGCGCCGCTTTTCATTTCATCTAAATGTTTGCCTGTTATAACATTGACGCAGCCGGTGGCAGTGACAAAAATATCACCTATTTTAGCGGCATCTTTCATGGGCATGACTTGATAACCTTCCATGGCTGCCTGCAAAGCGCAGATAGGGTCAATTTCCGTGACAATGATCCGCCCTCCCAGTCCTTTGAAAGACTGGACACAACCCTTGCCCACATCCCCGTAACCGGCAACCACACATACTTTACCGGCAATCATGCGGTCTGTTGCCCGCTTGATACCATCAATCAATGATTCACGGCAGCCGTATAAATTATCGAATTTGGACTTTGTAACTGAATCATTTACATTAATGGCCGGAACTTTCAAGGTCCCCTTGTTCATCATTTCATATAAACGATGGACTCCGGTCGTAGTTTCTTCCGAAAGACCATGAATATCTTTTAAATATTGCGGATATTTCTCATGAATCATGATGGTCAAATCCCCGCCATCGTCCAAAATCATGTTCGGCCCTTGACCATCAGGCCAATGGATGGTTTGCTCTACACACCAGTCATATTCCCCAAGGCTTTCACCTTTCCAGGCAAATACAGGAATCCCCACCGCCGCAATAGCCGCAGCGGCATGGTCCTGCGTTGAAAAAATATTGCAGGAAGACCAGCGTACCTGCGCGCCTAACTTGACTAATGTTTCGATCAAAACCGCGGTTTCAATGGTCATATGAATACATCCGGCTATACGCGCCCCCTTCAGTGGCTGTTTGCCTTCATATTCACGACGGATGGCCATTAGCCCCGGCATCTCGGTTTGAGCGATCTCAATTTCTTTACGTCCCCAAGAAGCTAAGGACATATCCTTGACTTTATAATCGGAAACGGGTACTTTGCCT
Organism: Candidatus Omnitrophota bacterium; assembly: GCA_015233675.1. Classification (GTDB taxonomy): domain Bacteria; phylum Omnitrophota; class Gorgyraeia; order Zapsychrales; family Fredricksoniimonadaceae; genus JABDGZ01. The sequence continues at coordinate 25,549 of JADFXH010000001.1, forward strand.
GGGGATTTAGTCACAATTTTTGTCATAATTTTTCTCACTATTACAGTCATTTTGCGGCAACAGCCGAAGAGCTTCTATAGAATTAATTTTATTAAGATCCTTCGCTACGCTCAGGATGACAATAGTAATTTTATATTTACGCGTCCTTCTTTAAGGCTGCGGCCTTGTCGGTTTTTTCCCAGGGAAATCCGGGACGGCCAAAATGCCCGTAAGAAGCAGTCTTTAGATAAATCGGGCGGCGTAAATCCAAAGTGCTGATAATCCCCCGCGGGGATAAATCAAAATGTTTCCGAACCAGACTCACTAAATGCTGTTCCGAAATACTGCCTGTCCCAAAAGTATCCACCATCACTGACACCGGCTGGGGAAACCCTATGGCATAGCCAACTTGCAGCATACATTTCTTGGCAAGGCCTGCAGCAACAATATTCTTACAAATATAACGCGACATGTAAGCCGCTGAACGATCCACCTTGGTGGGATCTTTGCCGGAGAAAGCTCCACCCCCATGAGGAACGACACCGCCATAAGTATCCACAATGATTTTGCGGCCGGTAACCCCTGTATCCGACTGAGGACCTCCGACAACAAACTTACCGGTTTCATTGACATAAAATTTCGTATTCTTGTCGATCATCTTGCCGACAACCGGATGGGCCACGGTTTTAATGATCTCCTGCTTGGCTCGTTCGGTAATACGCTTTCCCGTCTTATCCAAAATCTCTTCGGTATGCTGACATGCCAAAACAACGGCGTCAATACGTAAGGGCTTATCATCCTCGTATTCAATAGTTACCTGGGATTTGCAATCCGGCCCCAAATATTTCAAAATGCCATTTTTACGCACTTCTTCGACACGTTCAACCAAATGATGGGCCAGCATGATCGCCAAAGGCATTAGCTGGGGCGTTTCATTACAAGCATATCCAAACATAATGCCTTGATCACCCGCTCCTCCGGCATCAACCCCTTGAGAAATGTCAGGTGATTGTTTATTGATAGCATTCAAAATGGAGCAAGTGTTGGCATCAAAACCATATTTTGGATGATTATAACCAATATCCAAAAGCACCTGACGCACCAATTTGTGAACATCCACATAAGTAGTCGTGGTAATTTCACCACCGACGATAACCAAACCTGTAGAGCAGAATGTCTCGCAAGCTACACGGCCTTTAGGATCATCTTTAAAAACAGCGTCCAAAACTGCGTCTGATATTTGATCACACACTTTATCCGGATGGCCATTGCCCACGGATTCTGAGGTAAAAAGATAACGTCCTTTCACTAAAACCACCTTTCTTTGATTAATCTAAAGCTAAAACTCCCCTAACCCCTCTTTACAAAAGAAGGGGGGAATAAAATTTCAATGTCATTTATTAAAATGAGCTCTAGCTTCCTCGAGGGATTCAATACTTCCGATATCATACCATTTTCCGGAAAATTGAAAACCATAAACAGTTTTCTTATTCGAAAGCCATTGGATATAACTGCCCGCCGCATCTACCGCTTTAGATTGGCTTAAATATTCTTCCAAGAAACCAATCGTCTGTTTTGGAAAATAATACACACACATGGCGATTATGCTAGACACAGGATTCTTCGGTTTTTCCTCAAAGCTTGTAACTTTTTGAGCATTGTCCAATCCTAACACTCCAAATTTAGTCGCAGCACTTATATCCTTAATGTCAAAAACACCAATGGTCACAGCAGGCGTTTTACTTATCGCAAAATCCATATAAACAGACATATTTTGATCAAAAAGATTGTCCCCTCCAATGACAAGCCAATCCTGAGCAGAGGCTTCCTTTTTCCAAACAAAACGGATATCCCCGACGGAACCTAAACGTTCTTCCGGCGTATTAGTGCCGTCATTAACAACGCGGACTGGCAAGCCGTGACGGCTCGCCGCCCATTGCTGAAATTGAGGTGTGAACTTATTATTACTGACCACAACGATCTCGCTTAAAGGTTTAATATCCTGAAGCTTATCAACCACATAATCGATCAAAGGCCTTTCACCCACCGGAATTAAAGGCTTAGGGGTATCTTTGATGACAGAGGCTAAACGTGTCCCATAACCTGCCGCTAAAATTAAAGCTTTCATAAACTCCCCCTTACCCCTCCTTATAAAAAAGAGGGGGAATAAAAAATTTACCCCTCAACCAGGCAAAAATTCACGCAATTGAGCATTAACAAACTCTTCCACTTCCTGGCCAGTGGCCAACTGCATGGCCTCATAAGCAACACGTTGCGCATCCTGCAACTTTACAGAACGGATCATTCTTTTAACGGCCAATATACTCGCGGCGGACATGCTGAGTTCATCTATACCCATACCCAGTAACAAAAAAGCAAATAGAGGATCCGATGCCATTTCACCGCAAAGGGCAACGTGTATGCCTTCATTATGACCGGCATCGATCGTTTTTTGTATCATTTTCAATACCGCCGGATGTGCCGGTTCATATAAATGCGCCGTTTTTTCATTGACGCGATCAACGGCAAGCGTGTATTGGATCAAGTCATTAGTGCCGATGGAAAAGAAATCAGTCTCCCTGGCCAGAGGCTCAGCCATCATCACCGCCGACGGGACTTCAACCATAATACCAACCTTCATGTGTTCATCAAAAGAAATTTTTTCATCCCGCATGGCCGTTTTGACCTGATTTAAAATAGCATTGGCCTGACGCAATTCCCCAAGACCGGAGATCATAGGATACATCATCTGTACCTTGCCGTGAACAGAAGCGCGTAAAATGGCCCTCAACTGGGTCTTGAAAATATCCGGACGCTCAAGACAAAAACGGATGGCACGGTATCCTAAAAATGGAGACATGTCCCGAGGAATCTGTACGCTTGAAATAAACTTATCTCCTCCTATATCAAGAGTCCTTATAGTCACAGAAAATGGCGCTATGGCAGAAGCCGCCTTGGCGTAGGCCTGATACTGTTCTTCTTCACTGGGCAAGTCCAGGCGATTCATATATAAAAATTCCGTACGGAAAAGGCCTATTCCCCCGGCTCCGTATTTTAATACAGCTGAAATTTCCGAAGACAATTCCAAATTCGCCAAAATAGAGATATTCTTGCCATCTATTGTCTGTGCCGGCAAACTCTTTAAATCTTCGAGCTTTTCCAAAGACGCTGTGATTTTACTCTGTTCCTTAACATACAGTTCTTTGGTTGCCAAAGAGGGATTAATGATCACCAGTCCTTTTTTACCGTCGATAATCACAGAGTCCTGATTGTTGATCCTGAGTGTCGCGTCTTTTAACCCAACCACAGCAGGAACTCCAAGTGACTTGGCAATAATAGCCGTATGCGAAGTCCTGCCGCCAATATCAGTCAAAAAGCCTTTGATTTTCTTATTGAACATACTCACCGCATCCGAAGGAGACAGGTCATGCGCTACGATGATTAAATCATCCTGCAAATTATCAAGGTCATGGAGCTTGCTTTCGTCCATCAAATGTTTTAAAACCCTCTTGCTGATGTCCCCCACATCCGAGGCACGCTCACGTAAATATTCATCAGGCATTTTGGCAAAAGCTTCAACAAATTTCCTGATGACTGTAAAAAAAACATATTCGGAAGAAGATTTAGTCTCACGGATACCACAGGTGACCGCATTAATCAAGGTTGCATCCTGCAAAACCAGCAAATGAGCATCAAATATCTTTGCGTGTCCCTCTCCCATGTCTTGCGTAATTTTAGTCTTCAGACCCTGGATTTCCCTGCGGGCGTTATTGACGGCTTCTTCAAAACGGGCAATTTCGGAATCTATTTCAGACGAAGAAATAGAACGATTGGGCACAATAAACTCGCCTTTATCCAAGATAAATGACGGGCCGTAGGCAATGCCTGGCGCCGCGGGAATCCCTTTTAAGACGATTTCACTCATGAAACTATTTCTTCCTCTTGTTTGCTAAAAAATTTTTCAAACTCCGCCATAGCCGCAGGAGCATCACTGCCTTCGACGGTAATTTTTAAAACAGTCCCCTGCGCCGCTCCCAACATCAAAATTCCCATAATAGATTTCCCGCTAACTTTATCTTCACCCTGGGACAAGGTCACCGTCACATTAAATTTCTCAACTAAACCGACAAAAATAGCAGCCGGACGGGCATGTAAACCCTTTTTATTAATCACTGTAATTTCTTTTTCAATTTTATCCATAATACAAAACAAAACTACCTCTTTATAACCCGTTGTGTCTCTATTAATTTTATCAAAGCTTGAGTTAATTTCTTTGAATCATGACGGACGTAATCAGCTACGCTCAAAAGATCCGTGGAAATCACCTTGACCCCCATAGCTTTAATACGATCAACATCAGCAGCAACGGGGTAAGCATTTTCATTACGGTATCGATTTAAGGCTTCTTCGTTACTCACAACGGCATCGTTGATCAGGCAGGCATCAACCAGCCGCGGCTCTGTATGTTCCAGCAACACACGCAAATGATCAGAGGCAGAAAAGCCGCCTGTTTCTCCCAGCTGGGTCATCACATTACAAACATAAATTTTATACGCCGAAGATGCCGCAATCGCTTCAGCCACACCTTTAATAATTAAATTAGGCAAAATACTAGTATACAAACTGCCAGGCCCCATGACTATAATATCCGCCTGGGCAATGGCCGTTAAAGCATCTTCCGTCGGCTTGGCATCCACAGGAGTTAATGACAATCGTTTAATAGGGACATTGGTCTGGGGGATTTTTGCTTCCCCCTTTGTCTTCGTTCCATCAATATACTCAGCGACCAAATGCACATTATGCACCGTAGAGGGGATCACTTTCCCCCTGATCGCTAAAACCTTACTGGACTCTTCAACCGCTTTTTTAAAATCACCCTTAGTGATCTGTACCATGGCGGTTAAAAACAAATTCCCGAAATTATGCCCTTTAAGGCCATCCCCTTCTGCAAATCGATACTGAAAAAGCTCCCCCATCAATGCCGGAGCATCAGCCAGAGCGACCAAACAGTTGCGGATATCGCCCGGTGCCACAATATTAAATTCCTGGCGCAAACGCCCGGAGGACCCGCCGCTATCAGCTACCGTGACAATAGCTGTCAAATTAGCCGTATATTCCTTCAGACCCAGCAATAAATGAGATAAACCATGTCCTCCGCCGATAGCCACTATTTTAGGGCCGCGCTCCAAGAACCTCCGCTGATACAGAATATCAACAATATCTCTCTCACGCTTAGGCAAAAAAAGAGTGATCAAAGAAATGATCATCTTGCCCATCCCCAGGACAATAAACAAAATACCGCAAAGGATGATAATGATCCCAAAAACGCTGACAAAAGGATAAGGGTAAACCGCGAAAACAGCGCCTACACCAACAATCAAGACGCCAAACAGGGAAGCAAACATCCACCGTTTGACTTTAATGCCGGGATAAAGCCATTTAAAGAAATTTTGGGACATGACAACATTTAACCAATACGTGAATCTTCCTGAGAAACCAGATCCATGACCTCTTTGGCTGTTTTGGTATTCTTAAGACTATCGCGGAAAAATTTGTCTTTTAATAGGCGAGAAACACGTGCAAGTGCCTTTAAATGCGGACCGGCGGAGTCGGAGGGAGCAATCAAAAGAAAGAAAATATACGCTGGCTCACCGTCGAGAGAATCAAACTTTACCCCTTTTTTACTGATGGCTAAAGCTGAAATTAATTCAGTAACAGCATCTGACTTGGTATGAGGAATCGCAATCCCCTGCCCTATCGCAGTCGAACCTAAAGCCTCACGGGCCATTAACCCTTCAACTATTTTATTTTTATGCTTCTTTTCAATAATTCCACTATCAACTAACATCGTCACCATCTCAACAATGACGTCCATTTTTGTTTCAGACTTTAAATCAGTACAAACCGCATCTTTATTCAAAAATTCGCTAATTTTCATTGTTTCCTCCGACGATATTATTGGAGCGGCGAATGGGACTCCTTCTCACCCGCCCTCAATTCTTCGGGCTCCTTCGAAGCCGGCCAGCCTCGCTCGAACCAGTGGCGCTCGGCTTGGCTTCGAGCCCCTTCTATTAAATTTGGAGCGGCGAATGGGGCTCGAACCCATGACATCCACCTTGGCAAGGTGGCATTCTACCAACTGAATTACCGCCGCATTATTTCACGCCATTATAAAGAACTTTTATTCAAATCCTCTTGCCTTCTTAAAAAATGGGCGGGAGAGGACTTGAACCTCCACGGGTTACCCCACATGCTCCTAAGGCATGCGCGTCTGCCATTCCGCCACCCGCCCATCTTCACTTAAAAGATAAAGCGGTTAATGCTAAAAAATTATGGTGACCGACCCGCGACTCGAACGCGGTACCCCTACATTAAAAGTGTAGTGCTCTACCAGGGTGAGCTAGTCGGTCTTAAACTTCTCGCAACTCTTTGCTTTTTCGTTCTAGCAGAGCATCTATCTCTTTAATAAAACGGTCCGTCATTTTCTGCACTTCTTCTTCACCTTTAAACTTATCATCCTCACTGACGTGACCTTCACTTTGCATCTTCTTAATCTTTTCATTGGCGTCGCGGCGGATGGAACGCAAAGTAACACGTCCGCGCTCAGCCATATCCTTACAGACCTTGATGAATTCTTCCCGGCGTTCAGTGGACAGCGCCGGAAAAACTAAACGTATCACTTTCCCGTCATTTGACGGGGAAATACCAAGCTTAGAATTCATAATTGCTGCTTCAATATCCTTAATCACATTGGCATCCCACGGCTGAATCAGAATCTGACGCGGGTCGGGAGATGAAACCGAGGCCAACTGCTTGATAGGGGTAGATGTTTCATAATAATTGATGTGCATATCCTCAATTAAAGAGGGTTGCGCGCGGCCGGTACGAACTTCTGAAAACTCGCGCAATACGGTTTCCATGGTCTTCTTCATCTTGCCTTCTGTTTCTTTTAAAATCTCTTTGGCGGTCATATCTTAACTCCCCCTGCCCCTCTTTTTAAAAAAGAAGGAAGTTTTTTAACGGACAATAGTACCTATTTCTTCGCCGTATATAGCCCTTTTGATGTTCCCTTTTTGCAAAAGATCAAACACAATGATAGGCAGGCTATTGTCCATGCACATGCTGATGGCGGTTGCATCCATCACTTTCAGATTTTTCTTTAAAACGTCTATAAATTTTAAGCTCTTGAATTTCTTAGCATCTTTATTCTTAAGAGGATCTGCCGAATAAACACCATCGACTTTGGTTGCTTTCATGATCACGTCACATCCGATCTCAGTCGCACGTAAAGTCGCGGCTGTGTCGGTCGTAAAATAAGGATTGCCTGTCCCCGCCACAAAAATAACCACGCGGCGTTTCTCAAGATGACGTATGGCACGACGCAAAATATACGGTTCAGCAACAGCATGCATTTGAATGGCCGTCATGACCCTTGTCTGCACACCAACCTGCTCCAGCGCGTTTTGTAAAGCCAAACCGTTCATGACAGTGGCAAGCATGCCCATATAATCAGCTACTGAACGGTCCAAACCAAAGCGTTTAGATTCGATCAAGCCGCGAAAAATATTGCCGCCACCGACAACGATCGCCATTTCAACGCCAGCCTCATGAACTTCTTTAACTTGGCCGGCTAACGAGGCGCACATTTCCACATCAATGCCATGCTGCAGGCGACCCAACAAAGCTTCCCCGCTTAATTTCAGCAATACTCTTTTGTATACAGGAGCTTTATTCAAAAAAATCCCCTCTTCCTTACTCACCGACTTTGTAACGGATAAAACGACCTACCATTATATTCTCACCAATCTTAGCCACTAACTCATTTAACAGATCTTGAATATTTTTCCCCGGGTCCTTGACATAAGCCTGCGCTAAAAGACAGTTAGCCTTGATATAAGCATCTTTGTCTGCTTCGCGGGCTAATATATCGGCTGGGACATCTTCTTTTTTAATATATTTTGGATTCATGGCTGCTATGTGTAAAGCCACGTCACGCGTAAATTTGCAAAAGTCTTCATTACGGGCCACAAAATCGGTTTCGCAATTAACTTCCACCACAACACCAATTTTATTGCCATTATGAATATACGCCTCCACACGCCCTTCTTTGGCCAAGCGATCGCTTTTTTTAGCCGCCATTTCGAGTCCGCGTTTTCGTAAAAGCTCTTTAGCTTTTTTTAAATCACCGTTAGCTTCTTCAAGTGCTTTTTTACAATCAATAACGCCGCAGGAAGTTTCTTCCCTAAGACGTTTAATATCATCCGCTGTTGTAACCATCATGTTAAAATCTCCTTAATAATTTAGTTTCAACTCCCCCTGCCCCTCTTTATAAAAAAGAGGGGAGAACATATCCCTATCTTTAACATAAAGAGGGATTCGTGGAGTTTATTAAGTCGTCACTTCCTGAACTTGAGCTTCCTGCTGCACCTTCTTGCCTGCCACAAATTCTTTACGCCCTTCAATCACACTATCAACCATCAAACCCGCAATAAACTTAATAGATTTGACCGCATCGTCATTACCAGGAATAGGATACTGGATCAGATCAGGATCAGAATTGGTGTCTATGAGGCCAAACACCGGAATGCCCAAACGATTAGCCTCAGCAACAGCAATTTCTTCCTTCTTGGTATCTACGATAAAAATACCTTGAGGAACAACTCCCATTTCACGAATACCGCCTAAATCACGGATCAAACGATCTTTTTCTTTCATTAATAAAGAAGCCTCTTTTTTAGTCAGGCGATTGATGGTGCCGTTTGTTTCCATCTTCTCTATATCAATTAATTTTCGCACAGATTTCTTGACAGTTTCCAAATTGGTTAAAAGACCGCCCATCCAGCGGTTCATGACATAAAACATTCCACAACGAAGGGCTTCCTCCTCAATAACCTGCTGGGCTTGTTTCTTGGTCCCCACAAAAAGGATCTTACCGCCTTTGGCCGCGATGTCACGGATGGCATCTCGCGCCGCATTAAGCCGGTCTACTGTTTTTTCAAGGTCAATAATATAAATGCCGCCACGCTCCCCGAAAATAAATCTTTTCATTTTGGGGTTCCAGCGACGGCTTTGATGGCCGAAATGCACACCTGCTTCTAATAATTTTTTAATCAACTCTGTTGCCATATTCTTTTACTTCCTCTCTTCTCGGTCCCGCCGGCGGATTGAAATAACAACCAGGTCAAAGCGGAACTTTTAGTTTCAACCGGACCTTTGATTTGAGCCTCATGCCCTCAAAGGCGGCCATTTGGGTTAAATTGAACATTTACTATAACAAAGACTCTAAGATTTGCAATAAATTTTTACGCTGAAAAGATAAAGCCATAAGGGGGCACGATCAGCTGCCGAAAGTACGAAATTGTGTTTCATAAAGCCTGCGGTACAGGGGGCAGGAAAACAACAAATCGTCATGTTTGCCTATCCCCGCTATTTTCCCATGTTCCAACACCACAATTTTATCAGCCTTCATAATGGTAGACAAACGATGGGCAATGGCAATGACAGTACGCCCTTGCATCAGCTTGTCTAGCGCTTCCTGCACGTATTTTTCCGATTCTGAATCCAACTGGGAAGTTGCTTCGTCCAATATCAGGATTGGCGGATTTTTTAATATAGCCCGTGCTATCGTCAACCGCTGCTTCTCTCCGCCCGATAGCCTGAAACCGCGGTCTCCAATAATCGTGTCATAACCTTTCGGCATTTTTTCAATAAATTTATCAGCAAAGGCCATTTGAGCAACCTGCCGGATATGGTCCATCGTTACATCAAATGTGCCATAAGCAATATTATTTTTAACCGAATCATTAAAAAGGATGGCTTCCTGAGTGACAATTCCTACTTGCCCTCGTAAAGATTTAAAAGAAGCATCCTTGACATCCATCCCATCAAATAAAATTCGGCCACGGGTAACATCATAAAAACGGGGAATTAAATTAGCCAAGGTGGATTTGCCGGAACCAGTGGGACCGACTACAGCCACCAATTCCCCTTTTTTGATGGACAAATTAATATCCTGCAAAACATTTCCAGCCCCCTCCTCATAATAAAAACTAACCCCTTCAATTACAATTTTGTCCTTAAATGTTTCCAACTCGGCGGCATCGGATTTCTCCACCACCGTTGGCTTAGTATCCAGCACTTCATAAATGCGAGTGTTGGCAACCAACGCTTGCTGGATAATCGTTTGCACATTGGCCATGCGTTTGATAGGGCGTATGACCTGAAGAATAGACGCGAAAAAGAGCATTAAAACACCGCTGGACAGATGGCCTTTCAACACCTCTTTACCTAAAACCCAATAAATAGCAACTCCGCAGAAGGACCCTACAATTTCTGTAATTGGCCCCATGAGGATTAAATTACGGATGCTTTTCATCCGTAACTTATAATAAAGTTGATTGTGCTGCCTGAATCGCTGAATCTCATATTTTTCCGTACCAAAAGCCTTCAAAATACGGACACCGGAAATTGTCTCCATTAAATGAGAATTAATGTCTGCCATTTTTTCCTGCGTATTTTTTGCGATTTTACGTAATTTCTTGCTGATTAACATCATCGGCCAGCCGATTAACGGGAACATCACAAACACGACAAGCGTGCCTTTGGTGTTCATCGTAAAAGATATAATTAAAAAAACTAATATTAAGACCGGCTGTTTAAACAGATCTGTCACCGCATAAGAAATTGCGTTCTCGATTGTATTGACATCATTAGTAATACGGGAAACTAATTCACCGACACGTCTACGGCTAAAATAATCCAAAGACAAAGTCTGTATGCGTTCAAAAAGACGAGAGCGCACATCGCGCATCACCGCTTGCGCTATGTCATTCATTAAATAATCCGAACAAAACAAAACCACCTGCTTAATGCAAAAAACAATCATAAAGCCCAACGGGATCACCCAAAACAAGGTAACGACATCGGTGTTGTTAAAATGATTGATCAAATTCTCAAGACAGGCGGGTATTTTATTAGGTATGAGGATTTTTTTATTATTAAAAATACGGTCAAACACCAGCGGAATAAAAGACAGCTGCACCCCTTCAAACAGTGAAGAGAGAATAATAAAAATAATAGCCACAGCAAAACGACCCTGATGGCCTTTAAGGAACCTTAACATTTTAAAATAATTTTTCATATGGATTTGTAATTTAGCATGGTGTTTGACATTTGTCGAGGCCTTTGTTATTGTTTATCTATGAACGTCGTCATCTGAGGATGTATTTTAAGGAAACGACACATATCTAGAACTATTGGGAAGGAATTTAGATGAAAAAAATCAATATCGCTTTAATCGGCTGCGGATTCTTGGGCCAACGACATTTAAAAACACTTCATGCCCTCAAACATAAAACTAATGTTATTGCCATTTGCGATAATCAATTGGATAACGCTAAATCTTTAGGCCGTCAATACCACCTGCCGGCTGTTTCTGATTACCGGGATATTTCAGGCCAGATCGACGCGGTCAGTATTTGCACACCGACAGTCACACATGCCGAGATTGCCTCTTATTTTCTTAATAAAGGCATTCATGCCTTTGTTGAAAAACCCATCACCTATAGCTTAGAAGAAGCTGATGAACTTATCCGCTTAGCCAGCCAAAAAAACCTCAAATTGCAGATCGGCCATGTGGAACGCTTTAACAGTGCCTTTAGCACCATTGAACCCGTTGCCCAAAATCCTTTGTTTATCGAATGCCACCGGCTTAACTTATTTCCCAACCGTTCACTGGATATCGGAGTGGTCATGGATTTGATGATCCACGACATTGACATTATTTTAGGTTTAGTGAAATCTCCTTTAAAAGACATCCAAGCCGTAGGCATCAACGTATTGACTGATAAAGAAGATATTGCCAACGCCAGACTGACTTTTGCCAACGGCTGTGTATGCAACGTCACCGCCAGCCGTATTTCTCCGGAAGTCACCCGAAAAATACGGCTGTTCACTAAAAACGCTTATATCTCCCTCGACTATGCCAAACAGGAAGCCAATATGTACACCAAAGACGAGCGCGGCATCCACAAACGCAGTATCCCCATTGAAAAAGAAGAACCTCTTAAGAAAGAACTTGAACACTTTCTCGATTGTGTCCGCGAAGACCAAAGGCCTAAAGTCTCCGGTGTCGAAGCGCGAGAAGCCCTGAAAGTGGCTTTGGACATCAACCAAAAAATATGGGAACACCGACAAAACTTATTATGATCGTCGCGGGTGAGGCTTCAGGCGATATGCGTGCCGCGGGCCTCGCCCGTGCTTTAAAAAATCTTGACCCCGCCCTGCGCCTGAGCGGTATCGGCGGCGAGCATATGCGTCAAGCAGGAGTTGAATGCTTTACAGACATCACTGAGCTTGCGGTGATCGGCATCACCGAGGTTATTAAAAATTTTAGCCGCATCAAAAAAGTATTTGATCAAACTTTAAAACAAATCGATTCCAGTCATCCTGATTGTGTCATCCTGGTTGATTATCCCGGATTTAATCTGCGCCTGGCCCGGGAAATAAAAAAACGCGGGCTAAAGATCATTTACTATATCTCGCCCCAAGTCTGGGCATGGAGGGAAAAAAGAATATTGAAGATCAAGAAATTAGTTGACCGCATGATCGTTTTATTCCCTTTCGAAAAAGACATTTATAGCAAATACGGGATGAAGGTTGATTACGTCGGACATCCTTTAGTGGATGAGATCATCGTGGGTTGCAGCCGCGCAGATGTATTAAAAACAATCGGGCTTCTTTCAAACAAAACCACCATCGGCATTATGCCCGGCTCACGCGCTAAAGAAGTTGAACGCCACCTGCCCTGCATGCTGGAGGCGGCCCAAAAACTCTTTAAACAAAACCACGAGCGCCAGTTCATATTGCTCAGGGCCCCCACCATCCCTATGAAAATTATTGAACCAATTTTAAACGAGAACCTATATCCCAAATGTCATTCCCGCGAATGCGGGAACCTTAAACACATCCCAATTAAAATTTACGATGGACCTGCCTATGATGGGATTAATGCGATGGATGCTGTCATCGTAGCATCCGGTACCGCTACCTTAGAAACCGCCCTGCTGGAAAAACCCATGGTCATCATCTATAAAACTTCATGGCTTACCTACGCAATAGCAAAGGCTGTCATCAAAATCCCTTATATCGGTTTAGTCAATATCGTAGCCGGGAAGAAAATAGCAGAAGAATTAATCCAAAATGAAGCCACCGCTGCCAACATTGCCAATGCCGTTGAAAGAGCACTCAAGAGGCCTCAAATCGTCGATGAGCTTTCCGCAGTTAAAACATCTTTAGGCAAACCCGGTGCCAGTCTTCGCGCGGCGCGGGTTGTTTTAGAAGAAATTTCTATCTCATGAATTATCAAAGACCCTGCATCTTAAGATATTCTTCAATATCAGATCCCTGGATAGAATAAAGAGTATCTAGAAAGTTCAGTTGAAAACTTCCCGGTCCGGCTGAACGTTTGACGGCTATTTCACCGGCGATCCCCATGAGCGCCATAGCGTGTGCTGCCGCACTCAAGGCTTTAGGGTTCACCGAAATAAATGCACCTGTTATCGCGCTGGCCGTGCAGCCCATACCGGTTACTTTAGACATCATTGGGTGGCCATTCGCAACCCTGACCGTCTTATCGCCTTCAACGATCAAATCCACCTCTCCACTGACCGAAACAACGCATCCTGCAGTCCTGGAAAGTTCACGGGCCTCATCTAAAACCTCATGGGACGCATGACGGCTGTCCACACCCTTTGTACCAGATCCCGCACGCAGTAAAGACCTTACCTCCGAAGCGTTACCGCGAATGACCGTTGGATGGATTTCCTGAATCAACTTTTGCGCGCAAACGGTACGAAACTGTGTAGCGCCGCATCCGACCGGATCAAAAACAACAGGAATTTTCAATCGATGGGCTTCCTTTCCTGCCTTGATCATCGCCTCGACCCATGGAACGCTCAATGTCCCGATATTAATAACCAGCGCACGAGCAAGCCCTGTCATCTCTTCGACTTCTTCAACCGCGTGAGCCATTACAGGGGAAGCCCCAACAGCCAAAAGCGCGTTTGCCGTAGTGTTCATGACCACATAATTGGTAATATTATGGATAAGCGGCACTTCATTACGGATTCGTTGGATATCTTGCCATATCATATAAAATTTAAACTCCGGCCAAAGTCCCGCCCTTCACAGGCGTCTGGAGCCCCATTAAAGGCCAAACGCTCGTTATAGGTGTTATTCTAAAAATCACCGGCGAAAGGCTTTCAATGCCTTCACGCCTAATTCGCGCAACCATGACAGGATCGATATCCATTTCAACACCCTTGCCATCTTTACTGACCTTCCATTGCATGCCGCCGGAAGTATTTAAATCAATACCTCCTCTAAGATCAGGATTAACAACACGGCCCCTCGAAGCCCTATCAACAGCCATCGCAGCGTCATTTTTGATTGCACTCTTTGAAAAAAGAGCAAGCAACGCATTCGCCGACCTCTGACAGGGCGATGGGAAAGGAGCCTCAATGCTGGTTTCTTCAATATAGCCCCATGCTTGAAGATAATCTGCCCAAGTCTCTATCTTGCTTATTGTCTCCTTATTATCTCTCTTAACCTCGCGTAATATTTCTGGATCGGCTCCTTTAAGTTTTTTGAGTAATGCAACAAAAGAATCATCAGCTTTCCTTGCCGTGCCTATATCAGGTATTGTGCCCACTGAGAAGTCCCGCATCTGCGCTGTATTCGGAATTCCCTTCATTAACTTATTAACCTCTTGAACAATAAGCCCCGTCATGGCAGCGTCAGAAAAAGTAAAATGGAGCGTTTCACCCTCAATGAAGACTTTGACTTTTCCGGTCTGCAAGGCTGCAACCTTTTGATGATATCCCTTTTGCAGTTCACTTACATAAACTTCAGGATTCCTAAGAAAAGGATCTATCACAAGGCCGAAATTCCCTTCAGACTCAAAAGGAGTTGCGGCATCTTCACGGAAAGCGCTTAATTCATTATCGGGATTGACCCAAAACAAAATGCGTTTGGCGAGGCTGATTTGATCAATGTTATGCATATCCTCTCTATCAGGCAACTTCACCCATTGCGCTAATCTTTGCAACAATTTCATTTGTTGAACTACAACGGTGGTATTCAACCCTTCTTTGCCCTTTGCCTCAAGCAAGAATACCCGGTATCCGCGATGAGTATACGTTGCTCCATTTGTATTTATTTTTTTTTGATACTCCGGGTCATTCGTTACTTCGCGAACGTTTTGGTCATCTATTTCAAAAGAAAAATCCTTCGCCGTCATCGCCGGATTGGGTTTCGCATATGCAGGGATCATTCTTTCAAATTCCGCAAGGTCCAGCCTGACCACCTTAGTACTTTGGTCGAAGCCTACCCCTAAGACACTCCCATTGAGAGATACAGAATTAACACCTACCAGTCTGCCAGAGTTATAAATATTTGGACCAGGAACACCTTCCGTAATCAGCCTTGTATGGTCCTCATTGCGATCAAGCATAACATTCCATAAACGACTCCACCTGTGCAGGGGGTTCTTTGGATAAGCGAAAAAGAACTCGAGCTGGCGCAGCCCTCCTTCCCCTATATCATCGGCAACAAACAACTGTCCCTTAACATAGACCCTCGCATTGCCTCCCATAACCGGAAGAGAAACGCCAACATTTCTGCCTTTTGCGTTAAATAGTTGAAAATAATTTATACCATTTTTCACTCTAATACCTATCTTCATGTTGGGGGCAATAGGGACATCCGGGTCGCCAGGTTTAACCGTAAGCGTAGCCGCGTCTGTCATATTTGACCGATCATCTCCTAAAGCAGCATCTGATTGACTATATTCTAAAAGCTTTAAAGCGATTTCCTGTGGGGGCAAATCCTGATTTTTATTCACTAGTTCAAGAAGATCATAATAGGAAGCTCCTATATTAATCCCTGCGGCCTGTAAATTTTCAATAAAAGCCTGATACACTTTCTGGTAACCGTCTTCAAACTGATCAAAAATATTATGCCCATTACTTTTGAGTTTATTAATCTCAACCCCCCGTTGCTCCGCCAAGGCCACCATGTCCCAAAATTCAGAATACCATGCAGACGGGCCTTTAAGTAGCGTATTGAACACCCTATCAAAATCAAATTTATCATCCGGCAGCTTTCTTTTTCCTTTGATCTCTGGAGTCATTTCATTGTGAAGTTTTTGTTTTAACTCTTGCATACCATCAAGATAGCGGTTTATAATTTTCTTCAACCCCTCTGCCGTCATTGCCGCATTGCCGATGGCTCGACCGAGAGCCGTACCCGGCAAAAGCTTGGCCCGCGCAAAAGTTGCTTGTATTTTTTGCTCATCAGTGGCGTTTGAATCACGGGCACTGACCTTTAATGTGATCTCCATTAACGGATCTATGGCAGAACCCCTCGGTCTCCATCCAGAATCTATAAATCTGAAGATCTCATCCAGGCGTGGTTGAAAAATAAACCAGCAGTGGTCTACAACAAGACGCGTAAAATTCTTTTCATGGATTTTGTTCAAACTCTCTTCTGTCTCCGCCATCTTGATCATTAAATAATTTAAAATTGTCAAATGCACAAATTGCCTCGCGGCAGTTTCTGTCCGATGAAATTGTTTGGCAATCGCGGGGCTGACATTTATAATGACCTCCCGGATATTCTGCTCAATAACGCTTTGTTCTTGGCCTGTCAATTGACGATTATTCTCAATATCCGTCATCCTGAATAAAACACCCATTGACTCCTCAAGAGGCTTAAATATTCTCGGAAACGCCGTCTCAAAATCTACGGAAGATGCCATCGCCTCATCAAAACCAGCAGCCGGTGAAGGCATTGCCGCGTTAGCGTTATTTGTAACTACACCTGCATTAATGATCACCATGGCCCTATTGGGCAAAGAATCGGACAATGCGGCTACATCCGTTGTCATCGCAGGATTAGCCGCAGGAGTGCCTTCGATTAATAACCCGCCAGAGAAATATTTGTGAGGAATCGTTGCGCCCGCCGCGTCCACGTCTTCCTTAATATAGTTGAACACGCCCTTTTTATAGGCTTTCAGGTATTGTTCATAAATTTGCCGTTTTACTGTCGGATCATTTAAATCAATACCTTTGACCTTGGCTTTATTGGCATACACTTGATTGAGCAAGGCTTCTTTAAGGTTTTTCTTGTACCAGCTGGAAAGTATAATTGAGTTGAAAATCTGGCGCAGATTGGCGAAGTTTTTGCCGGTATTGACTTCTTTTTCGAGTTCGGGAAGGATGATTTCTTTGACGATTTGACTGGCTAAGGAGTTGCTTGGCAAGCGGCTTGTTCCCTGGGGTGCTTTCAGTTCCAGAGCTTCATTGGTTGGCAGCCTGCTTGGGGACACGGCCCCTTCGGGGACATGTCCCCTGGTTGGCGTCCCTATTTGGCTTTGGTGCTTTTGCAAGGCCAGATAATCTTCTTCCAGCATTACCTTTAAATGTTGGTCTACCACAAAGGCGGTTTGGTTGTGTTCAAAGACTTCTGCCCTGTCGGCCATGATCCATACCTTATTAAAGGTGTTGACCGGGACTTGGGTTGTTCCATATGTCTGCCGGGCCTTGGCATAGACTTTATCCCAGAAGGTCTTGCCTAACTGTTTCTCCGGATAAATAAGAGAAGCTGTGATTTGTTTTAAAATATAGTCCTGTTCCAAAAGGTCACGCCCCATGTCGGTCTGACCCAATGCTTCAGGGATAATTTTGTTATTTTCATAAGGAGATAGGTTGACCCAAACATCTTTGTCAGGGATAGCTAAACTGGCTAAAAAATACTTGATAAGCTTTTCGCCTTCTTTTTTCAGAGGCTCACCGGACATCTTGTCTTGGCCCACATCCACTATAAAATCAAACAAGAAAGGATTATCTTTGTGAACAGTCAGGCCTTTTATGATCACAGGCTCATAGGCAGGACTTAAATTGACCATGGTTCCGGGGGCAGGCAGGCCTAAAACAGAATCGGCATGGGCTTTGGGCAGAGGGCCTAAGGCGGTCAAAAGAAAACAAAAAATAATTATCAAGTTCAAAATTCTTTTGAACATGGTTAATCTCCGTGGTTTTTCGGGAAAGCGTTTACTGATGAAAGGATAACATATATTCGTAGGTTGTCAAATCAGGTAATATAAATTATTATATATAACATATTGAAACGTATGCGGTTATAATGCAGAAAAAAATATTCTCATTTTTTCTAATTAATTCCTCAAAGAGTTAATGTTTACAGATTGCGCCACATAAAGAGTCATTTTGTAAAAGCGGATTCCCGCTTGCGCGGGAATGACAAAATCTATTATGCCATCCCCGCGAAAGCGGGGATCCAACCTGTTAGCGCGTAGAAAAAAGGTGTCATTTTGAGGAGTGAAAGCGACGAAGAGTCTAAAAGCGTCTTAAGATCCATCGGCTACGCCTCAGGATGACATCGACGAGTCTCTCTGAACAGTTATCTCAAAAATCTAGGAACACGCATACTTTATAAGTACTGACTTTAATTTATTGACATCAACAGGCTTAGGAAGAAAGTCGTTCATTCCAGCTTCATAACTGCGTTCGATGTCTTCTTTCATCACGGCGGCAGTTAAAGCAACAATAGGTAATGTTTTGCTGATCTGGGCCCGAATAATTTTAGCCGCTTGGGCACCATCTAATACCGGCATCTGCAAGTCCATCAAACATACGTTATAATGATTTGACCTGATCAGATCAACGGCCTCTTGACCATCTTTGGCAAAGTCGCCGGCGCATCCCCACATGTCTAAAAAAACCTTCATTAATTGCCGGTTAGAAGACGTGTCATCAACCACCAAGACCCGAAGACCTTTAAGACTGACCTCATCAGCCACATGACGCGTAATAATCGTAGACGGATCGCTGCGTTTATCTCCCAAAACAGTACAAATAGTTTTGACTAAATCATCCCGAGAGACAGGCTTAGCCAAAAAGGCGTTGAACCCATTCTCCTTAGCTAATGCACAAGAACCAATACGAGCATCGGAAGTAATTGCCACAAGCTTGATGCTATCGAATTTTGGATTGCCGCGAATTTTCTTCGCCAAAACATACCCGTCCATCACGGGCATCATAATGTCACTTAATATTAAATCAGGCAATTTCCCTAAAGAGGCCCTTTCGTCTAATTTGTGCAAAGCTTCCTGAGCACCGGATGCTGTAATAATATCCAGTCCGATCTCCTGACAATACCGCGACAAAATCTCCAAAGAAGAATGAAAGTCATCAATACACAAAACTATCTTGCCGATTAAATTGTCCTTAGACAAAGGCTCAATAGATTGTTGAATCAAGGAAGATCCTTTGTCAAATTGGACAGAGAAAAAAAATTGGCTCCCTTTCCCCTCCTGTGATTCAAACCAAATCTTGCCTCCCATCGCGTTGACTAAACTTTTGGAAATAGCAAGCCCTAATCCCGTTCCGCCGTATTTACGCGTGATGGAAGAATCAACTTGAGTAAAAGAGTTAAATAATTCTTCCTTTTTATCCTGCGGTATACCTATTCCCGTATCTTTAACACAAAATCTAACCGCTACTCCTTCTGTCGAGGCCTTTTCTAAACTAACCGTAAGGCCAATTTCTCCTTCCAAAGTAAACTTGGCCGCATTATTCAGGAGATTTAATAAAATTTGGCGCAGCCGCGTCGGATCCCCCCTGACCCATGAAGGCAGAGAAGAGTCCCAATCAACGTAGGAGTTAATTTTATAATCCTTAAATTTTACCTTAGCTATCTTAAAAATATCATATACTAAATTCCCTAAATCAAAATCCATCTTCTCCAGCTGAACTTTCCCTGCTTCCAATTTCGAAAAGTCTAATATATCATTAATGACAGCAAGCAATATCTTCCCGCTGGATATGACCGTATTTAGATATTCTTTTTGCTTTTCCTCCAAATCAGTCGATCCCAGCAAATCGCTAAATCCCAAAATCGCATTTAAAGGTGTGCGTATTTCATGAGACATATTGGCCAAAAATTCACTTTTGGCCTTATTGGCCGCATTAGCTGCATTTTTTGACAAAATCAGCTCCTGCTCCGCATGTTTACGGGTAGTAATGTCAACGATGGAAAGCAGAACATGCTTTTTGTTGTCAATATACACTGGTGTCGCGTTAATATTTAACCATACAGATATCTTTTTTTGACCTATCAAAAGCTCTTTTTCAGTCTCAATGCCCTCAGTCTTTTGGTCTGTGCCAAGGGCACACTCAAAAAGATCACGAATAGAACAGTCCCTACAAAAGGGAGTTTCTCCACAACGCTGTTTTGTTGTCAGGGGGTGTATACAGCAAATCGCCTCTCCGTGCCTTTCAACCAGAAGGTCCTGCGGATTACGGCCAACCATAGAAGCTAAAACATTATTTACACGTTCAACAACGCCCTTAGAATCAATAAGCATAAGGCCAACTTGAGATGAATCAAATATAGACTGAAGATTGCTCCGTTCTTTATCTAATGCTATTAAATTCTGATTTAACATGTTTTCATATTTTTTTCGTTCGCTAATATCACGCACAAATACCACGCCACGCAAACAATTGTTGATCTTTAATGTTGTGATGTTAACCTCAACAGGAAAAACCGTCCCATCCTTACGTCGATGCGCAGCCTCAAGCATTACCGGCGGTTTGCCCACCCGTGATTGAAAACGGGCGGGATATTGTTCCTTAACCGCTTCCGGATAAAAATCCCATACTCCCATGTGAAGTAGTTCTTCTTTAGAATACCCCAATTGCCTGCAGGCGGCATTGTTGACATCCAAAATGTAACCTCGCTCATCAATGAGTTGAAACGCTTCCCCTGCCTGATCGACTACGGTACGAAACCTGAGTTCACTTTCGCGCAACTGCTCTTGTGAATGCTTGCGCCAAGTTATGTCATTAAAAAAACCTACAAGCCAAACCTTACCTTCTAAGGCCATGACAGTGGTACTAATGTCAGCATAAAATGTCTTTCCATCCTTAGAAAGACATGGCATGTCCACCGTCAAGATCTTCTCCCCGTGTGCTTGAGCCTCAAGCTCTGCCATAGCCTGATCCCCCAACTCTTTGGGATGAAGCTCCTTAACAGCAAGCATCAAAAATTCTTCGTGTGAATACCCGAACATCCTGCAGATAGCCGGATTGGCATAAGAAAACTTCTTTGTTTGGGCATCCACAACAATAATGCCTTGCGTAGAACCTTCAAACAGCGTCCTATACCAAAGTTCTGCTTTCCTAAGTTTATCTGTGACCTTGGTGTGTTCGGCAAGATTTCTACCCGTCCCGGAAAATCCTATAGTATTACCGGAACTGTCCTTAAGCGCTGTTCCGGATAACTCGTATGGGATTTGAGTCCCGTCCTTCAAAAGAAAATTAAGGGTGTCTTTCGTAAAACCGTCTCTCCAAATTTTTTCTATAGACGTGGATATACGCTGAGAGTCTTCTCTTGCAAAAAAATCTGTCGGCTTCATCACACTAAGTTGCGCATCACTATAGCCGGTAATTTTCTTTAAAGTTTCATTCCAAACTAAAAATTTACCGTTCTTATCAAACGCATAGAAGATATCGTCAATAGCATTTAACGTGCTTTCTATAAGGATATTTTTTTGCTTTAATTCCTCCCCGGTCCGCTTGCGCTCGGTAGTATCCCAAATAATACCATTAATCATTTGCGGGGCACCGTTATCATCGCGGACCAACTCACCCCTGGTAGCAATATAATGAACACTCCCATCGGGCCAGACAGCGCGATAATCGATCTCGTATGCTTTGCCGCTATTGATCGTATTGGCCAAGCTTGTTGTAATTTTTTCACGGTCTTGCGGATGGATCCTCTCTAAAAATTCTTCTTTTGTCCCTTTAAAAGTTGCCGGATCTATTCCAAGAAGAAAACAAACTTGATAGTCAAAGATACGTTTTCCTTCAACTAAATTCAACTGCCAAACGCCCATCCCTGCTGACTTCAACGCGAGATTAAGCTCTGCTATATTAAAGCGTAAAGAATGTTCCGCCGCTTTGCGCTCAGTCAGTTCATTCTGCAATTGCTTTTCGGTCTGGCGCAATGCCAGATGAACTGCCACCCGCGCCAAAAGCTCCTCTTTCTGGTAGGGCTTTGATATATAATCCACTGCTCCCAACTGGAAGCCCCTCTTCCACTCTTCTTTTAAGACGGTTATCATAATAACGGGGATATTGCGTGTTCTCTCATCCGCCTTAAGCCGCCGGCATACTTCAAATCCGTCTATACCCTCCATGCGGATATCCAAAAAAATCAAATCCGGAAGCTTGGAAGCAACCGCCACCAAGCACGACTCCCCGCTATCAACCGGATGAGCCTCATAGCCCTCGATGATCAAAATATCCACAAGGAGCGCTAAGTCTACTGGCGTATCATCAACGATAAGGATGCTTCCCTTGCTGCCCATATTTTATCTTCCTTCAATTTTCCATTCATATAAATTCTTTTAGTAGAAACTAACATATTCTGGTAGGCATTCATTGGTCTGTCAACTACTTTAGTGCCCATTGAATGAACTGCAACTGACGCAAATTTTAATTCCTTTTTTTCTTCTTCTCCCACTTTTGAATAATGGTAGCGATTTTTTCCTGTACCTTATTTTTGATCTCAACATCGCTGAGGATAGAATCCAGCAACTTTTCGTGTTGTTCAGCCATACGCAAGACATCAAGCTCTAATTCCTCATTGTTCTTTTCCAAACGGTAACGCTCAATCGCTTGCTTTAACGGAAAAAGCACCTTGTCTTTATTTTCAATGGGTTTCAGGATATAGTCAAAGGCCCCCTCTTTTAACGCTTCCTGACAGGTTTCCATTGTGCCCCATCCAGTCAGGAAAATCACAGGAATATTCCTTTCCTTACTATTAAGATATCTAAGAGTATCTATCCCCATTTTACCAGGCATTTTAAGATCACTGACAATGGCTTCAATATCCTGTTGTTCCTCAAGGATCTTAATGGCATGGTCAACACATCGCACTGCATACACCTGAAAATCAAAAAGCTCCAGAAGTTCTTTGAGCGACTCACGGACGGCTTCTTCGTCCTCTACCAGCAGGACACACCCTTGTTTTATATTTTCCATATCTCTCATCCCTTCCAGATCCCAGAATAAACAGCTCGACCGACATTAGTGACTTAAAGTATTATATTTAACAACAGATATTAAAGAGAGTCCATACCCTAAAACGGGTAGATATGTAATTCTCCAAAAAGGATGTAGTAATTGATCGATGAATAGAAAGATTGGGGGATTAAAAGCGGATAATACCTTCTTTAAACGCAAAACGGACAAGATCGGTTTCTTTATGGATATCAAGCTTGTGCATGATGTTTTTGCGATGAACCATAACGGTAGCTAGTACGATCTTTAGTTCTTTAGCGATATCCTTACTGGAAAAGCCTTCGGCAACAAGCTGAAGAATTTCTCTTTCTTTCCCAGTTAACCGCAAAAATCGCTCTCTTTTTTTATATTGCTGCCGGCTTCCAAAAAAATCTTTAACAATATAACGGGAAATCTTAGGACTCAAGAAAATCCTCCCGTTAGCAACTTCCCGTATCGCGCGAACCACCTCTTCAGAGGCTGTTTCTTTGATTAAATAACCTTTAGCCCCGCTTTGTAAGGCCCTTTCAACCGACATCTGGTCGTCATACATACTCAAAATAATGATTTTATTCTTCGGATTCAATTGTATCAGGCGGACTGTCAATTCAAGCCCGTTCAAAAACGGCATGGAAATGTCCAAAAGAAAAATATCAGCCGGCATTTTTTTTGCAATATTCAAGACTTCTTTCCCATTAGACGCTTCCGCAATGACGTCGATCCCCAAGGTCGTTTTCTTCAAAACAGCCTTGATTCCCTCCCGCACAAGAGCATGGTCATCAGCTATAATAACTGTTATGCTCATTTTTTAATCCTCCCCCCCCCTCCCCCCGCGAAACAGGAATGGTTATCAAAATTGATGTGCCCTTCTTCATCACAGATTCTATGATAAACGTACCCCCCAAAGCTTCGATACGTTCCCGCATTCCCTGGATCCCCAATTTAAACACTTTCGAATTTTTTAAAACATGATTAACGTCAAATCCACAGCCATCGTCACAAATAGTGTATTTTAATTGGGTACGCCAATAGTGTAAACTGACATCGACTTTCCTGGCTTTAGCGTGCTTAACGATATTTGTAAAAGCCTCTTGCGTAACGCGATAAACAGCTGTCGCAATTTCGTCGCCAAGAATGTTGTCCCTGTTCCCGATCTTAAAACTAATATCCAGGCCGCTCTCCTCTGCCCTTTTAGAGAATTTTTCTTTTAGAACTCCAGCTAAACCGATAACATCTAAATTCGGCGGACGAAGTTCTTCTACGATCTTCCTGAATATGGCAATCTCTTTTTTCAGGATAATTTTTGTCTTACGGATATTCTTGACGACATTTTTATAATTCTTTTTTTCCAGGTCAGATTGAATAACACTTAAATCTGCGTTAAGCGCAACAGCCATGGTCCCGAGCTCATCATGCAAATTGGCAGATAACTTTTTCTTTTCTTCTTCACGAACAGCCAATATCCTCTGTAGAAACATTTTTGATCTTTCACCTGCTTCCCGCAGCATTTCCTCAGCCTGCTTTCGCATCAACGCCAAACCGATGTTCATCCCAATTTCTTCAAAACATTGGATCATCTTAAACGTAAAACAATTCTTTCTTCGGGCATTGAGTTGCAGAAGGCCGACGATTTCCCCATTAGCCCGAATGGGAATCAACGCTATGGACAAAAAATCTTCATCAATACAACACCTGCGAGGATACCATCTTTACTCCCGGTCCGCAGGGACCTCCAGTAACGATAATGAATTGTTTGCCCAAAAACTCCCGTTTTTGGTAAAAGAAGGTCCTTTCAAGTCAGCTTTCCCGGAAATGACCAGACCGCACATGCATTCCAAACAGATGTTGCCTTGTTTATCCCTGCAAACTTTCCCCTCCAAATCGCGAGAGGTCAATGTATTCTCTGTACTCAAAAAATCATTTAAAAAACCATTTTGGGCATAATAAGGATAATCTTCCCCGTTGCGCAGACGGACCGCCACGGCATCTACATTCATTTCCTTTTTGATGACAGCAAGAATCCTCTTGATCGCATGAGCCAAGACTGAGCAGCTATTAAGAATTTCCAAAATTTCGGCCGTGAGCTTTTGGCGAAGTTCTTCCTGCTTGAATTCAGTGATGTCTTCAAAAAATACGGCAAACCGTCTTTTTTCTGGACTAAAAGCAATGACTTTAAAATATTTGCCAATATCTTTCGAGTAATTTTCAAAATTCTCACGGGTTCCAGTTAATGCCACTTTCCCGTATCGCTTGATCCAGTAAGATTCAATATTAGGCAAGACTTCTTTGACGGTCCTGTTTATGATATCCGCAGCTTTCATACCGGTCATATTCTCGAACGCAGGATTTATTTCAAGAAAACGATAATCAACGGGCTTACCTTTCCCGTCACAAATGATCTCATGAAGCGCGAAGCCTTCCTGCATACCTGCAAAAAGGGAATGATAACGACTCTCGCTCTCTTTGAGCCTGCTTTCAGTCTTCTTGCGCTGTGTAATGTCACGTACAATACCCCACATGCCAACAGGCTTGCCCTCCTCATCACAAATAAGAAATGTCCGGATCTCAATAGGAAAAATCTCGCCGTTTTTACGGCAATATTCTTTTTCGTAGACTTCTGAATGCCCGCAACGCAGAACCTGTTCCTGAATAATCTTTGCCTCAAAAGCATGCCACTTTACGGGTGTCAGGTCTGAATAGGTCAATTTTTTTAACTGATCCATTTCATAGCCGAGCATACTGCGATAAGCCTCGTTACATTCTAGAATTTTTCCTTTCATGTCTACAACAGCAAAAGCATCCATGATGCTGTTATAAAACCGATGGTATTTTGCTTCCAGAAATTTTAAATCTTGTTCAATCTTTATTTTCTCTGTTATGTCCCTGGCAACCGCATAAAGGATCGTATTTTCTTTGGCAGGCGTCGAGTGCCATTCAAGCCATTTATAAGACCCGTCCTTGCAACGGTAACGGTTTATAAAATTAACCGCGGCCTTACCTTTAGCCTGCTCATTGACTTCTTTTAAAGTCGACTCAACATCGTCAGGATGGATAAATTCTACAAAAGGCCTCTGAAGCAATTCTTCAAGCGTGTAGCCTAACATCTTTTCCCACGCCGGGTTCAATTCTTTAAAATACCCGTCCGTAGACGCGATACACATGAGGTCTGAAGAAAGTTTGAATAATTTATTCATATATCGAAATCCTATACCAACGTGTTACTTTAAAGATTTTTCAAGATGGGTGATTAAATCTTTTGCTTGAGAGAGATCCGCGCGCATCTGGCCGGCATCACGGCTGGCACCGGCGAAGCATACCAGATCGCTTTGTTCCAATATGGTTTTGAGCCGCGCAATATGGGCATCATCCAGTTTGGCTGTTTTTAATTGGCGTAAAATTTCATCTACACTCAAAGCCGCAGAAGGTTGATGCCATTTATTAGCCAGGTAATCACGCAAGACTTTTGACAATAGGGCATAAAAATCTTTGGAGCTGCCCTTGGAAATATACCCCTCTGCTTGACTCAAGGCTTGCCTAGCCTCTTTGACAGCCTTTAGCCTGCGGGCAAAGGCGGGATCATTTTCAAGGCGATCTCGAAACCTTTTCCATAAGAAATAAAAAATGCCTGCCGCAATAATAAATTCCAAACTGACCCAAAACCAAATTGACGCAAAAAGTTTCTTTAATAATTGGCGGGCCTTAATAAGTATTTTCCCTAAAGAAATTTGATTTACGGGTGGTGCTGAGATTTCTTTGCCAACATCAGAAAATCCAACCGCCTTAAATTGCTGATCGGGACCGGGCGCCGCCACTTGAATAGCAAAAGGCCCTTGAGTGATTGTTTTATAGTCTTTTAGAGAAGTATCAAAATAAGAAAAACGCAAAGCAGGAACTTCCTTGATATTCGCTGAGGTAGGAATAATCACTTCCTCCGCTGTTTTCTCATCTATCCCCTCCTTGATCTGAGGGGCATAAGTTTTAAAACCTAAATCCTGGAAAACAGGCATTTGTGTTCCTTTAAAATTACCGCTGCCTTTTAAATCCATCTTCAGGGTTATAGGATCACCTGCTTTGACTTGTGCCGGAGAGATGCTCGCTTTAAAATCAAATTGGCCGATAGCTCCGGAAAAATCTTGCGGGCGATTAACTTCCGGCAGTGAGGAGACATGTAATTGAACAGGCTCAGAGCTCACTGTCACCGGGCGGGTGGCATAAGCATTAAAAAAATTATTAAAAACATCCGTCCCGAAAAAATTGTTGTCCTGATTAAAAGGACTGTTCTGGCCGGTTTTATAAAGAACATTACCTTGAATTTGTACCGGACCAAAAGTCAGGTCACCTAATCGAGCAGGATATATATTAGTCTTAAACACAACCACATCATATCTGCCCCCATTAATCACCTGGGAACTTTGCTCAGGTTTTTCAAAATCATCAACAAGGAACCCTGTTTTATTAAACAGCGGATATTGGATATCACGCATAGGAACGTCATTGACAAATAATTTTACCGTTAATGGAATACGTTCATTCAAAAATACCGCAGTATTGTCCACGGAAACCTTAACCAATATCTTGTCTTTAAGGCTCTGTGTGCTCGGGGCTTGATTTTGATCAGATGCTTCATTGGAAGATGGGGATGGCGATTGCGCTTGAGCAGAGTTTTCTATGACTTCAACATCTATAGGCTTGGTAGAGTATGTCTGCCCGATAATAGTAGCACTGATAGGCGGTATTTGAAAATGACCGGTCTTATTAGGGAATAAATTATAAACAAACGACCGTTCGCTATGGTAATCGCCGTTAACAATAGACACGCTAGTTGACGGCCCCAGATATTTAGCAGTAAACCCGTCAAGCACAGGCAAACTCACAGGGTCCAAATTGCCATTGACCCCGGTAACAGTCAAGGTCAACTGGAGGACTTGGTCTAAGGATACTCGAGAAGAATTAACGGTCGCCTCAAAAGTTACGGCATCAGCCCTTAAAACACCGCTTGTGGCCATCAAAATAAAAAAAGATAAAATTAATTTTTTCATCATTGTTTTACCAATCCCTAAGCACCGGCCTATCATCTATTTTCTTAGGCATATAATTTAAAAGCTTCTTAGGCTCTTCATTCTCTTTATACTCTTCTAAAAGGTCTTGGGCTTCTTTGCGATCAAGTTCTTTCTGGCCTTCTTCTTTCTGGTCTCGTGGCTCCTGTTTTTTCTGACCCTGTTGTTGCTTTGCGTTCTGGTTCTTTTGATTGTTCTTTTGGTCCTGCCGCTGTTGTTTTTGGTTTTGACGTTGTTGTTTCTGCTGTTGTTGTTTCTTCTTCTTTAAACGCTCGATTTCCTTTTTAACAAAATCTTGATTAAATAACGCGTCTTGGTCTTTTGGATTATCCGCGATCGATTCTCTATAATGGCCTAAAGCCTCCTGCAATGACCTGATGGCTTCATCAACATTGGTATTTTCTTTTTTAATACCTGATTTGTAAAGAACATTACCCAAATTATATTCCGCCTTCGGTCTTATCCCAATATTCTTATCCTGAGCAGCCTGCTCTAAATAACCCAAAGCCTTTGAATAATCTCCCTTCTTATACAAAGTGGTACCAAAATCATATTTAATGACCGATGACTTGTCATCCTGATCTAAAGCCTTTTGATAAAGTTTAAGCGAGTCATCGAATTTGCCTTGCTTGTACAAATCATTGGCCTGATTAACCTCGCCAGCTACCGAAGCCCAAACAATTGAAGGGAACGCAATAACTATAGCTAAAAGGGAGTGGGAGAATATAGTTTTGATAAGGCCAGCTACCCCACAGGCGCACAGGGGCTGCTTATAATTATAGCCCCGAAGCGCCGAGCTTGTGGGGATGGGGGGCTGGCCGTGAAAAACTATATTCTTCCATTCCCTTTTACCGCTACACATTTCTTTTCCTTGTCGAAATTAAGGTTTCGGCTAATAAGAATCCAAAGGCCAAAGTCAACGGCCACTGAAAACGCTCATCATACAGCTTGGCCATTTTTTCCTCTGCATCATGTTTCTTTAATTTTGATAATTGCCGGTCATATAAATAATCCAAACCAAACTGCGCTCCGCCGCTTCGGACATAAGCGCCACCTGTTACATAAGCAATTTGCTGTAGTAAGTTTTCATTCAAATGGGATTTTACCACATTACCATCCGCATCTTTCAGGAATTCAGTTTGCCACTCAGCATTGGTCACCTGGACCAAATCCCCTTCCCTGGTGCCAACCCCAACCGTAAATATACGCACTCCTTTTTCTTTTGCCTTACGTGCGGCATCAAAGGCATTGCCCTCTTCTTCTTCCCCGTCGGTCACTAAAATCACCGCCTTATCAGAATCTACCATGCCTTGATAGGCCTTTACACTTTCTTCAATGGCCTGGGATATATTTGTGCCTCCGCGCGGGATAGAATCAGTACTTAAATCATCAAGACTTAATAAGAAACCGTTGTAGTCGTAAGTTAAAGGACACATCACCATCGCATTCCCGGCAAAGGCGATCAAGCCTATATGGTCCGAACCGTTTAATTTCATAATCAAATCTTTGACAGCAAGTTTAGTCCTCTCAAGACGCGAGGGCTTTACATCCTGAGTCAACATGCTTTTTGAGACGTCTATGGCCACCATGATATCCAGGCCATGGCGTTTGACAGGACGCATAGAAAATCCCCATTGGGGACGGCATAAAGCAGCAACCATAAACAGGAAAGCCGCCATCAAAAACATGGCTTTTAACCTGTATACTTTCAAACTAAAAGCCTGTGCTATGCCATCAATAAGATGCTCTTGAATAAAACGAGACATCATCTTACGGCGGTATTGATAGAATAAATGTAAACCTGCCGCTATCAAAGGCAGAAGCCACAACAGGTGCCAGGCTTGCGGGTTAGCGAAGATCATGGGATTTTTAAAAATACACTATTGGTTAATATTATTTCCAATGCTAATAAAACAAGCGCCCCATCGACAAAATACCAATACAACGGCTCATATTGCTTATAGCCTTTTTCATCAATTTTAGTTTTTTCAAGCTTGTCGATCTCGGCATAAATACGGCGCAAGGAATCTGTGTCCGCGGCACGAAAATATTCCGCCCCTGTCATCATCGCGATTTTTTTAAGAGTGTCTTCATCCAAATCGAACTGCGCTTGCTCATAATGACGGTTCCCGTATTCGTCTGTTACCGGGAAAGGCACAATACCCGTGGTCCCGGCGCCTATCGTATAAATTTTTATGCCCAAAGCCTGGGCCATTTTGGCGGCATCCAGCGGCAGGATTTTACCGGAATTGTTGACCCCATCGGTCAAAAGCACAATAATCTTTGATTTGGCCTTGCTGTTTTTCAGCCGTAATAAAGACGTGGCAATGCCAGAACCTATGGCGGTTGCGTCCTCAATAAGGCCGATACGCACCTGCCGCAAATTTTCCAATAGCCAATCATGGTCCGTGGTCAACGGACAAACTGTATACGCCTGGGAGCCAAAAACGATCAACCCCATCCGGTCATTCTTACGCTGCCTGACAAAATTCTCTACCGTACTCTTGATAATATCCAAACGGCTTATCCTCTGGCCGTTGATCTGATAATCTTCGGCAGACATGCTCCCGGAAACATCCAGGGCCAAAACAATATCAATACCTTCGCTGGCCAGTTTAGATTGAGCTAAAAGTTTTCGTGGGCCCGAAAGGGCGATTAATAATAAAACTAATACCAAAAACCTTAAGACCCATGGCAAAAAACTCCATTGAGCACGCCACGTGATATCTAAATGGCGCATCAAAAATAACGAAGAAAATCTAAACGACGCCCCCTCACGGCGTCTGTGCTCATGCCAAAATAACGCCAGCAGCAAAGGGACCAAAAACAGCACTAAGGGTGTTTTAAACTCGGGTATCATCAACCAACCTTTTGGCTAAATCAAAATTCTTCAACGCCTCATTGACCGTCGGGGCGTATTTTGCAAACTTAACCATATCACAGGAATTTAAAAACTCCTTTAAAGCGTTTTTCTGGGACTCATTTAAATGGCCGGAAACACCTAAATAATACAAAAATTCTTCCGTAGACATATGCGGGGCGCGGATATTAAACCGATTTTCCATATAATAACGCGCTATATCGGCTACCCTTGTAAAAAATTCTTTAAAAAGCCCCTTATCCAATAAATTCTCCCGGCGCAAAGCTTCCAGTTGTTGGTATGCTTTTTCCCAAGCAGGCAATTCAGCCACCTGAGGCGTTAGCGGAACTTGGGGATATTTTTTATAACGTAGGATAAAATAAATGACGGCAGCAACGACGATTAGAATCAACAAGAGCCAAAGCAGCCACCACAGATCAGGCAGATTAAGGGGTGGTTTTACATCTTTAATATCATTCATGATCGCTCACCTAGCCAGACGATGACGCCTTTGCGCAAAAAAGCTTACCAAGGCTTTGGTATAAGGCACATCCGTTGAAATATCAATATGATCAATGCCAATGGTATCAAATAAACGGCTGCGATCTTTTATCATGCCCATCGCATTCTTATGATAATCCCTGCGCAAACGTTCATTAGAAGTATCAACAATCATCTTGGCGCCTGATTCTGCGTCCACCAGTTCAACCAAGGCACAATCCGGTAAATTAATTTCACGGGGATCCGTCAAAGTAATAGCAATTAAATCATGGTGCTGATTGGCAATACGTATGGATTTGCGTATAGACACGTAATCGGCATTGGGGGCTAAAAAATCAGAAATAATAAAAACCGTTGATCTGCGGCGAAGCACTTTTGTAAGAAACTCCAGCACCTTGGGTAAATTAGTGGCTTTGCCCTTAGGCTTAAAATATAAGATCTCACGGATAACCCTTAGCACATGGATTTTGCCTTTTTTAGGCGGGATAAAAAGCTCCGGCTCATCGGTAAACATCAAAAGGCCAACCTTGTCATTATTACGGATAGCGGCAAATGCCAGGACCGCGGCAATTTCCGCGGCTAATTTATTTTTCATTTGATTAGTTGAGGCAAATTGCATTGATGCGGAGGCGTCGACTAAAATCATGACCGTAAGCTCGCGCTCTTCAACGTATTTTTTAATATGGGGGAAACCGGTACGGGCAGTGACGTTCCAGTCAATGGCCCGAACATCATCTCCGGGCTGATACTCACGCACCTCATCGAATTCCATCCCCCTGCCCTTAAAAATGCTGTGATAAGCGCCGGCAAAAACATCCGTCACCAAGCGGTTGGTAGTGATATCAATGCGCAAGATTTTCTCAAGAATGTCTTTAGGGATCATACTATATTCCCTTTGCAGATGGCAGGCATTGTAAGTGATAAATTCTTGGAAACACCATTAGGAAGGATGGAGAGCTATTATGTATTCGGCACATTCAGGAATTTTTTGCCAAAAGTCTGCAAGGTTTTACGACAATTTTGTTCCAAATGAAGAGAATCTTTAGAACAAAATTGTCGTAAACCGTAGCAGACGGCAAAAATATTCCGTGCCGAATACATAATAGCTCTCCATCCTTCATGCATGCCAGTGATCACAAAGACTAATTTTATCCATGGCTTTACGGCACTTCGACTTCGTCTAATATGCGCTTGACAAGATCTTCCGGGGCCTTGCCCTCGGCTTCAGCTTCATAGCTGGGTAAAACACGGTGGCGCAGGACATCCATGCCGATGCTTTTAACATCCTGCGGCGTAACGAATCCCCTCCCCTGTATAAACGCGTGCGCCCTGGCGGCTAACGCTAAGTTGATCGTGGCCCGCGGACTCGCCCCATAAAGGATCAATCCTTTAAGGTCATTAAGTTTATACCGCTCAGGATTCCTGGTCGCTTCCACAATCCGCACAATGTAATCCTCTATCTTTTCATCCATATAAATTTCATCCACCACCGAACGCAGGCGGATAATATCCTGCGGAGTTGCCACCGCCTGCACGGAAAATGACTGACGGGTTGTGGCCATGCGCTTGAGGATTTTTAATTCTTCATCCATGGTCGGATAAGTAATCCTCACCTTGAGCATGAAGCGATCTACCTGAGCTTCGGGTAATGGATAAGTCCCTTCCTGCTCGATCGGATTTTGGGTGGCTAAAACCAAAAATGGATCGTCCAATTTTAAAGTCTCTTCACCAATCGTCACCTGCCGCTCCTGCATGGCTTCAAGCAACGCGCTTTGCACCTTGGCAGGCGCCCGGTTAATTTCATCAGCAAGAATAATATTGGCAAAGATCGGGCCTTTTTTAACATTAAAAGTCCCGTTACGCTGGTCATAAATAAGCGTACCCGTCAAATCCGCAGGGAGCATATCTGGAGTAAATTGCAGACGCTGAAATTTAGCCTGTATCGTCTGGGCCAAAGTCTTGACCGCAGTGGTCTTGGCCAAACCCGGCACTCCCTCGACCAAAATATGACCATTGGCTAATATGCCTATCAAAAGCCGGTCGATTAATACATTTTGACCGACAATCACCTTAGAGGTCTCAAAACGGATCGCGTCAATGACCCCCGATTCCTTTTTGACTTTCTCATTAATAACACCGACACCTGTGCTAGTCATCTAAGGCCTCCTTTGGGTATTTGTAAAATTTGGGAACGTAATGCAAGAGGGTTTCTTATAAACCGAGCAAAGAACGATGGCCGTCACGGGCTATCTTCCGTGCCAAAGTTTGCACTTTGTTCTTTAAACGGTCTTTATGGAGCTTCATTTTAGCCGACACTTTTTTATCAAAAGTCGCAATGATCTGGGCCGCTAAAATACCTGCATTCTTGGCACCATTAACCGCAACGGTCGCTACCGGAACACCCTCAGGCATCTGTACAATGGATAACAATGAATCCAGACCTCCTATGGAATTGGATGATTTGACCGGCACACCAATGACAGGAAGTGTCGTAACAGCGGCTATAACGCCCGGCAAATGAGCTGCCCCGCCGGCACCGGCTATAATGACTTTTAAACCGCGCGAAGCGGCCCTTGATGCGTAATCAAAGGTCATTTTGGGTGCCCGGTGCGCTGAAATCACCGTGACCTCATAAGGAATACCGAATTCATCCAATATATCCGCAGCAGCATTCATAAGGTTTAAGTCAGACTGGCTGCCCATGATAATACCGACTAATGGATTCTTCATTTTAAGGCTCTCCATAAACTCACCCTTCCCCCTCTTTATAATAAAGAGGAAGTATAACTTTTTAATTCAAAAAAACATCTATACGATCGACGGCGCCTTCGCGCACATCCAGGGCTTGAGATTCACTCAATACTCCGGCGTCGATTTTTACTATTTTCTGGTTGGGGTAGGTAAGTACGATTTTTTGTGCCTTGACGCCTTGATTGCCAAAAGTGTCTTTTAACTTAGGGTTATGATAGACCACCATTATTTTTGCAAATAACTTAAAACTATAAGTATGTGCCGCAAATTCACCCTTTGCTTTTTCGGTAAATAACCACGATGGCAATATTGGTTCAAACCTTAACGTCAACGCCCCATGATCATCCAACACAAAAGGTTTAAGCCCCATATTCATTACCAGCCAAATATGTAAAAATTCGGCAGTACTGCCAGAAAGCCTGGCTACAAAACCCTGTCCATGCAAATTCTTATCTTCGTGGGCTGAGGACGCTATAAAAGAAGAATTTTGTAATATGCTGCGGCCATATTTTATCGGGTCCAAAAATGGGACCAAAGATCCTCGGATCTCTGTAAAAAATTCTTTGGCCAATCCGCAACGAAGAAGCTCCAAGAAATATTTATATTCCATGTGCAGCCATATAGATTCATTCTCAAGCCAGCCTGACGGAAAAATACGGGTACGGCCGATTTCATCGGTTTCTTTGAATAGATCCGTATTGACCTTGTACATCCCAAGCTCACGGTCATACAGTTTACTTGATCTAACCGCTTTATAAAGAAGTCCTGCAACACGGGGCTGACTCTGTACGCGCAGGGCGTGCACAAAGCCTTCTAAAAACAAAGGCAAATCATGCCGTTTAAAGGCATTAGCCCGGACATGATGTTGACCGTGATGCGACTTATCTAATAGATCATACTCTGTTACTTCGTGATAAAAGTAGGTGGCAAAAAGACCGTTGTCATACCTGGCTCTCCCAATACCCTCATCACACCTTTTAATAACGCCATTTAGGAATTCTTTGATATCAGCGATGGTTAAAATCTTTTCCTGACCTTTGATGCCGTAACGGATGGTATGGCGGAAATGCTCTTTGAGGTCGTTTGACTTCTGCCAATATTTTAAAGGATCCGCTTCCATAGATAATACATGCGTTAGTCCCTGAATAAAATCCGCCAATTCTTCAAAAACCAAGACCGTTGATTCATTATCCAATTTCAATTGGTCCAACGCTTTTCTTACAAAAACAGCGAAGCGTTTAACTTCAAAAGTTTCAGAGATAGACGATCCCAGCAAACCCGGTAAGCCGTTAAGAGAATCATACCAATTAGGCTTGTTAGCTTCCATTTCGATCCCGATACCGCTAGGATCAAGGGTCGCGGCTTTATTGGCCAATAAACAGATCAATTTAACCAATAAAATTGTCGTATAAACCTCCCCATGCCCATCCTCCGCGCGTAATTTATACCCCTTGGACTTAGCCTGGACCTTTGTGTCTGCCTCGGCCAAGGAATGGTATTGTCTGACACCGGTGGTGGTTAAAACATAACGAGCTTCGCGGGGCAGTACGTAAAAATCATTCAAAAAGAAATTAAAAACCTTTTTCTCCCAAAAAATTTCCCTGAGTTTTTCGGGATAAAGATTTAAAAAACTTTCAACCAAATCCAAATTATAGCTCCAATGATCGGTCCAAAAACCTTCCTGCGGCTCAGCTGATTCCTGTTTGGTGCATAACCCTAAAACTCTTGTCAAGAAATCATCCGCTTGTCCCTTAATAGGGATTTCACGCATGACAAGTTTTAACAAATCCCCGGGCATAAAACCTTTTTTAAGAATTTCTTTAAGCTGGTCCGCTCCATGGACAATGCCATATTCGCCCAAAAGCCCCGGGATATTCCCCTCATCCTTAATGACAAAAATGGCGCCTTTCACAACCAAAGGGTTGTAGCCATCAGCTTGAATTAAATTCAGAAAATTAATAAGGCTGCTGTCCTTGACATCCCTGTTAAACCAGACATCGTTGCGGCGATTTTGGTTGACATCACGGTAATTGCCATTGCCCTGAGAAAGAAAAGTAGGTGCCAGCATAAAAAAATTATAATCACGTTCCAGGTCCCCGTGCTTGCGGCTATAGACATTTAAGGACGTAGGGCCTTGCGCGGTTTGCAATGATACCGGCAGCCCGCCGCGTAGGATATTATCCAGGAAATTTTGAGCGCAATATTGGTCAAACTCGATTGATGCGCTATGGGTGAAACAGTAATCCTTGATCTCATCAATGATCTGACGATTAAGCCCTGCCTTTTCTTCAATATAATTCTTGCCAGTTGCTTTTTTGACCACTTTCTTTAATTCGGTCAAATCATGGGCAAAGCCCGCCATCGCCGTGAAACAATGCTTATTACCGCCTGCAAGGGAAAAATGACAAACACTCATTGCCGACGGCGTGCGATTAGCGGTTTGCTGATGGGCAGGAGCTAAAAAATCCTTTTGCCGTAAAAAATTTTCCGGCACCAGGAAATCGCTGGCGTGGCCGAAAACGCATGATGCCTCAACAATCACATCAAGCAGCTTGGCAGTATCTGAGTCAAAAGCAAAATAAAAATTCCCCTCATTGATGGGCGTTACCTGCGGGGTATCAGCCACCTCGACCTTCAAGCGGTAAAAAGGGGCCTTATTCTTGATGTTATC
This sequence comes from Candidatus Omnitrophota bacterium, assembly GCA_015233675.1. GTDB lineage: Bacteria > Omnitrophota > Gorgyraeia > Zapsychrales > Fredricksoniimonadaceae > JABDGZ01. The sequence goes on from JADFXH010000001.1 coordinate 62,512, forward strand.
TACGGCTATCCATGCCTCCACGGTACGGCTCATATGTTTGCCAAGCCAGTCTTTAAGGCCATACGAATTAATGCTGGGCAGCCCATCAACGCATTGGATGTCTAATTTCTTGCGGCCCGTATTCTCGACGGTAACGCGGCGCACCAGACCGGCAAAAGGCTCTTGAGGCATGGTGAAATAATTGACAACGATCCTTAATCCCAGTGTTGTATTTATTTCTTCAATGGTCAGATCATGGCTGGTGATCCGCATACGTTGATGGATCTTATACGGGGAGACAAAGCTGTTGGCAAAAGGCTCATAAAATTTTTGGCTTCGATCATCGCCGATTTTTAAAAAAGTCCTGAAGCCCGTAATTGAAGATAAACGATAGGCCTTATTGGCCGGTTGGAATTCTAAAATAGCTTTATCTTTGGATTCGATCCCAAATGAGCTGACTGCCTGACCGCGGTTGACATAAAAAGCCCACATGGGAATCCCGTATAAACCGGACACCCCGGGGAAAAAATCAGCAAATAATTTAGCATGCTGATAATCTTCGATGACAAAAACACCGTTATCATCTAAATAATAAGGTTTATTCATAAAAACCCTTATGTTGTGATACCCCGCATTTCCTAGAATGGCGGAATAAATTATAATAACCAGATAATTTAAACCATAAAACTATTCCGGAATATTGGTCGTCCGTATTGTTCATATGAATACGCTTAATCTCATACAAATCCATATTAAACTTGTTTTTGCCCCTATTAGTAGTTACAGCGGCCTTGTAGCCTGCTTTTTGGACAAGGCCTTTGACTTCTTTGGTAAATCCGCCAGTGGGGTAAGCAAAATAATCAATACTGTGCCCTAAATGGTCTTCAATCACTTTTTTACTGCCCACTATTTCATCCTGAGCTCTCATCAAGTCCAATTCGGGCAAATAAGGATGGCGCCGCGTATGCGCCCCGGCTAGAATGTCGTACTTTTCCATTTCCTTCATTTCATCCCATGTTAAAAAACCAGGAGAATTTATTATATCCGATATTAAAAATATCATTGCAGGAAAACCATATTTTTTTAGAATTGGGAAAGCATACTTATAATTATCTTCATAACCATCATCAAATTGTATAACAACGGTATTGCGGGAAAACTGATGGCCTTCTTTGATGCCTCGCACCAGACTATCAAAACTGATGACTTGAAAACCATGGCGCTTTATAAAATTCATCTGATAATCAAATGATTTTTCACTAACGGTATTAAGGCGCCACTTACACGAAGGGACACCCACATGGTGGTACGTCAAAATAGGCACGACATAACGGTCACGCAGCCAAAGAGAAAAACCGATGGACCCAATGATAATTATGGCAACTAAAACCAAAAGAAAATTTCTTACAACACGCATAGAGGTCTTATATTTTAGATAAATGTTCTTTGACAAGAGCGCTAACCGCTTGATTGTCTGCCTGCCCTGCCACGCGGCCCAGGACATCTTTCATGACCCTGCCCATATCCTTGATGGATGTGGCTTTACTTGCCAAAATCACTTCTTCAACGATATTCTTCAATTGTTCCGCAGACATTTCAGCAGGAAGGTATTTTTTTAAAATCACTAATTCTTTTTCTTCCTTTTGGGCCAAATCAATGCGGCCGCCGGCTTTAAATTGGGTAATAGAGTCATGACGCTGTTTAGCCTGCTTTTTAATCACACTCACTACATCCTCATCAGAAACCTGTTCCAGGCGTTTATCGACTTTAACATTCTTAATTTGTGCGCGTAAAAAACTCAATACGGACGAGCTAAAAGAATCCCTGGCTTTCATCGCCTGAACATAATCCTGACTGATCTTATCTTCCAATGACATACTTGTCTCCTTCCTTAAAATTCCACAAGCATTTCCATTGATTAGGTCGGGCCAACGCCCTTAAAAATTAAATAGTTCTGTCAAAATTCTTACAGGCTAATACTGATATAAAGATTTTAGCCAAAACAAAATATCGATATCAGCCGTCCACGCATTTCATAAAACTTTTGACCCAACCAATTAAATTCTCAATATATTAACGACTTTATGTCGGGATTTCAACCCTTTTACGATTTCAATTTCCGACCTTCTAACTTTATAATGATCTGCTAAAAAATCAATCAATGCCTCATTAGCCCTGCCTTCAACAGGCGGCGCTGTCAAATAGATCTTAATGATATCCCCATCCTCTTTCCACAAATTCTTTTTAGCGCCAGGGATGACTTTGACTTGAAGCTTCATCAACTATTACCCAATAAAAAAAGGACGTATGATGCTCCAAACGCCCCTTAAACCTTACTTGACAAGATCCACAATTATTGAACAATTTTGACATCAATGGCAAAGGTTTTCTTGGTGCCATCAGGATTTTGCGGCTGGCCATTACGCATCATAAACCCGCTGTTGCCGTTTAAACCTGCCAGACGGTCTTTTTCTTTCTGGGCTGCGACTTTGGCAAAAAAGGTTTCCTGCTTTAAATAATGCATACGGCTTTTGACTAATTTTATCTTATTCTGGAATAAAATAATCAGAGACTTCCCTTCTTCAGGATTGGAAAATTCGGCTTCAAAAGCGCGCAGCTGGTTCTTTAAATCTGTCAACTGAAGGCTGACCTGGGAATCTTTATCTTTCAAAGTCTTAATCCTGGTTTGTAACTCATTAATGTTTTGTACATTTTCTGAATTACGCAATTCATCCAATCCCAGCAATTCTTTCTTTAACTTAGTGTTTTCTTCCTGGGCCGAGGCAAGCATTCCCTGGGTTTGAGAAAGCATGCCCTTGGTCGTCTCCAACTCTGCAGTTACCTGGTTTAATTGGCGGTTAACTTCTTCAAGTTTACGGGTAGTTTCATCCAACTCGACTTTGGTTTCTTTATATTTTCCGACATAGGTCCTATAATTGACCGCAGAGTGATCACCAGCAACTAATGCCAGCTGGACTGATTTAGAAAGGACACTGGAATTTTGATTCTGTAAATTAAGCACAAAAACAGTCATAGCAATCATTATTAAGGAAAGAATAATACCTACTAATCTTTTAAAGTAAGTATGCTGGCGGCGAGTTTCGACGCTTGTATCAAGTTTGGGTTCCTGCTGATTTAATACTGTCTCTGCCACTTCATTACCTCCTGGAATTAAAAAACCAAATTAGCTTAAATTTTCAGATCTGCCACAACGGAAAAAATTACAATTTTCAAAAACATTATTAGATTATTCTAACCTTGTGCCCCTAAAAGAGCAAGAAAAATTCCTGGATCCCCGCTTTCGCGGGAATGACAATTTGAATTTACACACAATATGGTATATCACCTAAAATGGACAAATACCCTGCCAAAATTCTTGTCATCTTTTTCAATGCGGTGATAAAGCGCTTTGATATGCTTTTGTTCTAAAAACCGCAATACATGTTTTTTTAACTGTCCACTGCCCTTGCCCGGAATAATTTCTACCAGAGAGATGCCGCGATCAACTGCCTCTTGGATCACCCTGTTTAGTTCCGCGTCAATGGAAGATCCGCGGTTAAAAATATCATGCAAATCTAATTTAATTTTAGCCATAATCGAAATCCCCTAAAAAATCCCAAAAATTTTCTTCTTTTCCACTTCAAAGCCGTCGGCCTTAATGCGGTAGAGTCCGATAAAATCACTTCCCTCAAACTTAGGGCCGACATCAAAAGTGCCGTAAATGGTAATCGGCTCATCAAATTGATCATCTTTTATATCAAATCCCTCAGGGGCCGCCGCATTTCCCAGCATCCATTGATCATAGCCCAACATAGCGCAAAACAAACAGGTTACTAATTGATCGGCAAACAGGAACTCCTTAGTAGTCTTACCGCTGCTATTAGCTAAGGGAATCACAAAACCTTTAATAGCCACCTTCTTGCCATTTAAAACCTCTATCTGTTTTGGAACAGGTATGGGTTTTTTAGTCCCTTTGGTAATATTACCGTCCGGATGCTCGACATCAACCGGAGGCCTGTAATTAAAATAAAGATCATCAAAAGAAACAACTTGATAATTTATATTATTCCTTACAAATTTTAAAGGCTCTGCCCCCAGCCTCGGTTGGGATTGGGGCCATGCCGGATAGGCAGCCAAAAGAATGCACGCGCATAAAAAAGCCCAGCGTAAAGATTTTGGTTTTCTATTTCTATTAAGATTTTCTACCATGATCCATTCTTACCACATAGATTTCTGAATAAATTTATAAAGCCAGACGACAGCAAAAATCAACGAGCAAAAAATCACAATCGACGCTCCCGAAGCAGAACCAAAATAATAGGAGAGATAAATTCCCCCTATAGCGGATAATACCGCAAAAAAACATGATAATGCGATCATTCGCCCTAAGCGGTCTGTCAAAAGCCTTGCCGCTGCCACAGGTATAACCAAAAGGGCATTCGTTAATACCGTCCCCACCGCTTGAATGCCGACAACAACGGTAAAGGATAAAAATAATAAAATCCCATAATGCAAGGCCTTAACAGGCATACCGATGGTTTGGGCATAGTCGGGGTCAACGGTAAATAATTTTAATTCTTTATAAAACAAAAACAGGACAATAAGAGAAACAGCCGCGATCAGCATGATCAAATGCAAATCACCTTGCGTCACTCCCAAAATATTGCCAAAAAGCATGGAAAACAAGTCCCTGAATGATCTGGTCGTGCTGATAAGCAAAATACCAAAAGCAAACATGATATTAGGGATCATGCCGACTAAGGTATCTTCATAAACCGATTCATCCCGGGCCAAAAATCCAATACCCAACGCTGTCAATACAGTAGCAATTAATGCTCCGGCAAAAAGACTTCCCCCCAGCAAATATGCGATAACCAGTCCCGGTAAAGCACTGTGTGTTAAAGCATGACCGACAACTGCCATCCGTCTTAAAACGACAAAAGTCCCCAAAGCGGCGCAAAGCAAACCGATGATCACAGCCGCGATAACCGCACGCTGAATAAATGCATATTGAAAAGGATCAGTTAAATAATGCAAAAGGGCCAATTCCTTAACCTCCGATCTTTTTACCGTCTTTTAAATAAATAGCCTTATCGTAACGGGACTCTTCCTGGTCATAATAATGGGTCGCTACAATCACCGTTTTCCCTTGAGCTTTAATTTTATGTAAAACCTCACTGACCGTCTGGCGGGTACTCTCATCTACCGCGTTAAGCGGTTCATCCAGCAAAAGCAAATCCGCGTTTTGAGCCAAGGCTCGGGCGATCAACACCCTCTGCTGCTGACCGCCGGAAAGTTTACTAATCTGACGATCAGCCAAATCCAAGACGTTCATTTCTTTAAGAGAATGACTGGCAATTTCAATATCTTTCTTCTGAGGCCGATTAAACCAGCCTAAATAAACATACCGCCCCATAACAACCAAATCCAGAACACTGATTGGAAAATGCCAGTCGATCTCGCTACGCTGGGGCAAATAAACTACCCTGTGATGACAAGCTCCTAAAGGATGCCCAAAAACACGAATATTACCTGTACGGACAGGTAAAAGGCCGCAAATGGCTTTAAACAAAGTTGACTTACCCGCACCATTGGGGCCAACCAAGGCCATGGCTGAACCAGCCGAAACGCTAATATCAATATCCCTGAGAACAAATTTTTCTTCTGAAGGATAGGAAACCCCCAGCCCTTGAATTTCCAAAGCAGGCGCTTTAGGGTCAGGAGAACTATGCCTGTGTTGACAATAAGGGAATCTCATTTTAAATATTTCCGAAAAATTTCCACATTGTATTTTATCATACTTAAATAGGTCCCGCCTTCACTGCCGGATGGCCCCAAAGCGTCGGTGTATAACAACGGCCCTATTTCAATACCTGCTTCATGGGAAAGCGACCGGGCTAATTTAGGGTTGGCCATGTTTTCTGAAAAGATGACGCAAACACCATTGGCTCTAATAATATTTAACAAATCCGCTGTTTGCTTTGCGGATGGGTCAGCGGCTTCTGTTGTGGCAGATGGAATTACAGCGCCGATGATTTTAAAGCCATAACGTCCGGCAAAATACCCTAAATCGTCATGGTTGGTAACTAATTTACGTTTACCTACAGGAATTGAGGCAACTTGGGCCTTGACCCAAGCATCCAGCACTTGGAGTTGTTGGATGTAATTACGGACGTTAGAATCATATATGTCCTTATTAAGAGGATCAATGCTCACCAGCGCATCACGAATATTTTTAGTATAAAGGACAACATTGGAAACGTCTTGCCATGCATGCGGATCAGTTTCATTAGGATTGTCTTCAAAAATTCTTGGGGCAACGCCCTGAGAAACAACGATGCGTTTAGCTTTTGAGCCGCTGGCCATATACAATTTATCCAACCAATGTTCCAGGTGTAAGCCGTTTTCAAAAATAATGTCTGCTTTAGCTATACTTACGGAATCTGCCGGGATTGGTTCATATTCGTGAGCATCCCCATTGGGGCCAACCAAAACAACTAAATCAACCTTGTCCCCTGCCACATTTTTAAGGACATCACCGATAATACTAATGGTCGCTATCGCTTTAATCTTTTCGGCGCGGGCAGTGCTTAGCCCAAGTCCAATAATTAAAAAAGCTAATAACATCACCTTCCCGATATTTAAAAACTTTGTCACGTAACTCATAAACTTCTTCCTTCTGCAAAAAACGGTTATGTCAAAAGTTATATGAAAAATGCAATGGACGGCTGACACCGATATGTTCCTCCTGCTAAAATTTGACGTTCACGCTGGTACCGTTGTTGCCCAAAAAATTGGTCACGCGAAAGCTCCTGCCGAATGCAATGTTGTCAAATTTCTATACGCAGGAGAAACATATCGGTATCAGCCTGCGCAAAATTTACGTGTTATGCATGAGAAGAGATATTGTTTGCGAAACATTCAGGGATTTTTCGCCAAAAGTTGGCTAGGATTTACAACGAAAATGTTCCAAATGAAGAGAAACTTTAGAACATTTTTGCTGTAAACCGACGCCAACGGCGAAAATATCCCGTTGAGCAAATAATATCTCTTCTCATGCATAACCTGCAAGAATTTTGACAGAACCCAAAAAGCCTCATGGATCAATTTAAAACAATACTCTGCTATGTTTATTCTTGTAAAAATCGTATTGCTTTTGGATCTCTTTGGCTTGAGCGCTGTTCCCTGTTTTTTTGTAGCACTCAAGTAACATGCCCAGTAAAGTTTGCATACTATTTAAACTTCGGAATCCCAGAGTGCCATGACGGTATTTCAGAATATCAGCTTCCAATAAAGCTGACGCACGGCTCCCGGCACTTCTGACACGTTCAAAATACCCAATGGCCCTGACAAAATCACCCTTCGAATAATAGGCTTGGCCTAATTCAAAAGAGGCCACCTGCTTATCATCGGGATCTAGTAAAAGGACTTTCTTAAATACCGGGATTGCCATATCTTCCCGGGACAAATCCATGTAGGCATACCCTAAAGATGCCCATGCCTGCTTGTTGTCCTTATCAATGACAATTATTTTTTTACATAAACGGATCACATCGCTGTAAGAAGAGTTTGCGGAATAGGCAACAACACGAACAAACATCTGCTGAACAACAAATGGCCGTAAAAGAATTAACATCGCCCCCACGATCAACACCGTCAAAAGCCATCGACCCAAAAATCTTAACGGATGATAGCCATAACTATGCCCGCCGCCATGATCATGACCATGATCGCAGGTACATTCTTTGGAATTTGCCTGAGCATATGCGTGTGTATGTTCTGAGTGGCTCATTGTGTCTTAAGAAAGCGTTATTAAAAATATCCCCGTAACGATTAAAATATTCCCGACGCAAAAACTGATTACCCCCTCTAAAACCCGTGTCTTAGGCATAAGTTGTTTTAATATGCTTGTCGAGAATCCTATCACTAAAATAGGAAGGCTTTGGCCTAATGCAAAAACAAAAAATACAACACTTGAATATACCAATGAACCTTTAATGGCAACTAAACTGGCAATGAGCAACAAAACAGCCCCGCAGCAAGGGCAAGCCGGTATTTCCAGAAAAGCAAAAAGCATTCCGAATATAAATGCCGAAGGCAATGTTTTAACACTCTTAACAACATTCTCGCAATACGTGTTGATACCCCCACAACCAAAAGAGACCAATCCGGAAAAAAACAAGCCTCCTAAAACCATTAAAAACCCAAAAACAAGATAAAGATACCGGCTCATGGCAACAAGTCCGGATGCCATATGAGCAATCGCCCCGAGAAGTATCCCAATAAACGTGTATGAAATAATAAGGCCGCAGGAAAAAGACAGAGAAAGAAAAAAACCTCGATGTTTTGACCGCAAGTCAAAAGAAACAAGGCCTAATAATACCGGCAGACGGGCAAGGGTGCAGGAGCTTAATGAAGCCACTGCCCCGGCAATAACCACCGATATCAAAACTTCTAATAATGAACCTTTCAAAAGGATGTTTTGGATATAGTTTATCATGGGCCGATAGGGCTATAGACAAAAGAATAAACTGTTAGCCCTTAACAGGGATGTTCCAGATTTCTTTGGCGTATTCCCGGATCGTGCGGTCTGAAGAAAAAAAGCCGCTTTGGGCTACGTTGATAATGGATTTTTTAGCCCACTCATCTTTATTCATATACATCTTAGAAATCTGGTCCTGGGTTTGACAATAAGATTCAAAATCAGCGCAAACCAAAAACGGATCACAGGTCTTAAGCGACTCAACTATAGGAGTAAAAAGATTTCCGTCATGAGGGCTAAAAAAGCTGCTTTGAATAAGTTTAAAAATCTCCCGGAGCATTGGATTTTGATCAATGTATTGCTGCGGATTATAACCGTTGTGCTTAAGAGACTCCACTTCATGGGCCCTGAGACCAAAAATAAATATGTTCTCATCCCCCACCTCCTGGGCCATTTCAACATTAGCGCCATCCAGGGTGCCGACGGTCAAAGCCCCATTCATCATGAATTTCATGTTGCCCGTACCTGAAGCCTCAGTCCCCGCAGTGGAGATCTGCTCAGACAACTCACTGGCAGGAAAAATCTTTTCCGCCAAGGAAACACGGTAATTTTCCAGGAATATCAGCCGGATCTTGTCATTCACGCTCTTATCATGGTTAATAATATCAGCAATGCTATTAATAAATTTGATAGTTAATTTAGCCATAAAGTACGACGGAGCGGCTTTCCCGCCGATCATAAATGTACGCGGGTAAATAAATTCGCCGGGACTGTTTTTAAGCCTTAAATATTGCGAAATAATATAAAAAGCAAAAAGGACCTGGCGCTTGTATTCATGAATACGCTTGATCTGCACATCAAAAATAGATTCGGGGTCAAGACTGATATTCATGCTGGATTTGATATACCGCACCAAAGATTCCTTGTTTTGCTTCTTTATTTCCATCCATCGGTCACGGAATGCTTTATTGTTCTTAAACGTATTGAGTTTTTGCAGCTGATACAAATCCGTAACCCATCCGTCCCCCACCTTATCCATCAGCAAAGATGATAACCGTGGATTAGCCTTCAAAAGCCATCGACGCTGGGTGATCCCGTTTGTTTTATTGTTGAATTTGTCAGGATAAAACTCGTAAAAATCTTTAAATAATCTTGTCTTTAGAAGGTCCGAATGCAATTTTGAAACCCCGTTAACAAAAGAGCTTCCTACAATAGCCAGGTAGGCCATTCGGATCCTTTTGGGAGAAGCTTCCTCAATAAGCGACATACGCCGCAGGCGATCATTGTCTCCGGGATAGCGAAGAGCAACGGTCCTTAAAAACCAGGAGTTAATGTCATAAATGATCTCCATATGACGGGGCAAAAGATTCTCAAAAAGATCAATACCCCAGCATTCCAAAGCCTCCGGCATCAGGGTATGATTCGTATACGCAAATACTTTGGTTGTAATATCCCAAGCTGTTTGCCACTCAAAATCATATTCATCAAGCAAAAGCCGCATGAGTTCCACAATCGCCAATGTGGGATGTGTATCATTTAATTGAATAGCTACTTTTTTCGGAAGATCATTCAGATCAGGATTTTCTGACTTGAAGCGCCTTAAAATATCAGACATGGAAGCAGCGGTGAAAAAATATTCCTGCTTTAAGCGCAATTCCCTGCCCTGGCTGTTATTATCGGAAGGGTATAAAACTTTGGAAATATTCTCAGAAAAAATCTTCTTATAGACAGCATGTTCGTAATCCCCGGATTTAAAATAATCAAAATCAAACTCTTCGGTCCCTCTCGCCGACCAAAGGCGCAAGGTGTTGACAACTTCATTTTTAAAACCGACTACGGGAAAGTCATAAGGAACCGCAAGAACATCCTGCGTGTTGATCCACTTATGTATAGCTTTGCCTTGATGATCGTAATCTATATGCGGCTTCCCGTAAAAACGAACATTAACAGTATTCTCCGGACGGGCAAATTCCCATGGGTTTCCGCTGCGCAGCCATTCATCCGGAAGTTCTACTTGAAAACCATCTTTGATCTTTTGATTGAATATCCCGTAGTCATAGCGGATCCCATAACCATGGGCCGGCATCCCAAGGCTTGCCATGGAATCCAGGAAACAGGCTGCTAGCCGTCCTAACCCGCCATTACCTAAACCGGCATCAACCTCCTGCTCCCGTAAAGTTTCCATATCCAGTTCCAATTCATCCAGAGCATCAGCGGCCTGTTTCTCAATGCCTAAATTATACATATTATTGCCCATCAGGCGGCCGATCAAAAATTCCATAGATAAATAGTAAACCCGACGTACATTCTTCTTATGGTATCCTTGCTGAGTCATGATCCATCGCTCAACGATACGATCCCTGATCGCCAACGATAAGGCCAGGTAATTATCATGCATTGTCGCAGTGTATTGGTCTTTGGAAAGAGTATATTGCCGATTTCCCTGAAATGATAATTTTAAGGCTTCCTTGGTCATCCCTTTATTAAAAATAACCCAATCATTCTTTTTATTAGGATCAATAGGCATAGGCACCTTTTCGTTTTATCTTCGTTTTACAATAAATGATATTCTCTATTTCGCTACAGCCGCAGGGGCTTGCTGGCCGGCAGAGACTGCAACTGAAACGGGTTGAAGTAATTTTTTACTTAACGCTTCAAGAGAATTCCTGGTTTCTGCTAACGTATTCTTCAAATCCTCATTTTCATTTTCTTTGACCGCCAATTGGCTGGAAAGACTTTTTATTACCGCATTCTTCCCTTGGGCAATCCTGTTAATGCTGGCTGAACAATCTTTAAAATCATTAATAATTTTGGCGTTAAAGTCTTTGATTAAAATAAAAACAACTGCAATAAAAACAATGCCCACCAACCCAAAGAAAACTCCAAGCCTCTTATTATCCACAAATCTCCCCTTTAATATTTACAATTCCTGATATTGGTTGATTATAACGCAGGCAAGCTTTTGTTACAAGGATTCTCTGAAGGATATTTATTAGCAAGGACTTACAGAGCAGAAGCCCAAACTTGGCAGTGTCTGGATTCCCGCTTGCGCGGGAATCCACATTTACAAAAAACTAAGACTATTATTTTATTAGCACTGAAGAGTAAACGATCAGCTCTCCCTTAAATCTTAATAAAACATCGCCGCCATAATAGCGGAACACTTCTGTCTTGGAATTAATAATGGCATCAGCCCCTCTTTTTCTGGCAATTTCCTTCGCTTGACCGGTTAAAGTCTCAGGACTAACTCCATTGCTGGCAAATCCTTCAATAGAAATTCTCCCAATCACATAATAGGGGTTGCTGGCACCAAGGCTTTGTGATGCAGGATAAACCTTAACAGCATAGAACTGGTCTTTAGGTGGGAAGTGTTGGTTCGTATAATTAACATAACTGGTACTGGTTGCGCATCCAGCCAAGACCAAAACGGATAAACCTAAAAGCAATATATTCTTTTGCATAAAATTATTCCTATTTTCCATACATCACCTGAAGTTGGGACACTTTGGGGAATTCAGAATAAAATTCGCCTTGAGGACCAGTGAATCCCTTCCCTGATCTTTTAAGGATGACCGCTGTGAAACCTCCCTTGCCGTTAGGAATATTAATGACAAATGAATCATCACTATCAGCGCTTGCAGGAGTTACTGTTATTGCAGGAGTTGTTGCTGCTACAGACGCCTGTACTGCCGGGGCCGGAGCTCCTGCAGGGGTTGCCACCGCTTGATAGCCATACTGGGTATACACATAATACACCCCATTATTGACGTAATAGGTGACACCATTGACAATAACCGGCTGATAAGCGCTAGGAGATTGAACCACTTCCGCGGGATAATAAGGATAATCATAAGGATCATAATAATAATGATGATAGTAATAGGGGTCGCCATAATAATACGGCCCCGGCCATACACCCAAATTAACGCCCACATAGGAACGTCCATGCCACGCATAGGAAGGCGTGGGACGAATTATTAATAAACTTAAAAACAATAAAACAAAGAATATTTTTAGTGTGGTCCTCATAGCCGCCTCCTTGAAACTAAGTTCTGTCAAAATTCTTGCAGGCCGTCCATTGCATTTTTTAGATAATTTTTGACACTATCATAGACTAAAATATCATATTAATTCTAATATTTTCAGAATCAAAGGTCAATTTTTTTCCTGCTCCGTAGATTAGACAACATGAATCACTAAAAAGTTCCATCTATTCTAATTTGCTTAAAATAAGCTTTTGACCATTTTGATCAAGGGTAAAATGGAATTTGCTCAGGAATGATAACCCCAATAAACCATCCTTGAGCCCCTTACTGTCTTCAAGCAAGACAGCAGCACTGACATCCTGGGCCTTACTCTCCCCAAGCCTTACATTATTTAATGAAACCGCGGCTGCTTTATATTTGCCATTAAGGATTTCTACATACCCCACTTTAGATTGGCTGGTATCAAGGTCTAATTTCTGGACAAATGCGGATGTCAGCATAACCACCGGAGACCCTGTGTCCACGATCAAAGAAGCGTGGACTTTGTTATTGATAAGCACATCCGCAAGAAAATGGCCTTGGCCGTCAGGAACCAAGGGTATAACGACCCCTTGCATGTCTTTACGCTTTTGCTCTCTCTCCATCCCAAGATCATCACTCAATTGCTCCCTGGCAGCAAGGATCTTTGAAGAAATGCCCGTTGCGTTCGCTGCAGCCAATGACTGACGATCCGCCTTGATAATATCGCTTTCATCCGCACGGGCAGCAGGACACACAAGGATAAAAAAAATCAGAAATCCCATGACTTTAATGTTCATGCTTTTATTCTACCAAAATATTAAGAATATTGCGGTTTAAATGGTTCTTTCGTATTTACTGGACTACTTTAATTTATGCAACTTCAATGGACAGCAATTGTATATTCGGAACGGGATATTTTCGCCGTCTGCTTCGGTTTACAACAAAAATGTTCTAAAGATTCCCTTCATTTGGAACATTTTTGTCGTAAAACCTCGCAGACATTTGGCGAAAAATCCCTGAATGTTCCGAATATACAATTGCTGTCCATCGTTGACGCAAATATATATAATTTTTATTATCAATTTTATTTATGTGTCCAATGAATAAGAAAGGTTTAAATATTAGGAGCCAATCTATCTCTCAGGTTTAAAAAATAACGCTCAATAGTATTGGAACTTAAAACCCCTATCCATATGCATGTGATAAAACAACATACTATGATCAATTCTATCGGGATTGTACCGATCCATATTTTCCAAAATTCCAAAACTAAATAATGCCACACATAGATCCCATACGAATGCCTCCCTAGCCATTGGAAACTTTTAAACCGGGCCAGAAGTGAAACCCCGTGATACGCGGCAAAAAATAATAGGCCTACACAAAGATACCCCAAAGTAAAATAGTACCAACTCCCCCAATAATAACTCCAGTCGATAGCCAAAAATAAATAAAAAAAGAGCGCCATTCCCGCAAGCCAAAAAACCGAACCCCATAATTTGCTTTTCTTCCATTGAGACCAATAAGGTTCCAATAAAGCCAATAAGCTGCCAAAACAAATGGGGCCGAGATTATAACTGATCGTCCAATAAGGCGTTGTCGACTGTAAAGGCCAGGTAAGAAAGGGCTGTCCTGTTTTTAAACAATATATTCGTATAGATGCCGCTGCAATCATAAAGACTGGGCATAACCAAATTAATACTTTGCGCCTCTTAGGCGCCTGCGCAACCATCGTCCTCACCGCCAAAATAACCAATGGACAGAAGAAATAAAATTGTTCTAAGACAACCAGGGTCCACGTATGCGCTAAAAGCGGGTTAAGCGGGAAATAATTCTGTAAAAATAATAAATGATACACCGCAACCAGCATGCCGCCCGCGATGGCCTCATGGCCTTGCATTATATAAATAGACATACTCACCAGAACCATCAGGCAATAGCAGGGATAAATCCTAAAAAAACGCCGCTGATAAAAATGGACAACATTGCCCGAGTTAATTTCCTTGCGGGAAAGGATCCCTGTGATCAAAAAACCGCTGATCACCAAAAAAATTTCCACGCCCAGAACACCCTTTAACTGGCTTATAAAATACTCTATATTTTTATAAAATCCTGTTAAATTTATTCCAAAAACTTCATAAGACTTAAAGTAAACCCATTTAAGGATCGGCGGATCGCTTGCAAATAAATAATCAAGTGTAAAGCCGCGGCGGATGTGGTGTGCTAAAATCATAATGATGGCTATAGCCCGAAAGCCATCTAAGAAAGGATAAAATACTTTAGTGGAGGATATAGCAGTGTCAGTTTTTTTATTACTCTTATGGGACAATTTGTTGTCCAAGAATTTATATATATATATATGGCTTTAATTAAATCCCCAATATTTAGACAATTAATATGCATAAAAAGTTCCTAAAATTTTTATCACAAGTGTCCGGTAAAAATACCGTCATCCTGAATCCCGAAAGGACGAAGGACCTTAAGGCAGCCTTAAGATCCTTCGCTTCGCTCAGAATGACAAAGTTATAGTATTCAGAATGACAAATTTCTCTCTGTGCGCCAAACTAATACTATTTTTTTACAACTAAGTTGACTGCCTTATTTTCTTTATGTGGCAGCTGTGGCCTAATTAAATGCTTAGGCGGCATCTTGCGAATAGAATACGGGGTAATAATATGAAATTTAGCACACAGATTGCCGATTTCATCAATAAGCGACTGATTATTCTCATTGTATTTTAATTGGCTGATTAAATAGTAAACTTTATGGAAGGCCCAGTCGTGGGCAACCTGTTTATCAGCCGCTAAAGCGTCTTTAAGAAAAGCGCTTACAATAAATTCCTTTTTATCCTTCGCCATGTCTCCCCGGATTTGGATAACAAATTTATTTTCATTCGTATATCTGCCATAAATGACAAATTGAGAGCCTTTAAAGAAATCCGGCATGGTTTGAGGGAAAATTTCTTTATCATTTAAGCCGCTGACATAATAGCGCACATTTAAAAGAAGAGGGTCTTTGATCTCATCGTAAAATCTGGAAAATTCCCTTCCCATAAAAGGTTCCCGGTCAACAACTGTTGACCAGCCGCGATTTTTAAAAGCTATAAAATCCAGCATATACGGGTCAACAGAGACTCCCCCGCCAAATGTAAAAATGCTCACCTTATTGTCATTGATCTTTGAGATTTCATTAATCACACGCCTGGCATCGATAATTCCGGTCGTTGGGAATCCATCGCTCATAAACACCCTATAGGAAGGGACAAAAGGGTCCTTTAAATTAATGCAAGTGCGCAACGCATTATAAATGTCAGTAGTTGACCAAGACTTCAGGCCTTGAAGAAATTCAACAGCATTCTTTATATTATTTCCATCAGGCTTAAGAGATGTCGGGCTAAAAGCAATGCTTTTGTCTTTAAAAACAAAAATATTAAAACGGTCGCCCGGATTAAGATGTTTTAAGCTATAGATCAACCCTTCTTCAAACTGGGCCAATCTCTTCATCCCGATACTTCCTGAAGCATCTACCAGAAAAATGATCTCTTTAGGGATAACCGGAAAATTAATTGTCGCATCTCTCACCTTTACGGCAAGCTTAAAATATTTATGGCCTGAAACGGGATCCTTGTATTTGAAAAGCTGATAGGTCAACGCTGTGCCCATATCCATGCCTTGGGATTCATGCTCTATCCCTGAAGAACTTTTCTTCATCATCTGAAACTCACGCTGGGTATTGGCGGTTTTCAAGGGAGCGGCCGAATAAGCATTGGCTGGTATGGCGCTTTTATCGAGAAAATTCCTGGAAATATCCTCTCCGGAATTAAGAACCGGGGCCCCGGAAGAAAAATTCTCATCAGGTACTTCTCCTAATTCCACCAGATTCTCACGCACCGAATGGCGGACTTTCTTTGTCATGACCAGATCATTAAGCTGGGACTTCCTGAGGATTTGATCTTCATGAATCGATGATGGGACAAGGGCTTGTTTGCTTTTTTGAACAGATGACTCAATGTTATTTTTAATCAATTCTTCAGATTCTATCAAAGGCTTGCTTTCCATTGTATTGGTAAAATTACTGTCCGGCTTAAGGGCTTTATGGGAAGACTGCGTGTCAAATTTCAATTTATCCAGCCCCATGCTCTCTTGCCTGTCAATCTTGACGTGGAAAACAGTTTCAGGCCTCTCGGGAAAAGGAATAGCCGGCAGGATTTTGACAAAATAACTCCATACCAAAAATCCGATATGCATCAAAATAGAGGCCCAAAGGGCAATCCATATTCTTTTTCTGACTTTTATTCTCACTTTAAAAGACCAACCCTTTCCCCGGCATATTGAGCCGCTGTGCTATTTTTATATTTAGCCAGGACCTCCAAATACATTTTTAAGGCATCGCCTTTGCGCTCAAGGCGTTCAGAAATTTTGGCGGCACGCAATAAACTCTCGGAGCAAAAATAGTCATTATCATAGATGGTTGCCACTAAAATATATAATTTAAGCGCTTCACCAAAATTGCCCTGGGAACCTTCGAGGTTGGCCATCTCAAATCTGGCGTGCGCCGTGACCGTATAGTCATCAGGATTTTCATCTAAAGCTTTTTTAAATTCTTGCTTGGCCTCATCAAATTTATTGGCCTTCATTAAACATAAACCATAGCCGATATGCGCGCTGCCGGTATACACATTCTTTTCCTTTGACGAGGTAACCTGGCTATAAATTTTATCTGCCTCATCGCAGCTGCCCTGTCCCCGCAAGGCTTCGGCCTTAAAATATTCTATTTCCAATAGGCTTGACTGGGAGAATTTTTTTTCGGCCAAGGCGGCAATGCGCAAAACATCATCATATTTTTGTAACTTTAGATATTCATTACAAACCCAAACATAGGTCTTTATTTGTAAATCATTTTGGTCCGCCTTGCTGATCAATTGGTCAAAATAAGTCCTGGCTTGGTCTTCTTTTTTCTGTTCCAAATAAATGATCGCCAAATTCTTAAGAGCAGCAAGATAAAATTTGCCTTCTTCTTTCTGTCCATCGACTTGGGCATAAGCAGCCAGGGCTTGATCGCTATTGCCTAAAAGCTGTTGATCAAACCCTAATAAAAAATAAGCGGAATTAGGCCTTTGAACAGATTCAGGCTTTGCCAGATATCCCTGCAATAATTTGACCGCTTCCTGAAGATGATTATTTTTGCCGTAAGTATCTGCCAGAATAAGCAGGACTTCGCTGTATTTTTCCCCGTTTGGAAATGCCTTTATATATTCTTGGGCATTACTGATGATCTCATTCACATCTGAGGATTGGACAGAGGTCATGACCGCGTCGAACAAAGCTTCGCTTTTCAAATTAGGATCATCCTGAGTGTTGTAATATTTCAAGAAAAGAACTTCCGACTCTTTATTCCTGCCCATTTGGCGGCGGGCATGAGCCTCACCCAAAAGGGCAGATTTTACAAAACGGGACTCCGGAAAATTTGAACTAACATTCTCAAAAAAATTAAACGCATGATCATAATCTCCAAGGCCGTAATAGCCCTGAGCTTTTAAAAAGAAATTTTCATCCGCACTGCCGGTATTCTCAGAGGAATAGGCATCCAATAATGCCACGCCGTCTTTATACTTCTTCTCTCTAATCAGAATGTCTGCTTTCTTAATAAAAATTTTGGCCCTCTCATTAGATTTTAATGCCGGGAGAGCAAGCATACGGTCCAAAAGTTCATTGGCCTGTTCATATTTCTTCAACTCTATGTAAGCCAGCACTGCCGCAAAATGAATTGAATAAAAGGTGTCATCATTTTTGATCTTTTGAGCGTCTTTTTGATACTCATTTAATAATTCGTCGTACTGCCCCAAATTAAAATAAGATAGAAGTAAATTAGCCAAGGCTTCATTAGTATATTCCAGATTGGGATATTGGCTTATTACCTGTCCAAAACCTTTGACCGCATCTGCATATTTGCCGGATAAAAACTGAAGTTCGGCGGCCCTGTAATTTAACTCGCCTTTTAAAGAATCATCCCCTGCTAGCGACATTGATTTTGCATAGGCGTCCATAGCTTCACTGTAATGCCCGTTTTGTGCCTGTATTTGCCCGATTTCTTTTAAGGCATAAGCTGTGTATGCAGACGCCCCCTCAACCTGGGCTGCCTTTTGAAAATAATCCAGGGCAGAAGCAATATCTATTTTGCCTTGATAAGCTTGGGCCGTATAAAAATAAAAAGATTGAAGCATCTCCCCTTTTAACTGCTTTTGAGCTTCGATGGATGTTAAATCTTTGAGGGCCTCATCATATTTTTTCTGTTGAATGTCTATCTGGCCCAGACGCAATAAACTCATCGGCAATTGCTCTGAATTAGGATAAAGCTGGTTAAACCGGTTAAAAGCATCAACTGCTTTATTGAAATCCTGAGATAAAAAATACCCTTCACCTAAAGACAAATATGCTTCCGGCAAAGAGGGGCTGTGCGGATAATCACTGATAAACTTCTGGTATTGGGAAATGGCCATATCATACATGCCGCGAGAAAGCAAACCTTGAGCAAAATCCAGTTGATCTGTTTCTTGTTGTATAGAAAAATTTACCTGTCCATTTCCCGAAGCCAAAGGACCTTCGGTTTTCTTAGAAGGTATCGCAGTCACAAAGCCCGGCTTTACAGATTCCTGCGCATAAACAGGCATTGAACCTGCCCAAAAAAACAAAGAAATGCCAATAATAAAAATGGGCTTGTGACTCATTTACTGGCTCTCATCCCTGGTCGTTGAAAAAGAAACATCCGAAAGATTTGAACGCCCGCAGGCATCCAGGACTTGTATCACATATTTATGGTAGCTTAGCTCATCAGCACGGATAATGACTCTTTGATTTGGGAATAGTTTTGAAACTTCTCTAAGCATGATTTCCAGGCCGTTGCCGGTATATTCCTTCTGGTTAACAATAAAACGCCCGTCTTTGGTAATATTAATAACAATCTTGCCGGAACTTTGAGAGGGCTGGATAGCTGTTTTGGATTTTGGCAGTGTCAGGTTCACCTGGACTTCCATCTGGTTAAAGACAGCAATGATCATAAAAAACATCAAAGCCCAAAAAGCTATATCTACCAAAGGAGCTAATTGGATCATCGGCCGTTGCTTATGATATTCGGAAAAATCAAATTTAGGCATAAACAGCTCCCGCATTTGCCACTCCTTAATTCCTGAAGCAGAGTGACAGTATTTATTATTTTATCGTTTTTGAACTGCCTTGATAATATCAGTGCTGTATATCTCAATCATATTAGTGATTTGTTGGACCTGCCCTCTAAAATAGGAATACGCAATTAAAGCAGGAATAGCCACAATAAGCCCCGAGGCTGTGGTCACCATGGCCTTGGAAATACCCGCGGCTAAAAGGGTGGTTTTAAGACTGGCTGATTGCAGGGGGACTGCATGAAAAGCCTGGATCATCCCCAGAACTGTTCCCAATAACCCCAAGAGGGGTGCAACCGCGACGATGTCTGAGAGATAACTAATATTCTGCCAAAGATTGGTCAGCTCAACGCGGGCGGTATTTTCCATCGCTTCCCGGGCGGAGTCATCCATCGGATTTTTGCGCTCAAGACCGGCAAGAACAATTTTGGAAATGATGGTATTATTTTGATTGAGACACATGGTTTTAGCGGCAGGCAAATCCCTGCTTTCAATCTTGCGCATCACTTCATCAAAAAGCCTGCGAGGGGCCAGCTTATTAACATTAAGCATCATCAAGTCATAAATAATAATGGCAACTCCCACCACTGAGAGGAATCCGATAACGATCATGACCCCCCCTCCGGCTTTTAACGTTTGCCAAAGGGTCATTTCTGCAGGCATTTGGCCTGCCCCTGAAACGGACAAATCAGACGCTTGCGCATAAGCAAGATGCGGATGACAATTTAGCAGTAATAAAAAAATAAACGCCCATCCTGCGACCGGTAAAATATTCCTTGGTTTCGCCATGTGTTGACTCCTTGTTGTCGTTTTGTATATTTTTTAATTGGGAAACGATCGATATTTATGTTTGTGTTAATTTTATCCTATATTTTAAAACAATACAAGAATAAGAAAATGTAATATTGAAAGATAAATTTTAGAATATAATAGAAAAATATGAGCCTTATCCGTTTGATCATTTGCTGTTTATTCTTTTTAATGCCTTTCCTGAAAGCCGAGGCCCAAGATGAGACTGCGCTGCAGCTTATGCAAAGAGTGCAGGCATCGCTGGTGGAAGTGCGAAGTGTCGATAGCAAAACTTTTAATGAAGCCAATGGCCATGCAAAAGTCGCCTCTTACCATTCCCAGGGATCCGGCGTTATCATCGATTCACATGGGATCATTGTCACCAATACCCACATTGTCGCCAATGCCCCTAAAATTTTTGTCGGTTTATCCGACGGCACAATCCTGGAAGCCAAGCTCGTTTATTCCAGTGACGCTGATTTTAGTTTTATAAAAATTGATCCGGCCTCTGTGCTTCGGGCAATCTCGTGGGCTGACTCTTCGCAGGCCAAGGTCGGGACCCCTATTATCGCCTTGAGCAATGCCGATGATGAGCATCAACACATCATGGGCGGGGAAATCACCAGCCTGATCAACGGCATGTCTTCCAACAGCGTGGAAGCCTTCGAATTAAACCTTACTCTTTATCATGGAGACAGCGGCGGCCCCCTTTTAGACAGCCAGGGTCATTTATTAGGGCTGGTCATGGGCAAGAAATTGGATGCCAGCGACAAAAGTTATGCCATCGCTTCCAATAAAATCCAGCAGGAATATTTACGGTACAGCCAAAGCTTACCCTAGGAGAAAAAATGACAACCATCATACTTTTGACGATTTCCAATATTTTTATGACCATTGCCTGGTACGGGCATTTAAAATATAAAAGTTCACCGTTGTGGATGGCTATTTTAATCAGCTGGCTGATTGCTTCTTTCGAATATTGTTTTCAAGTGCCTGCTAATCGTATCGGATACGGCCAATTTAGTGCGGCACAGCTAAAGACGATTCAGGAAGTTATTACCCTGATCGTCTTTAGCGTTTTTTCAATAGTGTATTTAAAAGAAAATTTGAAATGGAATGTTGTTGTTGGTTTTTTATGTATGGTCGCCGCGGTATTTTTTATCTTCAAAAAATGGTGAAGCCTAACAGCCTATTTCCCGTACATGGCTTGTAACTGAGCCTCTGAAGGGACTTGGTCATAATATTCCCCTTGCGGCCCGACATAACCGTTCCCGGATCTTTTAAGGACGACTGCCGTGTACCCCCCGTTGCTATTGGAAACATTAACAGTGACAGAGTCTCCAGAATATGTTGCCGATGGCACAACCACAGGAGCTGGTTGAGTTACAATGACCGGCGCTGGCTGAGGAGGCGGCTCCGGCTTTTGAATTTGAGAACCTACTGCCGCCCCAGCGACGGCACCCACCGCACCTCCAATGAGCATGCCGGCCCCGGTATCATGGCTTTGATGGCCTATGACGCCTCCGGCAACTGCGCCAAGAAGCCCTCCGGCAACAGCACCTTCACCCTCATTATTATAAGGATTAGCACAGCCGGAAATACCGGCTAAAAAAACAATCACCATGGACAAATAAAAACATTTTTTCATTTTACATCTCCTTTTTAGGAAAGGGGACAGCCCCCTTCAACTGCTTCAAAAGTTCTATTAACAGGGGCTTCCGAATAAAAAACCTTGTCCAAGTTCAACGCCCAGAGAACGAATGACCCTAAGGTCGTCTTCAGTCTCAATACCCTCTACAATAGTTTGAGCATTGAGTGAACGCGCCACTTTCAGTAATCGTTCAAGCGAACGCTGCCTTCCATTATCCCTTGCTATCCCAATATTGATTTTTTTATCAATTTTTATAACATCAGGCTCCAGAATTATCAAACTTTCAAGGCTGCTCCGGCCAAATCCGACGTCGTCAATAGCGATGCGTATCCCCCCCTCTTTTAAAGCCATAATCGGTTTAAGAACCCTGGAAAGATCAGAAATGATCAGTTCTTCACTTAGTTCCAGGCAAAATTCTTTCCGACGGTCCAGAGGGAATTCCTTAAGAATGTTTTCCGGAGGTATTTCAACAGCTGTCGTCGGATAGAGATTCAGGTGCTTGTGAATTCCATGCTGTATATTCTTCGCCGACTGAACACAATTCTGCAAACACAGCCTGTCAACTATGGTCAACATCTGGTTTTCTTGACACAAATGGAAAAAATCCTGGGGCATCTCAAACATATGAACATTAAGACGACTTAAAAATTCATAACCAAATAAACTCATATCTGCCAAACGATAAATTGGCTGTTTGACCACATGATACGACTGAGCTTGATTCATGGCCACAAGCACTTGCTTAAGAGCTCCCTCCTGGGAGCCTTCCGAAATTATGCGGTTTTTGCCGGAAACCTTGCTGCACTTTAAAACAAACTGACCTTTCCTTAAAATCCCATCAATGGAAAAATTTTCATCCTTGACCTGCACAAGCCCTAAACTCCCTGTCACCTGAATAACAGATTCATTGATGATGCACTCAGTATTAGAGATTGCATAACGGATTTTTTCTGCAACACCAAAACCGTCTCCTAAACGAAGTTGTGGCAATAAAATAATGAACTCATCACCGCCAATCCTCGCGATATAGTCCACCGAGCGCAGGGTATTGCGAAGGTTCTTTGTAACTTCCCGTAAAACGGCGTCTCCTGCGACGTGACCGTATGTGTCGTTGATCCTTTTAAAATTATCAAGATCCAACAATACGGCCAGAAGGCTTGTACCGTAGCGCTCAGCCCAAGAGCCCTCCCTTGCCAGGACCCGCTGCAAGCCCCGGCGGTTAAGCACCCCCGTCAGGGGGTCTGTCAGCGTCAATTCTTCCAATTGCACGAGCATTTGCTCATTTTCCTTGTTCTTTTGCTCCAGCTCCCGATTTGAACGCTCCAGCTCTTCTTTAAGGCGTGCCAGCTTTTCTTCCTGTTCTTTGCGCTCAGTAATTTCTTCTTTAATCGCTATAAAGGCCGTAATGACCCCATCGGAATTCTTAAGCGGCGAAATTAAAGCTGACTCCCAATATAATTGCCCATCTTTTCTTTTATTACGAAACTCACCTTTCCACACCCGGCCGGCCTTAACGGTCTTCCAAAGTTCTTCATAAAATTCCTTTGGGTGGAACCCTGATTTTAAGATCCTGGGGTTCTGGCCTTTGAGTTCCCGCCATGTATACCCGCTTGTCTGCTCATACTTAGGATTGACATATTCCAAGTTCCCCTCGGTATCTGTCATTTCGACCGATACAGGGCTTTGCTCCACGGTCTGGGTCATCCTTAAAACATTGTTTTCTACAAGTTTACATTTGGCGATTTCTTTTTCTAAAACCTCACCGGAAACGCCCGTGCTTTTAAACTTGTTAACAATTTCATTTAAACACTCGAAAAACTGTTCATTTAATTCTTGATTGTCCATACTCTTTTTGTATTTCTCAGGTATATTTTATATCTGCATTACCCTATGGCCGGGGCCCCTTCTTCACTGGTACGGATTCGAATACAGCGCGGTAAATCCAGAACAAAAATTTTACCATCCCCTATTTTTCCCGTCCGGGCGCCTTTGATAATAGCCTTGATCGTTGGTTCCACAAAATTTTCGTTTACCGCAATTTCAAGACGAACTTTACGCAAAAGATTGCCTGTTTCCCTGACTCCGCGGTAAAATTCATCCACTCCTATTTGACGCCCATGGCCTAAAACTTCTGTAACGGTGATCAAATTAACTTCTGCCGCATAAAGCTCTTTTTTAACTTCTTCCAACCTATGCGGCTGTATAATAGCAATCACTAATTTCATACGCCCTCCTGTTTATTCTATCGGTTCTGTCAAAATTCTTGCAGGTTATGCATGAGAAGAGATATTATTTGCTCAACGGGATATTTTCGCCGTTGGCGTCGGTTTACAGCAAAAATGTTCAAAAGCTTCTCTTCATTTGGAACATTTTTGCTGTAAATCCTAGCCAACTTTTGGCGAAAAATCCCTGAATGTTTCGCAAACAATATCTCTTCTCATGCATAACTCCCAATCCTTGCGCAGGCCGTCCATTGCATTTTTCACTAGCATCAGCCCTTAGTCCAAAATAGTATAGGCTCTTTCGTGATGTTGGCTTAAGTCCAGCCCTATAATTTCTTCCCCTGCAGTAACCCTCATCGGGATAATACGATTGACAACATTACAAATGATCCATGTGACGCCTGCGCAGTAAGCAATGGTAATAAGAGCACACTTAATTTGAATTAATAATTGTACACCATTACCTAATAAAAGTCCGTTAGAACCCGCTGCATTCACGGCTTTAGTGGCTAATATACCGGTCGCGAACATGCCCCAAAACCCGCCTACGGCATGCACACCAAAAGCATCGAGAGAATCATCATATTTGAATTTTTGTTTTAAAATACCTACCGCAAAAAAACTAAGGACGCTAACAACACACCCTATGATCAATGCCCCTGTAAAATCCACAAAACCCGCAGCCGGAGTTATTGCAACTAATCCCGCTATCGCTCCTGTGACAGAGCCAAAAATAGTAGGCTTGCCTGTCAAAATCCATTCCAAGGCCGCCCAACTAACAACTGCCGCTCCCGCAGCCATATTAGTCGTCACAAACGCATTGACCGCCACCGCATTACAAGCTAATGCGGATCCCGCGTTAAAACCATTCCATCCAAACCATAACAAACTTGCCCCTAAAACAACAAAAGGGATATTGTGTAAACTTGGATGGGAAATCCCAATGCGCCGGCCCAGATACAAAGCCGTGACCAATCCGGCAATTCCACAGTTAATTTCAACAACCGTGCCTCCGGCAAAATCTAAAATTCCCCAACTGCGAAATAATCCGCCCACTCCCCAGGCCATATGAGCAATAGGGCAATAAACAAACGTCAACCAAAGAACAGTAAATAATAAAAATGCCGAGAATTTTACCCTCTCTGCATACGCCCCCACAATAACCGCAGGGGTGATAACAGCAAACATGCATTGAAAGATCATAAAGGCCGCCTGAGGGATTGTCGCTGCATAATCCCCGTTGGGTGCCGCTCCTACACCTTTTAACATTACCGCATCGAACCCGCCAAAAAGCCAATTGCCTTTACTGAAAGCCAAACTATACCCGTAAATTCCCCATAACACACTAACCAGTGACAGGCACGCCATGCATTGCATCAAAACGCCTAACACATTTTTACGGCGAACCATGCCTCCATAAAAAAAACCTAATGCCGGTGTCATTAAAAGAACAAGCACCGCTGAGACCAGGACCCATGCTGTGTCCCCTGAATTGATTTGATTCATTGATTGCATAAATAAACCTCATTATCCATCCTTCTTTCCCGTTTTATATCCGTCGCTGGATCCGATAGCCTCAATGCTTATAAAAACAAAAAGCCATTCTAAACAGAGTTTCCCCTTTTATAGAAATATTTAGCTACTTTGCTTTTATAGTCAAGGACCTCAATGCCCTTGCAAAGAAATTAATAATATCCTTTCAATTTTAAAAAGTCAACCGGCAAATTCAACTCGGGCTTACTTGCTTATTTCAATCCTAAACAAAAACTCCCAACAATTTATTAAATCGCAGGGAGCTAAATAAACAACTGACTTTGAAACTACTGGGATTGTATGCTTATCCACACCTTCATTTGATCCGGAGTCAGAATTGTGCTTAGTTTCCTAAATTCATCAATGGTTAACTGTTCTCTTTGATTGTACATGGTTTTACCATTAATGGCCCCATCCTCCAATTTTTGCTGAAGATTTCTAACATTAGCTATATTATCTGCCACAATCGGCCGAACGGCATTAATTTGGTCCTGAGTCAATTTCAAATTCGCAGTCATTTGGAAAATTACAGCATTTGTTCCTTTGACAACTATATCATCTTTTGGAATATTACCGCTGTCGCCATCAGGTTGCAGGGGACTGTGCGGCCCGGGATTATCTGAATTCCCTTGGTCAGATAAATCTGACGCACCGCTTCCCGCGTTATTAACCGTACTGCCCTGAACTGATACTTGCGCTTGAGCTGGAGGAGAAACAAGGACTCCGGAATCAGAGGAAAACTGCTTAGAATCCTGGGCAAAAACCAAAGGAATCGAGAGAAAAAATACACTAAATAATAAACACCATGCCAATTCCTTCAAGACCATCCCCGGTGATGCCCTCTATGAATTCTGAAGGCGCATTTGCCACATAAATCACCAATTATTTGGTTTATTATCCACTAGGTTAATTATAGTGTTTTTACCATAAGCGATAACGTATTGGATAATCACAGGATCATCTAGCTTAATTTCTACTGATGTCATATGTTGAGAAGTAGACCAATATAAGACTGCTTCAGGTCCGATATAAAATGTCATTACTGAATCTTTTGTTTGTATACTAATAAGGCCAGCCTCCACGCCCACTTTAACTACCTTCCCAGAAATAGTTTTTATATTCCGATCATTCATCACTTGCTGACAATATGCCGCACTAGATATAAAAACTGCTGTTAACACAACAAAAGCAATCACCTTAAATTTAAACATTCTCTCTCCTTCCACATAATTCCACTAGTTTTCCTATTGATTAGGTCGGGCCAACGCCCTTCCGCATAATTCCACTATATTTTCCCACTGATTAGGTCGGGCCAACGCCCTTCCACATAATTCCACTAGTTTTCCCACTGATTAGGTCGGGCCAACGCCCTTCCACATAATTCCACTAGTTTTCCCACTGATTAGGTCGGGCCAACGCCCTTCCGCCAAAGTTGGTTTCACTTACCATACATAGCTTGCAACTGAGCCTCTGAAGGAATTTGATCATAATACTCCCCTTGCGGCCCGACATAACCGTTCCCGGATCTTTTAAGCACGACTGCGGTATATCCTCCGTTGCTATTGGAAACATTAATAGTAATAGTGTCTCCGGAATATGTTGCCGATGGGACAAACACAGGAGCTGGTTGGGTTACAATGACCGGCGCTGGCTGAGAGGGCGGCTCTGGCTTTTGAACCTGAGACCCTACTGCCGCCCCAGTGACGGCACCCACCGCGCCGCCAATAAGCATTCCAACTCCAGTGTTATGACTTTGATGCCCTATGACACCTCCAGCGACTGCACCAAGAAGGCCTCCGGCAACTGCCCCTTCACCGGCATTATTATAAGGATTAGCGCAACCGGAAATGACCGCTAAAAAAACGACAATAGTTAATTGATAGAAATATTTTTTCATATTTATGACCTATGTCAAGGTTTTTATGTTTATAAAATTATTAACGGGATTTTTATCGGGCCGACACAAGGTCGGCGCCTACAAACTTTTATCCCCCCTCCCTGACCGAGCTTATACTATTGCAAATTCGATGCCTGCAGTGCCGGCAGGACTTTTTATTTTGTAATTCAAGATACTTGCTGAATTGTTCGGGAGTCAGGATTTTTTTGACCTCAAGAGTCGAACTTAGACGGTTATCCGCCATCTGAGCATGAAGGGTTTTCAATTGCGCCTCAAAAGTATTGACTTTATTCATATCCGGTGATGGCAGGATAAGCTCTTTATTAAGAGCCTCTTTATTTATTTTTATTTGTTCAACCGTTGACTTCATTGCTTCCCTTTGTTTGTGCCAGACATCCTTTAATTGTTTCTTTTGATCATCAGTCAAATTTAATTTATGAAAAAACCTGCCTTTCATATGTTTCCCATGCTTTGAACAATGACCACGCCTCCATTCGTGATTTCCTTGATCCAAGGAAGCTTGGTTATCAGTAACCGTGGTCTGCCCTCCTGTAAAATTACCGCCATTGCCGTTGTCAGCGTAAACAACCGGTACTGATAAAGTCAGTATCAAAGGCAATAGTAGTCCCATCATTTTTGTCTTTATTTTTATCATTTGACCCTCCTGTTTTACAAAAAATATTTCTCAATAGGAGTCCCTAAATCATTCCCATTATTAGCGCCAATATCTACCGGTTCATTTAATAGAGAGATAAGATACTCCGCTTGACCTTGTCCATTGACCTTAACACTCTGAGTATTAATCGCTAATTGATTCGGTAGGCCAACCATAAATATCAACATTACAACTGTAGCCAAAGCAAAAACCGGCCTGGGGATATGAACAGCCCATCTTAACTTCTCCCAAAAATCAGGAATAGCACTCTCTTGTACCTTCTGAAGTTGTTCCTCATGAATTGTCTGTTTAATCTGTGCCCAAAGGATTTTATCAGGAACAATTTCCTGGACATTTTTAAGAGGATTAACAGCTTTTTTAATACTTATCAAAAAAACCTCACAACCATGACAGTGGACCAGATGTTGGTCAATAACACTCTTTTGTTTATCCCCCATCCGACCATCGATATAGTCGGTTTTGATAAATTCCTGTACTCTTTTACAATTCATTGCCCGCCACCTGGATTTTTAAACATAATAAATCTGCTTTACATCCCCTTCATCCAGTTAGACAATAAATAAGGGCAAAAAGTTCCTACTTACGAAGCTTGACATAAGAACCGCTTAATACACCTGATGAGAATTAATGACTTCATTAAATATCATATTCATTGTATGTTTATTTTTGGGTGTTCTTTGTTGCGGCACTATCGCGATCTTTCGTATTTTAGGGCCATCAGGGAATATCACCCGGCATAAAGGATTCTGGCCCGCGTTAATCCTTTGTCTTGCCGCACTCTTATCGCGCATAGAAGCTCCTCCTCAAATGCATGTTGATTTTTACGGATATGATACTGTAGCACAGAACATCTTGTACCATGGACTGCCAGCAGCTACGATTAAAGGCAGTGTTTTGTGCCCCGAAGTTTTCTCCTTACCTTGGAGGCCTCTGGGTTATAGTCTCCTTTTGGCGATGGGCTATTGTGTTACAGGATCCACCAAAGTGGCGCCGTTTCTCATCAACATCCTACTTGGCTTCCTTTCAGTCGGTTTGCTTTATCGAATTGCTTGGCTGTTCTTCCGAGATAATGTAGTTGCGGCTTGTGCGGCAGCAATACTCGCTTTTTTACCCTTACATATAAAATATTCCGCGGTCCTTACCGCTGATGTCGCGGGCCTTTTCTTTTTTTTAATGTCGGTCATGTTTTTTGGTGAATGGATTTACCGCCGATGGGAGATTTTAGCCTATGCCGCCATATTTTCAGGTTGTTTTAGCGTTTATGTCAAGCCGGAATACGGGATCATTTTTTTAATCGGATTTTGTTTGTTTTTGAAATTCAACGAAAAACAAGGCAGTTTAAAAACAAAGCAGTGCCATGACGTTATATACATCTGTTCTTGTCTGCTATTGCCCTTGATTATAATGGTACCGCGTTTGATCGCCGGAGAATGTTTGAATGCTAGGGGAGCATTTTTTTCATTGGGGCACATGAAAGATCACTTATGGCCCAACATTATCTACATCTTCGGCGGAGATTTCGGGTATATATCAAGCGGTTTATTTATTTTTGGCATAACACATATTTTATTAAAAAAACGGGATAATATTGGGCATTGGCTTTTGATATGGTATTTGTTCGGGCTTTTGTTAATTTCCGGCTATTTCGCCGGGAGCATGAATGAGCTCAGTCTTGGCCGTCACTTTTTTCTTATTATACTGCCATTTATTTTAGTTGCCGGCTGGGGATGGGGCTGTATTTTACGTCAATTTAGGAATAAAACACTCTTTATTGCCGTATGCCTGGCAGTGCTTGTTATGAACGGCATTAAAATAGCAGAACGATGGAACGGCTTTCGGGATAGACAGGCAGTTCTTATGGGGACTGATCTGATGCGCCAACAATGGGAATTCTTTCATAGAGTTGCTTTGAAAGCCCCGGAAGATGCGTATACTATTTGTCCTTCATTCCCTTGGCAACTTTTAGTATCTAAAACTAATAAAGTTATTTTTTCCGGTCTTTTTTCCAAAGGAGACATGCCTGACAAGATTGTTTATTTGAAGGGAATCGAATACTTCGGCGATCAAGAAGAAACTCATAAACGAATCCTGGAGTTTTACCGATGTAAGCCGCTTTTAAAAATGCCTCTCACCAATTCGACTTCTATTTTAGAAGCAGACTTTTGTGAACGGAAAAAGAAAGGCCCGGGGCCCTCATTTTAACTTAATAAGAATCTCCGCAAGTCTACGGCCAAGAGCTTCAATGGCAGACTGCTGCTTGAGGTCCTTAAGTGTCCCATCCGCATTAAAAGCCTCATCAGCCTTAGGAATCGCTATTTGATCAGGAAGAACCAGCACCTGTATATTTGAAAGTATGGAACGGACTTGAACTAGCCCCCGTAAACCCCCTAGCGATCCTGGAGAGGCACTCATGATCGCTGCTAATTTCCCGGTAAAACAGGCTAACGATCCCTCACCCGGTAATGGACGCGAGGCCCAATCAATTGCGTTTTTCAAAACTCCGCTGATTCCACTATTGTATTCAGGAGCAGAGATCAAAAAGCCATCATGTTCCATCAATATTGCCTTAAATTTTCTTACATTTTCCGAAAGCCCTTGTTGAATTTCCAAGTCGCCATCATAAAGCGGCATTGGAAAATCACGCAGATCAAGGAAGGTCACTTTTGCCCCAACTGTTTGCGCACCAGACATTGCTATCTTAACAAGCTTCTTATTAAATGACCCTGCGCGTGTGCTTCCAGCAAATGCTAATATTTTCGATGAAGTTGTTAGCATATTATTCTTCTCCTATTCTGACGATTAAACAATATCGACAACTTGAAAAAGGCTGTAAAAATTTATTGTATGTGCGAAGTTCACTTGCTGGCCAAAAGAATGACGCTGGACCGGGGGTTTAAACGATAACTTCGCGGATTTCCCAAAAAAAGCTCATTCCCTGCCGTAAAAAGATCTTGTGGCGCTTCGCGAGAGGTATCAACAGCCAGATACCAACAAGTTCCCAAAGCTACAGCCGGCAAAATAAAATCGACCGCTTCGGTGGACGCGTTGAACATCAATAAAATAGCGTGCTTATCATTTTCGCGAATCAAACAGGCAAATTGCTTTTCTTTCGGATTAGACCAGTTGGGAGCTTGCCCCTGCAGAGCAAACCATTGGATCTCGGCTTGCGTGTAAAATTGTTCCTTACTCAAAATCGGATGGGCAAGGCGAAAAGCGATGATACCGCGGGTGAAGTTAAAAATTTCTTTGTGCTGTTTTAAACAGTTCCAGTCATACCAGCTCGTCTCATTATCCTGGCAGTAGGCATTGTTGTTGCCAGCCTGTGTACGGCGAAATTCGTCTCCGCCCAGCAGCATAGGCACTCCGCGTGAAACTAACAGGGTCAACAGAAAATTTTTGATCTGGCATTTTCTGACAAACTCAATTGAGAGATCCGCTGTCATTCCTTCAATACCGTAATTCTCACTGATATTCTCATTTGCCCCATCGTTATTATTCTGCCTGTTGAGTTCATTGTGTTTGTATCGATAGCTCACCAGATCATTCAATGTAAAGCCATCATGACAGGTAATAAAATTTATACTATTCTGGGGCCCTTTGCCTGACTTGGCGAAGATATCCTCGCTGCCGCAGATACGGCTGGCAAAAGAACCAAGAGACCAGTCATCGCCGCGCCAAAAACGGCGGACATCGTCCCGATAGCGGTCATTCCACTCCGCCCAACGCCGGTCTGAGAAACTGCCCACCTGATATGCTCCGGCCGCGTCCCATGGCTCAGCGATGATCTTCATATCTTTCAAAATAAGATCCTTGGCAATCCTATCTAGAACCGGGGCGTTATGCAGCAAATTACCGTTTGTGTCCCGGGCAAGGACCGAAGCCAAGTCAAAACGGAACCCATCAACATGCATCTCTTGGGTCCAATAGCGCAACGCGGTCAATATATGGTCCTGTACTACGGGATGATTGGCATTAATGGTGTTACCGGTTCCCGTGTAATTTTTATAAATAGATTTATTGTCCTCCAATATATAGAAAATCGAATTATCGATCCCGCGAAAAGAAAGTGTTGCCCCAAATAAATCTGTCTCTGCCGTATGGTTGAACACCACGTCAAGAATCACTTCAATGCCGGCTTTGTGAAAGGCACGGACCATTTCCCTGAATTCTTGTTTCTGTTGTCCCAACCCTCCCAAACTGCTATAAGAAGCTTTGGGCGCAAAAAACACCACGGGATCATACCCCCAATAATTTCTAAGTGATTTACCAAGAATGCTCGTTACCTGACTTTCATTGAACTCCTGTATGGGCATCAACTCGACGGCCGTCACTCCCAATTCCTTGAAATAGGGAATTTTTTCTATTAACCCCCGGTATGTGCCGGGATTCTTTACGCCAGAGGAAGGATGGATCGTAGCGCCACGAACGTGCGTTTCATAAATGATTGTTTTCGACCAGGGGTGCCTGGGCAGGACATCCTGTTGCCAGTCAAAAGAATCCTGCGTGATCACACATTTTGGCATAGTTCCGGCATCGTTCACCGTCGATGGGACAGAGTCCCCATCAGGCACAGACGGATTATACCCTAAAGCCGGATCAAAATCCCAAACGGGCAATCTCGTGATTGCCGTGGCATACGGATCTAATAGAAGCTTATTGAAATTGAAACGATGGCCGGCTTTGGGCTCATAGGGGCCCTGCACGCGATAGGCATATAGCTGGCCAGGCCGGATCCCCTTGACCCAAACATGCCACACATCATTGGTGCGATTGCAATCGGGATCAAGATCAATCACACGGGACGGATTGAAATCTTCCGGGCGACCAAACAGCTCCAGCTGAACACGGCTGGCATGCTGGCTGAAGAAAGCAAAGTTCACTCCTGCGCCGCGCACACAAGTCCCCAAAGGCAATGGCACACCAACTTGGATATCAGTTGCCTTTGACACCTCTGGATTAGAACCAGGTTTCAGTATTTTAAACTTTTTCATAAATGAAGATAAAGGGGCCAATACCGCTATCTTTTATATAACTAACTCTTTATTATATACGATTAAAATAATAGGGACAGTATTTTACTATTCTTCTTTTTTCTTTAAATATGCCATGGCTTGAAACTGTGCGAGAATATCGCCATTTTGATTTGACACAAAACCCTGATACATCCCCAACCGGCGGCTGCGGGAGATTTCTTTGACATCGGCAAAGATCTCATCGCCCAGCGCGGCGGATTTAATAAAATTTATGCTGGAATTGATAGCAAAGCCTGTTTCCTCTTGATTGTTAGCCGCCAAGGCAAAAGTATAATCAACCAAAGAAAAAATTACACCGCCATGGGCCGTATCGAGCCCATTAAGGTAATCTTCCCGGATTTTTAACTTAGCCTTGGCCCGTCCATTAACAACCTCGACAATTTCGGCGTGAAGATGTTTGGCGAACCTGTCTTTTAACGCAAAATTCTCCATCGTATTCCCTCCGGTTATTCTGGCCTTAAAGGTTCCCTATGTCTTTTCCGCCGATCACACGGATGCTGTTTTTAGCCAAAACCGCTATGGCTTTGTCCAGATCATCAAAGCGAAAGACCAAAATAGCTTTATTTGCCCGCTTCTCGACGAAGGCATACATGTATTCGATGTTGACCTTATTTTCATCAAGGACTTTTAAAACTTTCGCCAATCCCCCCGGGTGGTCATCTACCTCAATAGCCACAATGTCCGTAATCGAAGCGATAAATTCATGGACTTTAAGAATCTCCATGGCCTCTTGAGGCTTGTCCACAATCATGCGTAAAACGCCAAAATCTTCATTCTCGGCAATGGTCAGTGTTTTGATATCAATCCCCTTCTCCCCCAAGACCCTTATGGCATCGTAAAGCCGACCTTTTTTATTCTCCAGGAATACTGAAATTTGGGTAATTTTCATAAGCTGAATACTCCTTCCTTAAAATTCCATAAACCTTTCCATTGATTAGGTCGGGCCAACGCCCTTCCTTAAAATTCCATAAGCCTTTCCATTGATTAGGTCGGGCCAACGCCCTTATAATGACCTTTTATCAATGATACGTTTGGACTTGCCTTCGCTTCTTTCAATGGTCTTGGGCTCAACTAAACGGACCTTGACGCCGATGCCAAGCACCGACTCAATTTCTTTGGCCACATGATGTTCAAAATTCTGCAGCTTTTTGACCTCATCCGAAAAAAATGATTCTTTAAGCTCAACTAAAACCTCCAGCTGATCTAAGCCCTTTTCTCGCTCGACCACAATTTGATAATGCGGCTGAGTGCCCTCAATGTTTAAAAGGACTTCTTCTATCTGCGAAGGGAAAACATTAATGCCCCGAACAACAATCATGTCATCAGTCCTCCCTAAAACTTTACTGATACGCGCAGACGTGCGGCCGCAAACACATTTTTCACAATCAATGGTCACAATGTCCCGGGTCCGGTAACGGATAAGAGGCATACCGACTTTAGTTAATGACGTGATCACCAATTCACCGCGACCAGAAGGGCCCACTGGCTTTAATGTCACGGGGTCAATGACCTCAGGATAGAAAACATCCGAAAAAATATGCAGCCCTTTTTTACAATGACATTCACAGGCAACTCCCGGACCGATAATTTCCGAGAGGCCATAAATATCAATTGCCTGGATGTCCCATCGTTCTTCAATATTCTGGCGCATAGCCTCGCTCCAGGGCTCGGCCCCCAAAATCCCGATTTGCCAATGACTTTTCTTAGGATCTAACCCGAGTTCCCTAGCTGTTTCTGCCATGTATAACGCATAAGAAGGTGTGCAGGCTAAAATCCTTGGCTTAAAATCCTGCATGATCTTAAGCTGACGCTTGGTCTGGCCGGAAGAACAAGGTATGACCGTCAGCCCTAAAAGCAAACTTCCGTAATGAAGCCCCAAACCGCCGGTAAAAAGTCCGTATCCGTAGGCGATCTGGATGATGTCACCCGGCAATGCACCCGCACAACACAGCGACCTGGCAATGACATCGGCCCACAGGTCAAGGTCTTCTTTACTATACCCCACAACCGTGGGATTGCCGGTGGTGCCGCTGGATATATGAATTTCACGAATGTCCTTCATGGACGAAGAAAAAATCCCAAAAGGATAATTCTCCCTTAAATCATCTTTAACGGTAAAAGGAAGCCTTACGATATCCTCAATGGATTTGACACTGCCGGGTGCAATTTTTGCCTCATCAAATTTCTTTTTAAAAACAGGAGATTTTTGATACACATAATCAACAATATGGCAGAGCCTTTGCGATTGAATTTTTTTTAGATCTTGCGGGTCCAAACACTCGATTTTTTCATTAAAAATCATGTCTTATCTCCTGCGTTGCAGCCTGGTTCTTGCAAGTTATGCATGAGAAGAGATATTGTTTGCTCAACGGGATATTTTCGCCGTTGAGCAAACAATATCTCTTCTCATGCATAACACCCATTCCTTGCACACGCGTTTTCATATAACTTTTGACACTACCTGCCTGCGGCCTTGATAAAAATATTCTTTATTCTTATCTTGCTTTCGGCTAAAGGTGTCATTAATGGCTTTTAGCCAAGAGTCCTCTTTAATTGGTAAAAATGAAGAAACAACCCCTAACATGAAAGCATTTAAAAAAATTTTTTGTTCACCAACCACCTTATGGGCTTTAGTCAAGTAAGAATATAAATCTATTCCGCCTTTTCTCAATTCCGAAATCAGCCTCGGGTATTCACTCTCATATAAACACACCAAAATATCCACCTTCCCTTGTTCAGGCAGTGGTGACAAGACACAAGCTCCAAAGCGCACATAGGATTCCACAGACCCGCCGCGCTGGGCCATGCCCTTGACTTCAGACTTTTTGACATGATAGCCGTCGTTAAGTGCCGCCAACGCACAGATCTCAGAGGCAGACAAAACGCCCTGGCCCCCTATCCCAAAAAACAATATATTGGTTGTCTTGATTTTATCGCTCACTGATCGCATTTAAATTACAAACCTGCAGGCATACCCCGCAGCCGGTACATAAAAGTTTATCAATATAAAGAGAGTCTTTTTGGTCCCTGATAATGGCAGGGCAATCCAGTTTTAAACACAGGCCGCAGTCTTTACAAAGCTTTTGGTCTATTTTTAACGAAGGTTTTCTTGA
Organism: Candidatus Omnitrophota bacterium; assembly: GCA_015233675.1. Classification (GTDB taxonomy): domain Bacteria; phylum Omnitrophota; class Gorgyraeia; order Zapsychrales; family Fredricksoniimonadaceae; genus JABDGZ01. The sequence goes on from JADFXH010000001.1 coordinate 99,071, forward strand.
GGGATCAATGATCTTGCAGGGGTGCCGTGCAATAATAACGGACAACTTATCCTCCTCAACCCTTATTTTTAAAAGTTTTTCGAATGCCTTTAAGTCGTAGGGGTCAACCACATCAACCCAGTCTACACCTGCCGCTTTACAAATATCTTCCAAGACAAGCTGCTTGGTCTTTTTGCCCTGCAAAGTCACTCCGGTAGATGGATTTTCCTGGGCGCCTGTCATCGCGGTGGTAGCGTTATCCATAATGACAACGACGCCTTTGGTATTATTATAAACGGCACTGATAAGTCCGCTTATACCGGTATGAATAAAGGTGGAATCGCCGATAACAGCGACGACTTTTTGCCCGGGGTTGCTCTTGCCTATTCCTTCAAAAAAAGGGATACTGGCCCCCATGCATATCTGGGTATGCAAGGCGGCAAGCGGCTCCAAAGCACCCAAGGTGTAACAGCCGATATCTCCGGCGACGTAATACCTCAATTTTTTCAAAGCATAAAAGGCCGGGCGGTGCGGACATCCCGGACACAACAGCGGGCGCCGGGATTTCATGGGCTGTTCGTCGCGTTCTTTTTGGTCCACGATTTGCCTAACCGCATGAGGGCTTAGCTCCCCGCAACGCCAAGAAGATTTTTTGCCGATGAACTTAATTCCCTCCTGTTTGAGCTGTTCTTCCAAGAAGGGCTCAAGCTCTTCAATGACATAAAGCTTATTGATCTTCTTGGCAAATGCTTTTATTTTATTAATCGGAAAAGGAAATGACATGCCTAAAGTTAATAAAGAAGCATCCGGGTAAACTTCTTTTGTATAAAGGGCACAAATACCGCTGGTAATAAATCCTATCTTTCTATCTTTGATTTCTGCCCGGTTAAGAGGGGTATTCTCTGAATATTCCTGTAAACGCATCAGGCGCTTTTCTAAATCCACATGACGTGCCCGGGCATGACCGGGAACCATCACATATTTTGAAATATTCCGATCCAAAGGACGGATTGGCACTTGACGTGAGGCGTCCATTTCAAAAGATTCTTTTGTATGGGAGATCCTGGTTGTTATCCGAAATAGGACAGGGATATCAAACTTTTCGCTGATTTGATAGGCTTCTCCAATAAAACGATACGCCTCACTGGGGCTGGACGGTTCTATTAACGGAATTTTAGCAAACGGCGCAATCCGACGGCTGTCCTGCTCGTTTTGCGAAGAGAACATCCCCGGGTCATCAGCAACTACGACCAAGAACCCTGCATTTACCCCGCTATAAGCGGTTGTCATCAAAGGGTCCATGGCCACATTTAATCCTACATGTTTACAGGCTGTCAGCGCTCTTTTGCCGCCGATACAAGCACCAAAGGCGGCTTCATAGGCAACTTTTTCATTGACCGCCCACTGAGCCTCAAGGCAATCAAAAGACGACAAGGCCTCTAAGATTTCTGTGGAAGGTGTTCCCGGATATCCGGAGGCAAAACAAACGCCGGCGGCCCAAGCTCCCCAGGCAACCGCCTCATTACCGGACAATAAAACAATATTTTTCTGCGCTGATGTTGGCATTAAAATAAATTAATGAATTAAGATGCTTCGCTTTGCTCAGCATGACGATAGATTAGAGCCGTACGGTTAGATTGCGTAACCATCTGTTCCCTCATGATCCATAAAGATTTTCTTTAAAAAATGTCCGATCAAATGGGTTTCTTCGTGAATTTCCAGAAGAAAAGCGTCGTGTCCATAGGTAGAATCAACTTCACAGTAGGTTACGTCTGTCCCGACTAATTTAAGGGCCCTTACAATTTCCCTTGATTGATACGCCGGATAAAGCCAATCTGACTTAAACGAAATAACCAGTAGTTTTGCTTTTATTTGTTCAAACACCTCTTGCAAAGGCCTGCCATGGGCGGCATCAAAATTATCCATGGCCTTGGTAATGTAAAGGTATGAATTCGCATCAAAACGTTTAACGAAATTATCCCCCCGATAACGCAAATACCCTTCTACCTCGAAATCAGCAGTAAATTTGAAAGGCTGAGCATCATTTGTCTTTCGCCTGCCAAATTTTTCCACCATTGATAAATCACTCATATATGTAATATGGCCTATCATCCGGGCAACTGCCAATCCCTTGTCAGGGAAAGGGCCTCCATAATAGTGACCAGATTTCCAGTGTGAATCCGCCATAACTGCCTGTCTGCCAACCTCGTTAAAGGCTATCTGTTGGGGAGAATGCTTGGTAGAAGTTGCAATAGGTATGGCACTGCAGATCCTGTCGCTGTATTTAACCAGCCATGCCAAAGTCTGCATCCCCCCCATTGAGCCCCCAACAACTGACAACAATTTTTCAATCCCCAAATGATCAATAAGGAGCTTTTGAGCATCGACAATATCCCAGATACTTATCAAAGGAAAATCAAGCGCGTAAGGATTCCCTGTCTCCGGATTGATGCTTGAAGGTCCCGTAGAACCCTTACATCCTCCCAGAACATTGGAACAAATAATAAAGTATTTGTTTGTATCAAAAGCCCTGCCGGGACCTACCATCGAATCCCACCAACCGGTATTATTCTGCCCTTCATGAATACCGGCGAGGTGAGCATCACCTGTCAAGGCATGAAGGACTAAAATAGCATTGGACTTTTCCTTATTCAATGTACCGTACGTTTCATAGGCTATGGTAATGGGCCCGAATATGTCGCCATTTTCAAGCGCTAAACGATCAAAAGTAAAATGATGTGTTTTGACAATTCCAACCCCATTGTCATCCTGTTCAATTTGATCTGTCATACCGTCCTCTCTTGAAAAAGCCATGTAGATAAGTAACGCTCACCAGTATCCGGCAGGATAACCACAATGAGCTTCCCTTTGTTTTCTTTTCGTTTCGCTACTTGCAAAGCCGCCCAAAGAGCGGCACCGCTTGAAATGCCTCCCAGGATCCCTTCTTGTTTCGCAAGCTGTCTTGCGGTTTCTCCAGCGTCATCATTGCTGACTTTGATGACTTCATCTACAACGGCACGATTTAAAACTTTCGGGATAAACCCTGCCCCTATCCCCTGGATTTTATGAGGGCCGGGCGCCCCTCCGGATAAAACAGGAGAAGCCGCAGGCTCAATAGCGATCGCCTGAAAAGAAGGTTTTCTTTTTTTTATGACTTCGGAAACTCCTGTAATTGTACCACCCGTTCCCACTCCGGAAATAAGAATATCAACTTGTCCATCAGTATCATTCCAAATTTCTTCAGCAGTTGTTTTACGGTGTATCTCGGGATTTGCGGGATTATTAAATTGCTGGGGCACAAAACTATTTGGAGTGACTTTGGCCAATTCTTCAGCTTTTTCAATAGCACCTTTCATGCCTTTTGCCCCTTCTGTTAAAACAAGCTCTGCCCCAAAAATCTTAAGCAATTGCCTGCGTTCGAGGCTCATCGTATCAGGCATGGTCAAGATAAGCTTATATCCTTTTGCCGCAGCGATAAACGCGAGGGCTATTCCTGTATTTCCGCTCGTAGGCTCTATGATCACCGAACTCTTATTTAAAACACCTCTCTTTTCCGCATCTTCAATAAGCGCTATCCCCAAACGATCTTTTACGCTTGAAAGCGGATTAAACGACTCTATTTTTACGACTACTGTCGCTTCTGACCCTTCGGTAATCCGGTTAAGCTTCACTAAAGGGGTATTGCCGATGGTCTTTGTGATATCAGGATATATTTTCCCCATAGCATGCTCCTTCCATATAATCCCACTAAGTTTTCCTATTGATTAGGTCGAGCCAACGCCCTTATGCTTTAGTTGATCCTGTCAAAATTCTTGCAGGCTGATACTGGTATAAATATTTTAGCCAGAACAATATATCAGTGTCGGCCGTCCATGTATTACGCTCTCATAAAACTATTAACACTACCCTTTAGTTAGCGCTTGTTCAATATCGGCAATAATATCATCGATGTGTTCGATGCCTATTGATAACCGGATAAAATCAGGTGTGACTCCGGTTGATAACTGTTCTTGCGCTGACAGCTGCTGGTGTGTCGTTGTCGCCGGATGGATTGCCAGAGACTTCGCGTCACCAATATTAGCCAGATGTGAAATTAATTGTAAAGAATCAATGAACTTCCGACCAGCCTCTGAACCGCCCTTAATACCAAATCCCAAAATAGCACCTGCACCTTTAGGAAGATATTTCATTACTCTCTCTTTTTCAGGGCTGTCATCTAATCCGGGATAATTGACCCAATTTACCTTAGGATGTTTCTTAAGGTGTTTGGCCACGGCGAGCGCATTTTCTGAATGCCTTGGCATCCTTAAATGCAAAGTCTCTACCCCCTGTAAAAACAAAAAAGAGTTAAACGGAGAAACTGCAGGCCCCAGATCGCGCAGGAGTGTCACCCTTGCCTTGATAATATACGCAATGTTTCCCAACGGCTTAAGCGCTTCCACAAAATTGATCCCATGATAGCTGGGATCAGGCTCGGCGATTAGCGGAAACTTGCCATTGGTCCAATCGAACCTTCCGGAATCGACAATCATGCCGCCGATACTCGTGCCGTGTCCGCCGATGAATTTTGTAGCGGAATAAACCACAATATCAACCCCATGATCAATGGGTCTTAAAAGATATGGAGATACGGTATTGTCCAAAACAAGAGGCAAGCCATTCTTATGCGCAACTTTGGACAGCTCCCCTAGATCCGCAACGTCCAATTTAGGGTTACCGATAGATTCCGCATAAACAGCTTTTGTCTTTGACGTGATGGCTTTTTGAAACCCGCCTAAATCATTGGATTTAACAAAATGTACCTTTATACCCAGCCGCGGGAAGGTGTAATGAAATAAATTATAAGTCCCTCCGTAAAGATTATCCGCCGAAACAATTTCATCTCCTGCTTGAGCGATATTTAATAGCGCCAGGGTAATGGCAGACTGACCACTGGCCGTTGCCAGTGCTCCAACTCCGCCATCTAATGCCGCAACCCGTTTTTCAAACACATCGGTAGTCGGGTTCATGAGCCTGGTATAAATGTTGCCAAATTCACGCAGTCCAAAAAGATTTGCGGCATGATCAGTGCTTTTAAACTGATATGATGTTGTTTGATATATAGGTACCGCCCGGGACCCTGTCGTCGGATCTGCCTCCTGCCCCCCATGCAAGGCTAATGTTTCTATTTTTAATTGATGATCGATTTTGCTCATCGTCTTATTCTCCTTTGCCGCTCCCACCTCTTGTTCAAGACAGGAGAAAAATAAATATTAATAATTAAAGTTCTTTCGTATTTACTGAACCACTTTAATTTACGCAACTGCGATGGACAGCAATTGTATATATAATTTTTATTAACAATCCTATTTATGTGTCCAATGAATAAAAAGAACGATAATTAACTATACAGTGTATTAGTTTAGCACCAATATTGTTTTTATCAAATATTGCTCATAGTATAAGAGACGCCATTTATGGCGTCTCAAAACAACAAATCCTCATACCCGGATGGGCAGGATCATGAAAGGGACCCCTTTTTGGTACAATCTCCTTTGAATTGAAAAAACAGTGTCATTATGCAAATACCGTGTCATGAAAGTCTCTTCAGCAAAAACTAATTGTCCTCCAAAAAAAACAGCACCCGGATAACTGGCAATAATCTGATGGACCGCATTTTCAATTTCATTGACAATCTCAGTCCCTAAACGGGAGACTCCTTGCGCGTAATAACCTTGATTATTCATAAATTTCACATAACGCGTCAAATCACTCTTTATGGAAATTTCCAAATGATGCAATTCCTCAACGCCCTTGAAATTTCCCGCGTCAATAACACCGACTTGAAGAAAAACAAAATTCCGAAATTCTTTGCCAAAATACCGGACCACGCCCATCAGCGTATGCAATCCCAGGCCGTTAAAACCATTGACTAAAACAACGGCTGTTTTGGCCGTCTTATCAAATTGCGTCGACGGATGCCCGCTTTGCGTGATATCCTTTGAAGCTGTCTCTACCAAAGCATTGAGCCTTTTTAACATCATCAAAGTCTGCTTATAATGCTTACGAATGGCAAGGGCCACAGCTACCAGTGATGCCGTTATTACAACCGTTGCCCACCCGCCTTCCTGAAACTTAAGGATGATCATCGTAAACAAAATAAATGTAGTCATCACCAGTCCTGTACCGTTAATCATTATTTTCTTTTTCCAGGCAGATTCTTCTCTTCTAACATTCCACCAATGACGCACCATTCCGGCCTGAGACAAACAGAAAGTAATAAATACATTGATACTATAAAGGATGACTAGCAAATGGACAGATCCTCCTGTCAGACAGACGGTGAGCAAAGCGGCAACCCCCATAAGGATGACACCATTCTGTGAAACCAGGCGGTCGCTTAAAGATATGAATTTAGTAGGAAACCAGCGGTCCTTAGCCATATTCGCCAAAACCCGGGGACCTCCCAGAAATCCGGTCTGCGCCGCAACAAAAAGTAATGCCGCTTCAGAAATTAGGGTCACCAAAACAAAGCTATGTCCCCACGGTTGAGGCCATGAGTAAACAATATTATCTAAAAGCGTTGCGTTTAGCGTTTTGTTAGGCTGATGCTGGACATTAAAAAGAAGATAGGCAATGGTTAATCCCGCAACTGTGAAGGCCAAAGAAAATGCCATATAGCTCATGGTTTTTTGGCCGGTTTTTACCCTTGGTTCCCGTAATATAGCCATGCCGTTGCTGACAGCTTCAATACCGGTAAAAGTTCCAGCTCCCATGCTATAAGCACGCAGGACCAAAAATATCAATCCTGCGATTCCTATCTGAGAGCTCACCGAATTGGCATCATGCCAGCTGGAGGAAAAGACCTGCGGCAGGTGTCCCGCGTGTATAAAAAAAGCAAATACAATAGCAACCGCATGCGTAAAAATAAAAATAAGGAAGATGGGGGTCAACGTAATGACGGATTCCTTAACCCCCCTGATATTCATGACTATCATGATTAAAATCACAGCCAGGACACTAACAAATTTATACGGATGCCAGATAACCGGCAAAAGACTGAAAAGAGCATCCATGCCGCTGACGATGGACACAGAGATTGTCAGCACATAATCAATAAGGAGCGCGCATCCGGAAATCATTCCCAGCATGGGATTGAGGAGTTTTCCAGCTACCAGATATCCTCCGCCACCTGAAGGAAATAGTTCGATGATCTGAGAATAGCTGGCGCTGATAACAAAAACGGTCAATGCAGATAAAGCAGCAACAAAAAGGCATAAACCAACATGCCCATTTAAAGCTAAAAACGCTTCTTCAGGGCCATAGCATGATGAAGAAAGCCCATCCGCCCCAAGCCCGACCCATGCCAGAAAGGCAATTAAAGACAGCGCGTGAAAAATATTTTTATCGTTTAAATTCTTCGCTTCACCGACAATTATTCTTTTGATCTTGCCAAAAGGAGACATTTCAATCCAAAATTTATTCTACCAGTTAAAGCACAAAAATTTAGGGTAGACTACCAGATCAGGTAGTCTACCCTAAATTTAAACCGGTTTCATCAAGTAAGATAGAAACTTTAACTAAGCATTTAATAGTAGTATTTCAGCGTAACTGGGCAATGGCCATATATTAGCCGGAACCAACCCCTCAAGCTCATCAATGGCCTCACGCAATTTAGCCATGCCGGCAAATATTTTAGCTGCGTCATGCTTGGACAATGCGGCTTCCAAGGCGTCAACAGCGTTCAAAGACTGCTCTATTAAATTGGAAACCTGCTTTAACAACTTCTTTTGACCCTTGGTTTTTCCGATACCACCGACGGATTTGACGGTTTCTGCCAGCTCTTTTTGATACTCAACGGCCGCCGGGATCAACTGTGTCCGGCTCATAGCAACCGCACAATCGCCTTCTAAAACCAAAACCGTATTATAGGCATGTTTGTTGATCTCATAACGAGAAGCAATTTCTATTTCGGTCAAAACACCATGTTTGACTAAAACCTGAATATTTTTCCTGGCCTTTATGGCTTGCAGCGCATCCGACGTATTCCTTAAATTCGGAAGACCACGCTTTTTTGCTTCAATTTGCCACTGAGGAACATAATTGTCCCCATTATAAACTACCTTCTTGTGTTTCTTTATAATCTCCTGGAGGACCTTCTGCAGACTAGCGTTAAAATCCTTACCTGTCTTCTTGTCTGCTTCCAGCTGATCACAAATATCAGAAATAGCCTCAGCCACAATGGTATTGAGCACCATGTTAGCAGCTGAAGGATTCATATTTGAACCCACCGCGCGAAATTCAAACTTGGCGCCGGTAAAGGCAAATGTTGAAGAACGGTTGCGATCTGTCGTGTCTTTGGCCAATTGCGGCAAAGAATCAACTCCCACATGCAAAACACTGCCTTCTTTAGAGGTTTTAGCCCCGCCTTTCTCAATTTGATTAATAATATCAGTTAGCTGGTCTCCCAAGAAAATGGACACAATCGCCGGAGGAGCTTCATTGGCCCCCAGACGGTGATCATTGCCGGCCGTGGCAATACTGACGCGTAAAAGATCGGCATAGGTATCAACACCTTTAATAACCGCACAAAGAGTCGCTAAAAACTTGGCATTATCATGCGGCGTTTTTCCCGGATACAGCCAATTTTTACCATCGGGACCAACCACCGACCAATTATTGTGCTTGCCGGAACCGTTTATGCCGGCGAATGGTTTCTCATGCAACAGACAAACCAACCCATGTTTGTCAGCTATCTGACGCATAACTTCCATGGCCATCATATTATGATCAACAGCTATATTAAGTTCTTCATAAATAGGAGCCATTTCATACTGAGCCGGAGCCACTTCATTGTGACGGGTCTTAGACGGCATGCCCAAACCCCACAACGTGCGGTCCAAATCCTCCATAAAACCCATAATACGCGGTTTAATGGCACCGAAATAATGATCTTCCTGCTGTTGATGCTTGGCTGGCTTTCTACCGAAAAGCGTACGTCCGGTTTGCACCAAATCCATGCGTGCCTCATAATGGGCTTTGTCAATAAGAAAATATTCCTGCTCAGGCCCTAAGGTACAATAGGCCCGTTTGCCGTTAGCATCAATACCAAAAAGATCAGCCAAACGACACACCTGCTTGCTTAAGGCCACCATAGAACGCAGCAAAGGCGTCTTTTTATCCAATGCTTCACCGTGATAACCAACATAGAATGTTGGTATGCACAAAGTAGTAGCTTCAGGGCCTTTTTTAATGAAGGCTGGAGATGACGGATCCCAACCAGTATAACCGCGGGCCTGGAAAGTCGCGCGCAGTCCGCCGGAAGGAAAAGATGAAGCATCCGGCTCTCCTTGTATAAGCTCTTTGCCGGAAAAATTTAAGACGACCCCGCCTGCATCATCCCAGGCAATAAACGAATCATGCTTTTCAGCGGTGACACCGGTCATCGGCTGAAACCAATGCGTAAAATGCGTGGCCCCCTTGGCAATGGCCCATTTTTTCATTGCCTCTGCTACTTCATCGGCAATGGAAACATCCAGCTTACCGCCTTCCTTAATAGTTTTTTCGATGGAAACATAGGCTTTGGGAGAAAGGGACTCTTTCATCGCCTTAAGATTAAATACATTTTCGCCGAAATGTTCAGGCAAATGTTCACTGAAATTACCGCTACAAGCGCACCCTTCAACACAAGCCGCCTGAATGACTTCTTCACGGACTTGACTCATAGACCCTCCTGATTTTAAATATGGTTCTGTCAAAATTTTGCTTGCCTTATGACGCGGGGCCTGTCCTTAGCCTCAACATTAAGGGGCTCCTTAGGCGGGGGCAACCTTAACAGCAGCACCGACGGTAGTATTCCCTAAACAGCCCACTTGCGCAGGTGCCGTGCGCGCCTTAATATTGAGACCAAGGACACCCGCTGACGCATCTTTCAATAAACCTTTATCGCTACCTTAAATATGGAGCTCACTTACTTTAAAATTTCACCGCAAGATTGGCAATGGCCTGGCTGGCTGTACTGCGATTCACGTTTGATAGAACAGTTCCAGGAACGTACCAACCTACATTAACACCGAAAGTAACATCTTCAGTGTAATTATAGGTCAAGTTGACATCAGTTTCATTGCCCAAGCTATATGCATCATGTTTTGTAGCAGGACCTATTGCAGTAGCCCCGCCATCAGGCTGATATAAGGCCAATAGATTTTGATTGCCGTATGGATCTGCAGCCCACAATCCACTCCAAGTAACAGCGGCAGTCACATCTTGCAGAGGACTAATTGAAGCCCCCAAGGCAACGATGTTCTGGTTGGATAAAGGAAAAATAGAACGGTAAATTGTGCCAGCGCCTTGAATTGTATTAAACTCATCCCATGCACTGTAATACTTGGCAGACTTAACAGCATTATCATGATAATTTTCCGCGCTGTTCTTGTCACCTGAAACATAAGTATACGAAGCATTCACAGTCGGTTTGTATTTTTCCAAAACCGGCAATGAATAACTGGCCAATACTTGAGCGGCCATGGCATCACGGTGCTCTGCTTCTTGAGAAGAGCCAACAGTAACGGGATGATTACCAAGTTGCCAAGCTAATTCACCCTGAATATTCAACCCTTTAACAGGATTGGTGCTTGCACGTAATCCTGGCACATAAAGGGTATCCCCTTTATCGGCCGGCGTAGTAACGCTACTTACAACAGGCCCCTGAGGAACTATTGTATTGCCATTAATTCTAGTAAATAAGTAGGTTTCTAAAACTGTGTTATAAGGATCGCTTAATTGATAATTAGCATTTAACCCATAAACATCAGAATTTGCCCCATTTTGGCTATAAACACCCTGGATTGAATTCGTCGTCTGACCATTCTTGAAATAGATTAAGTCAATGGTCAATGGCTTATAATCTAATGTGGCCTTAACACCGTCATAGGCTGTTCTCAAAGTCAGGTCCTGCGCAATGTTCTGCAAACTCCCTGTTCCCTGGTTGACCGCACCGCCATCACCCAAGATAAGGCCATTACCATAATTGAACACTTGGCGACCTACAGTCACTGTGAGCGGTGAATACAAAAGCTCACGCAAAGTGATAGAGGCCAGATACAACTGTACATTGGTATCGCCGCTGCCCTCTGCGTTCCAGGCGCGTTCATTGATCAAGCCAACGGTTGTGGAAACATGATCGGTTAAATCAGCGTCCACACGTAGACGGGTTTGGGTAAGAAAAACACTCTGTTTTTTAAGGCCTGTAGGGACACCATCCACGTCCAGTCCCAGGTCAAAATCATTGCGGTCTAAATACGTGGATGTGATATCCCCGCTAACTTTCACGTTCTGGATAGCCGCAAAAACCGGTGAAGCCATTAATACTACCATTGCTGCAACTAATAATTTTTTCATTTGATCCCTCCCACAGATTTAAAAAGTTCTGTTAAAATTCCGCTTCTAGATGACGCGGGGCCTGTCCTTAGTCTCAACGTTAAGGGGCTCCTCAGGCAGGGGCAACCTTAACAGCAGCACCGATGATGGTTTTCCCTAAACCACCCACTTGAGCAGGTGCCGTGTGCGCCTTAACATTGAGACTAAGGACACCCGCTAATCCATGTTTTCATAAAACTTTTGACACTACCATTTAAAAAACTATTTATTTAGATTTATTTTCTACCCTTCATGGCCTCAGGCTTGAGGATTAAGAAATACTGATGTACTAATTTCTTAAGCTCTTTCAGGTTCTTTTGATGGATGCTTTCTTTTATTGTTTTCCTTAATTCTGTTAATCTTTTATGTTGTGTCTTTTCCATACAAATACCCTTGCCTGGATCAACCATGATTTTAATGCCTATGCTACAATGCCCCTTTTTCCCCGGTTCGAATCCTTATGGCGTCCTCAACGGACGAAATAAATATTTTTCCATCCCCTACTTCTCCCGTGTAAGCCGCTTTACGTATGGCTTGGACAAGGCCATCTACCTCCTCGTCTTTCGCCACAATATCAAGCTTTGTTTTTGTCATAAATTCGACTTTGTATTCTTTGCCACGCAGTGTTTTGGTCATGCCTTTTTGCTTTCCATGCCCCTCGATCTCGGTAAGCATAAGGCCGGGATGCCCGACTTTATGTAAAGCCTTTGCTACGTCACCGACTTTTGACGGACGAATTATCGCTTCTATTTTCTTCATAGTTAATCTCCTTCCATATAATTCCATTAAATTTTTCTATTGATTAGGTCGGGCCAACCGCCCTTGGTTTAACTCCCCCTAACCCCCTCTTTATACAAAAGAGGGGGAAAATTTATATAGCCCATACGCCATCATCCGCGGTACGGATGCGCCTAGCTTGGGATGCGTCGATAACAAAGATCTTCCCGTCTCCGACATTTCCAGTTCTAGCCCCTTCACTGATAATGTCCATGACAGCCGGGACATCCCATTCTTTAACCACACAGTCCACTTTAACTTTTGGAAGAAAATTAATATCGCCATTTTCTTTATCATCATTAATACTGCCTTTTTGGCGGCCAAAACCTCTCACCTTCGTGACAGTCATCCCCATGATGAAATCTTCCTGGCGCAGGGCTTCAACCACCAGGTTAAGATACTCCGGTCGAATAATGGCCGAAACCATTTTTAACTTATATGATTTGTTCATCGTTGTGACGGCAACATAAAACAAGCTTATGAAAGCCCATGCACCTGCGATACCAAAACATATCCATGCTTCATTCTTGGCATCATTATTTCCGATGATATACAGATAAAGAATGGCAGCAACCATGATGATATTGGCGAAAAGCCCCAATATAGGTACAAAACCATGTTTCAACACATTAAAATCCGCTCTTTTTTTAAAAGCGATAAAAGCGGTTAGACAAGTCATCCCATAAAGAATAAATGTCCCAAGGTTCGATGCTAACGTAATACCGGTTAAACCAACGACTGACCACACCCCGATACCACCTATAATAGAGGAAATGATGGCCAATACCCAAATAGCAACGTGGGGCGTGCTGAATTCTCCGTGCATAAACCCTAACAATTCCGGGAATTCCCTGTCTTCAGCCATGGCACAGCTGACACGAACAGCGGTATTCATACAGCTTAATGTTGTTCCGATGATCGCGATAGCAACGGTAATCGCAATTGTGATCATCAAGCCAAACCCGATCCCTCCCAACAGATTATCTCCCAAGAGTTTTGCTAAATCGCCGATAGGAGCACTTGAAGCTGCGGCGGCATCAAGACCCATAACAGCTTTTCCTGCTGCGGTCCCGGCAAGTTTATCGCTGATCATTAATCCCGTACAAAAATATTCAAACAAATAAGCAAACAATCCTTGTATTACTAAAGCCAGAATGATCGCTTTAGGAATATTCTTTTGAGGCTCTTTGGTTTCAGCGGCAAGCGCCGTACAACTTTCAAAACCAACGAGGATCAATATAGCAATGGTTGATTGCACCATCACACCCATTAATGAATGTGGTTTTATAACATCCAAAGCTCCGGTAAATGACCAAGCTACCGTATGTTGCGGATTGGCCACTCGATACCAAATAGCCAAACAGCTAAAGATCACTAAAGAAACAAGCTGGATTCCATTGATCCAAATTGAAGTCAGGGTTGAGCCGGTTATGCCGCGATAAGCGATATAAGCACAAACAAACGTAAAAACGACTCCAACACCAACAAGCTCAGGGTTGGTCAAAGTTTTGCCTGTAAACTGGGTATAGATGTAGCCCAGCAACATCGCCATCATCGCCACCATGACGCCCGGATAAACCCAATAAAATAGATGCGCTGACCATGCAGTAATTAGTTTGGCAAAACGTTTGCCAGTAAAAGGAGAATCTTTTTCAGGAGTTCCCTCAACTTTCGTTTTAGAAAAAGTCTTTTCCACAAAATAGCAGACACTTTTAAAACCCGCTTCCGGATAAATCCCTGCAAGCTCTGCATAAGAAATGGCAGACAAGAACGCCACTATTAAAGCTACTATGATACCCGCCCAAATATCACTGGCAACTGAACTACCATCAGGGGCGGTTGCCCCTGCCTGTAACTGATACGTAATCCACAAAAACGCCCCCGGAGCGATAAGAGCCATAGCGTTTACGGTCGCACCCAACAATCCAAGAGTAGGTTTAACCACCGGTTTTGTTAAATCAACTGTAGCCATGTAATCCTTCCTTTCTTAATTAAACCATTTTGCCTTACCATAATTGGCATGGACAAAAATCCAAAAAAAAACGTCTTTCTATTCATCATTGAATACAAAGACGTCATTGTCCTTTAGGTCAGGCATCCCTTATCAGGAACGCCTTTATTCATTACGCATCAATGCGTTTACTACACCTATACAAGTCTAAAAATCCCGCTTTGGTAACTACCTTGCACTAGAATTTTTTAATTTTTTGCACTTTTCCCTGATTTTTCCTTCAAATTTCACTACGCTAACATGAGAAAGCCCAAGCCGCTGGGCTATTTCACGGGTAGTCCATCCTTGAAGATAAAAAAAAGCAATTTCTTTTTCTTTCCGGCTTAATTCATTCTTGAAAACTTCTTCCATTAAAGTATCTATATCAAAATCTTCCTCAACAGGAGTTTCTTGCCGCAATGACAAAACATCTTGCAGTTTGAAACTTCCTTCATCTATCGGCATATTCAATCTCATCAAAGATGTTTTATCCTGAACCTTGCGGATATGATTCTTTAAATAGAAAAAGCAGCTTTGTAAAACGTAGCTGTCTGTCTTATCTGACAATTTGCCATCATTGTAATCAACCCAAAGTTGCAAGACAGCCTCTTGATACAAATCTTCCTCAGAAAAAGATTGACAAGATCCGTGAATCTTATAAACGATGCCCTTTAATTTGGGCGATATTCTCTCGATTAATTCTTCAAAAGTCATTTTACCTTTCACTCAACCAATCGCCAAAGCCCCTTCCTCACCGGTGCGAATACGTATACAACGGGGTAAATCAAGGACGAAAATCTTACCATTGCCGATTTTTCCATTGTACGCGCCTTTGATGATTGCTTGAATTGTTGGTTCTACAAAATCATCATTGACGGCAATTTCAATTTGAACCTTCCTTAGCAAATTTCCCGTTTCGCGGACGCCCCGATAAAATTCATCTACGCCAACCTGACGACCGTGGCCTAAAACTTCAGAAACCGTAATCAAATTTACTTGAGCCGCATAAAGCTCTTTCTTGACTTCATCGAGTTTATAAGGCTGGATTATTGCAATGACTAATTTCATAAGACCTCCTGTTTAATACTATGGTTCTGTCAAAATTCTGCTTCTAGATGACGCGGGTCCTGTCCTTAGTTTCAACGTTAAGGTGCTCCTCAGGCAGGGGCAACCTTAACAGCAGCACCGATGGTGGTTTTCCCTAAACCGCCCACTTGAGCAGGTGCCGTGCGCGCCTTAACATTGAAACTAAGGACACCCGCTAATCCATGTTTTCATAAAACTTTTGACACAAACTATTTCAACGGGCGGACACAAGGTCCGCCCCTACTGTTTAGTCCAATATTGTATACGCACGTTCATGGTGTTGGCTCAAATCCAATCCCATGATCTCTTCATCTTGTTGAGCCCGTATACCCATTACTTTATCTACCACAAAACAAATAATTAAAGTGCCGATTGCTGTGTACGCGATGGTAGTAGCACAGGCGATAAACTGGACCCAAACCTGACCTGGATTGCCTGCAAATAGACCATCCGCCCCGCCTGAAGGGTTAATCGCTTTAACGGCAAATAAACCTGTCGCCATCGCTCCCCAAAAACCGCCGATGCCGTGTACACCAAAGGCATCAAGAGTGTCATCATAACCAAGCCTGGGTTTTACGAATGCCACCATGGAATAGCACAATACGCTGACTAATAACCCGATCCACAAGGCTCCGCTTACGTCCACAAACCCGCAAGCAGGAGTAACAGCAACAAGCCCTGCTACAGCACCGGAAGCGGCTCCTAAAGTTGTTGGTTTACCCGTAAAAATCCATTCCATCACAGCCCAGCTAATAGCAGCGGCAGCGGTAGCCGTATTTGTATTGACAAATGCCTGCGCTGCTAATCCATTAGCCGCTAATGCGGAACCGGCATTGAAACCAAACCAACCAAACCACAACAAAGAAGCGCCTAAAATAATAAACGGGACATTATGCATCCCCTGTTTATCTGTACCGACCCTTTTCCCTAAATATAATGCGGTAACTAACCCTGCAACCCCAGCGTTAATATGAACAACTGTACCCCCGGCAAAATCTTTGGCCCCTAAACCATTCAGCCATCCTCCAACACCCCAAACCATATGGGCTATCGGGCAATAGACAAAGGTCAGCCATAAAGCCGTAAATACTAAAAATGATGAGAATTTCATACGTTCCGCATAAGAACCTATGATGAGCGCAGGAGTAATAACTGCAAACATAGCCTGGAAAATCATAAAAGCCAAATGCGGAATAGTAGCGGCATAGTCAGGGTTCGCTTCCTGTCCTACTCCTTTAAGCATAAACCAGTCCAATCCTCCTATAAAAGGATTCCCTTTGCCAAAGGCAAGGCTGTAACCGTAAACGACCCATAAAACACTAATCAAAGCAAGACACATAAAACATTGCATCAAAACACCTAATATATTTTTACGTCTTACCATGCCCCCGTAAAAGAAAGCCAAACCCGGCGCCGTCATTAGCAAAACTAATGCCGACGATGTTAGAACCCATGCTGTATCCCCTGCACTGATCGGATTAATTGGTGCTGTACCCATTTAGTTCCTCCTTGTTTACGTTATTTTTAATTAAATAAAAAAGTCCAGTCCCCACTTGTCCTAGCGGAAACTGGACGTCTTTGTCCATTGATGAGCTCTCTTAGCCCAAAACTTCAACTCTTCCCAATATCAATTAGGGCCCCTCTGTAAATAAAAAATCCTCTTAAAAACTTCCGTTACGTTTTAAGAGGACTGACATTGCCCTAATTTCTGGCCCAAAACTCCAACGCTTTGAGCATTTGTGAACTGTTTTAAGTATATCCGTTAAAAACCTATTTGTCAAGAAACTCTAGGTGTTAACTAAAAAAAGCATTGCCCCCTTTTGCCTGTTTGTTGACATACTTTTCTAAAGCTTTCTGATACTCATTGTCAACCCAAATAAAAGAACCCGCAATACAATACAAATCATTATCCAGTCTTTGTGCGCGTAAAACCTTAACGGAAACAACAACCGTGTCTTCTTTGCCGGCTATATCAGGATTATTAATTACCGGATTAAATTCTCTCCAGCCTGATAGATTAATTTCCAAATGAACGGTGTCTTGCAGGCTGTATTCAACCGAAGATGTAAACATAAGTCCGCCGCTGCTTAAATCCCTGGTGAAACCACTTAACTTTTCACCGGTCAAACCAGATTTTATATGCGTTAAAAAAAACCTGACTTTAATGCGTTGGGATTTGCGGCATTCTAACGGACTTGGCATATAAAAACCTCTGATTTATTCACTGCTTGTTAAAAATCCCATGAGCCCTTCATTGAACTGGACTGAGTATAATTAACGACGGTGGATTCGAAAAAATTGGTCTTTTCGCTGTTGTTGTCCGCCATTGCTTCCAGATGTTTATAAGGATTAACGAGAGCTTCAGGATACAAAGGGGGCTCTTTGATCATGCGCAAACGATCATTGGCTAACCAATGCGTATATTGCTGGGTCGTCAAACGTGTCATACCCGGGACATCATCACCTAAAATATGATGCGACCAAAGGATTTCCTGCCTGACCGCTTCTTCAAAAAGAGACCGGACAATCTTCCCGTCATACATGTCAGGGAACTCCCGGCGGATCTCATTGATGATATTGGAAAAAAGCACCACATGGGTCAACTCATCGCGTCGAATGTAATTAATCATCCGTCCTGTCGCGGTCATGCGGGAATTATAAGCTAAGGTGTCAAAAAATGCAAAACCATTATAAAAATATAAACTTTCCAAAATAAAATTCCCAAGGAGAGCCTTAAAAAAACTGGCATTATCGGGGACATCGTTAAAGTCCTGATAGATACGCCCGATATATTCGTTACGCTCAAGTAAAACCTTATCGTCGCGCCAAAAATAATAAATCGCATCCCTCTGCTTTGCATCCACCACCGTTTCCAGGATCGTTGTATAACTTTGAGAGTGGATCGCCTCCTGAAAGGACTGGATAGACAACAAAAGATTAACCTCGGGAGAGGTAATGTAGTCCGAAAAATGAGGCAGGTTAACCGTCTGAATGCTGTCTAAAAAAGTCAAAAAAGAAATAATCCCCCGATAAGCCCTGGCTTCAGCGGGTGAAAGCTTATGGTACATGATGGCATCCTCATTAAGCCCGCTCACCTTTTCAGGGACCCAGAAATTCCCAACCATCAGCTGATACATCGCTTTGGCCCAAGGGTATTTAACGGCGTTAAGATTAAAAAGTCCGGTCGGATGGCCCTTGATGATCGTACGGTTTTCCAAAGTATCATCGCCGGTTGGATTAAATATCAGATTTTTCTTTAACATAATGTTCTCCTTAAGCCCCGCCATGCACGCGTGCCCCTTGGGATAATTTATAAAGCTTTTGACACTATCATCTTAACCGCTGCAGCTGACACAGCCGTCTTTTACGTCCCCGCTCATTGACCGCACATAGTAAACGGTTTTGATCCCTGATTTCCATGCTTTAATATAATAATCAAAAAGCTGCTTGGGGCTGGTCCTGGAAGGGTTGATCATCCACTCAAAAGAAATAGACTGGTCGATCCATTTATAAACTACCGCGATCATTTCAATGACATCATCCATCTCCATATTGGCATATTCCTTATAAAACCAAAAATTCTCTTTGGAAAGATTTGGCGCCACAGTCACAATGGGGGCGATTGCGTTCGTTTCCATAAAAAATTTTTTGTAAACCGGTAAAAGACCTGCCGTCGTTCCAACTATGCCGGAAGTCGATGTATTGGGCGCGGGAGCCAGATGATAGGCAAAACGAAGCCCGTTTTTACGGATATCCGCGATTAGCTCTTGCCAGGAATTTGGGTCATGGCTTTCTTTCTCATACCAACCTTCTTGGCGTCCGAAAATAATCCCTTTTTCCCAATCACTTCCTTTAAATAATGGGTACGCCCCCCGCTCTTTTGCCAGAGCATTAGACGCTTGTAGCGTCACTAAAGCATATTTTTCAAACAAAACATCAACATTATTTCTGGCCTCAGGAGAATCGTAAGTTAATTTTTGACAGGCCAGATATTCCGCCAGCCCCATAAATCCTAATCCAACACTACGGTACTTGTGCGCCGTCAGTTCGGCCTCTTTGATCGGATACAAATTCAAGGTGATCACATTGTCCAAAACCCGCATGGCGACCGGTATGATCCGTTCTATCTCTTCATGAGTATTCACCTTGGCGACATTAATAGAGGCAAGGTTGCAGACAACCGTATCCCCCGGGGTGTAACGCAATGCCACCTTCCCTTGCTCAACACTTTCACCTTCGAAAACAGAAGAAGAAGTGTTCTGACAAATCTCGGTGCATAGCTGGGTAGAATAAATCATCCCTGCGTGCTTGTTTGGATTCAACCGGTTGACCGTATCACGAAAAAAAGCATACGGCATCCCGGTCTCGACCGCAGTCTTAAGGAACCTTTTCATAAGATCCTTAGCGTTGGTCGTAACACGTAACTTCAATCGTTCATCCTGCTCGCAGGACTCATAAAATTCCGTAAACTCAACATCAAAAACATCCTCTAAGGCGCGACCCGTAACCTTGTAAACCTCGTGAGGATCAAAAAGCGTCCAATTATCTCCCGCCTCAACCCTGCGCATAAACACATCGGGTATTGAGACAGCCGGAAAAATATCAAAGGCCTTGCGTCGGATATCCCCCGTTTCAGTCTGAAGATTCAAAAAATCCAGAATATCCCGATGCCAGATGTCCAAAGTCGGCGAAATAGCGCCAAAACGCGCACCCAGCTGATTTACCGCCGCAGCGGTATCATTAATAACCCGGACCCAAGGAACAACCCCGCCCGATGTGGATTTAACCCCGCGTATATCCCCGCCTTTAGAACGGATGTGCCCCAAATACGCGCCTACTCCTCCTCCAAATTTAGAGATCTGGGCCATGTTTTCAATAGCGTGATAGATCGCGCGCAGATCATCCGCGACATTTAATTTAAAACAGCTCGATAATTGGGTAAAATTAGTACGCGCATTGATCAACGTCGGCGTCGGCAATGACAGCTTCTGGGTGGATGTGGCCTCATAGACCACACGCGCAAAATCCAGACGTTTCTCTTTTGGTTCAGGGATAGCTAAAAAAAGCGCCACCGTCAGATACATTTCCTGCGGAAGTTCGGCCACAATTTTATTAGGATTACAAAGATACCTCTTATTGAGAGCCAGGACTGTGGAATAGATATAAGAGAAATCACGGCCACGGTCAATGAAAGACGCCGCCAAACCAATCTCTTGCGGTGTATAGTACTTTAGAAAATCTTTATAATAAAACCCCTTTTTCAAATAATTCTCAAAATGGGACTGATAACTGGAGGGCGAATAAAGCTCCTCGATCTTGACTTTTCGGTTACGACTCGCCGACTTATAAAGCTGCATCACCAAAAGACGCCCCGCAACAATCTGCCAATCAGTATTCTGAATCGTCAGCAAATCAATGCAAGACCGCTTGAGATTTTCGATAACCTGATCTGTCGAAATCCCATCAACAAGGCGGTTTTTCAAAACCGCAAAAACATCATCAAACCGGCAGGTTGCCTCAAATCCGCGGGAGGCCCGATCAAAAACTTTTCTTAGCTTCCTTGGATCAAAGGCTTCTTGACTGCCATCGTGTTTGGAAACTTTTAACAGGTTCTTTTCTAATTTGCGAAGTTCTTCAATCCTGCGTTCCGCACGACGATGCGCATGCTCAGCCCGGTAGAGAATGAATTCCCGGGCCACTTCAAAATACCCCGACTCCGCCAACTTGCGCTCTACAATGTCCTGTATATCTTCTACCCCGACGATCCTCTCGCTATTGCCAAATCTCTGTTCAATTTCAGAGACCACCTTGTCTGAGACCTCTTGAGGCAATTCAAAAGGACCTGCCATGGAAGTCCCCACCCTTTCACGGGTCGCTGCCACTGCCTTGGCAATAGCCTCACGAATCCGCACTGCATCAAAATCCGCTAGCTCACCTGTACGTTTTCTAATTTTTTCCAACATAAGAAGATCCTTTAAAAAAATTTACTTCTTTTAACTAACTCCCCCCAACCCCCTCTTTACAAAAGAGGGGGGGGGAACAATATAAGAAGGCCCTTTAAGCATCAATTAGTTGTATGTGTAAAAATTATATACACAATATATAGTATTTTGTAAAAAATTTATAAAAAAATAATATTAGTTTAGCGCGTTGAAAAGACGCCTTAAGATTCTTCACCCTTCGGGCTCAGGATGACTTAGACTTCATTGTCTTTTTCCTTCTATTTCTGTTTGGAATGATCTGCAGCTAAAAACATGTACATCGTCGGGACCACAAAAAGAGTAAATAAGGTTCCGATTGAGATCCCTGTCATGATGACCAAACCCATATTAAAACGGCCCGCGGCCCCCGCACCGGTCGCAGCCACGAGAGGTAGAACGCCGAAGACCATGGCGGCACTAGTCATCAAAATAGGCCTTAAACGGATCCCCGCGGCTGTTTCAACAGCTTCGCGTTTTGACTTGCCTTCCCTCTGAAGGTCATTCGCAAATTGGACAATAAGGATCCCATGCTTGCTGATAAGCCCGATCAGGGTCACAAGCCCAACCTCCGTATAAATATTGAGGCTAGCCCCATTGACCCCCCAATTGATAAATATCATAGCACCGAATATGGACATGGGAACGCTGACTAAAACAATGAGCGGATCCCTAAAACTTTCAAAAAGCGCGGCAAGGGCTAGAAAAATGATAATAAGGGCAAATACAAAAGTTAACATCAGCGCGTTAGATTCTTTCACGAATTGCCTAAGTTGTCCCGCATAGTCAATAGAATATCCTTGAGGCAAAATGTCCTTAGCCAGCGATTTCATGGTTTCCAGGGCCTGACCCATAGTCACCCCGCCGCGAGTCACGGCCATAATGGTGGTAGAATTTAACTGCTGAAAATGATTAATAGACTCGGGCACGACGGTGGTTTTCAAGGTCACCAGGGTCGATAAAGGGATCAACGCGCCGCTCGCGGTAGTAATATAATAATCCTTAAGCTGATCGGCATTCAAGCGTTCACGCTGAAGGACTTGAGGAATTACTTTGTAGGAACGCCCGGAAAGGCTGAAATAATTGACATACCCCCCCCCCAGCATCGCTCCCAGTGAACCTCCGACATCCCGCATGGTTAGCCCCATCTGGGCCGCTTTTTGGCGGTCTATACTTACCTCGGTCTGAGGCTTGTCAATTTTTAAATCAGAATTGATATAAACAAACATCCCGGTAGCCTTTGCCTTCTCCATGAGCGACTCCGAAACTTCATACAGCCTGTTAAACGAGTCTGTGCTTCCAACCACGAATTGAAACGGCAGTCCCTGACCTCCGCCAGGCAAGGGGGCCGGAAGAAATGCAACCGCATTCAGTCCGCTAATTCGAGAAATCTTCTTTTGAATATCATCTTTGAGATCCTTCGATAATCGTGTGCGTTCTTCCCAGGGCTTTAAGACCATCCCCGTAAATCCAGAATTGAGAGCCCCCAGGCCGTCGGCTTGAAATACATGGTCCATTTCAGGATAACTCTTAAGCATTTTGAACATCTGACGGGCAAACATTGTCGTCTGCTCAAGCGACGCATTGGGAGCAGAGGTGTAAGAAGAAATGATAAACCCGTGGTCCTCGGCTGGAGCCAGCTCACTGCGGGAGAGCAGGAAAAGAAAAACGATGCTGATTAAAACAATACCGGCAAATATCCCGACAACCGGTAATGAATTCAACGCGCCGTGCAATGCCGTCTGATAAACCCTTCTTAGCTTGTCAAACAATTGATCGACGCGGTCAACTAAAGTTTTACGTCCTCCTGATTGGTGAGGTTTAAAAAGCCTTGAACACATCATGGGAGACAATGTCAAAGCAATAATAGCAGAAACGGTTACAGCACCGGCCAGTGAAAAAGCAAATTCCGTAAAAAGAGCTCCGGTCAAACCACCCATGAATCCAATAGGGACATAAACCGCGATCAATACCACCGTCATAGCGATAATAGGGCCGGCAAGCTCTCGCGCACCCTGTAAGGCTGCCTGAAAAGGCGCTATCCCATCTTCAATATGGCGGTGAATATTTTCGACAACAATGATGGCATCATCAACTACAAGCCCTATGGCAAGGACCATGGACAAAAGGGTCAATAAATTTAGCGTATAGCCCAGAATAAGCATCACAAAAAACGTGCCAATCATAGACAACGGCATGGCCAAGACTGGAATCACTACTGAACGCAATGACCCCAGAAAAAGAAAAATCACGACCGTCACAATCAGGAGAGTCTCTCCTAAAGTTTTAATGACCTCGTGAATTGAACTGTTAATGTATTTGGTCGAATCATACATAACCACCCCGTTAAGGCCCTGCGGAAGCTCTTTTTGAATCGACGGAAAGACTTTCCTGACCCCATCAATCACGGTCAAAAGATTGGCCGTCGGAGCCACCTTGATCCCCACAAAGACCGCTCCCTCGGTGTCAAAACGGACATTCGTATCATAATTTTCACTTCCCAAGGTGACTTGGGCAACATCAGAAAGACGAATGATAGTACCATTAACGGATTTGAGAATGAGGCTCTTGAATCCATCAACTGAATGCAGGCCCGTGGCAGCCGTAAGATCTACCGTTACCATCTGACCTTTAGTCCTTCCTACGGCTGAAACAATGTCATTCGCCGCAAGAGCATCGCTCACATCCGATGCCGTCAAATGGTACGCAGCCATTTTTACCGGGTCAAGCCATGCCCGAAGGGCAAACTGACGGCCGCCTAAAATTTCCGCCGTCTGTACTCCCTCAACAGCTTGAAGCTTCGGTTGGACAACGCGGATGAGATAATCCGTGATCTTATTGGCCGGCAGGATCTTGCTTGTGAATCCCATATACATGGAATCTATGGTTTCCCCGATATCAATCGTAATCGTGGGCTGTTGAGACTCTCGGGGAAGCTGATTCAAGACCGCATTGACCTTCGTATTGATCTCGGTTAAGGCTTTATTGGAATCATAATTCAATCTAAGGTTCGCCCGGATGACACTGATACTTTGTGAGCTGGATGAAGTCAGATAATCAATCCCATTGGCCTGGGCAATGGAATTTTCAAGCGGTGTGGTAATAAAACCGGCAACCAGAGAGGGGTCAGCACCGGTGTAAACCGTTGTCACGGTCACAACGGCGTTCTGTGTTTCCGGATACTGACGGACCCCAAGACTTCCCAATGCCCTTAGCCCTAAAATCAGAATCAAAAGGCTAACGACGATTGACAGAACCGGACGACGGATAAAAAGATCGGTAAAATTCATAGGATGATTACTCTAAAATTACTGTTCCTGCGGTTGGGGAGCCATGTCGTTTTTGGGCACAACCGTATTATCTACCTCGACAGGGCTGCCATTATGCAGTTTCAGTTGTCCGCTGGTCACGACCCAATCGCCTTCCTTGATTCCTTTAACCACAGCAATCTGGTCACCGCGGGTTTCACCTGTTTCAATAAAAACCTGCTTTGCGACATTATTATCGACGACAAAAACGGTCTCTCCATAAGGGTTAAAGGTCACCGCGGTCTGTGGAAGAGTCAAACGTTTTTCCTCCCCCCCCTCCTTGACTTCAAGGTCCACAAACATACCTGGTATAAGTTCATGGTTTAGATTAGGGACCATGGCCTCGACCTGAAAGTTCCTTGAGTCAGACTCCACCCTAGGACTTATAGCTGTGATTTTTCCTGTAAATAAACGTCCCGGATACGTATCTGTCGTCAGGACAATTTCCTGATCAAGGGAAACTCTGGCCAATTCCTGTTGAGGCAAATTAAAATCCACCAATAACACGTCCAGCGACTGCAAGGTCACCAGCATTTCTCCCGGGGTTATGTACTCTCCGACATTGACCCGATTGATCCCCAACTTTCCGGCGAACGGAGCGCAAATGGTTTTCTTACGGACAAGTGCGGCCTGTTGATCGGCCAAGGCTTGAGACGAATTAACCTGGGCTTCGTCAGAATCCACAACCGCCCTACTGATGGCCTGGGCCTCAAATTGCTTTTTATCGCGGGCGTAAACAGTCTGGGCCAGTTGGGCTGAAATTGTCAACGATCTTAAAAGAGCAATATCCGTCTGTGCATTGAGAAGGACCAGAATATCTCCTTTTTTAACCTGATCCCCTGACTTCATACGGACCTCGGCAACGATCCCGGGAATTTCGCTAGTCACATCCACACCATGCTGGGCCCTCAGGCTCCCCACTGCTTTGATATGCTGCTGCCAGGGCATGGTTTGCGCCTTAATCGCGGACACGACTGTCGCAGGAAATTTCATGGCCTTCATGGCTTTCCCCATCATCATCCCTCGATAAAGCGGGACACCAAAGACCACCGCCAGAATAAAACACAAAACCACGAGCATGATCAGCATACGTTTTATCATCATATATTTCCTTTATTATGTTTCCGCGGTTCTGTCAAAATTCTTGCAGGTTATGCATGAGAAGAGATATTATTTGCTCAACGGGATATTTTCGCCGTTGGCGTCGGTTTACAGCAATAATGTTCTAAAGTTTCTCTTCATTTGGAACACTCTTGCTGTAAATCCTAGCCAACTTTTGGCGAAAAATCCCTGAAAGTTTCGCAAACAATATCTCTTCTCATGCATAACACCCAATTCTTGCGCAGGCTTATACTGATATAAAAATTTTAACCAGAACAATATATCAGTGTCGGCCGTCCATTGCTTTTTTGCTTTTGACACTACTGTTTCCGCTCATCCCACCATCCGCCGCCCAGTGCCTGAAAAAGAGCTGCCGTATCGGCAAATCGGACCGCATAAGCCTGCACAAGCCCTATTCGAGCTTCACTATCCTGACGTTCGGCTGTTAAGAGCTCTATATAGCTGATTGCCCCGGCCTGAAATTGTGCTTTGGCAATTTTGAGGGATTCGTCAGCCGCCACTTGCGCGTTTGATCGCGCATTCATCGCGGCAACATCAGCCTCCAGGGCCCGAAGCACATTTGCCACATCCTGAAACGCCAACAAAACGGTCTGTCGATATTGCGCCAGGGCCTCGTCATACGCTGCCTGAGCAGAGCGACGCCTGGCCCTCAATTCTCCGCCATGAAACAAAGGTTGAACGACCCCAGTCCCGAAATTCCAAACTGCATCATTTGTCTTAAACATTTTCTCAAAATGATTTTCCGAAGATCCATAACTGCCGCTCAAAACGATCTGCGGCAGAAGATTCGCCGTGGCCACCCCGACATTCGCACTGGCAGCATGCAGCAGCGCCAACGAAGCCTGAACGTCAGGCCTTTGTTCAATTAAAACAGACGGGAGGCTGACCGGAAGCTCCTTTGGCAAAATAAGGTCCGGCATATGAAACTGCGGCAGCATCCTCTCTTCTCCCGGTGTTTTACCAACCAGAACAGCCATTTGATGTCGTGTAAAAGCCAACTCCCTTTCCAATGCCGGGATTGAACCCCTGGTTTGTTCAACTAATGTCTGTTGCGAGAGGACATCGAACCTGGAAATTCCTCCCAATGACAGCTGGTTGTGAAGTATTTTCAACTGTTCTTCCTCATCCGCCAATATCTCTAGAGTCGAGTCTATCTGCCCCCGCAGAGCTACTTCTTTCCCGGCTGCGGCAACAATATTCGACGTCAAGGTCAAGTAGGCCGCATCTTTTAAGAAATTCGCGTTATCCACTTGGGCCCTGAGCGATTCCATCTCACGTCTCGCCCCTCCCCACAAATCGAATGCGTAAGAAACATTGACAGATGCTTGATATAACCGGAACAAAGCTCCCTGGGCCTTGTCCTGCCCCAGAGAGGCTTCATTAATTTTTTGCCGGATGGCGGATAAATTAGCGTCCACAACGGGAAAATAAGTAGCGCCGACATTGGCCCTATACTCCTCCTGGGCCTGACGCAAAGATGCCTTAGCTGCGGCCAAAGTCGGAGAGTTAATTAACGCCTCACGGACTAATTCATCCAGGGATTTTGATTTAAATAGCGCCCACCACTCTTGGGGGATTTTGGCTCCCACAACAAAAATAGGCCCGGCTTTCAACATTCCCGAGGGATAGGCGATGCCTGCGGGGATTGCCGGCTTCTTAAAGTTCGGTCCCACTGCGCATCCGAAAAGTGTCGGCAAGATCAGTAGCCCTATAAAAAAAATTCTTCGGTCTTTCATGAACGGCCATTTAAATGTTTATAAACTATCTAAAATTCATATTACCATTCTTTAAATAATACTAAATGTAATTCTTTAATTTTATAATAAGCCGATTTTTTAGAATGAATCAAATTTTATTTATGCGGGCTAAGCCATAAAAAAACCTGACAGGATTGCTCCCATCAGGGGCCTAATTATTTCTTTTGCCAAATTTCAAGAGAAATGCAAGCGCTGATCGTTGACCTGCTCTGCCTGGAAATGCGATATCTAATAATCAACAAACAATGCTTCATGCGAAAGATTGGAAAAAGAAACTGAAGCCTTTTGGCTTAAATAATATTCCTCCTCCTCTTGCACGTATAACCTATTAAAGAGCTGCCTCGTTACTTTCAACTCATCGGCAATTCCCCTTCTTGGCCGGTCAGCCCTGGAGGATTTTTGGTTCTTTTGATATTTAATTATTTTCATAGCACTGCCCTCTTATCACCCATTTTACTTATTATCAGGACCTGTCTTTCCCAAAGAAGACACCCCCGTTTCATCTTTAAAAATATCTTGCGCGTTAAACATAAACAGCCATTTCTTTTCTGAAAACACAAAAACAAAAGCCCCTATCGCTATCAAAAAATAAACAGCCGCCGATAAAAAGCCTACCCACATTTTTATTTCCATGCTGAAAGGAGTGTAAATAAAGAAAGTTGTATTCAAAATAATAATACTGCTTAACATAAAAACAAGACAGACACCCATGCCCAAATAACTTAAAGACAAAAACCGGCATGTTTTAATGATCCTTAAATACAATAGCTTAATTTTCAACCTGGGAACATTCTTGTAGCTTTGAGGATTGGACACTATCTTTTTCGTTATGATAGGAATTAAAACAAATAATAATGATAATAAATTTTTTCTCATAGAAACTAACTATAGCAAATTAGTAATCAAAAAACTTCTCCTGAAGCACGGCTTTCTGCTTAACGAAGAAATTTTTTAATCTCTTGATTTCCCAATGAGTAAACCCAATAAAAGGCAACCGATCCCAACGCCCGCTACAACCGGCCAGGGATTTTCATGTGTTTTTTTGTCAATATCGGAAGCCAATTTTGCCGCCTGCTCACAGCCTTGTTTTAATTTTTTCTCTGCTTCAAATAGAGCGTTTTTTAACCTAGCTTCTCCTTCTTCAATGCTTGAAATGATCCTTCCGTGTTCGTCCATAAACAGCTCCTTCCTTAAAATTCCACAAACTTCTCCATTGATTAGGTCGGGCCAACCACCCTTCCTTAAAATCCCACTAACCTTCTCATTAATTAGGTCAGGCCAACCGGCCCTCCCGGTTCTTTTATAGTAAAGATACAAAAGCACTTTACACATGAGCTTCAAAGTCTGCCATTGGCTAAAGTCATATTTTATTGACTTTTTTCCACTTTTGGGCTGGCAATCTTTCTTTACCAATGAAAAACCTGGCAAAATGGTACCGCTCATTGGTCAAACTTCTAAATCTATCTCTGAACGGTGAACGGTCTATTAAAGATAAAAAGGCTCGAGAAGCCTGTCTGTTTATATTAGCTTTTCTTATCGGTCAAAAAACGCGCCTTAAGAAGACCTTCCGCCCACTCCCCCTCTTCTGTCGAGTCCCAGACAATGCCTCCCCCAACACCCATTTCAGCCAAATGCCCCTTACGGACAAGGATCGTACGTATGGGAATATTGAAAAACCAGTCTCCTTCTGGAGTAATATAACCAATGGCGCCTGTATAAATATGCCGTGGCTCACGCTCAAGTGAACGAATGATCTCCATGGCACGGATGCGCGGGGCACCGGTGACCGAACCTGATGGGAACACTGCCTTAAGAATTCGCGAAAAATTCTCATCCACCGAAAGCTTTCCGGTTACGGTCGAGGTCATCTGAAAAAGGGTCCGATAACCCGCCACCTCAAAAAGTCTTGGGGTTCGGATACAAGTCGCTACTCGTCCCAAATCGTTTCTTAGAACATCCGCGATCATGACATTCTCTGCCCTATTCTTCTGATCATACTGAAAACGCAGGCGCTCCCACAGATCACCCCACAAACCCTCTCCGCGCGGCCAAGTGCCTTTCATGGGTTTGCTTGAAATGTAGCCACGTTCTTTCTTAAGAAAAAGTTCAGGAGACAAAGACATAACACAAAAATCCTCCGTCTCAAGGTAAACCGGATAAGGAACAGGCTGGTCACAGAGCAAGGCTTCGTAACAAGCAAAAGCATCTCCCAAAAGATTGAATTTAAACTTGATGCAATAGGTGATCTGGTAGACCTCGCCTTGCGCGATACACTTCTTGATCGTTCGAATATCTCGCGCATAATCGTCTTTAGTAATGTTCAACGAAAGGTCTCGAATGGCATAATTTCCTGGACGGTATAGACGATCCAGGGCGGCAGGCGTACGATAAACACCGAAACACAAGAGTGGAAAGACAGGGCTGTCAAACGAAGAAAAACAAGGCTCAAAGGCATAGCCTAACTCGTACGATACAAAACCTGCAACAAAGTATCCTTCAAGTCGAGCACGATCTACCTCTTCGAGCGCACGGTGAACATCCCCCGTGCGATGGCACACGATAAGTCTCAGAGGATCACGAAAGCATATCCTCTTGGGGGAAAATTGAAAAATAATATCCATGATCTAGCCCTATGGTCTGGGTGCCAAGCAGTACGCCGGACTAGATCATGACCACGATAAAAAGTGTTATTTACTACTTAAATAAGCTATGAAAATTTTATTAACATGGTGTCGCTTATTGGTCTAGCTTATAAATGCACCTCTGAACGACTAATGGTCTATTATATACGGTTAAGACCAAATATCAGCAAACATTGGAAAACTAAAGATCATGGATTCGATAATATTTAATGGCCTTCCTATCTGTACGGCCGGCACCAATAGGCCAGCTTCCTTTTTCTTACCACTGAGCCGTGCCTGCGGAAATTTGCCAGCTGCCTGATGAAATACCAGAATTCTTTTTCCGTCAGGTCGGATTTCATTTCATTCAACAGCGATGAGGTGATCACGATCTTTCTTGGATCACGGGGCATCCAATGGTCAAAAACCAGATACCAGGGGCTTTTAGGATCATCCAACTCCAGAGGCATTCCCGTATAGTAACAGACAAAACCATACTTGCGCACGTAGTCCCAAATCTCATTGATGCATTCCCGGAATAAACGGTCATGTTTCATCCGAAACGCGATCCTGGCACACCTGGCGCAGAATTTACGCCCTTTCAACGCTGGCGCCCGCCAGCAGCCGGCGCATACCTTATCGCCCGTTGAGCTCCCAACCTGCCAATGCACCAGCGGTATTTTTTTGACCTTTAAATGTTTTTCCCTGTGATCGTCCAGGGCAAGCACGTAATACCAGAATTCTTTTTCCGAAAGGCTTGATTTCATCTCATTCAAAAACGCCGCCGCGGGGACTATCTTGGCTTTATCTGCAGGATCCAAACGGCTAAAGACCAAATACCAGGGACTAGTGTCATCATCTATCTCCAGTAATATTCCTGAGTAGTGACACCTCCGGCCGCGCTTGTGCAAATAAGCCCAAAAATATTTCCTAGCCTTCGCACGAAAATGTTCATTATGAAGCCGCTTTGCCAATTTGGCACAATAGAAGCAGTATTTCGATGAGTTTAAAAGCATTCTCTTGCCGCAGCCGCGGCATTTGGTGTGTGAGCTTATGTGTTTCTTCTGTTTCACCGATAACATCCTTCCTCAACAAATGCGCGGAAATGAGGACCGTTTCTGCCTAACCCTTGATCAATTCACAACTTCCAGCGGAAGTGTCCCCGTACCTCGTTAATGCAAGCACTCCATCAACAATATCATTCTTATCATTTAAATATTTGTACGCACTGCTATATACATAATCTTCAAGATGATTGACTATCTTTGCCTTTAAAGGATTTTCATGCACATATTTTAACTCTTCAATCATCGCCTTATCCGTCGTTATTGCAACCGACTTAAAGCGACCTTGCCAAAAATGCCCCACATAGGAATTATTCTTTCGAAAATATCTTCCAAATGACAATAATATTTTTTGCATCACAACTGATAATCCATGCTTACCTTGTACCTGTATCAACCAATGCGCATGATTGTCCATGATCACGTATCCGTAAATTCTAAAATCTAATCTTTGTTAAAATTTTCCAAGACTTTTCAATAACAACATCTTCGTCGAGTGCTCACGCAATAACATTTGACGGTTGTTGCAACGAATCATAACATGATAAATATTCCAATCTTGATAAAATCTTTTATGCCGTGACATATCTCCCCCCTCATTTTTAGGTTTTCTTGGGGGAATTTATGTCATCAAGCCAGGGGAGACTTGTTTTTTGTCAGTAATTCCAATTATGGGGACACTTCTGTCTGAACTTGTTGTGTCACATTAAGTTAATCAGAAACGGTCTGTATTAAATTTGGTGCGCCTGACCCGAATCGAACGGGCAACCTACTGCTTAGGAGGCAGTCGCTCTATCCAAAATTGAGCTACAGGCGCAAAATTTATTTACGATACGGCTCCAATGTTTTCAAATACTCAGCTGGAGGATTATACCCTAAAGATTGAGCATCTGCCAGATAATGAATAGCTCCTTTAAAATCCCTGGACTTAAATGACAAAATGGATAAATTCACAAAAGCATCCTGATGACGCGGATTGATCCCCACAGTCTTTAAATACGACGCAATAGCCTCACCATTCTGCCCCAAACTGGCATAAACATTACCTAAATTATAATACGCTTCGGCATTCTTGGGCGCCACATCAACTGCTTTCTCATAATAATTGACGGCTTCACTTAACTCACCCTGTGATTCGCTCAAATATCCTAAATTAAAATACGCGTCGCCATTGTCCGGATCTAACTTGATGACCCTTAAATACATTTGACGGGCCCTTGGCTGATCCCCTAAAGTATTAAAAATAATGCCCATGTTAAGATAGCCCGGAGCATATTTAGGGTGAAAATGAATCAGGCGACCATATAACTCCATGGCTGCCTTATAATTTCCGGCATCCCGATAAAGATTAGCCAAATTAAACAACGCCTGCATGTAATCCGGTCGCATTTGTACGGCCTTGGTATAAAAACGCATAGCTTCTTCTTTCCCTCCAACCTGCTCATATAAAATCCCCAGATCGTAATAATCAGCGGCATTGTATTTTTTACGTTTGGATAATTGTTCGAAATCAGCTAACACTTCTTCACGCTTTTCCTTGTAAATATCATCCTGCGGATTATCCTCAATAGCTCGTCCGTAAGCTTCAATTACTTTAACATAAATTTTTTCATCATCTGGAAAAAGGTTCAAAAGACGACTGTAGGTTTCTACAGCCTCCTTGCTTTTACCCAAAACCCGATAGGCCTCACCAAGCCCCAAATAAACTTCAGGCATCTGAGAATTTAAAGTGATGATCTTTTGAGAGTATTGGATCACCTGATCCCAAGAGCTCTTCTGCCTTACTATCCTTGCCATAGCCACATACGCTTTAATATATTTAGGATCGATATCTAAGGCTTTTTGATAATATTTTTGGGACAGGGGAAAATTCTTTGACTTGTCATACGCATCTGCCAAATTATTCATAACCTCGGCCGTAGGGTGAATCTTTGATTCATATGTCCAGAATGTCAACGCATCACGGCGAAGATTCAACTCAAAAATACTCGTCAAGACAACCGCGCAACAAAAAACAACGACCGCGGCCCAAAAAAGGAATTGCGCCACCGCTTCCTGGGTCTTAAGAAAAAAATAAAACCGCTCTGCCCCCTTGGACAGCAACAAAAAAAATAAGAATGCCGCCGCGTATAGTCCAAAGAAACGATAAGGCCCCCAGATCAAAAATACGGCAGGTTCTGAAATAAAAAAAAGAAATGCAAATAAACATACCCATCGTTTATTTATTTTCCAAAGCAGCGCGGACATAGCAAGGGCGATCGAACATAAACAATGTCCTGCAAGAAAGACGAACGAAATTTTCATGGGAAGTGTCAGTAACGGATTACCGAATAAATCGGAAAATCTTTAAGCTTTTCTTTTCCTTTGAGAAATTGCAATTCCACCAAAAAAGCCACACCGACGATTTTAGCCTTCTGTAATTTTAAAAGGTCAACTACTGCTTTAACAGTTCCACCGGTGGCCAAAAGATCATCCACCACTAAAACCCTGGCATTGGCAGGGATGGCATCTTCATGGATCTCTAAAGTATCCATGCCATATTCCAGCTGATATGTCACGCTTTTTGTTTTATAAGGGAGTTTGCCTTTCTTGCGCACCGGTATAAACCCGGCACCTAATTTGTAGGCTAAAGCCGCCCCAAAAATAAACCCGCGAGCCTCTACTGCGACAACATATTTGATCCTTGATTTTTTAAAAGTCGAGGCTAAAGTATCAATAGACTTTCCAAATGCCTCAGGATTTTTTAAAAGGGTGGAAATATCCTTGAATATGATGCCTTCCTTGGGGAAATTGGGTATATCACGGATATGTTTTTTAAGATCGCTGACTTTAATTTTAACTCCCCCCTAACCCCATTGCTATCCAAATTGTCCGTAGGAGTGGACTTTATGTCGGCATTTTCCGACGGGCGGACACAAGGCTCTCCCCTGCGCAAAATCTCAAATTTTTCCCATCGATTCAGCTTGGATTAATTTAGCCAACAGCACTTCTTTAACCGGAAGCTTGGCCAAGCCATGGCTGATCTGATACAGCATCTCCAGCCCCAAACGTCCCATTTCAACCAATGGCTGTGAAACCGTAGCCAAAGGTATTGAACTATGCGCACGCAGAGGATTGTCATCAAACCCGCATATAGCCAGCTCCGAGGGGATAGAAATCTTTTTCGACTTAGCCACATCCATGACTTCCAAGGCCATTACATCGGACGCGGCAAAAATAGCCGTTGGTCTTGATTTTAATTTGAGGAGCTCCACAGCTGCCTCACGGGCAGGGGTGCGTAAAAAACCGCCTAACTTAACATAGGTTTCATCAGGTTCTATATTATGTTTCTTAAGCGCGTCATTATAACCTTCCAGACGAGACTGGCCTGCCTGAGTCGTTAAATCACCGGCAATGGTGGCAATATGCTTATGGCCCAATTTTATGAACCTCTCGACAACCTGCATCGCGGCCTCATAATTGTTGACGGCAATATAATTGATTGGCTCATGAATGATATTATTAAGAACCAGACACGGCATACCGCGAGTGATCGCTTTTTTGACGATATCAAGATCATTGTCAATATCCGCGAATAGAATGCCGTCCACGTGTTTACGATCCAATAAAGTAGGGTCAAGCCACGCGGCATGATCCGATCGATCGGCGATATGCACTAAAAAATCGACATTCAAACGGCTGGCCGCCAAATTCACACCTTTGGTGATCTCACCGGTATAAAAAGAATGAAAAATATCTTCGAACCTAGGAAGGATTAAAACATAGATCGGTTTACGTTTAACAGCCATAAAAGCCTTTCGTGTCATTTTTCACGTTCATTGAGGATTTCTTTCATTTTTCCCATGGTCAACTCTTCGATCTGACGCACCCGCTCACGGGAAATTCCCATTTTCTTAGCGATCTGTGCCAGCGTGTGGGGTTGATCGCCTTCTTTTAGCCCAAAGCGCATTTCAATGATCATTTTTTCACGTTCATCCAGGCCTTTAAGAATTGCCTGAGCCCGTTCTTTATTCAAGAATGTTGCCACAGATTCATCAGGAGCGACCATGTTCTCATCTTCCAGTACATCCAGCATCTGCCCTTCACCATCTTCTCCCAAAGGAGCATCGATGCTTGACATCTTGGTAATAGCGCCGTCTAACTCCCTGACCTTTTCCATAGTGACTTTAAGTTTTTTTGCGACTTCAGCAGTGGTGGGCCTACGGCGCAATGACTGGGTCAATTTTTCGACGGCCTTGCGGTATTTAAGGATCTCATCATTCAAATAAACGGGAACACGGATCATCTTGCCCTGGTCAATGATTGCCCTGGAAATCCCCTGCTTGATCCACCAGGCCGCGTAGGTTGAAAAACGAAACCCTTTTTGAGGGTCGAATTTATCTACCCCGCGCATAAGGCCGATGTTTCCTTCTTCGATCAAATCACTTAAAGAAATCCCGAGATTGGTATAACGTTTGGCAATACTGATGACCAAACGCAAATTAGCGCGGATCATGTCCTCGCGGGCCTTTTTATCGCCCTTTTGAACACGCTTGGCCAAAACGATTTCCTGCTCAGCGGTCAAAAGAGCGATATTCTTAATGTCTTTTAAATATGACTTAATTGGATCCATGAGCTCCTGTGTTATTATAAAACATCAGTATTACCGTCATTCTGAGACGAAGGCCCTCATACCGGGCACTCATTATTATTCGCTGAAGAATCTCTTAATGAATTAATTTTGTTGAGATCCTTCGCTTCGTTCAGGATGACACGGCATCTTTTTAGGATGACATGGCAACTTTTTTATTTCTTCTTGGCTGTTTTCTTTTTAGAGCCGCTTTTAATGTCACTTAACGCTGCCTGTGCTGCTGCCAAACGGGCAATAGGCACGCGGTACGGCGAACAAGAAACATAGTTCATGCCGACCTTGTGACAAAACTTAACGCTCTGGGCTTCCCCGCCGTGTTCTCCGCAGATACCTATTTTTAAATCTTTACGCGTTGAACGGCCGAGTTGGATGCCCATTTTTACTAACAGGCCTACACCTTGCTGATCCAAGCTTTGGAATGGATCATCCTTAAAAATACCTTTTCCGCCTTCTTTCTCATTAGCCACATATACCGGCAGGAAACGCCCTGCATCGTCGCGGGAAAGGCCTAATGTCATCTGGGTCAAATCATTGGTGCCGAAACTGAAAAATTCTGCCACCTCGGCAATTTGGTCTGCCAAAAGTGCCGCGCGGGGAATTTCAATCATGGTACCGACCATGTACGGCAGTTTAACACCAGCCTTCTTGATCAAGCTGTCTGCAACTGCACGGGTTTGCTGCTCTAAAATTTGAAACTCTTTTTTATCGATGGTCAAAGGATGCATGATCTCCGGGAACACCTTGATCCCTTCTTTCCTGCACTTGATGGCCGCTTCGATAATGGCTGTGATTTGCATATCCAAAATTTCCGGATAAGTGATACACAAACGGCAGCCTCTGTGCCCCAGCATCGGATTGGATTCATGCAGCTGTTCACAGCGATGCTTGATTTTATCATGTGAAAGACCGGTAATTTTACTGAGCTTGTCAATCCCGGCATCATCTTTGGGCGTAAACTCGTGCAACGGAGGATCAATCAAACGGATCGTCACCGGTTTACCGTCCATGGCCTTAAAAATACCGTAAAAATCATCTCTTTGAAATGGTAATAGTTTCGCCAAGGCTGCTTTTCGGCTTTCTAAAGTCTCTGCTACGATCATTTCCTGAATAGCCAGACGACGTTCTTCAGTATCAAAGAACATATGCTCGGTGCGGCAAAGGCCTATACCTTCAGCTCCCATTTTAACGGCATTGATCGCGTCATACGGAGTATCCGCGTTGGTACGGACATTAATAGTACGAAATGAGTCCGCCCATTTAAGAATGGTGTAATAGGCTTGAGGAAGCTCCGGCTCTTTAAGAGGAAGGTCCCCGATATATATTTCGCCTGCAGAACCATCTAAGGTGATGTAATCGCCTTGTTTGATCTCTTTGCCGCCGATCACCATGGTTTTGGTGTCATAATTAATATTTAAAGCTTCACAGCCGACGATACAGCATTTCCCCCAGCCGCGGGCAACCACCGCCGCGTGAGAAGTCTTTCCGCCGGTGGCTGTCAATATGCCTTTGGCCGCGTGCATACCGCCCACATCCTCAGGACTGGTTTCTTTGCGGACCAAAATGACTCTTTGGCCATCATGGGCCATTTGTTCCGCTTCAGCGGCTGTGAAAACAACTTTTCCTGCCGCGGCGCCCGGAACAGCATTGATACCGCTGCCCAAACGGATATTTTTAAGCTGATCAATACCTGTTTTCTTGGCATCGATGACAGGATAAAAAAGACGTTCAATATCATCAGAAGTAAGACGATTAACAGCCTCTTGTTTGGTGATGACAGGTTTTACGGCAGCCTGTGCAAACTTTTTAGGCAGAAAACCTTTTTTGACCAAATCATTGGCCTGCGCTTTAGTCAATAAAGGCTGGGTGGCGTGGTCTAATGCGATTTGAAAAGCCGCCATCGGCGAACGTTTACCGGTACGGCACTGCAGCATATAAAGCTTCTCGTCCTCAACAGTAAATTCTAAATCCTGCATTTCCTTATAATAGGATTCCAAGATCGCGCGAACCGCGCAAAGCTGATCATAAGCTTTGGGCATCTGGTCCTTGAGCGTCGAGAGCTTCAATGGGGTACGAATACCAGCCACCACGTCTTCACCTTGGGCGTTAATCAGATAATCACCATAGAAGGTGTTTTCACCGCTGTTAGGGTCACGGGTAAAGCAAACTCCGGTACCGCTTTTGTCACCCTTATTACCAAAGACCATTTGCACCACATTAACGGCCGTACCTTTAAGGTCGGTAATTTTCTCAACCCGGCGATAAGTCTGCGCTTTTTCAGCCTCCCAGCTGTTAAAAACCGCCATAATCGCACCCCACAACTGCTTCCAGGGGTCTTGCGGGAATTCTTCACCTTTATTTTGTTTATAAAAAGCCTTGAATTGTTCACAAAGCTCTTTGAGTTTCTCCGCGGGGATCTCGGGATCGGTCGCGACGCCTAACTGGCGCTTCATGGCGTGCAACATATCTTCCATCGGCTGTTTGGAAAGCCCCATGGCGGTACAAGAATACATTTGAATAAATCGACGGTACGCATCATAGGCAAAGCGGGCATTGCCGGTTTTCTCGGCTAACCCTTCCACACTCTTATCATTCAAACCTAAATTTAAAATAGTTTCCAGCATGCCCGGCATGGAACGCGCCGCGCCTGAACGAACGGAAACAAGCAACGGATCTTTATTATCGCCTAATTTCTTGCGCGTGACTTTTTCTAATTTAAGCACCGCTTCACGCACTTCTTTTTCTAACCCGGCGGGAAGTTTACGGCCGAGTTTATAGTATTCTTCGCAAGTTGGGATGCTGAGAGTGAAACCCGCCGGCACTGAAATGCCGATGCTGGTCATTTCCATCAGGCCGATACCCTTGCCGCCTAAAACATTTTTAGTTAAATCTGAACCCTTTGCTTCCGCCTTACCGGCGCCGTAAAAAAACACATGCTTTTTTGCCATTTCTCAACTGCCTTTCTATTAATTATTGCTTAATTAAGTTTTTCCTTCAAATACCCCGACAGGTGTTCCAATGCAATACGCTCCTGCTGCATGGTATCCCGAAAACGGACCGTCACCTGTTTATCCTCAAGAGATTGCACATCCACGGTAACACAAAAAACTGTTCCCACCTCATCCTGACGGCGGTAGAGCTTTCCTATGGCAGCTGTATCATCATACACGCAAACCATGTCTTTTTGAAGCTCGGATTTAATTTTTTTAGCCAAAGCCACAATACCCTCATTCTTCTTAAGTAAAGGCAAAACCGCCACCTTAATCGGGGCTAATTTAGGATGAAATTTCATGACCACGCGCAAGGTGTCATTAACGGTTTCTTCATGGTAGGCATCCACCAAGAACGCTAAAGTCGCCCGGTCGCATCCGCCGGAAGGTTCTATCACATGAGGGAAAAACTTCTCATTGGTCACCGGGTCCTGATACTGCAGGTCCTTGCCGGAAAATTGCGCGTGCTGTTTTAAATCATAGTCCCCGCGATTGGCAATGCCTTCGAGTTCCGACCAGCCAAAAGGAAATAGGTATTCTACGTCAGTACAGCCCGCGGCGTAATGGGCCAGTTCTTCTTTGTCATGCTCCCGCAGTTTTAAATTTTCCTTTTTAATCCCTAAATCAATGTACCACCCAAAACGGTCTTTTATCCATTCCTGATATTTTTGCAAGGCTTGTTCGGGACGGCAGAAATACTCAATTTCCATTTGCTCGAATTCACGGGTACGGAAAGTAAAATTCCCCGGGGTAATTTCATTGCGGAATGATTTTCCGATTTGGGCAATACCAAAAGGTAATTTGCGGTGGGTGGAGTCAACCACATTAGCAAAATTAACAAAGATCCCCTGGGCGGTTTCCGGCCTTAGATAAACGACCGATGAAGAATCTTCCATGGCCCCTAGGCTGGTTTTAAGCATCAAATTAAAAGCACGCGCTTCAGTGAAATCAAAGCCTCCACACGCAGGGCATTTGCCGCCATTGAGTTGATCGGCACGCAGACGTTTAGAACATTTGGTGTTTTTGCAATCCACCATCATGTCGGCAAAATTAGCCGTATGACCCGAAGCTTCCCAAGTACGCGGGTGCATGAGTATGGCCGCATCCAGCCCCATGACATCATCACGGAAATGTACCACAGCTTGCCACCAGGCATTTTTGACGTTACGCTTAAGCTCAGCACCCAGCGGACCGTAATCCCAGGCACCGTTTAAGCCGCCGTAAATTTCGGAAGATTGAAAAATAAAACCCCGGCGCTTGGCCAAGGCAACAATTTTATCCATTAAATCCGGTTGGTTCATAGAAGTCTGTTATTTTAACAAAAGTTCCTCAAAAAGCAACTTTAAAACAATTTACCCACTATATAGGGCAAAACACTCTCAGTCCTGAAAATCCTGGGGCCCAAATCTATTGTCTGACACCCCACAGACTCTAATAATTCGATTTCATAATCTATGATGCCGCCTTCGGGGCCGATGATTAGGGTTATAGGTTGGTTTAAGATTCCCGCTTTCGCGGGAATGACAGTAGAAGCGCAGGGAATGACAGCGTTGAAGTTGGTAATGGCATGATCTCCACCGCCCGGATGGGCGACCAATGCCCTATTCCCTTTAATAAGAGCAGGTAATTCGTCATCGACAAAAGATTTAAAACCTTTTTTAAGAATTACTTCCGGCATTAGCGTATCCTTGGCTTGCTCTAAGCCTAAGACCAATTGCTCTGTGATTGATTGAGGCTTGAGCGCCGAGGAATTCCATAAGCTTTTTTCTACCCGGTTAAAATTCAAAATAATTATTTTCTTGATCCCCAGCATCGCGGCAGAAAATAAAATGCGTTTAAGCATTGGCGGCCTTTGCAAAGCTAAAATCAAGGTCAAAGGCAAAGCCCCGGGCGGCTTTTGATTAAAATTGACTTCAAGTTCAACAGCATCGTTCTCCTTATGCACAAGCGTCCCTTTTCCCAGAAGACCGTTAATTTTACCGACGGTTAAACTTTGGCCGCATTGGGCTTTAAGGATATCCTGAATATGCAGAAACCTGCGCCCGCTTAAGCGCACGCGATGGGAAGAAATAAAGTCGGATTCTAAAAGTAAAATAAGGTTCATTATTTATGCCCCCCTCCCCCATCAAGGAGAGAGGGGAAGAAAACCAGGGGGCATATGAAATGAATGCGCATCATCGGGAAATTGGCCGCTGGTGACTTCCTTTTTAAATTGTTTGACAGCCTCTGTGATTTGCTTGCCTAAATCTACATACTTTTTGCTGAATTTAGGCTGGTTACAGACAGTAAGTCCCAGCAAATCATGGATCACCAAGACCTGCCCATCGCAATAAGGACCTGCGCCAATACCAATAGTCGGAATTTTCAATTGCCGGGTGATCATTTGGGCGATTTCCTGCGGTATACATTCCAAGACTATACTAAAACATCCCGCCTCTTGCATCGCTTGGGCATTATTGATGATCGCTTGGGCTGATGCCCTATCACGGCCTTGTACCTTCATGCCTCCCAGTTGTTGAGCGGTCTGCGGAGTTAACCCTACATGACCCATCACAGGAATCCCGGACTGAATAATCTTTGAGGCCAACTGCGCACAGCCTTCGAACCATTCTAATTTTACTGCCTGGCAGCCGGCCTCGATGAATTGCCGGGCATGCCCAAGCGCCCCGGGGCCGCCATCAACCTGACAAGACCCATAAGGCATATCAGCGACAACCATGGCGCTTCTGACTGCCCGCACCACCGCTTTGGTATGATGCAACATTTCTCCCATCCCTATCTCGGTAGTCGATTCCAGGCCCAAAACCACATTAGCTAAGGAATCCCCCACTAATATAATGTCAATACCTGCCCCATCCGCAAAAAAAGCCATGGGATAATCATAAGCTGTTAGCATCG
The DNA here is from genome assembly GCA_015233675.1 of Candidatus Omnitrophota bacterium. Lineage (GTDB taxonomy): Bacteria > Omnitrophota > Gorgyraeia > Zapsychrales > Fredricksoniimonadaceae > JABDGZ01. The sequence continues at coordinate 140,665 of JADFXH010000001.1, forward strand.
TGATTGGCTCTTTTTTAGATTTTTGAGCTATGATCTCTTTGACTGTTTTCATATGTCATTTTAAATATTCAATGATTTTTTGCGCCGCGGCTTTTCCGCCGGCGATGGCATCTACGACTGAACCGCCGCCCGTAACGACACTGCCGCAGCCAAATACCTTATCTATACTGGTCATGCCGCTCTGGGCATCAGCCCACAAAGAGCCATCATTGTCCCATTTTAACTGAGGCAAATAATTCTTCAATAAATCATTGGGCCGCTGACCATTGGCGATGATCACCGTCTGTGCCTCTAAAATAACGGACTTGTCTTGAGACGGTTCAAGCTTTAAACCATTCTTTCCATCAACGATATCTAATTTACGGCATTTAACGCCCTGAACAAAGCCAGCGGCGTCACCTACCATCTCAAGGGCTTTTATCGAATGAATTTCTATCCCTTCTTCTCTCGATTCCTTTAGAATATCATGATCGACACCTGCCTGCTCCTCAAACCCTTCGAAGATGACTTGAACCTTGCCGCCTAAACGCACGATTAGACGCGCCGCATCAAAAGCTGACTGCCCACAGCCGATAACCACCGTGTTGGGTCCACCTATCATCTGCCTTCGGGCTGCTTGCAAAGCATCTTCTTTTTTAATCGCTTGTAACCGGTACAAAAATTCCTTATCGTAAAAAACACCGCCAAGGCTGCTGCCCGGCAGATCACTAAAAATTGGCAGGCCGGCTCCTGTAGCCAAGAGTATTGCTGAAAAGCCGCGCATAAATAACTCGTCAGTCATCATAGTGCGGCCAAACACTACATCCGTTTGAATTTCCACCCCCCACCTTTTTAATTGGGAAAACTGCTCATCGAGAACTTTCTGCGGCAGGCGGAATTCCGGGACCGTGTAGCGCAAGAACCCTCCGGGTTCATGCGCTGCCTCAAAAATAGTAACGCTAAAATTCATCTTAGCCAGATAATAAGAAGCGCTCATCCCTGCAGGGCCAGCGCCTATGATGGCAACCTTTTTCCCCCCAAGAGCTAAAGACAGTTTTTCTGCTTTGGATTGGCCGAAATCAGCGGCAAAACGCTCAAGCCCGCGAATCGAAATCGGATTCCCGTCTGATTGGAAAACGCATGCCTGCTCGCAAGGTGCCGGACAAATGCGGCCGCAAATCGCCGGAAAAGGATTCTCTTGTTTTATACGCTCAAGAGCTAAAACAGTATCCCCTTCGCGTAAAAAACGGATAAACCCCGGTATATCGATCCCAAGCGGACAGCCGGGCAAACACGCAGCCATCGCGCATTGCGGACAACGGCGCGCTTCGTCTTGAGCTATTTTTTTGCTGAGACCCAAAGAGACTTCACCAAGGCTGCGAACCCTGGTCTCCTTGGGACGATAGGATGGGGTTGGTTTTCCCATGACCGCGACTCCAATGCATTCATGCGTTGTGACAAGTCCTGATAATCCACCATATGTCCGTCGAATTCCGGCCCATCGGTACACGCCAGGAGGTGTTTTCCATCTATTTTTACCCTGCAGGATCCGCACAGCCCCAAACCATTGACCATATACGGATTTAATGTCACCCTCAAGGGGATATTTTTTGCTTTAGTCATACGCGCAGCGGCCTGCATCATCTCAACCGAACCAATGGCGTAAACTCGATGGACAGTATATCTATTCAATAGTTCTTTCAAAAGATCTGAGGCCAAACCGCGACGTTCATAGCTTCCGTCATTAGTCGTGATAAACACTTCATCACAAACCACTCTCATTTGAGACTCTAACATCAATACTTTCTTGGACTTAGCCCCGACAATACCGATAACTTTATTACCCTTTTTCTTTAAGCCGCGGCAAACAGGTAAAATTTGCGCCGCTCCAATACCAGTGGCCACACAAATAACCAAGCCATATTTGTCCATCTGAGCTGCCCTGCCCAGAGGGCCAACCATCTGATAAAGGCTCTCCCCGATAGAAAGATCGCCTAATTTTCGAGTTGCCGGCCCCACTTCATGGACAATCAAGGAAATTACACTGCGACGCTCGTCACTGTCAACGATGGCCATAGGGATATTATGCTCACCCAAAACAGGCGTCACCATCACAAACTGACCGGGCAAAGCACGGGACGCAATGACAGGCGCCGTGATATCGATCTTCTTGATATCCTGAGCGATGACTTGCTTATGAATAATCTTGTACATATTAAAAAAACATCCACGGTGGAGGCATAGGCAGGGTTGATGCCACCCCTAACGCCTGGCCGGCTAAACCAAACATGCCGCCAATGATCTGCCCCGGAAGACTTAAAAGCTCACAACCGCTTTGAGTTAAACAAACCATCAACAGCAAAAGAAAAAGCCATTTTCTAGACATTATACGCAATCTCTAAGAAACACTTGCCGCATCATTTAACCAAAAACTCCGTTTCTAAAATTTTATCGTCAAAACGTATGGTGACCGCCTGGGCGTCGATAGACTCCAAGCCTTTTAAAACCGGAAATATTAGATTTTCCATATTATACATAGTCAATTTAGCTGATTGAGCCCCTAAAGCGTAATTCTCCAAAAGACGGGCCAGGCCCTCTTTTTGTTCTATATAATCAGCGATGTCCCCGCGGATAGATTTCTCTTCACGGGTTAAATTCTCTATTGCGCCGTTAACCAACGCCGGATCATCAAGAGATTTTTCTAACAACGGAGCCTCTTTAAGTTGATTTAATTTTTTTTGGGCTAAAACTAACTCTGCTTTCTTATCAGCAATAGCCTGGTCTAATTCCTGTTTTTTATTAGCTCCATCCTGTTTATAAGTCGCGGCTATGGAAACCTGACCGGACAAATATTTATCAACCCACCCCAGAAAATCCTGGGCCCGACGGGACAATTCAGAAGTTTTCATAAGGGTCACCGAATGGAATTTTCCCCCGTTAGCTAAGCTGAATTGCTCTACCGCGTCATCAGAAACAATGGAACGCAGTGAATCATCATAGGCATCAATGGACCTTTTAAGCAACTGACGGGTGGTGGCCATTAACAAATAGTCGCCCAGAAAGCTATAGCCCGGATCCATATTAGCCCCTAACGGCAAAGAGATATAATGAATATCCACATGATTATATTTTTCATTTTGCAGCAGAACGACTGAATTGTGGGTCAACTTATCCAGCAGGCGCTCTGCCCCCGGACGGTCATGTATTTTTACAAAAACCAAAAGACGGGGAAAAGGATAAGTGCCCTGCATATCGACATCGGTCAAATAACCGCCGATCTCATGGCCTAAGACAGGCAAAACATCCTTTCTAATATTGATATGGAAATGTTTTTCTACTCTATGTTTGAACTTAACGACTCCTCGGGCCAATTCAGGGTATTCTTCCAGTTTCTGTTTGGCAGATACCCAAGACTGATCAAGATCATAACAACCTCCCCAGTTATACACAATGGCACTGGCCGGCACTAATTTCAAGGTGTCGTTAGCCAGAGCCGGGCAGGCAAAAACCTTTTGCATCCCGGAGGACACAAATTTTTCATCTATTCCCACCATTATTTTATATTTACTAACCGCCCCGGACATATATGACAGGCCGCACACCGGGAAGGCCGCCGTTTGATAGCCTAAAGGTGTTAGCTTGGAATCCATTACCCCTCGCCACAAATCCGAAAACAAATTAAGATTAACAAAAACCAACCCATCGCCCGTCGGATATGCATTTCGGCGAACAAAATTAAATGAAAGGTCTTCTTGCAGAGGCCCATGTTTATGCCGATAAACATCCACCACATCTTCTAAATGCCCTAAAGACTCTGGAGCAACGATCAACAGGTCCCTGATACGCACATAGGCTAGTCCTAAACCCTGCCTTTTAAATAAAATATGGTTGATGGTCCTCCCAAGGTATTTTTGCCCCCTTACGCTGACATCATCCCCCCAATGATGAAAAACCTGGCCTAAAAATTCCGCTATCCTCGTCGATAATGTCAACCTGAAAATGACAAAAACTTGATAGGAACCGCCCTGCCGATAAACAGCCACCGCGGCTTCTTTATCCAACAGCTTTTTGATATAAGGATTGTCCCCAAATTTTACCAAATATTCCTGCCAACGCTTAAGATCCCCGATGTCTTTTGAAGAGAAATTATTACGATTCAAAATATCCGGCAAATCAATGGCCGCTATGTTCTTCCCAAAATCTGAACGGGTCACTTGATTGATATGTTCTTGAACATGCGCCAACCGGGCAAAAACCAGCGGATGAGACGGCAATACCCGCTCTACTGATAATCCGGGACGTTGAAACCAGAACAAAAGTCCTGTGATCACAGCTAAAATAATGATAACCGCTAAAATAATTTTATTTTTCATATTTTTATAGGGGCCCTGACCCTGGTTCTGCTAAAAATCCGCTTCCAAATGACGCGGGGCCTGTCCTTAGTCTCAACGTTAAGGTGCTCCTCAGACGGGGGACAACCTTAACAGCAGCACCAACGGTGGTTTCCCCTAAACCTCCCCCTTGTGCAGGTGCCGTGCGCGCCTTAACATTGAGACTAAGGACACCCGCTAATCCATGTTTTCATAAAAATTCTGACACAACCCTGGCCCTATTAAATCCTAAAAAATGTTCTCGCATTGGCGTTTACCGCAGCCAAGGTCTTTTGCGCATCCAAATTCTTTAACAGGGCCAACGCCTTCAATGTTCTTATCACATCTTTTGGTTCGGCCGCAAAAACCGTTTCTCCATCTTTATAATTGACCGGCGAATCTGTTTCAACAAGAATCCTTCCTATCGGAGCATGCGACATGGCCTTCTGTGACTCAGGACTATAGGCAACACTGGGAGATGTCGACACATAAAAACCAGCCTCAAGGATTTTATCAAGAATCTCTACAGGGCCGCTGTACCAGTGAAATAACGCCCGCGTTACTCCGTACTCAAGGCTCAACTTCAAACAATCCCTCCATGCCCCGCGGCTATGAATGACAATAGGCAGATCAAACTCGCGGGCCAAACCTAAATGAAAGCGGAAGGAATCTTTTTGCTTTTGACGCTCCGTTTCATCTTTGCGTACCCATTTATACCAATAATCCAAACCAGTTTCACCGATGGCACAGGCCTGTTTGATGTTCGAGCGCATAAAATCACAAGCCGTCTGCAAGGTGTCCGGTTGGACCTTCCCCGGATGCACGCCTAAAGCAGGATGAATTTTAGGCTGCCGGTATTGACCCGCTAACTTCAAAAGCCTACTCATGGAACCCAAATCAACGCTCATGGCCACTATGTCACTGACTCCCGCTTCGTGCGCCCGCATCAAGGAACCAGACAAGTCCTCTATTTCATCAATGTGGGCATGAGAATCAATGATGGTCATTTGCTATCGATAATCAAAGTCACAGGACCGTCGTTAATTAGAGAAACATCCATCATCGCTTTAAACTGTCCGGTCTCAACTACAACATTCGTGGCCTTTAGTTGCATCACAAAATAATTATATAATTCTTCGCCGCGAGCGGGATCCGCAGCTTCATCAAAAGAGGGCCTGCGGCCTTTATCGCAATTGCCGTACAAAGTAAATTGCGAAACAACCAAAAATTGAGCATTGGCTTGCCTTGCTGAAACATTCATCTTACCTTGCGCATCTTCAAAAATACGTAATTCCGTAATTTTTTTAATCAGGTAATCCGCACACGCGGAATCATCATCCCGGGCAACACCTAAAAAAATCAGTATCCCATGGGCAATCCGGCCTATCACCTGGCCTGCCACTTTAACCTGTGCCTCTTTAACCCTTTGAATGACCGCGCGCATATATAATATTCTATCTTGGATTTTTAATTATAGGTTCTCCTCCGGTAAGCGTCAATGAAATAAAGGACTTAAGTTTGACAAGGCCCTGCCTTTATGTTACAAAATCATGGATGAACCTTAAAGAACTTCTAACAAAGCACTCTTTCCCTCAACCAGTCATCGATGTCCTGACCGAATCCGGCATTACTACCCTGCACCCACCCCAGGCTGAAGCCATCCGTAAAGGAGTATTAGATAAAAAAAACGTGGTCATGGCCGTGCCTACAGCTGCCGGTAAAACCCTGGTCGCCGAGCTGTGCATGCTTAAATCCATCCTCCAAGAAGGGGGCAAAGCTTTGTACATCGTTCCGCTAAAAGCCCTGGCCAGCGAAAAATACCACGACTTTAAGAAAAAATACGAATCTTTAGGGATCAAAATCGGCATTGCCACCGGGGACCTGGATTCGCCCGGAAAATATCTTGACCGCTATCAAATATTGATCGCAACCGCTGAGAAAGTCGATTCCATCCTGCGTTCAAAAGCCGGATGGCTGATCAACTCCCTTACGGTCATTGTCCTGGATGAAATTCATTTTATCAACGATGAAGGCCGGGGGCCGACACTCGAAATCTTAACCGCCCGCATCAAACAATTAAAACCGGGTATTCAAATTTTAGCCCTTAGCGCCACTATCAGTAACGCACAGGAAATTGCCGGCTGGCTGGATGCCAATCTTGCCCTTAGCCATTGGCGGCCCATCCCCCTTAAAGAAGGGGTTTATTTTAATGAGAAAATCATGTTTAACAACGATTCCATCCGCTTAGTTAAAGAGGATGCAGACGTAGACCTAAACAAACTCACGATGGACACTCTTCGCGGCGGCGGGCAGGTCTTGGTCTTTGTCAATTCCAGGCGCAGTGCCCAAGCCGCGGCACGTGAATTATGCCCCTCTGTCATAACCATCCTTAAAAGTGAAGAACAAAAAATACTCAATGATTTGGCCAACGAGATAAGCGAAGACCATTCTGCCACCAAAGTTTGCAAAAAATTAGGGGAAATCGTCAAAAACGGCTGCGCTTTTCACCATGCGGGGCTCACCCCCAAACAACGCCATTTAATCGAAGACCATTTTAAAAGAAACATCATTAAGGTCATCTGTTCAACGCCAACTCTTGCCGCCGGCGTCAATCTTCCAGCCCGCCGGGCCATCATCCGCGACTGCAAACGTTATGCCAGCGGTCTGGGATCAGTGTATATTTCTACCTCCGAATACAAGCAGTGCGCCGGCCGGGCCGGCCGCCCTCAATACGATGATTACGGAGAAGCCGTCCTGATGGCTAAATCCCTTTCAGAACAAAATACTTTGTTTGAAAAATTTATTTTAGCCAAACCGGAACCTGTGACTTCCAAACTGGGCTCTGAAGCGGCCCTTCGCATCCATATCCTGTCTTCCATCGCCGCGGGTTATGTGCACGATATCACCAGCATGTTCGATTTTCTTAATCATACCTTCCTTTCTTACCAGCGCCAAGGGATTGATCTGGTTAGCTTAGTCGGAAATATTTTTGAATATCTGCATAAAAATGGGTTTATCGACAAAAGCGGCTTTAAATATTTCACCACTCCTTTTGGCAACACCACCAGCCGCCTTTACATTGACCCCATGACCAGCCTTATCTTACGCGAAGGCCTGACCAAAATCCATGAGGGTAAATCATTTTCCACCTACGGCCTTTTGCATATGCTGACCTGCTGTCCCGACAGTGAATTGTTAAATGTAGGCAAAAGCGATTACGAAGAATTGGAGAATTTAAGCCAAAAACTCGAAGACGAATTAATTATAACTCCCGACGGCCTGTCCATGCTGCAGGATGTCTACACCTATTACGCTACGCTCAAAACCATGTGGCTGTGGTCACGCTGGATCGACGAAGACAAAGAAGAATCCATGTGCGATGATTTCAACGTAGGACCGGGGGATATTTACCGCCATGTGGAATCCGCCGGGTGGCTGCTGCACGCCGCGGGCATGATCGCCCAACTTCTCCACTATAAAAAAATGACCTTTGATTTGGAAGCCCTGCGCTTGCGCGTACGCTACGGGATCAAAGAAGAACTGCTGGAATTAGCCGCCCTGGAAGGTGTGGGGCGCATCCGGGCGCGCATACTCTTTAAACATGGCTATCACACGTTGGCGGATTTAAAACCAGCCACCGCTGATCATTTAGCTTCCATCAAAACTATCGGCAAATCCCTTGCCCAAAGCATCGTCCAACAACTACATGCCCCCCTCACCAAACGCTTTGCCACTAAAAAATATTCCCCCATGGAGCCGGATACCCAGCCCGTTGCCGAAATCAACGAAGTCTGGACGGATTAATGTGGATACTCCATGCGCGTGAAGGAGAAACAGTTATTATGTTTAGCTCTTCGGAGTTTTGAATGGGGAAAATCAGAGGCGTCCAATGGTGGATTCCCGCTTGCGCAGGAATGACATAATCTTCATAAGAACGGCATAATCTTTGCTCTAAAACAATTCCTTACTCTGCTTGCCCGGCGGGAGTACTAACGGGTCTTTGCGGTTGTAGGCGTGCGGGTTAAAAACCCAGTCAAAATCATTCTCACGTTTGGGGTACCACTCACCAAAAAATGGAATTTTTCCCGTTTTTTTATTAATAACAACTAAATATTCCGTCTCTATTAAGTCACTGTAGCTTGCCTTTAAAGCATCGCCGGACAAAGGCTCCAGAAGATTATGCCCAAAGACCACAAACCAGTAATCCGGATATTTATAAACCAATGGGCCGGTTTTAATGTCCGGAAACGATATCCGATAGCTGTCTTTTTCCTCGGTATTAATCAATTTTTTCTGAGCGATGACCTTAGCGGACCGGACATCAACGCCGTTTTGCAGATGCACAAAATTATCATAATTCTTGTAAATCGCCCTGTTTGAAGTACAACCTAGCAAGAAACACAAGGCTAATATGCCCCCCGCCCTTGCCCGCCCCACGGCGGGGAAGGGAATCCGGTTTACGTTAAAATATTTTCTCATGATAAAAACCTCGTTGAACGTAAATGGCGTTCCAAATGAAATACCAAAAAATGGTTCAAGACGTATTTAAGTTCCTTTTTAATAAACGGGGCCATGCCTAAACGAAGAGAGGCTTCCCAATTATTTTTTTGAATATGCATAATAGACGCTACCGCCCCCAATGAAATGGGCGTTGCTTCACCGGCTGAATCCTTGCAAAGCCCGCATAAAAGCCCCCCTAAACGCAGGCTGAAGCGCGGGGAATCAGCAACATCATTACTGCAGCGCACACAGGTCTCCAAATGGGGCTTAAACCCGGACAAGGATAAAATCTTAATTTGAAATGTTTGGACTAACTTGCCTATATCCGAAGTTGTCTGCAAACACTTGAGAAATAACTGCATCAAATTATAAATCTCCAAATTTTGTTCTTCCGCCGGCATTAATGTATCAATAAGCTCAGCGGCATAACTGGCAGCTGTCATGCGTTCCAGGTCCTGACGCAGGCCCGAAAAAAAATCTTTCATATCACATTGGCTGACTAAATGGATATCGCTATTAAGGTATTGGTAATAGACGATATCATTGAGGGAGAATTTTTCGACACTGGAACCGAATTTCCCGGGATCTTTGCGTATGCCTTTTAATACACCTTTGACCTTGCCGTAATCCCTTGTCAAAAAGGTGGCCATACGGCTTGTCTCACGCAAATCAGAACTCTTAAGGACTATGCCTTCAGTTTTTACAATCATACCCTTTGATTATGCCAAAACTACAATATAATTCAAGGTAATGTGCAACGATTTTTATTAATTTTAAGCTCCCTGATAAATCCGGGATTAACAGGATATTTTTCGTTAACAACCGCTGCCGTTAGTTACACAAATACCACCACCAGGGATCGTAACAACTCCGGTAGAACTTATAGTAAACGAAGGCACTGTTAAAGATACAGCATTCGCACCAACAGATGCAAAAGCTGTCCATCGTTGACGCATATATATGATTTTTATTAACAATCCTATTTATGTGTCCAATAAATAAGAAAAAACGAAAAAAAACATTATTTTTTATAAACATTATCATTTTACGGGATATATGCTTATAAACGAGAGTAAATTGAAATATTTAGAGGAGGGGAAAGGGGGACGGAATCAAGCCGGCACGGGGATTTAATTCTGTAATTCTTGCCGTGAGCCATATATGACGGACGGCCCGATCCCTTCGATCATCGGCAACCCGTTTGTGCCTAAAGTATAAAGTTCTGCGATTTCAGCGGAGGACAAAGCGCGGTTGTAAACACGCAGGTCGTCCATATAACCATAAAACCAATCAGTACCCAGACCTATGTATTGCGGTGTTGCGGTATTAGTAATAGATCCCGTTATCGCAGAAGAACTTTGTGAAGAACCGACTTGTCCCCCGTTTAAATAAAGATTAATCCCGGTTGCACTGCCACGATGCACGGTAACAGCAACATGTTGCCAGGCTAGCGCGGTTACGCCTACCTTAAGAACCATCTCTGTAGCAATAGTCCCATCTCCCATCTTAAAATGCAGGGCTCCGGGTTGGGGACTACTGTAGAGCCCTTCATTAACATCTAAAGCATAGCCTTGATAATTGCCAGTGAAACCCATTTTATTGACTATGCCGATAGGGTCCGTACTCCCCAGATAAATCCAACAAGAAATACTAAAATCTCCCGTACCAAAATCAAGACTTGTAGAATCTGATGCAGTAACAAATTGCCCCACCCCATTAAAACTCAACGCCCCGGCGCCTAGATGCCCTGTGTACCACGCAGGGTTGTTATGACACGCCCCGTTGTTGCCATTACCGCTGGAATCTAAAATTGGCGTACCTGAACTTGAACAAGTACCGGAAGTCCCTTCATCAAATTTCCACCAGCCCATTAAACCTGATGGTTGGGTGACACGAACCTGAATGGTCCTGGTTAATCCATTATAAGTGCCCGCGGATGTTATCTGGATCTTATCACCCCAATTTACAACCCATATCGTATAACTGGAAACTCCCGCGTCTAACGATTCTTGACACGGCGGAGTCGGTGTGCCTGTGCCTACACATGCACCCGGCGCAGTGCCTGCCGCGGCATAATTGCCCGAGCCAGCGGGATATGGCGTTGTCCGCCATGTGCCGTTCGTCGACCCGTCAGGAGCCGCATGCGGGGGTGTTAAATAATAAATAGCTTTGTTTATCCCCGCTTCCGCAAGATATAAAGCCTGTGTGTTGGCAACCTGGGCGCTGGCGTTGGTGCTGTTTAACATGACCGTATTAAGGTACACCACGGCCAGGACCGTCAAACAAACCATCATGATCATGGTCATTAATAAAACACTGCCTTTGTGAGAAAACATACTAATTCCCTAACCCCGTGTTATAAAGTTGAGAAATTTCGCTGGCGGATAAAGCGCGATTATAAATACGCACATCAGCCATTGACCCATAATATGTTTGAGCATAATTTTTTTCTCTTCCAATGTAGGCCGCCGGGCAAGAAAAGGTCTGATTGATTGTCCCTTGTTGCATTCCATTCGCAAAAAGCGTTGAAGTGCCACTTATCTGGACAAACACCAGATGAGTCCAGACATTCGGAGTCAACGCATATGAAGGTGAATAAATGTAATCGTTGACACCATAGTGAGTAAACCCCACGGGCTGATTGCTATATTGTTCTGCACGGACGCTATAGACCCCATCATCTACAACTGAAGAATACTCTATTGTTGGTAACGAAACAGAAACTGGTTTAACCCAAGCCGCTACTGTGCATGGGGCGGGTTGAGTCGTGAAAGCAGTGTTCACGAATTGATTCGTTCCATTAAAACTCAACCCACCGACTACCGTGCTTATCTGGCCTGCTGCCCATGTTGGGCCGCTGACACACGTTCCCGTATTACCATTACCGCTGGAATCAACCACTGTTGAACACGAACCGGTGACAGTAGGATACACATCATCAAATCTCCACCAACCCACCAGCCCTATCGGCATGTTTCTTGGGCTGACATTGCTTTGCAAGCGGACTCTTTCAGCATTTTGCACGGCCGTCATGTCAATGGCCACTAAACTGTTGCTGCAAGTAAAAATTTTCGGGATGGTCCCGCCGTTGGGGGTCTGTATGCCTGTTGCCTTGACCACCGACAGCCCGGACTGGTCATCCTTTCTAACTAAATTGGAACCACTTAAAGCGTAGGTATAATTGTTGACTAAATCCGGACTGAAAGTCACGCAAGGCGACGAAGTCGATGAACAATTAGAAGTCGTGGAGCATTCCGTAATGCTTTGGGCGTTATACAGTTCCCGGGTCATTAAATCCATGGCTTGTAAAAGTTTTGTCCTGACGGTCGTCCGGTCCTGACCGGCATTAAAAGCGCGGAAGCATGCCAGATAAGCATATACTATACCAGTCACCAAAAACAGCATCATGGCCATTGAAATTATCAATTCAAGTATAGTAAATGCGCTTTTGTTTTTCATGGCATTAAGAAGGTTGCACTAATAATGTCGTTAATGAAACTGAATTTTGCACCAAGCCAAGAGCCCAAGAAACATAAACTGTGGCTACTGTTACTGGATTAGTATTTGTACCTGCCCCGGTATAAACAGTCGTTACATAAGGCGACCAAGTTGTGACCGTGTAAAGGATAACTTGCCTGCTATAGTTTGAAAAAGCTCCCGTTAGAGGGGCAAGCCCTGTAGGGAAAGTCGTAGTGTTAATATTCGCATAAGCAGTATTTTTAACGGCCTCCATCTGTTCTTGGGCTAAATTCAGGGCAACGGATTGTCCTTCGACGGATTTGTCCGCATATAAGCCGCTAGACACGGCATTGACAACGCCCACCACTCCCAAAACAACCAAGACGGTTGACAATAATATTTCTATTAACGTAAAACCTTTTTTATCAAAACAGTTCAAGAAGACGGCCTTTCTTTTTCTTTGGAAACGACCCGGGAAGAAGGCGGAGACACTTCATCGCCGGCAACCGGAAGCCCCAGCTGGGCGCGTTTAGCATCCATAGCTTTTTTATGTTCTTCAAACATGGCCCTTATTTTTAGCCTCAAATCCCTGACCTTTTGCATTTCCTCTTTCATTTGCTCACGCAATGATTCATCTTCTTCACGGAAATGTTCTATCATTGCCCTTAATTCCCCAAGTTTCTGTTTTCTGGCTTCCATGCCCGTCGAATTCTGCACTGGTTGCCCCGTGGCCGGCGTCCCTTGAGCATGAGCCTTGCCAGAAAAACCGCTGATTAAACATGCCCCTAAAACCATTACCCATAATTTTCTCATCGTTTCCTCCTCGCCTATCAAATGGTTCTGTCAAAATTCCGCTTCTAGATGACGCGGGTCCTGTCCTTAGTCTCAACGTTAAGGTGCTCCTCAGGCGGAGGCAACCTTAACAGCAGCACCAACGGTGGTTTTCCCTAAACCGCCCCCTTGAGCAGGTGCCGTGCGCGCCATAACATTGAGACTAACGACACCCGCTAATCCATGTTTTCATAAAACTTTTGACACTACCTATCAAATGCATACATTGCTTGAACAATTGTTGCTCAGACAATCTGTGGAAGCATTACATCCATACCCTGATAAGCCAGCAGAGCATCCCCAAGAAGAACAAATGGTGTTTGGGCTTGCACAGTCTGCGCCAGTATCACAATTATCTCCCATACCGCCAGTATTACATGTCCCCGTATAAGCATTACAAATGGGATACCCAATTGGACAGTCTGACGGACTACTACAGGAAGCCTGCAGAGGGTTAGCCGTGCACCCAATTCCCCAAGCACAATTGGGATATGCACTTGAACAGTCTGAGCTAGAACTACACCCCACCCCCTGTCCGCCAGTACTACATTGTCCATTACTATTACAAAAATATCCGATTGGACAGTTTGCCGAACTTGTACACATGGCCCCCTGAGCGATTGCAGAGCATGTACCATTACAATATCCGCTTACACAGTCTGAGGGAGCAGAACACTCTGCCCCTGCCCCGCCGGCACTGCATGTACCCGTCGTACTGGAACAAATATGGGCTCCGGTTGTGCTTGCACAATCTGAGTTGCTGCTACAGGTCCCCCCATTAACAACACATACAAAAAAACTATTGCTACAAGTATAAGGAGATATACAGTCTGCGTTATTAAAACAGCCAACCCCCGGCTTGCCACTACTACAACTCGAAAAAGTATTACAAATGTATCCGATGGGACAGTTTGCGCTACTAAAGCACTGACTCCCCGCACCATCAGTAGTGCATACACCATTAGAACAATATGGAGCTGCGATTAAACAGTCTGCATTACTATTACATCCAACACCCGGAGCACCAGTACTGCACATAGGCCAATAAAACGCTCTACAAATTGGAACGCCGCTTGGACAGGTTGCTCCAAAACAATCAGCCCCTTGAGGGTCAGAAGTACATTCATTCCAAACACAATACAATCCGCTTGCACAGTCTGCGGCAGAAGAACACGGGACTCCCACCCCGCCGGTACTGCATCCAAAAGTTTGAGAAGAACAAATAGGAGCTATGCTCGAACAGTCTGCGTTGCTGTTACAGCCGACATCCGGACCGCAATAGCCCGTGCCGCATGTACTTCCGCACGTATCATCCCCGCAAGTTTTAGCACCACAACTATGGCTGCAACAGATGCCCGCATAACAGCTCATGCCGTTTGGACAAACCGTACCACAAGCACCGCAGTTTTGAGTGTCGTTACTTAGGTTTGTGCTAGTCCCATTGCACCCTGTTTGGCCACTAGCGCAGCAGGTCCCATTGATACAGCTCTGCCCGGCACTACAGACAGCAAGGCTGGTACCGCAAGCGCTGTTATTTGCGCTCACATCAGTGCAGGCCCCACTCACACAGCGCCGGCCGCCTGAACATCCGCCGCAAGCGTCTGTTCCTGTCCCTCCTGCCGCGCCTCCTCTAGGCGAAGAGGTTGCGCTAACATTACAGCCGGTACCGTTAGTTACGCAAATGGCATTATTAGCCGCAGTCACGACACCAGAACTACTATCAGTTGACACTGTTCCACTGCCCCCGGGGCCTTTAGAATAAATAACGTAATATTGACCGGAAAGCTGGTAGCCATATTCCGTAGTATTGCCCGCGACAAAAGGATCGTATAAAGCATGCCTTAAGACCTGAGGCGTTGCCGCCGCTAAAACAGAAGAACCCAATGAGGCGCTCGAAGTAGGATAGGCATGCGGATTGGAATTTAAATAATAAGATGTGACTGCGGCCTGCAATGTTTTAAGCTCAGCTTCGACCAAAGAGGTCCTTGCCATATTCTGGATGCCTTTGAAACTGGGCAGCCTGACGCTGATCATAAGAACCACAACACCAAGAACAACAAGCAATTCCACTATGGTGAAGGCTTTATTTTGTACAATCATAACTTGATTATGTCAAATTTATGATATAATTCAAGGTAATGTACAAGGATTTTTATAAGTTCAAGGAACACCCTTTTAACATTACCTCCGACCCTGATTTCTTTTTCTCGTCTACGCGCCACGAAGAGGCCTTCAATCATCTGGCCTACGGGATTGGCTCGCGAAAAGGCATTATTGTCATCACCGGTGAAATAGGCACGGGCAAAACTACCCTTTGCCGCACCCTGCTTAACCGTTTGGATAAAACAGTTAAAACCGCGCTGATCCTAAACCCCAATTTTTCGGACCTGCAGCTGCTGCAATTGATCATCAACGATTTGGATATCCGCTATACTAAAAAAACTAAACTTGACCTGGTAGGAGCCATCTCCCTGTTTTTACTTGAAGAGTCCGCCAAAGGGCACAATGTGGCCGTTATCATCGACGAATGCCAAAACCTCAACATCCGCCAGTTGGAACAAATCCGGCTATTATCCAATCTTGAAACTGAAAAGGAAAAGCTGCTGCAAATTATTTTAGTCGGCCAGCCGGAATTGGGCGAAAAACTTAAAAACCCTGCCCTTCGTCAACTGACCCAGCGGGTAACCGTGCGCTACCATATCCTCCCTTTGCAAAAACATGAGATTGAGAATTATATCTATCACCGCTTGAAAATTGCCGGAGGTGCGCCTCAACTTCATTTTACACCGCAGGCTATTGACGCTATTTTTAACGTCTCCCAAGGCATCCCCCGCGTCATCAATATCCTCTGCGACCGCGCCCTCTTGGCCGGATTCTCCAGGGAGACCTTCACCATTGACCATTCCTTAATCCAGGAAAGCGCAAAGGAGACACAGTTTTCTTATGAGTATCATTCATGATGCCCTCAAAAAAGTCCAGCAAAGCTTGACGTCTAAAAATGCCGAACCGGAAAATCCCCCTTCAGGAACTACCCAAAAGGGAGATACTTATCTCTATGCCCCCTCTCCTGTGGAAGATATTACGCCCGCGGCGGACCAAAAATCTGCCGAAATAAAAACAGCTGTCTTTAAAAAAATTAAGTTTCTGTTTAACCTCATTTGCGTTGTCCTGATCATGACAGGGGCTGTTTGGTATCTCTACCAACAATTTAAGAATGAAATCCCCCGCGCCAAAAGATTAGCTAAAAAATCGTTCTATCAGCTGATCCATAAAGAAGAACTTCCTGATTTTAAAAACAAGACCCCTGAGGACCTCAAACCTTTGGGCCAAATTACCGTTAAACCACCGATGTCCCCCAGATCCGATACAGCCCCGACAGCCAACACACCCCCAATGGCTGCTCCCGTAACTCTTAAGATTCACGGGATCATGTCTAACGCGACTGGCAATCTGGCCCTGATCAATAACCAGGTCTATCAGGAAGGCGACGAGGTTGCCGGCGCCAAAATCATCAAAATCAATTTTGACTCTGTCACGGTCAACATCAACGGCACTGAAAAAACAATTTTCGTGAAGAATTAATCAGCCCAAAAACGATTGAATGGCCTTGATGATGATACTGGAGGGAATGTCATCCACCACCTTGACTTGGCCGATTTTTGGGATAAGAACAAAGCGGTTATGCCCCGCGCTAAATTTCTTGTCATGTCCCATTAAATCTAAAATTTTTGCTAAACGAATACCAACAATTTTTTCCGGTAGACCGACACCTGTGATTAATTGGTTGATACGAAGTTCTTGAGATTCCGCTAAAAGACCCAAAGCCACAGAAATACGGGCCGCCACACGCATACCAATACCGACGGCTTCACCATGATGACAACGATCATACCGGCCTGCAGCTTCCACAGCGTGGCCCACGGTATGCCCGAAATTAAGTACCGTACGCAAAGCTTTAGTTTCTTTTTCATCCACCGAAACTATCCCGGCCTTAATCTGGGCGCAGCGTCGGACAATAAAATTCAACGCATTGGTCTCACCTTTAAAAAATTTATTATAGTTGGTCTCAATAAAGCCAAAAAGCTTCGCATCCGCTATGATACCGTATTTAATGGCCTCGGCTAAACCGTTGCGGATTTGACGCTGGCTTAAAGTTTTAAGCACCTTGGTATCCGTAAACACCAAACTGGGCTGATAAAAAGCACCAACCAGGTTCTTGCCTGTTTCCAGATCAATCGCTGTCTTGCCGCCGATGGAGGAATCAATCTGGGCTAAAAGTGTGGTAGGCACCTGAATATAGGGTACCCCGCGCTTGTAAATAGCCGCCACAAACCCGGCCAAATCACCGATAACTCCTCCCCCTAAAGCGACGATAAAAACTTTCTTGTCCACATCATAAACACTTATCTGTTTAAGCAACCGCAAAGCACAGGCAGCACTTTTGCTCTTTTCGCCTTCTGGAACATTTAAAATTTTAACCGTATACCCCGCTTTTTTAAGAGCAGAGGATAATTTAACCCCGTGCAGGCGTTCGATAAAAGGATGTGAGATAATCAACACATCTTTCCCTAGTCTTAAATTACGGATAAACCTCGGAAGTTCTCCTAAAATCTCGGCGCCAACAATAATGGAATAAGGATTGTCTTTTAAATTTACCGGAATTCTTGAAATCATATCTGCACTCCAATCCAATATCCTACCTGTTCTATTATAGGAGAAAGGAATCCTAACAAACCCAAATTGAGAAATACGATCAGTATAATTATGCCAAAAGGTTCCAAACGACTATAGTAGTATGCTAATTTCGCCGGCAAAATGCTGGTGACCACTCTCGAGCCGTCCAAAGGCGGTATAGGCACCATATTAAAAACAGCCAAGGTCAAATTGAGCATCACCCCCCATGCGCAAAGTTGAGATACCTTAAATAATGCCGGCCATATATAAAGCCTGGAAAGAATAAAAGCCAAAGCAATATTGGTCAAAGGCCCCGCGATAGCAACCAAAGCCATCCCCAGCCGCAGAGGACGAAGATTCCTGAAATTAACAGGGACCGGACGTGCCCAGCCAAATAGCATCAAAGACCTTGTCAATCCAAAAAAATGCGCCAGAAAAAGAGCACCGGGAACAATGATGCTTCCTACCGGATCTATATGTTTTACAGGATTTAAAGTAAGACGTCCTTGATTCTTGGCCGTGGGGTCGCCTAACATATACGCACTTAAACCATGAGCAACTTCATGCAGGACAATAGCAGGAACTACAACGAAAACTATTAAGAGGAGTACGTCTAACATGTTAAAGGACCAACGTGATTTTATTGATATGCAAGAGAGGGCACGTGAACTGTTTTTGTAAATCCGGCATAACAGTCCCTTCTATAGTAACCACCATATTCGCAAAAAATGATATTTGCGGAATATCCTGCACGTAGTAGACAGTCTTGTCATCAATAACAATTTCATAATGGACATCCGCCCCAACAGACTCAGGCAAGGCCTGTAGTTTCCCCTGCACAGAGACCCTTTCAATGACAACTTTAGATATATACTTGACTTCAACCGTTGAGGGCCATTGGATCGTCGGGATAAAATAAGAGGACGGCACATCCGCTGATATTTCTTTCAAAAAATCCTTATGAACCCACCCCGCTGTCCCTGCTACCGGCTCAAGACGGCACCATCCATTGACTTGCCCCTCAACTTTGACCAAGGTCCCTTTTTTGACTTCTCCCAAAGAGGCCGCATCACTGCTGGCTGATGAACGGACATTAACATTGTCTCCTAAAACTACAGCAACATCCCCCCCTTCTTTTATTTTCAAATAATCCGATCGAATATAAGATTTTGTCGTCGATAAAAGCTGGATCTTATACCATTCATAACTGCGGCCTAAAACCACCACTTGAACTCCCTTAGTCAACTTGTCGATCTTTTCAAAATTAGTATTCGGCCCCGAACGGACATTAACGGATTCTTTGGACACCTCTGCCAGAAAAGGAAAATGCTCATCGGCAAACCCTGGCGCTATGAACGCAAATATCAGGAATACTGATGAGCAAATCGTAGAAATTTTGTTCAACATTTCGTTGGGATCCCTCGCTTTTAGGATCGGAATAACATTCTTCACCGTTAGCTCAGGATGACATTCAACATTTCATTGAATATCATTTTTTGGCGCCTGCGGCCGGCTTAGCAGCCTCTGCGGGCTTTCCTGCAGCACCTGCAGCGGTAGCGGGAGCAGCATCACCTTCAGCCTTAATTTTCTTTTTGGCTTTGACGCGAACGATCTTGGTTTTGGGTAACCCAATCACACCGGTCTCTTCTTTCCAAAGACCTTTTTTCATCAACTCTTTAATACGCTCAATACGCGTCTGCACAGACCTTTGCGTGACGCTTGCCCTATCAATTTTTAACGAAGAATGTAATGACATCAAAATCTCCTTACTTGACTTAAACGGAACTGGCTGGGCAATTTTCGCAAATATGCCGTTGCAATTTCTTTATTGTTAAAATCACCAGCGCATAACAACCAGTATTTACCGCTTTTTATTAAAAAACTTTGAATTTTTTTGGCCTTTAAAAGTAAGGCGTCCTGACGAGCATACGCTTCACTCCCATAGGTTGCAACCTGAAGCGTGTAACGAGTTCCTTGCCCCTGCATGAAACCACGCATATTCACCGGTCTTTGCTCTGTAACGCTCTTCACAACCGGTGCCTGCAGTTTAACAGGAGCTGGAAGAATCACACCAGCAACTGCTGTTCGGGCCCCCACATTCCACGCTGCAGAAACCCGTTCATCTAATGCCCGGGCGGCTAAAACCTTGCCTCGCTCCACTCCCAAAGAAAATGAAAAAAGAGCCACCATTATACCCAAAATCGTAAAAATGACAAGACTTTCTACAGACAAGGTTAAATTAGCCAAAAGAAATTTGGGTTTATTGATATCTTCTAAAGTAGCTGAATTAGCGGGAAAAAGCTCAAACTGGGGTTGTTTATAATTAATATTCATATTTATAAGTCCAATAAAATAATAAGGTTAGTAAATAAAAGAACGCACTAGCGATTGAAAATCATTATAGTTCTAGGTCTTGAGTGAAGACAAGAGTTTTCTGAATTTTTTTTGAGAAGCCAATCTTGCAAAAGCATCAACTATTTTAGGATCAAATTGTGAGCCGCGGTATTTGATCAACTCAGCCAGCGCCTTATCAATTGACAGCGACGAGCGATAAGGCCTGCCCTGAACCATCGCCTCAAAAGCGTCGACGCAGGCAATGATGCGGGCCCCTAAAGGGATCTGCTCTTTTTTAAGCCCCGACGGATAACCGCTCCCGTCGTATTTCTCATGATGATATAAAATTATCGGAAGTATCGGCTTAAGAAATTCGACGGAGGAAATTAAAGCGACACTTTGCGCGGTATGCTGACGGACAACTTTAAATTCATTAGAGGACAATCCCCCGCGTTTGGATAAAATAGCATATGGGACGTCGATAATGCCTACGTCATGCAGCAGGCAGGCATATTCCAAATGCTTTATCCCCTCGCTGCTGACTTTCAAATCCTGGGCCAGTATCTTGACAATTTCCATATAGACCGGCGCGTGAGTCAGCCCCTCAAGCGCCTGTTTTTTAAGCAAATTGCCGATGGAAGCTATAGAGCCTAATATGATCTTTTCATGCTCCTGATGCAATTGCAAATTCTTCAGGGCCGTCACTACTTGCTCAGAAAAAACTGAAATCATCTCGTGGTCAAAATTATTAAAAGGCTCCTCAGAGCCTTCCCGCCGGACAAATATAGCCCCCAAATAATCGTCAGCAACTAAAGGAAGGCCGATACAGTCATGTCTTAAAACCGAAGCCCCACGGGTAACTGCCAGGACTTCTTCTCCTACATCCTTCAAGTCCCTGGGCCTATCATGCCAAATATTAATTTGATTATCAAAACTGGCGCAAATAATCACATTCTTTTTAAGCGGATGCACCAGATAAACACTCGCCGAAGATGCCCGGATAAACTGACATAATAAGCGGGTCAAACGCAGGGTCAATTCTTTGACTGTATACGTAGAATTAACCAGACGGTAAACCATATGTACCGCTGAGAGAACCAATGAGTAGCGTTTGGCAGAAGAAACAGAATTAGAAATCATATCCATCAGACTTTCTGATACGGATCAAAAAGCCGTTTATGTTCATCCAGGGCAAAACGGTCTGTCATAGAAGCAATATAATTACAGATAATAGCATATTTTTGCGATGTAGAAAACTTCTTATCGCGCGCGTATACGCTATAAGGCAACTGTTTAGGATTTTTTAAATAAACATCAAACAGATCGCGGATAATACGACGAGCTTTGGCGGTCATACGCTCCACCCGCCAATGATGATAAAGTTTTTCATTTAACAATTGTTGTAAATATTCCCGCTGTTGGTGCATGGTTTTACTAAAACCAACCACATAATCTTTGTAATCCTTCACATCTTGGGCTGATTTAAATTTTAGCTTCCCCAAACGCTCATAAGTTGCCTGCAACAAGTCTTTTGCCTGCATATCAATTAATTCCTTGACCACTTGATACCGAAACATATCACGATTTTGCGCCTCCCCGCTTCCCATGATCTTTCCAACCGCCTTCTGCCAAAGGACGCTACCCATCAAATCTTTCTCAACTATACATCCCGAGGTCAAACCATCATCCACATCATGATTCAGATACGCCAGAGAATCTGCGATGTCGACAATCTGAGCTTCCAGGGTGGGACCTTCATCACGGTATTGCCTGGGGATATCCGCTCCCGGCATATCAAAAACTGTCTGATGCTTAAGAATACCCACCAGCACTTCACGGGTTAAATTAAGGCCGTCAAAATAGGGATATTTCTTTTCTAATTTAGAAACGATCTCATAACTGCGGAAATTATGATTGAACTTGATCTTAGCCTCTCCGACGATGTTGTTAAGGGCCTCTTCCCCTGCGTGGCCAAAAGGCGGGTGGCCCAAGTCATGCGCCAGGGCAATGGCCTCGATCAAATCTTCGTTCAAACGCAAATTACGCCCCAAAGTGCGGGCTAATTGGGCGACTTCAATAGTATGGGTCAAACGCGTACGGTAATAATCTCCCTCGAAAATGACAAACACCTGGGTTTTATATTCAAGCTTGCGGAAAGCCTCGGCATGCACGATGCGGTCGCGGTCCCGTTGATAACATGTTCGCCATTCATGCTGAGGCTCGTCATATTGACGGGATCCGGCATCCTGGGACTTCATGGCATAAAAAGCCAAATTCTTATTTTCGAGTTTCTCGATGTCTTTTCTTGTACGCATCATCAAGTTTCTTATAAATGACTGTTAAAGATAGAGAAATCACCTTAGTATCGGCAGTCACCGGCATAAAATTATGATCACCCCTCCAACGGGGTACGATGTGAATATGCAGATGTCCCGGGATACCCGCTCCGGCAATGCGCCCTAAATTTATCCCCACATTAAAACCCTGAGGCTTAAACACCTCTTGTAATAAATCCTTGGCTTCCCTTAATAATTCCATCAGATGCGCGTATTCTTCCTGAGGCAATTTGCTGATATCTCCGACATGACGGCCAGGCACAACCAAACAGTGTCCGTTGCTGTACGGATATAGATTCAAAACCGCACATGCATCAGGCTTACGGATAAAAATCAAATGCTTCTTATCATTACGGTCAGCCAGAATCCGGCAAAAGACACAATCCCTTTGCTTGGCCGAAAGATTGGCAACATAGGTTTCACGCCACGGCGCCCAAAGTCTTTGCATATCAAATTTTAATAATCTCCGCGTTTATTTTTCCTGCCTCAATATTAATAATGCCATACGAAAATTTTTTGGCTTTTATCACATCATTAGGACTGCCGGGATTAAAATATAATGTCGGCCCCACTTTCTCGTTCATCGCCTGATGCGAATGCCCAAATATGACTACATCCATCTTATCATCTTTAAAAGAAGACATGGCATTTTTTAATGCTTCACGCGTTTCACCGATATGCCCATGTGTCACACCAATTTTCAGATTACCGCACATAATAATTTCTTTTAAAGGCAACAATTTTCTAACCGCCAACTCATCCATATTGCCCTGCACGGCTTTAGTAGGGGCCGTTTTTTTAAGCAATTTCAATGTTTGGAGATCACAAATATCGCCCGCATGGATAATCAAATCCGCCTTCTTTAATCTTTCAATTATTGCAGGAGGAATTTGGAAGGAATGCGTGTCTGAAAGCACACCAATGATCATCTTACAATTATAGGCTCATCAAATAAATGCATTAAACAATTAAGCTGGTCTTCATCCCAAATCCACAACTTCTCCTGAAGGGCTCGCACTTTGGCATTTTCATCCAAGCCGCTCAAAGAGACAATGACGCTGCGAAGTGGCCTGGGATCAAGTTTTTTGATCTCTTCAAGAATACCGTTAAGATCATTATCATGAACAGGGTCTTTCTTGAGAACTACAAGCCACAAGCCCTCCTGACCCTGCGCGGAGATGGCGTCAAAATAATTTCCCGTTCCCGTTCGCAATTTTAAAATCTTTATGTCCCTGAAAGCAGTCAATTTATAACGACGGCCACAAAGCACAAAAGACTCGTTATCAAATTTATGCATCAAGTCCGAAATCCTTACGGACAAATCTTTACGAGCCACCACGCCAAAATCATTCAATGCGCGATTTATCTCTTCCTTAAACTGTTTACGTGAGCGTCCCGCCTCAAGGTCAATAACATGAAGCCGCCTCTGATAAACATATTTGATCCAATAACTAAATAATTTATCTTTGATATGATAATAGTTTCCGTTACGCTCAACGATATTGGAATCCTGCAATGAATTGACACGGGGGCTAATTTGCGGGGACTTCAATTTCAAGCTTTCGGATAAATCACTGATCTTATGTTTCCCTTGTGCTAAAGCACCCAGCAGAGCAACTGCAAGCCCTGCACTTTTCCCTGCAGTCAAAGCGTTAATCTCTAATTCAAAATGACGGCTGATAACACCCCAGCGATTAAAGATCACATTTTCAATGGCTTGGGTGACAATAGGCGCATAGATCTCCTGCTGGGCATAAACACCACTTAAACAAATTAACTCCTGACACAACAAATTAATATACAGAGGATGCCCGCCGGCAAAATCTGCCATAAAATTCTTTAAATGCAGACCGATTTTAACACCATCAAGATTTTGATCGATCAATCCCTGAGCCTCGCTGAAATTAAAAGGTTGTAAAGGAATAGTCTCAAAATTGCCGAATAACAGAGATAATTTTTCGGACAGGATAGTTTCAGCCTGTTGGGGGAAAGAACTGGCTACAATATACAAACAATTTTTCTGGGTCATGATGCGCTTACCCAGTTCAGCAAAAACTTCAGGGATATTAAAATTTTCCAAATGCCCAAATTCGTCAAAAATCAGGACCACCGATTTCCCTGTTTCCTGAGTAAAAACCTCAGGCAAAGACAAGATCATATGATACGCTTCCAACATTTTGCCCTGGCCAGTAAAATTCTCTATCGCCTGCACTAAAAATACCGTCCTGGGAATATGGTCTTTGGCCTCGGCACACAATAATTTTAAATCTTCCTGAAGGGGCAAATTCTCTTTTTTAAGGTAGTTGTAAAGCAGGCTTTTGGTAAATTGGACTGAAAAATAATCGAAATCGCGGTTCTCTAAATCCAAATAGATAAAAAAAACATCCTCATCTTCCATCTGGGACATCATACAATGTAAAAGTGCTGTTTTGCCGATATAACGGCTGCCCAACAAGGCCACGTTTTGACGATAGCCTTCCTTGAGTCCCATAACGCGTTTTTTTAAAATTTCTAAAACGCTACGACGTCCATAAAAATTATAGTCAAAATCAATTAAATTCACTTGTATCCACCGTTAAACAATAGTGAGTTAAAGGCCCACCATTTCATGGCAAATAATACAAAGGATTTGTCGCCTGACTTCCATGGCGAATTTCAAAATGTTCGACCACCCGGCTGCCTATTTGTCCGACTTGGGCAATAGCATCGCCTTTATAAACATGGTCCCCAAGCTTAACCAAAAGCCTTGCATTGCGCGCGTACACTGTAGTAAATCCGTCTCTATGGTCTAATACCACTGTCTGTGCGTAGCCGCTCATATAATCAGCTAAAATCACATCACCTTCCCTGGCGGCCTGTACGGTGTCCCCTGCCTGAACCTGGATATCAATACCGTGGCTGCGGGCACTGACGCCTACGAAATCATCAAAATAAACCACTACTTTGCCTTTAATAGGCCAAATGAATTCATTTTTATTGTTGTCTACGGAGCGCTCAGAGATATCTTGGGCAGTTTTTGCCCCCGGAATAAAAAGCAATTGACCAACTTCAAGAGCGCTTCCATTAGGGATATTGTTACTATCAATAATATCCTTCATGCTTATCCCATAGCATTGAGCAATTTGCCAAAGTGTCTGCCCTCGTAAAACCTTATGATAAGCCCCTGCTTTTTTATTAACAGAAGGAGTTTTTCCCTCAGGCAGCGATGGCATGGGCTTATATTCCGTGGTCGCACAACCGGCCAGAAAACCCAAAAACGATACAAAGAGCAAAATTTCTAAACTTTTACGTCTTGGCACTGCCTACCTCAAATCATATGGAGCGGGGGACGGGAATCGAACCCGCGTAGTCAGCTTGGGAAGCTGAAATTCTACCACTGAATTACCCCCGCATTTTGAAAATGCTAATGTAACCTATCAATTCCGTGTCAACCGCCGCAAAGCAATTTTTTTAAGTCTCGCACTGACTGGCAAGGATCAGTTGCCAATAAAATATCCCTGCAAATCGCCGCCCTTCTCACTCCCAATGGAATTAATTGCCGTATATTCTCCCGGCTGATACCGCCAATGGGAAATACGGGGATCTTAACTCTCTTGATCACTTCCTGTAAAAGATCTAAATCCATTTCCGGACAGCCGGGTTTAGTTTGTGTCTGAAATACTGGGCCAAAACCAATGTAGTCAGCTCCTTGATCTTGTGCTTTGAGAGCATGCGCCAAATTTTGACAAGAAACGCCAACGATTTTGCCGTGTCCCATCATTTTCCTGGCATGCAGGCAATCAAGATCTTCCTGGCCTACATGTAAACCATCCGCTCCGGAAAAAAAAGCCAAGTCAGCGCGGTCATTGACAATGAGCGGTATTTTACCCTTAGTGATTTTTAAAATTTTACTGCAAAAATTTAATATCTCTTTTGCACTGCCTTTTTTGTCACGCAATTGTACTATATCAATGCCGCCGCGTACAGAATATTTTAAAACTTGCAATAAAGCGCCGTAGCCCAATACCTGGGTATCCAAAATTAAATATAATTTAACTGAGTCTAATAACTTTTTGTTCGAGCGCATAAACCTTGTACCGCAACACTTTAAGCTTGGAAGATATCTTTGCATCCATTAATTTAGTTACTTCTTCGAGAACCCTCAAGGACTCCTTGACCCGCTGACTATTGGCCCAAAAAACCGCGTTTATATCATCTCTTTTAGATTCACTGATGGTGGTGGCACGCCCAACATCACCTTGAATATGACGGGCTTGAAGGACTTTTTGAATATCTAATACCGCTATGATCTGGGTCAATCCATGACGGACATCTTTGAAAGTACGAGTCAAAGTCTTTTGATTCCAGACATATCGGCATAAATCTTCACAAACTCTTAATCCTTCTTTAGCGCGATTAAAGTTGGCATCTAAAATCCGATAAAGCATTTTGTCAGGACTATTTTTCACTTTTAACAATTTTCTCAATAATGTTAGTCGTTGAAAACCCCTTAATATACTTAACAAGTTGCACCTTTTTAACCAAATCTTCACCAACAACAGACTTCCCCTCCCAATCAGCCCCCTTGATCAAAATATCCGGCTTAATTGCGGCAATGGTCTTATAAGGGGTATCTTCGTTAAAAATAACGATGAAATCCACACTTTCTAAAGCCGCTAATACTGCGGCACGGGATTTTTGCGGCACTATGGGACGGCTTGGCCCTTTTATATGACGAATAGAAACATCACTATTAAGACCAACGATTAAAACGCGGTTTCCCCTTCCGGCTTCTTCCAAATATTTCACATGGCCGATATGCATCAGGTCAAAACAGCCGTTAGTAAAAGCAATGGTGTTGCCCTGCCTGCGTAAGACAGGCAATTTCTTTAATAAGGAAGATAAACTAAGAATTTTATTTTTGATCGGCATAATGAAGCATGAATTTTAACACAGGAATAAAAAAAATGGAAGGACTTATAACTCTTCCTGGAATCCCGCCAACAGCGCTTGCAATATAAAAGGAACATGCCATAATATCTTTCATCGTTTCATAAAACACCTTTTGTCTTACAATCCCATCATTAGAATTTAAGCTGATTATGCAAAAAAGATTTCTTACGCGTAAAAAAGGGTTTACCTTAATAGAACTCATTGTAGTTTTAGTCATTTTGGGGATTTTGGCGGCGATTTCCATAACATCTTATTTTTCATGGGTAGAAAGCTCACATGTAGCTGAAGCTAACCTTAATATGAAAACTTTAGCTGACCAGATCGATGCCTGCATAGCTAAAGGACCAGTAGCAGGACAAGAACCACAAACAACAGCTCAGAATTGTATTAACCCCCTTCTGACCCGAAACCAAGGCCCAAGTAGCCTGGTTTTTTTTAACATTTTGCCAGGATCTCCAAATTTCGTTTATACTGCCATGTCCTCTGGATTTATGACTGATCCTGGATATATAATTCTAACGGCTATGATTGATAGCAGTGGCACCCCCATACCCGGCTCATTTTCTTGGACGAATATTTGCGGATCGAGTAGTACAACCTTAACGATGTATAATTGGAGACTTGTCCTCTGTAGAGATCCCTCTGGAAAACGTAGCCTTTATAGTAATGGCTCTTTTAATGGCGTCTTCTAAATTTGTAATTTGATACGACTTTGAATTATTCTTTGAGAATCTAACCATACACCTGTGAATGTCCGGTTTGAACCACACCTAAGAAATCCTTTAAATTCATCATCGGCTGGATATTGACAATCACCGGCACAAAGCCCGGGGCATTTTGGAGTTTTTGGAGCATGGCAGGGTCAATGCGAAATTTAATCCCTTCATTAGAATTTTGAGTCTGCAAATTCATATTAGCAGGAGTTAAATCAATACCCCCTTTCTGAAAAACATTCATCGCCTTATCATTCTTTTCGAAAGCATCCTCACCTTTTATCTTATCCAAAATTTGCTTAGCACTGTTTGGATTATCTAAAATTATATAAACAAAACCGATCGCTTTAGAAATAATATCAACATCCAACGAATTTTTTTCTCCTTCATTCCGGCTTTCCCTTACTAAAAAAAATCTAATCCCTTGATCAACTAAATTATAATCATGATAGGATTTATCAAAAATTTCATTTGTATATTGGACTAACCTTCTTAAGATTTTCTCCCAACTTAACTTTTTTTCTCTCATTTTAATTAACAATGTTATTGCATTTTCTTTCGGATTTTTTGTCGGATCCATCTTGCCCAAGGCTCCAGGCTTAAAGGATTTATTTATCATCGCTTTATCCGCCACACCCAATTGGGCGCTTTGCCCAACCATCCCCATTTCGCCCCTAGCCTTACCGACTTTTTCCCACATACTAGACAAGCCATCACCCCCGCTAGGGTCATAGTTTACTCTTTGAAAACCCTCAATCTCTGACGTTTGCTTGTCCCTTCCTCCTTCATTAAGTAACAAAATGCCTCCCGGGCTTAACTGTCGTAAAATTTCGTTGAAAAATAAAAAGGACACCTTTAAATGCAGGCCTCTAGGATAAAAAATATCAAATCCGGACCTTAATTCTTCTATTTGATCGGGATTACTCTTTGACGCATCAGCCCTATATAACACAATCTGCCTGTCTATACCCTCAAAATCAAATGTCAGCGTTATTTTTTCATGAGACCCAGCATTTTTTGTTCTTAAAACGGTCAAATTCCTTCCTCCTTGGGAAAATATCGTTGCCCTATACCTATCCACGAAACTGTCTATATCCTCCCCCTCCAGCGGATCTATCCCTACAACTTGATGAATCCCTTTGATATTAAAAATAGGGTCTATGTCCGCCCCCATACCAGGATAATACAGCACCCCTGTTTTAGCTTTAAAAAAAACATTCAAATCTTGATAAAAATCCTTAATACTATCCCAATATTCATCGGGATAATAAGGATGGTTTATTAAAAATACTCTGTCGGCAAAGAATTTCATTAATGGTTCACTATTTAAATTCTCAGCTATTTTATACCCGTTCAAATAAAATCTTTCTATGGCTTTTAATGTCACACAGCTTCCCATTAAAGTTGCGTCAAGAGCCATATTCTTCAGTACGAATTTCGCATTATAGAATCCAGCACTAGCTTTCATCGCCTGATCCTGCCGGGCCGATTGGGTGCTGTCCTCAATTTTTGAGGGTTGCCCCAATACCAACCCCCTGCTGGTCATACGATATATCCTTTGCCCAATGTTATCTACGCCCTCCCGGGACGAATCGGGTAATCTGATAATTTCAGCCACATTCTGATAAAAATTAATTCTGATGTTGATACCATACGTTTCAAATAATAGCTTTTCAAAATTTTTTAATGCATCCACTGCTTCTTTATTTAAATCTTCTCTGCCTGGCTCAACTAACGCCTGGGCCACTTCATTGGGATCACCGGTCCCATACCCAACCTTGTCTTCAATAAAAAAATAAAAATTTTCTAATTCGGGCATGACTTTACGCAAAGTGTACACATCCACTAATAGCCGGCCTTTAGGCTTCAGGGCCTTAACAAATTTTGAAAAAAGTTTTGTGCTCTGTGGACTTTGGGCAAGAGCATAAGTTAAAGAGAAAGTGCCGATCATTAGGTCAAGTTGATCCTCACCGTAATCCAGGCTTTTAAAATCTGCGGTCAACGGCTGAATATCCACATTGTTGGGAACGACCGTATTGTACCTTACTTTTACCGCGTCAAATTTCTGTTCATTCCTCAAAAATTTCTTCAAAGAACTCTGGACTCTATCAGAAATATGATATCTCCCCCATTCCCTTCTAAGAGTATAAGTTTCATTTTCCGATTCTCCTGTTGTCATTTTTAATATTTTCGATATCTCTCCTTCGTCTTTAGAAATAACAGCTAATTCGATCGGACGTTTACTATGCCCTGCGCTTAATACTGACATCACCTCAAACAATTGGGGCGATTCAGAAACACCGTCCTTCTCATACATTCCAGGCCCCATCAAGGCAACTTTTAGACTATGCTCCGTATTGTCGTCGTTTGACTTTAACAACAAATCATAAAGCGCAGGGTAACGAAGCGGCCATGTTATAGTACTACTAATCATTTCTCCTTTGAATGCAGCCAATACCGGGTTAATGGCCCTTAAATAATCTACATATTTTTCTGTGTGGATCGTAAAAATCTCATCGATGTCCCCTTCATTGCGAATAAATTCTGAATAGGTAATTAATCTTCTTAGTGAATCGTTGGCTTGTTCTTCATTGATTTTTCTGTTTTGCAAAGCTTGACGTATGCCTTCTTGAAAGAATTCCAAATCTTCATCCGGGAAAAGATAGGCCAAATGATGGTCTCCTTTGATACCCAAACGATAAGGAATGCGTTTAAGCCTATTAGGAGTATCTTTAATAGCATTTAAAATAAATTCCCCATAAGTTTTTCCTTCCGGCGCCTTAAAAGTGCGATCAAGCATTACCCAATATGGCCCATAAATGTCAGGCCGGGCAAAAGTTTTAATATACCTTTTATTACCAAATGGCCCGTAATACCTATCATCTATGGATAAACCTATAGCCGCTGAAGCAACCCCAAAGGCAAAGCACTTTAATACTGTGCCAATATATTTTGGTTCCGGATTTTCAATAAAATTGTTCAGTGCGCTTAACAAGCCCTGTCCCGCAATCATTGATCCCAATATCATATTAGATTGGGCCATCAGAGACATCATCTGGGAAAAACTCAAAAAGGACTTTTTTATCTTTTGGTCTAATATAATATTCAGCATTGCTTTTTTCTTTGATTCCCTGTCCTTTTTAATCCAACTTTCTCCCAAATGTACCCCGACCCCATGCCCCCAATAGCCCCTTTTTGCCGCCAATGCAATAATTTTTTCAGTGATATCGGACGAATTGATCAAGCCATTAAATTTCGATTCTAAAGGGTCCGATTTCTTGCCAGTCATAGCCTGATCAAACTGGGCCGGATCATAAAGCACAGATGGCACGGCCGTGGGGGGTATTTCTTTTCTCCAATCAATGAACTTACTCTGGTCTACCTTTCCTAAAAGTATCTTAAATGCTGCCCCGCGTGTTCCATGCGAAAAAAACACACCTGTATCGCCATCTAATAACCGGTCCAAATCTTCCAGCTCCTTTTTTGACTGTTCTAAGAATCGGATAAAGTCATCCCCTCCGCCCACAGAAACAGCGGCATTATAACCCCGATAGGCCTGGCTTACCTTAAGGGCTAAAGGGCCCATTTTCTCTTCAATTATTTTATCCGATTTGTTCTCGAACTCCCCAAAGCTCATTTCAGCAAGCCCTTCCCGCGGCTCCCCTTCAAAATCGAAATGCATGGCCTCCATAGCCGGTTGTGCCGTCTGAAAAGCTCTGAATAAAGGACTCCTGAAATAATGAATTGGTTTTTTCTCCTCTTTTAATATGCCTTGCAGTTTATCCACTACTGAGAGCGCCTGATTTTCACCATGGGTACTCAGCTGATTTAAAAACGGATCATCAACATTGCCTTGATATCGAGGCCGATTTTGATCCCTTTTCCCTTCTTCAATTAAATGGGTATCCCCGTGACGAATAAAAATTATCTTAGATTTTAACCGCAGGGGCTTGAAATCTTTCCCATAATAAAGTTTTCCATTTCTCCATTCCAAACCTAATTCCTTTAATATTCCCGCTTGTTCTTCATCAGGGACAAACCGTGCCTGCTTTGGGTCCCAGGGTTTCTCGCTTACCTGTGCATTACTCATCGCCCAGTCCTGATCGGCCCGTTGGGAAGTGTACCAATTTTTACCTCCCCTCAAGGGTCCCAAAACAAATTCCCGGTGTGGCAATTGCTGACTATTGTTTAAAACATTTTCTCGAAATTTTAAGAATAATGCATCAACATCACTTAACCACTGCTTGTTAGAGTCATAATTTAAATAGGTTGGGGACCGAAACCCCATCACATCATTAATGGGCAAACCAAGCCTCTTAAAAGTTTCTTCCAGCACCTTAAAAGTTTGTTCAACTTGCTGAACATTAAGATGATATTTAATAGGTTCGTCCAACCCCTTAATTGACCGCAAATCATCATGCTCTTTCTGAAAAAGCGAAAAGAAATCATAATCAATATTCACAAAAATCGGTCCGGGATATTCAGATAATTTGTATGGTTTTCCAAAAACATCAGCCTCAGCTTCATCCAGAGTAGACAATCTTGACGCATACTTACCTTTAATATCTTTGAATATATCCAGCTCACTGTTAAATAATATTCGATCCGGCTTAGGTTCAAACCAGCGCCTGCCATCATCTGGTTCCCCCAAAGGCTCTCCAAACAAAGAAAAAACTATTCTAGGGGCCTGTATTTTCCCTTCTTGATCAAATAAACCTCCTTTTGTCATAAATCCATCTGCAGGAATAACCGTACCCACTTTTACGGCATTAATAGATTCAAGGGTAAAAGCCCAGCTAGCGTCCCTTTTGATTTCTCGAGCAGATAACCCCCCAATAGGTTTTATAGCGCTCTCTATAGCATTATACCTATCATGATGCGGATCAACATTGATGACTAAAATTGGCCAACCGTGATCTAATCCGACCATACGGACAGTATGAACAATATTCAACATGTCCCCATGCTTGTTAGAAATGGGATATTCCACTGGCTTATCTGTAACCCATGATGGATTGCTGCTCAAAACTTTGTCTTGATGAATATGGGCTAGCGCTTGTTGATAGAGGGTGAAAAATTTAGTTGTTTTATTTAGTAATGAAGCCGCAGGGTTAGCTTGATCTATACGGCAATTCACAACTACCTTCGGAGAAGATTCTTTATCAAGCATGGCAGCATCTGTTGTCACTCTTAATATTTCCTGCGGCCTTGAAGATGTTGACCGGTTAGAAAGAAGCGCCAAGTCCGTACCACCTGAAAAATATTTTCTTGGGACATTCTCTTGGGTTGTAGGATTAATTTCATCTTTTATATAGTTGTAAACGCCTTTTTTGAAGGCTTGAAGGTAGCGTTGGTAGATGAGTTGAACGTCACTGCTTTCAGGCGATTGGTTGTTTCCCTGGGGCGCTTTCGCATTCAAAACTACCTCGCTTGGCAACGTGCTTGGGGACACATTTTTTTGTTGTTCTTTATTGAACATGTCCCCTGGTTGCCCTCCCCTGGTTGGCGGCGCTGGTATGACACTTTGATCATAGCCTACCCCAGCCACTTTATTTTTATCCGCGTACACTTGAGCCAAAATACTGTCTTTGATTTTCTTCTTGTACCATGTCGCCAATATTAACGAATTGTAGACTTGCCGCAGTTGGGCGAAATTTCTGCCTTCATTGACTTCTTTGATTAATTCGGGGATGACGATCTCGTGGACGATTTGGGAGGCTAAAGAGTTGGTGTCTTTGTTTGGCAGGCGGCGTTCGGAGATGTGTCCTCTGGTTGGCTCTTGATTTTTTGACAAAGCTAAATAATCTTGCTCAAGCATTACCTTAAGTTTTGACTCAACTACATACGCCGTCCCTGCCTGAGCATTCTCATATACCATTGCCTTTTCGGGAACTATCCACACTTTATTAAAAGTATTTACCGGAATGTTGGTGGAGCCAAATATCTTCGCAGTTTTTTCATAGATACGCTTCCAAAACTTTTTACCGATTTCACCTTCCGGATAAACCAAACTGGCGGTGATCTGTTTGAGCATGTAGTCTTCCGCCAAAAGGTCCCTGCCCATTTCCGTTAAGCCAAAACTTTGTGGAATAATGCGGTCTTTTTCGTAAGGTGAAAGATTGACCCACAGGTCTTTTTCAGGGATGGTTAAGGAGGCAAGGAAATATTTGATGAGTTTGGTGGCTCCTTGTTTAAGATCTCGCCCTCCCCTTGCCCCTCCCTCCAAGGGAGAGGAATTCTTACCAACAAAGACAGAAGAATCACCTTGATCTAAAATAAAATCAAGTCGAAAAGGATTTTCAGTATGGACTTTGAGGCCTTTTAATATGGGGGAGTTATATTCGGGGCTTAAACCGACACGCACACCGGGTGTAGGCAAACGGAATTCCTGGGCATAAACGGGAGACGTCCCATATACACTTGTTATTAAAAAACACAAGATAGTAAGGATTAAAATTAACTTTTTCATTATATTCTGGAAGTATAACACGTGTATTTATATACTGCCAATTCAAGGAAGGAAGTTGAAGGAAGTTCAAACGGCAAGGGTATTTTCAACCAACTCGCAGATGGAATGGAATATGACCAGATGGGATTCTTGAATGCGGGCGGTTTTAGAAGACGCGGCAATAATGGGGATATCACACATACCAGCTAATTGACCGCCACTACTACCAGTGACACCTACAGTGGTTATCCCCATCGCTTTCGCCTGTTTAACAGCCGCCAGGACATTTTTGGAATTTCCGCTGGTAGAAATGGCAACTAAAACATCACCCTTCTGCCCTAATGCCTGCAATTGGCGGGAAAAAACAATATCAAACGTATAATCATTACCCAAAGCCGTCAAGGAAGAGGTATCTGTGGTCAGGGCAATCGCCGGCCAAGCCTTGCGTTCCTTTTGAAAACGCCCGACAAACTCCGCGGCAATATGCTGGCTATCCGCGGCTGAGCCGCCATTACCGCAAAAAAATAATTTATGACCGCTTCTAAATGCACTGATGATAACTTCGGCGGCATTAATTATTTGAGACAGGTTCTTTTTTAAAGTTTCCTGTTTAACTTCTATTGATTCCGCAAAAATTTGTTCAATTGTTTTCTTCATACCGCTATCTGGAGGCAAATACATTAGCAATTTCAACCAAATCCATATTCACTAATTTACGTTGATACACCGCTTCTTCCATATCCACAAAACGAATTTTATTTTCCTTAAGGCTCGCCATTTTCCCAAACTTATGCTCTTTGACAAGCTCCACGGCTTTAACCCCCAAGCGCGTACCAAGAACTCGGTCAAACGCGGTTGGAGTCCCTCCGCGTAAAATATAGCCGAGAACGCTGACCCTTGTTTCATAACCGGTGTTGTCTTCAATCGCTTTGGCTAAAAATTCACCTACACTGCCAAATCGGCGTTTCTCCATAAGCGGCACATGGGCGTCACTGGAACGCGATAAGTATCCGTCTATTTTAGTGCCTTCAGAAATAACAATAATACTAAAAGGCTTGCCGCGCTTATGCCTCTCATGCAGCAGTTCATAAACTTCTTTTAGATCCACCGGAATTTCAGGGATCAAAATAATATCTGCCCCGCCGGCAATCCCGGATTGCACGGCCAGCCATCCGGTGTACAAGCCCATGACCTCAACAACCATGATGCGATGATGCGACTCAGCAGTTGTATGTAAACGATCAATGCATTCGGTGGCCACATTTACAGCCGTATCAAAACCGAAAGCGTAATCTGTGCCTGACAGCGCATTATCAATGGATTTAGGCACAGCAACAGCCTGAATAATGCCTCTTTTATGCAGGTTCAAGGCTATTTTAATAGTCTCCTCGCCCCCAACGACAATCAGCGCGTCCATGCCGCTTCTGGCATAATTGTCTTTGATTTTCTTAACCTGCTCCTCGTCTTGCAAAGGATCCGTGCGGCTGGTCCCCAAAATAGTACCACCTTTATCCAAAATGCCGGTGGTGGACTTTACATCCAAAACGCGCATATCATTTTCGATTAATCCCAGCCATCCATTCTTAATACCTGTGACAACATAGCCTTCCTGCATACCTTTTCGCACTACGGCACGAATAACTGAATTAAGCCCCGGACAATCAGCTCCCCCTGTCATAATTCCTATTTTCTTCATTTAAATTACCTCGACAAAAATTCTAGAGATATGCTGTTTTGTAACGGTGTTCATGAGCTATACCCATGAAACGGAGACTGAGCCGAAATTTGAAAGTCTTCATTATTCTTGAATTTAATGTCTTCCAGTGAAATCTTGGTCACATGTATCCGTATATTGATCTTGCCTTCCATGCCGACAGCTTCTTCTATTTTTCGGCGCACTAATTCCTGAAACCGGGAGGTCAGTTCCGGAATATTGACTTCATGGCGCAATACCAATTTAATATCTACTTCCAAACCTTTTCTGTTGGCAATCATATATGGACGAATCTCTTTAACCTCAGGCATTTGCACAATCAAACGCTTAATCAGATCTTCAAGAGCTGTCAGTGATACAGTTACCCTGCCGGCAGGGTTTTCAAAAGCAATAGTGCGTTCCATCTGGTGCCCTCCGTAAATAAGCTTCGCCAAAAGAAAACTCATAAACATGATACCCCCCGCACAAATTCCGGCAATGGTACCCTTTTGACTATCCTTATAAATCAGCTCAAGCACTCCTTGAATGGACAGCAAGTCGATCTTATGCCAAACAAACAACACCACTGCAATGCTTGTCACCCAGATAATGGAAATATAAAATATGATGGCAATACGGGTCAGCAACCACATTATTCTCTCCTCTCAACGGCTTGAACATTGACATTGATTTCTTTTAGATTAATATCCACAGCATCTTCCACAGCTTGCCGGATCACATCCTGAATTTGGCGAGCAATGACCGGGATGTTCATGCCATAATAAATTATAACACGAATTTTGATGGAAATTTGATGATCTTTATCTACGGTAACACTGACAGCGGGATAATTCTTATAACCAAAAATTTCAGCGACGTAACTGATGACACCAAAAGTTGCCAGCTGGGCACCGGCAACTTCTTTAACAGATGCAGCCGCGATATCACCGATGACTTTCTTGTGAATTTGTACAACACCTAAATCAACAGTATTGTCCTGGCGCATTTAACTCCCCCCTCTCCCCCTCTTTTTAAAAAAGAAGGGGAAATTTCTTACTCATTCTTCATCATTTTTTCCAAAAAGTGAGTTGTTGCCTTGCCCTCCAGGAATATCGGATGATGAAGAATTTCCATATGTAACGGGATAGTGGTCTTGATAGGTGAAATATAAAACTCATCCAGGGCACGGCGCATGATCCGCACCGCTTCATTACGGTCTTTGCCGTGAACGATCACTTTAGCCACCATGGAATCATAATACGGACTAATTGTGTAGCCCGGATAAATATGCGTGTCTATGCGAACTCCAGGCCCTCCGGGCAAATTGAGCTCCTCAATCTTTCCGGGACTTGGAATAAAATTATTATAAGGATCTTCAGCGTTGATGCGGCACTCGATAGCCGCACCGTGAAATTTGACTTCTTCCTGTTTTAACTTAAGCTTCTGGCCCATGGCAACTTTGATCTGCTCTTTGATCAAATCAATGCCTGTGATCATCTCGGTGACAGGGTGCTCGACTTGGATACGGGTATTCATTTCCATAAAATAAAAATTATTATGCGCATCTAACAAGAATTCAATAGTGCCCGCTCCATGATAATTAACGGCTTTAGCGGCTTTAACCGCAGCATCGCCCATTTTCTTGCGTAAATTAGCATCCAAAGCGGTCGAAGGTGATTCTTCTAACAGTTTTTGATGGCGCCGTTGCACAGAACAATCGCGCTCACCAAGATGGATCAAATTACCATATTCATCCGCCAAAATTTGAAATTCCACATGGCGAGGACCCTCAATGTACTTCTCAATATAAACGTCTCCAACCCCAAAATTAGCTTCTGCCTCGGTTTGTGCCATTTTAAAAGAATTAATCAAAGTCACATCATTATGACAGACACGCATGCCTTTGCCGCCGCCGCCAGCTACAGCCTTGATAATCACAGGGTACTTTATCTTCTGGGCTATACTTAGCGCCTGTTCCTGAGTTTTGATAACACCGCTGCTGCCGGGCGTTAAAGGCACTCCCATTTTCTTGACTGATTCCTTGGCGACAATTTTATCGCCCATTTTGCGTATACTTTCCGGAGTAGGGCCGATAAACTTGATATGACAGGATTCACAAATTTCAACAAAATGCGCGTTTTCCGACAAAAAACCATAACCGGGATGAATGGCGGACACATCCGTGATTTCCGCGGCAGAAACTATGGCAGGAATATTAAGATAGCTATCTTTACTAGAGGCCTTACCGATACATACCGCTTCATCGGCGAAACGCACGTGTAAAGAATTACGGTCTGCTTCAGAATATACCGCAACGGTGCGTATGCCCATTTCTTTGCAGGCACGAATGACCCTTAAGGCAATTTCACCGCGGTTGGCAATTAAGATTTTGGAAAACATAATGGAATGACGTCCCTTTTTATAAAGGATCGACAATAAAAAGGGTTTGTCCGAATTCTACCGGTTCCGCGTTTTGCACAGCCACTTCCACAACCTTACCACGGATCTCGGATTTGATTTCGTTCATTAACTTCATGGCTTCAACGATACAAACCACCTGGCCTACTTCAACAGTCTGCCCAATTTCAACAAAAGGCTCAGCTTCGGGTGAGGGAGCGCGATAGAAAGTGCCTACCATCGGAGACTTGATATCTTTTGTGTTTTTAGATGCATCTGCCGAAGATGCTGCAGAAGCTGTGACAGGCACTGCCTTGGGTGCTGGAAGAGATTCCACGGCATAATGGGTCGGCCCACCCATGACCACAGCTCCCATGGATTTCTTGAGCTTAAGTTTTAATCCGTCACGTTCAATCTCGATTTCATTAAGATTATTTTCATTCATCAGAGCAAGGATCTCTTTAATCTCTTTTAAATTCATTTTTTGACCCTTTCGACGTAAACCCCTGTTCTGGTATCAACTTTAATGGTCTCTCCCTGTCCTATAAACAAAGGAACGGAAACAGAGGCCCCTGTATCAATTTTAGCCGGCTTATACCCCGCGCGAGAAGAATCCCCCTTTAATCCCGGGTCAGCTTCTACTATGGTCGCAATAATAAAGTTAGGGACATCAACCTTGACCACCTGATTTTTATACAAGATGGTCTCAAC
This sequence comes from Candidatus Omnitrophota bacterium, assembly GCA_015233675.1. GTDB lineage: Bacteria > Omnitrophota > Gorgyraeia > Zapsychrales > Fredricksoniimonadaceae > JABDGZ01. The sequence goes on from JADFXH010000001.1 coordinate 180,042, forward strand.
CACCATATTATCCTGCAAATATTTAACCCCATCACCTAATAATTGCTTACCAATAACAGTATCTTCAAAAGAACTTTGATCCATGAAATGATACTCTTCACCGGTTACATAAGTAAATTGCATGCGGCGGCGCTCAAGATCTGCTTCTTCCAATGTCTCTGCTGTACGGTAGGTACGCTCTAAAACAGCATCCGTACGGAGATTTTTAAGCCGAACACGCACAAACGCCGACCCTTTGCCGGGCTTAACATGATTAAGTTCAGTCACAAAAAAAAGCTGACCATCAACAAGCAACCCCATACCATTTTCAAGTTCATTAATTGTAATAGCCACTTAACACCTCACACCCTTCTTTAGTTACTAATACCATGTCTTCTACTCTTATGCCAAACTGATTGGGAACATAGACACCCGGCTCCACAGTGACTACCATCCCAGGCTCTAATATGCTCGTACTCTGGCTTGAAAGCCGGGGGGCTTCATGAATATCCACCCCCACTCCATGGCCTAATGAGTGGCCAAAATATTTTGCTAAACCAAACTTGCGCAAAACCTTACGTGCCTGAGCATCAACTTGAGAGCAAGCAACGCCTGGCTTGATAAGACTAATAGCCTCCCGTTGCGCAAGTGTCAGAGCGTCAAACACCTGCTTTACATGAGGCGTTATTCTACCCAAAAAGAAATTCCGTGTCAAGTCAGACTTATAACCATTAAGATCAATACCAAAATCCAACAAAACTCCTTCATTGTTACGGATGACACGATCAGTCACCCTGGCATGAGGAAGACAGGAATTAGGGCCAGAGGCAATAATGGGAGAAAATGAAAACTCTGCCCCATTAGACTTGACAAAACGCTCCAACTGGAGAAGGACTTGACGCTCGGTCAAGCCGGGCTTCACCACTTTTTTCATAAAATCAATGGCCTTAAAGTGCAGTTTTAGGCAATTTTTAATCTGAGCCACTTCCCCTTCATCTTTAATCTCCCGAAAGGACTCAACCATTCCAATGGTTGGGATAAGTTTTGGTTTTCTGGGACAAAATTCCTTAAGTTTTTTCCATAAAGCAAAACTGGTATGCTTCTCATCAAACCCTAAACGTTTGATCTTGTATTGTTTGCAAAGCTCACAAAGTGTCGCAGAAGGCGTCCGGCTATATTGTTTGACCGAAATACCGTCAAGTCCCTGACGAGCTTCCAAAGCATATCGGGAATCAGTTATATAAAAAGCTTTTATTTTCGTAACCAATAGCCAAGACTCCAAAGCCGGAAAATTGGTCAAATAACGAATATTGCTGTCATTGAAAATTAAAAACGCATCAATGTTTTTATGGCGGGAAAAATCTTCAACGAGCTTTTCTAAACGTGTATTCATCATGGGATGTTAAAACATGTGCCCATTGCGAAGCGATCTCAATGCTCAGCCTGATCCACTAAAAGCACCGGAATACCATCTACAATGGGGTAACTGCGCAGACATTGTATACAAACAATTTTATTATTTTTAACCTGAACTTCACCTTGACAGGCTGGACAAACGAGCAAAGCCAATAATTTTTTATCAATCATTTTGACAAGTCCACATAGCGCAACTGCAGCTCGTAAATGGAGCCGTTGAGCAAATCATCTTCTTCTTTAGACAAATTGCCCTTGGTTTTATCACGCAAAATGACTAACGTATCGATCAAAAATTTGGCTTGCTTGAGATTTTTTTCAACCTGATTGGTCATGGGGTTGGGCATTTCCCCTAAAAAAATCATAGTTTGGAAACCCAAACTCGCAATATAATTAAAAAAATCCAATTGTGGTTCCGCGCCTGCCTGTGCGGCATCATCCGTTGAAGGTTTAGGTGAAGAGGTCAGAGGCTGACCGTCCGGGCCTAAAAGCCCTCCATCCTTCTCAACATTATCTCCAAAACGATTTTGCAAAGTCATATAAACCCTTCCTTTAATGTTATTTCTAAATAAAGCGCATTACATTATCATTGGTTTTTAAAAAAGTCAACTTTTGCGTAAGTGGAGCTTAAGTGGAAAAGCTCTTTTGGGTAAAAAGAGCAGAGAAAGTTGTTGTACCAGCTTCTTGGCCTTCCCCAAATAAACCCGGAAGGAAATCTTGTCCTCATCAGGACGCCAGCCTTGCTCCTGAAATATTCCGCTAAAACATTAGCAGTGACAATTTGCCCCGCCTCATTCAATTTGTCGTCAACAATTTCAATAGGCGGCAGGTACTTGGGGTCTAATAATGCGTTCTGCAGGTCTTTCATGCGGATGCCGTTCAGCCTATTGATAATAAAATGATCGTCGTCCTTTTGCCGAAGGCGGGTAGAAAAATCCTTAATTTTCTAGATAACTGACCGAATCATAAAGATGGGGTTTGTACCTTATGCTTTTATTATCTCACCTATCCGATTAGCCAAAGTTACCGCTAACCAACAGGAGCAGGCAGACAAAATCACTGCAATAATATTCCAAGATATCCTATCCAATTTACGTGATTTAAACAACGAAAACCCCTCAAGCTCATGTGTATTAAAAAGAGCAATAAAATAAGCCCACATGAAAGCATACGTTAGTGTCACTAATCCAGAAAGAAGCCCCGACTTGCTTTGTTTAGCAACATAATGTAATGTCCCAAGAATTAAAATCCAACCTAACCACTCAAACCATTTTGAGGTCAGTTTCAGATAAATGGCAAGCGCACGTTCAAAACCGCTCTCTGGATTCTTAACCTTAATGTCAAATTTCATAATTCACACAGGCCGCTTCTACCGGGCAAGTCCATTGCCCCTATTTATCTCAATTAATTATTTTCTACACTAATCACAGTAACTTCCGTAATTCCTCTTCCAAGCCCAAAATATTCTTTACACATTTTTTTCTCATGTGGCTCTAAATTAATTCCAACTCGTGATTCAGCAGATGAAGGCGCCCTTATCCTCCAACTACTTGAAATCAGAAGATTAGCTATTAAGGGCCTGTCCGTAGTATTTTGAGCTATACATGACACAAATGGCGAGTCATAACTCACTTGAGAAATAATCACTGGCCTTTTTTGAGGACTGCCTATTTCTCTTCTCTTGCGACCTACTGCTGTCCTTCCTTGCCCCAACGCCACTTTAATCCTCCCTCAACCTTTCCTTGAAAAAGTAAACAGAAAAGAACTGAAATGATTACCACGTCAATAATGAATCTTAAGATTGATTTTAAAGGAACGCCATTCGTATGTGACACAAGCCCATCAACAAAAGCAATTGTCAAAATTAACAGTATTAGAAAACAAAGAGCAACCCACCCTTGCCAAGCAGTTGGCACCCCAAAACCCCAGCCATAATCTTTAGGTTTAAACCAGCATTTATTCATGTGCTTGTCACTCTTTATGAAACGGAAAGTTAAATATTTTTGTACTGGCTCCTGGTATTCATTTTTTACTCGGTGGAAAAAGCCGATTATTTTCTTATCACAAATCACATGAATAATGGGCTTCTTTTACTTCTATATCTTTTAAAATTTCATTCTTAAATGTTAATTTCCCCCATTGGTAGTGCCATGACAATACTCCTCCATTACAACCAGAATATGTCCATACCTCGACACTTTGCTTATTGGTAATTTTGTTAGGATTACCGATTAAAACCTTGACCTGCTCCTTATTCATCCCCTTTGCAAAAATAAATTTTCCTAAATCATTTTTCACGTCCAAATTTAAATTTTGATTTTCGTTAATAAAATTATTAACTCTTTCTTTAATCAATACAACATTATTGTAATCCCACCATCCTGGCCCCTCATCCATATAAGACAACTGCACCGACGCAGGATGAGTTATTATCGTTTGAGGCCCAAAAATTGACTCCTTTACACAAACACAACCACTCATTACAGCTATGCCTAAAATAAATATTATGAATTTTGTCATTTTAATTTAAAAACTGGCCCCTTCTTGAATTATTTGACCTCAACACTTTTCTTCCATTCATCAGTTCCGTTCACAAAGGATATTAAAATATTGATAATTTCTTCGGCGTTAAAATTTCTTTTACTTTTATGACGCTCTGAACCTTCCTGACATTCAACACAAAAGCCATTTTCTTTAGAAAGCACAGTGATGTTAGGCACAATACTTGCTGGCGTAATCATTATGTACCCAGGAACAAAATTTTCGGAAGTATTCTTCGCAATAAACGACATTACAGCTTTTTCAATATCGTTTGGGTTTGGATTTTTAACCATCTTTAATGTCTTACTATCTTTTAAGACCAAAGTGTTTTTCGCTGGAATCTTTTCCCCAATAGCATATTGAGAAGGGTCATTTTTATTTTCATCTAAATATATAAAATATCGTCCATAATCTTCTTTTTCGAATGAAAAATAATACCCCCCGTAATCTTTATCATTTAAGGTTTTTTTAGGAATAAATTCTGGTTCCAATTCCTTGTATTTTTCGGGAACAACACCAAAACCTAACGCTCCTTCAATTTGGTCATGTTCGGCAACCATAACAGTACCCTTTGGAATAATACAATCCTCGGAACCAGTATAAGGCTTTCCCCAAGATGTCATTGCATGTGTTGAAAAATCTTTAACAACTATGAATCGAGTACCCTTTTTGACATTTTCCATAATATTAAAACCTTCCATTAAGTTTTACCAAATATAGGCGTATGATATGGGTCTGAATAAATTGGATAACCGGGTTCACCTGCTTTATAATAAGTATATTGTCCGCCTCCCCAATTATGCCAATTTCCACCTGATTGAACTTGATTTGGAACCCATGCATCAACATAATAATCACCAGTCGAACCTGTAACTCGAACATCGGCGGCTGTATTTAATGCTGTAGTAAAATATGCACCAGGGCCATACTCTCCACCAGACGAATTATAGACATAACCACTTCCTCTTATTCCCGCTTGACCAGCCTGACTCGTATAATGTCTAAAATAATTCCCACTTCCATCATTTTCGTTATTTTGACCATTTGCGTTCCCTGCCCCCGTTCCTGCCATTGGTGACAAAGACGCAGAAGCCGAAGGAGGAACTATTTGATTCCATTCAGATTCCCCGATTCCATGAAATGAACTTTGCCAATGAGCGGCGTATGACCCTTCCATCAATCCGCCAGTTATGGCCCCTATACCACCGCCAATCGCTCCTGCCTCAAATGCCTGACCTATCCTTGCTCCAGAGCCTAAAGCTCTCCTCCAAATCCCGCTCCAAAGCCCCCTATGCCCATTTCTGTGGCACCAACTTCAAATCCTTCTCCGAAAGTTGCCTGGGCAAATGGCACTCCCCAGGCTCGTATTATATCTGCGCCCAAAGCTCCGCCTACATACCCCCACCTATCAGCCCTCCCGCAAGCGAACCTGCAAACCCTCCCCAATTTCCCGATATTCCAGCGTTAATTAACGAACTTACCCCATTAAACACCTGGAAGCCGACCATGAAGTTGCCACCTGTTAGAACAGTCGCAACTACACCAGCTATGGCTCCTACAATGTCACCAACAAATTTTTCAATCTTATGCCAAAACTTCTTCCACCAACTATGCCCCGTAGGGTCAACTAAATTTACAGGGTTGTTGTTACAGTACGTGTAGCGATTGAGTGTCTGCGGATTACTTGGGGCCTGCACCACCGTATCAGGAGTAATGAATCGTCCTAACGACGGATTATAATACCTCGCCCCCAATATCTATCATAGGTTCAATTTCAAAGAACGATATATTCCCTTAACGCATAATGTCTTACTGAATTTCAGCTCAAATCTTCTGCTATGCTGGAAGCCCCTTATTTCAGTGCCTTCTTGGCCTTTAAGGACAAGAAATTTTCCTTTGATACAACCTTCTCGCCAATTTGACGTTCAATATCCCTTCTGGTTCTTCCAGCAACAGCACCACCGTCTTTAGCGTCCTTCTTTAGGGCTGGAACGCCTTGCGAATCACGGTTTGTTGTTATCCGTGTTGTGGCGGCTTCTCCCAATATAGTGATAATAAGTTCTAAATCGGTCATATGGTCACGCAGGTTTTCCCTTTTCAAACCTTTGTGTTTCTTATGTTCGTCTACTTTAAGGTCAAACGCTCCTTGCATTATCTCATTAGTCAATATGGCATAGTCTTGGTCAGTACCAGCACCACGTCCGTCCCATTCGTCAGTTAACTTTTGCCTGACGGCTATCCCACGCAGCCGCTTTTCAATCCATTCCTTTGGATATCCCTTCTTTTCGTAAAGTTCTTTGGTTCTCTGCATACCCAGTTCTGGGTTTTCGATTTCGTCCAGACGCTCTTTGCCGATACGTGCGAGCCAACGCTTGAATGGTTCTGCCTTTGGTGACGGTATAGACTGAATAATACGGAAGACACCCTCGGCATTGGCACAGTCTGTCGCATATTTCTTGCCGTCAGCAGCCTCCAATTTCAGTTGTCGACAAAATGTCGACAACTCAACTTTGGCTTCTTCCGTTTCCCGAACCTTCATTTTATACCAGTAATCCCGTGGGTTATCGCTATCAGTAAGGACAGCGACTATATCAATAACTGAAAACCACCACTCGTCATTAACCAAGACTCGCCGGATATTTCTGCCTTTGAAAACTGCTATCTTCGTGATTTCTGCTGACATTGCAACCTCCCTGGAAGACTTTGTCAAATTTATGTCATTATACGCCAGGCGTCTATAAACGCAATTTCTTTATGGCTCCACGGGGGTGGTATTTGTGCACAGTCTTCTTTAGTTCTGACGGGCATACACGTGTGTAAACTTCAGTGGACTTGACGCGGGCGTGCCCCAGAAGGTTCTGGATAATAGCAATGTCAGCACCGTTTGCCAGCAAGTGTGTCGCAAATGAGTGCCTTAATGAATGGGGCGTTATTTCTTTGCCCAGGTTCATTCGCTTGGAATACACCCGCAGAATGTAGAGCACGGTTTCTCGTGCCATTGCCTTGCCGTATTGGCTCAAGAACAGTGCCGTCTCATTGTGCTGGGCACGGGCTAACTTGGGTCTGTATGAAGAAAGGTTACCAAGGAATTAACTGTGGCGTGTTAAGGGTTGTCTTTATGACGCGTCAGGTACTGGGAGAACGGCAAGGATAGGGGAATTAGTGTGCAAGCCCCACAGAGAACTCAAACCCTAAATCCCCAGAGCATTGCCGGAAGGTCTTTGACGCTTGCTCGCGGGTTTGTTGTTTGCCCTGTCCCCATTTTGGGGACTGTCCCCTTCTCTGAGGCGGGAAGGTGTTTTGGGGTGGACGGACGACTGGATTTGCAATTAAAACAAACCGCCTTTTATCCACCAGAGTAACAACAAAACCACACATACAGCTATTAGAATCATTATGAAGTCTGTCTTTTTGGAATCTTGCTTAAACTCCGCCTGATTCTTTAATTCAAAGTCTTTGATAATAGCAACAGCTTTATCAAAAGACTCCTCGGGAACATATATGCTTATCAAAGCAGTATCAGCAAAGCTATACAAGCTGGTATTTATGGGCTTTTCTATTTTAGCCATTATACCTTCGTCAGATAATATTTTATCATACTGCCAAGAGACTTGTTTATAAAATTTTCCCAGTAACTTCATATTTAAATTTGTCTGATTTTTTCTTTAAGCTATCAAGAAATTTTGAATCATTTCCATTAAATTTATACCCTAACGACTTTGCTTTTTTTATATCCTCCCATGCTTCTTTGTACTGTTCCAATTTAAAATAATCAAATGCACGTTTAATATAGGTTTTTGAATAACTTGGATTTATTTCAATCGTTCTAGAATAATCGCTAATAGATTGAATAAAATTTTCTTGCTGTTGGTAAATTACACCTCGATTATAAAATCCTTCTGCTTGATTTGGATCAATCTGAATGGATTTAGTAAAATCAAGAATCGCCTCGTTAAATTTACCTTTTATGCCATACGCAATTCCCCTATTGCGATATACCCCTGCATCATTAGGATTTATTCTTATGGCTTGGGTAAAGTCAGCTATTGAACGATTTAAATTGTTCCGTTTTCTGTAAAGCACCCCTCGATTAAAATAAGCAACTGCAAGTTCCGAATCATACTGAATGGCTTTATTAAAATCTGACAAAGATTGAGAAAGGTTTAAAATATTTAAATTAGCCAACCCACGATTGTTATATGCTTTTGCATATTGGGGGTTTATTTTTATGGCTTTGGTATAGTCAGAAATAGCCTCAATATAATGCTTGCGTTTGGACTCAAGATTGCCCTTATTATAGTAATCATCCGCTGTCGAGGCACCATAAACAATAGTGGTGAAGCCAAAGACCAAAACTAAACAACTGTTTCTCAATTTATTTTTGAACTCAACGTGCATTTTGAATCCATTGCTGATCGCCACAACTCACACCTCCACCACACGCCCTTACTGTTCCTGCATAGTGCGTGACATTTGGGTCATATAAAACATGCTGTCCTGCCGCCGCTAACAAGCTAGGCATGTAATTAGAAGCCCCTTCTTTAACGGCCAATGCATCAATCTTTTCGAATCCAATTTTATCTAATGCTGTTAGTAAATCATTTGCAGATTCAACTAACTCTTTGTGACAATTAATAACATTTACAATTAGTTTTGAATTTGCGAGTTGTTCATCTAACGAAGGGGCTCCCCAACATTTTGTTTAGCCATTTCCCCCCGACTCTCCTCTTATCAATTATTATCATTGCATCTCACCTTATGAATAAGCTCTTTTACCTTTTCTGTTTTTTCCAAAACACCCGAGTTCTTTGTCCAATCTTTTGATCCAGCCCTCAACAAACCTTCAAGTGCATTAACAAGCTCATCTTGAAAATAACAACCCGCCCTAAAGCCTTCTTGAAACGCCTGATCAGCTGGACTTCCTTCTCTAAATCGTGATTTCATCTAACCACCTGACCTTCCATTATTTAGTTGACAATTAGTTAAAATGGACTTCCCAAAATCTTCATCGTATTTACGCCTAACGAAATATTTATTGTATTATAAACCTGAACTCCGAATTAGAACAGCTAAGAACCATGTTTTTTCATCGGGATATTCTTGTTTCCGCTGCCATTATCCCTCTATATTCTTATCAACTAACCGCCTTTGCTTAATTTTATAAAAACCATGCCGGAGACTGCAATAATTTTGCTTTTAGGCACACACCTCTATTGCTGACCTTTCATGCCTGAGCTAAAATGGACTTTTTCAGCACTACGCAGATAACATTTTCATCTGACAATACTTGAACCGTTCAAACACTTCATGCGTCACATTTATGATCTTACAAGAATATTTCCTGCCACTCCTGACAACCTTCCCGCACACATTAATAAATTGATACCTCATGATCTTGATTGTCCACACGACAGCGTCGGTGCATAAATAAAACAACTTCATAGCCTGCGCCATGTTATACGCCAATACACCTAAAAAAATACCCGCGGTTCTTCTCAAAATCATGGCTTGGCGTATAATCGCATCCATATCCTGTCTTTAATTCCTTATGTATCTGCTCAATAGTCCCCATACGCCCATTATGCATCGTAAGCCATTCCATCGGCTCAATGTCTCGCTAACCATCTTCTTAAACCCAAAATGCCTCAAACTATCAACCATCCACCCAAGCCCAATTTTACCCGTTATCGTTTCTTCGCTCTTTTTTCGCTCTTTTTTAACTCGACTTTGTACAAATTATTTGCTATTTTCATCTTGCCTCCGTTTTTCACCCTTTGGGTGAACGTAAATGATGTTCTCGCAAACACCATTTTACGTCGGAGGCATCTTTTTTTATTCTCTTTTATTGCTTTTCTAATTCGAAGCTAGGGTATAAATGATTATTTAGGAAGAATTAGAATGTAAAAAGAAAAAGAAAATTTTTAACCACCACTAAAACTAAGAATTCCAAGCCATATATTGGAAAATACCCTAATGCTCTTGTTTTGCTCATTAGTAAATTCAATCGTGCCAGTTACAGTCAAAATTTTTATTTTATTAGTGAATCCAAATAGCCTGCTAAGCTATTCGATCAATCGCTGACCTGATACTGGATCTGAATGTTGAAAGGATACTCGGTAAGATTCATGCCTTTTAAAAAAGCCGGGAACGGGCTGGCTTCCTTGAGGCTCCTGAGGGCAATCTCTTGCAGATGTTCTGACGCATCGGTTTTTTCCGGAATAATCTTTGCGGCTTTAAGAACCCCATGCTCATCTAACAAAAACGTCAAATAAACAGACCCCTTTTCCATCCTGTCATAGTTCTGGTAAACCCTCTCCTTAATGCGGTCTCTGACCATTTCATTATACGCAGCATAAACGGGGTTATTTATTTTCTCCGACTGGATAGGCATAATGGAAATCCTGTGGCTTAAATCCATTGTACGCATATATTCCGGCTTGCGCTCATAGCGCATCCCAAAAGGCAGTATTGGTTTTTCTTTGACCATGCTCACAGGTATGGTCCCATCAGTAAAAAACTTCGTATTATTACTTAAGTCTAACTTCTGGACCGGCTTAATAGGATATTCTCGAATGTCGACTGATTTTTTATGAATAGCTTTATAGCTGATCTCAATACGATTCTGGCGCATGGCCCTATACTGCGGGTCATTCAACCTGCTAAAATAAACAGTACACACGAATGCCGTATGAAGGGCCAATGAAATAAACAAAGCCTTAAAAATAAAATTTTCAGTCATTTTTCCGAAATAGTTCACGCCATAGATAGGCAATAAAACGAACGGTGTCACGCACAGGCTGGATCTTGCTCACCTCATCCCTATAAATAGTTTGTATATCGACCGAAGCTATTTTAAACCCTTTTCTGCTGGATTTAATCAGGACCTCCGTCTCAATTTCAAAGTCAGAGCTTTCGAGCTTAATGGCTTGAAGTACCTTTGTTTTAATCAGCCGAAAACCGCATTGAGTGTCTGGAATAAACTGGCGGCAAAAAAGAGAAACCAACCAGGACATCAAACGGTTAGTGGCTAAACGCACCAGCGGCATACCTTGCGGATTGCCCATACGGTTTCCGCTGACAATATCTGCGTTTGTATTTTGACAACATGCCACAAATGCGGAAATATCTGACGGTGAATGCTGGCCGTCGCCATCCATGGCAATCAGGGCTTCATAACCATTCCTAATCACATAATCAAAACCAACTTTTAAAGCTTTACCTTTGCCGCTTTTGCTCCCAGTTTTTAGAACCACCGCAAGAGATTTTCCCGCCACCTCACCGGTTTGATCCACGGAGCCGTCATCAATCACGATGCAATCATAACCTAAGGCACGCACAGCCTCAACCAAGGGGCCAATGGTTTGCACTTCATTATGGGCAGGTATAACAACGGCGATTTTCATCATTGAGCAAACTCCCTGAACAGAAGCCACTGAGACGGGTTCTTCCTAATTTCAGCCTCAATGCACATCAAATATTTATAAATATACTCACTCGCCGTTTGGTGCGTGATTTTAGTGTCCGGCAATTGAGGGGGCTCAATAGGCGGATAAATATTAATCTCAAAATTATCCTTATCCTGACGAATAAAAAAAATAGGGACAATAGGAGTCCCTGTTTTCAAAGAAAAAAAAGCCGCCCCCTTGGGAATCATTGTTTTCTGGCCTAAAAAATCCATCACTATCCCGCTTTTCCCAAAATCCCTGTCTCCCAAAATAGCGACTAGACGGTTTCTCTGAAGATGCTCAACGATTCGCCGGACCGCCACATCGGCTTGGATCACCATGCATCCAAAAGCTTCCCTTTGTGTGTTAAACAAAGCATTGACCCGTTTATCCTTATGGGCTAAAGCCACAACAGACAACGGAAAACCCAAAATCGGCAATATCGCCCCTCCCATTTCCCAATTACCAACATGCGCACTGACAAGAATAGCACCCTTGCCTTTTTGCAACACTTCGTTAAGGTATTCAATATTCTTAATATGGACATTAGATTTGATAAACTCCGGGCGCAAACGCTTGGTCATGGTAAAAAACTCGAGCAGGTATTTACCAAAACCACGAAACACCGCGCGAACCTGGGCTTTAGGCACATGATCCGTCTTGGAAACTAATTTTAAATTATTTTCAACGGCTTGACGATCGGCCTTGGAAAAAAAATAATGCAGGTCACACAAAGCCATGACCAAAGCATTGCTCACCCCCAAAGGCAAAATTCTTGCTAAAAACTTACCTATCCTATAAAGATAATAATTACCCATATTTTGAAAAAAGTTTGTTACAAAGACCCGCTTAAAATTAATTTCGCAATATTTTCTGCGGCTTTTGGTTTACCGTTCTTTAAAGCCGCATGCTTCATCGCCGCCAATTGCTTTGGATTATTCAATAATACATCAATCTCACGGGCAATATGCCGTTTATCATCCACTCGGATAGCAATGCCCTGATTGACCAAAAATTGAGAATTCCGTTCTTCCTGTCCGGGGATAGGGTCAACGATCACCATAGGTAACCCTTTAGCCAGACATTCACTGGTTGTCATGCCACCGGGTTTGCTGACGATCAAAGTAGATACTTCCATCAGCTCATCCACATTGCTGGCATAATCATAAAAGATAATTCTTTTTGCCGTCTTACGCTGGGTTTTTTTAATCCAATTGACTAACTTGACATTTGTACCGCATATAACAATGAGTTGTAAAGGCCGGTCCAGACGCACCAATGATTTGACCGCTTCTTTCATGGGTCCCAACCCTTGTCCCCCTCCCATAATCAAAATAGTCGGGATATTTAAATCAAGCCCTAATTTCTTAGCAATATGAGACGATCCTTTATTCTCAGCAAATTTCATACGGATAGGAATCCCAAAAATTTTGATATGCTCCTTAGGGACCCCTTCTTTCACATAGCGATCAAGAGCCTCTTGGGACGGCACCACATAATAGTCCACGCCTTCATGTAGCCAATATAAATGCGGGGCGTAATCTGTCAGGACTCCAACGACGATCATGGGATGATTGTGGGTCTTTTTATAATCCGCGACCATCCCGCAGGGAAAAGCCTGGGTACAGACGACCACATCGGGCTTGAACTCGTCAATCAGGGGTTTAAGTTTTTTATGAGAAGATTTATGGATGGATTGTTTCCATTTTTCAGAAAACTTAATGACCTTCGGGTTATCATAAAGGTATTCCCAAATTTTGGGAACACGTTTGATCATTCCCATATAGGTGGTATTGATAACCTTTTCCATTAACGGATAGGTGTAACCAAATCCGTTGATACTCAAAACCTCACAATCAGGATCAAGGGATTTTAGGGATTTGGCGATCGCCACCGCACCCTGACGATGCCCGGAAACCTGGGAAATATACATTAATAAAACACGCTTGTGCTTGATTTCCGTCATATTTTACTCAATTGTCCCTAACACACAACCCACAAAAGCTTCCTGCCCATCAATGATGGAAATAGATTTAAGTTTCCCTGCAATCGGCGCCTCAATAATAAAAGATGCTTTATCTGTAACTGCCTCGCAGACTTCCTGTCCTTCTTGCAAGCTATCACCCACCTTCGCATGCCAGCAGGCAATCGTCGCTTTGGTGATCCCTTCGCCTAATTCAGGTAAAATAATTTCAGTCATAAATTCCGAGCCACCCGCCGCCACTTTTCTATTTCGCTCACATTGGACGGATAAATAGCGGCTATTCATCCGTCCATGCAATATCATTGAAAATACTTTTGAAACTGTTCAACTGCTTTAGTTTTAACATCCTTTATCAGCACCGCATGGCCTTTTAGTTTTTGCATCGACGTCATGCGCACATTAAGACCGCAGGGCTTGATCAAATCAAATAGGGACAAATCCGTATTCACGTTAATCCCTAAACCGTGATACGTCACCCATTTACGAACTCCCACACCGATGGAAATAATTTTATCCGGCCCGACAAACACACCCCGTTGCCCTGGAATGCTTATTGCCAATATACCAAAATTCTTCAATAAATCAACCGCAACTTCTTCAAGCATTTGCATATAAATTCTAAGATCTTTGCCGTGATTATTTAAATTAAAGATAGGATAAACAACCAATTGTCCCGGCGCATGTAAGGTCACATCCCCGCCACGATCGACGGTTGTGATCGTCACAGCGCGTTCTTCAATGTCTTTAGGTTGATAGAGTAAGCTGGCCTGATTGGTCATTCTTCCCAGTGTTATTGCAGGGGGATGTTCGCAAAGGATCAGGTGATCCTTTGCGCCTGCCGCGACTTTTCCAACGCACTGCATTTGACGTTCATAGCCATCAGCGTATTTAATCAATCCCCAATCTTCAACGATCATTGCCTGTCCCATGCTCTCCATACCGGGCATTTCGATCGCAGGTACGCTTATTATTCTTCATTCCAGACACGCATAGCTGCATCGGTTGCCTAATTAAAAAGCCGCCGGGATCGAATCCCAACGGCCTTCCCAATCATTCAAGCACATTACCCCCTTAAGGCACTATAGCTTTTTACAAATCGCTTCTGCCATTTGCATGGTCCCGACAGCGCTAGGATCATTACGATCAGGCTTTAAATCATAGGTTACAGACACACCTTCTTTTAAAACAATACGGACAGCATTGTCTAACCGATCAGCCGCGGCATCTTCTTTAAGGTGGCGTAACATCCAAACAGCGGATAAAATTGTCGCGGTGGGATTGACTTTATTTTGACCGGCATATTTAGGCGCCGAACCGTGTACCGGTTCAAACAAAGCGATTTCTTCGCCATAATTAGCCCCCGGAGCAACTCCCAAACCGCCGACTAAACCGGCACACAAATCTGAAACAATATCCCCGTACAGATTGGGCAAGACAAGGCAATCATAAAGAACAGCCTTCTGAACTAACTGCATGCACATATTGTCCACAATGCAGTCGCTAAATTCAATTTTACCTTCGTATTCACGGGCCACGTCCCTGGCACATTGCAAAAAAAGACCGTCGGTAAATTTCATAATATTGGCTTTATGAACCACCGTCATTTTTTTGCGGCCAAATTTGACCGCCCAATCAAAAGCAAATTTAACAATTCGTTTAGAAGCACTCACTGAAATCGGCTTGATGGAAATAGCCGAATCTTCTTTGACCTTTTTAGGCGATATCTCATTGATCAAGGCCCGCAGACGATTTACTTCAGGAGAGTTAAGATCAAACTCAATGCCGGCATACAAGTCCTCCGTATTTTCACGGAAGATCATTAAATTCACTTTTTTAATGGGAGTCTTGGTCCCCTCATAATAAAAACAAGGGCGAACACAGGCAAACAAATCAAGAGACTGGCGCAACTGAACATTCACCGAACGAAAGCCTTTACCGATCGGTGTCGTAATAGGGCCTTTGATAGCAGTCTTGTTACGGCGAATGGATTCCAAAACTTCTTCCGGCAAAGGTTTTCCACATTTTTGAATAGACTTCTCACCGGCATCATGCACTTCCCAGTTAACTTTTACACCTGCAGCATCCACGCACATTCTCATGGCATTGGTTACTTCAGGACCAATACCATCTCCTGGGATTAACGTTACCGGATGCCCCATATTAGCCAAACCCCTTCAATTTCTAAAACATTACTATCTTAAATCCCCTAAAAATCCAGTTCACTGTGCTTAAGAATGGTGCTTCGACATTAACCCCTTTAATTCATTGACATCCGTGGCCATATTCAAAGCGGTCTGGTAATTAATGATACCTTTTTCACAGAGGTCCTTAAGAGATTTATCAAAAGTGCGCATGCCATATTGACCGCCGGTTTGAATGGCCGTACGCAGTTGCTCTACGGCCCTCTCACGAATCATATTACGTACACCAGATGTCGCTACCATGATTTCCGCAACCATGATACGGCCTTTGCCTGAAGCCCTGGGGGCTAATTTCTGAGAAATGACGCCCTGTAAAACCGACGAAAGTTGCAGACGGACCTGCTGTTGCTGATACGGCGGGAAAACATCAATAATACGCTCAATAGTTTGCGGGGCATCAGGGGTATGGACGGTAGCTAAGACCAAATGCCCTGTTTCTGCCGCTGTCAAGGCCGTTGATATCGTTTCCAAATCACGCATTTCTCCGACCACGATCACATCCGGGTCCTGGCGCAAACAGCGCTTAAGGGCTTCCGCAAACGAATTGGTATCACGGTAAACTTCACGCTGCTTGACGACTGATTTTTTATTCACAAAAATATACTCAATGGGATCTTCAATGCACATAATCACACAAGTGCGTTCGGAATTGATCAAATTAATCATCGATGCCAAGGTTGTGGTTTTCCCTGTCCCTGTAGGGCCGGTAACCAAAACCAAACCATTTTGCTTGCGCGCCAGATCCGCAATCACTGGCGGCAATTGCAACTCTTCCATGGAGGGAATAAATAAGGAAATACGACGGAACGCCGCCTCCACTGAACCGCGCTGAATATGCACATTCACACGAAACCGGTCCATACCGGTTAACGCTAATGAAAAATCGAGTTCCTTTTCTGCTTCGAATTTAGCCCTCTGCGTATCAGAGAGGATCCCATAAATCATTTCCTGGATTTGATCACGGTTTAGGATTTCGGCATTAAGCGCAACCAAACGGCCATCAATACGAAAAATCGGAGGGGTTTTTTCAGTCAAATGAAGATCAGAAGCGTTTTCCTGAATAGATAATAAAAGAAGCTCCCGTAAAAGAGAAATTTTTTCCATATTTTTGTTAATCCTTTAATGAAGAAGGTTGATTAGCGATCCACTGACCCACGCGAGCAATGCCTTCTTGAATGCGCGCATCCGATGTGGCAAAACTAAACCTGATATAATTTGAAGCCCCAAAGCTGTCACCCGGGATTCCAGCCACCTTAACTTCATCAAGCATCTTCTTGGCTATAACAGTCGCATCGCCTACCTTAGAAAAATCACAAAAAACGTAAAAAGCCCCTTCAGGGCGAATATAAGAAAGTTGGGGGATCCTGTCTAAACATTGTAACATCAAATCACGGCGTTTTTTAAATACCTGGCACATTTGGTCAGTGGACTCTTGAGAAGCTTTCAAAGCTTCCATGGCCGCCACCTGGCTTATGGACGCTGGGTTCGATGTTGAATGGTCCTGGTATTTCTTGATATACTCCATGATCTCAAGCGCCCCGGCCGCGTATCCGATGCGCCAACCAGTCATGGCATATGCTTTAGACACACCGTTGACTGTCAGCGTTAAATCAAAAATTTCTTTACCCAGTGATGCTATCGAAGTAAAAACATCAGTATCATAAATCAATTTCTCGTAAATTTCATCACTAATCACACAAATCTTGTGTGCAACACAAATTTCGGCAATCTTAGACAGCTCTTCTTTATGATACATAACTCCCGTTGGATTAGATGGTGAATTAATGATCAAAACCTTAGTTTTAGGGGTAATATGCTTTTTTAATAATTCCGGAGTAATTTTAAATCGACTTGCGGCATTGGTGGGGATAATCACTGATTTGCCGCCAGCAGCTTTGACCATTTCAGGATAACTTACCCAATAGGGTGATTGAAAAATAACTTCATCCCCATCGTCCACAAGGACTTGAATGATATTAAACAAAGAATGCTTGGCTCCGCAAGAAACCACGATCTGATTGGGCTTATAAATAAGCCCATTATCTTTCTGAAATTTAGCAGCAATGGCTTCGCGCAAATTCTGAGCCCCGATGGAAGGGGTATATTTAGTCATGCCGCTCTCAATGGCCTTGATGCCTGCTTTCTTAATAAAGTCCGGAGTATCAAAATCAGGCTCCCCCGCGCCAAAATTGACCACATCATGTCCTTGGGCCTGTAATTCTTTAGCCCGGGCAGTGATAGCCAGCGTCGTTGATCCCACCATATCTTTAACTCTGCGATTAACGTGAAGCATACAATTCTCCTTCCGACTTAGTCAGGTCTGTCAAAATTCTTGCAGGTTATGCATGAGAAGAGATATTATTTGCTCAACGGGATATTTTCGCCGTTGGCGTCGGTTTACAGCATAAATGTTCTAAAGTTTCTCTTCATTTGGAACATTTTTGCTGTAAACCCTAGCCAACTTTTGGCGAAAAATCCCTGAATGTTTCGCAAACAATATCTCTTCTCATACATAACACCCAATTCTTGCCCAGGCTGATACTGGTATGTTGTCCCATATGCATGGCAGCAGGGATAAATAATATTTCACGCGGCTACGATACAGATGCCTGCTTTATTCGCGAGCCTCACGGTTTTCTCGCGGTCGATGATCAACGTTTTACCCGCCTCAATGGCTAAGCAGCCGGCTTTGACAGCCGCCATGGTTCGCACCGTACGCGGCCCGATAACCGGAACGTCAAAACGGTTGTCTTGAGCAGGTTTGGAAGTTTTAACCACCACCGCTCCCTCACGGGCGATCTGTCCGCCGCGGGCGATGGCACGGTCCGTTCCTTCCATCGCCTCAATGGCCACAATGGCCTTTTCTTTAATGACCACCGTTTGACCAATATCAATGCTCCCCACAAGTTTGGCAATGGTCAACCCAAATTCAATATCTTTTAACTGACTCTCACTGGGGGCATGTTTAGTTAATGTGCCGCGGGGCGCTAAATATTTCTTCAATAAAAAGACGGAATCAAGCAAGGTCATTCCTTCTTTGTTTAAACGGTCAGCCACCGCGGAGAAAATAGTGTCCGCCTTGCGATCACGCAAGGCATCGGAAAGAGCCTTGAACTCTTCATCTAATTTAACAGCCGGGTTGAATAAATTATCCTGATTGACTTGGCCCGCCATGATGACCTGATTGACAGAATTTTCATGGAAATACTTAAAAAGTTTTTTTAATTCGCCGACTTTGAAATATTGGAACTTATCGACGAAGAAATATAAAAAAGGCGACGTGTCCCCCGCAATTCCTGCCGCGACTATTTTATAACCCTGTTCTCTGGCCGCTCTGGCAAAAAGGAAAGGGAATTGCCTGTTGCCCGCGATAAGGCCTATGATTTTTGAATTAGGAGATGCCACGTTTGGATGTCTGGATAAACTCAATAACCCTGTAGACCTCAGGCAAGACATTAAGCTGCTCCTGAACCTGAAGAACGGCATTGCTACGGTTTAAACCAGAATTAAAAAGGATTTTAAATGCATGGTGCAAAGACCTTTGGACAGGCGAAGGGATATCCGCACGCTTTAATCCCACGATATTCAAACCCCTTAAAGTTGCAGGATTACCATCGACTAATGAAAACGGCGGCACATCCTGATTGACCTTGGAACATCCCCCGATCATTGATAAGTACCCCACCCGCGCATACTGATGAACGCCGGACAAACCGCCGATCACCGCCCGGTCCTCAATAGTCACATGCCCTGAAAGCCCCACATAATTAGCCAAAACACAATCATGGCCAATATGACAGTCATGAGCGACATGACAGCAGGCCATAAACAAATTATTGTCCCCAATACAAGTTTCAGAACCGCCTTCAATGGTGCCGGGATTAACTGTCACATATTCACGAAAAACATTATTAAAACCTATTTTCAAAAAGACCTTGTCTGCTTTTTGGTGCTTTCTATCCTGAGGAGGAGAGCCAATCACCGCTCCGGTATATAATTGACATCCATTCCCGATGGTGGTATGCCCATCAACGACACAATGAGCACCTATAATAACATCATCTCCCAAGGTCACCTGGCCATCAATGACCGAGTAGGGGCCGATGCTTACATTTTTCCCAAGCTTTACTTGTTCACCGACAATCGCGGTTTTATGAATTTTATTTGCCATAAAAAATTTCTGCCTGTTTAAGTATAAAGATAATGCGCTTCTGTATAAGAAAACATCATATCTGCTTCAATAGCCACCTCCCCGCCAACACGTCCAACCCCTTTGACACTCGCCGTGCGTTCCCTGTCGCGGATGATCTCAACTTCCATCAATAACTGATCTCCGGGAATGACCACCCTGCGAAATTTCACATCAGAAACAAACATGAATAAAGCTACTTTACCATTATGAGCACCGCTGGTCAATACCACAACTCCCGCAGTTTGGGCCATGGCTTCGATCATGATTACCCCCGGCATGACCGCCTTCTGGGGGAAATGCCCTTGAAAAAATCCGTCATTGATCGTCACATTTTTAATGCCTATCCCTTTTTTCCCCGGCTCGATCTCAATGACCCTGTCAACCAGCAAAAACGGATAACGATGAGGCAAAATTTTCATAACTTCACCAATGTTAAAAACCCTCTTTCCCTCGACGGGTATAGGAGCAGGATAAGAAACTGCGGTGTATTTCTGACGCTGGGCTTCTATTTTCCTGACCAAAGCCCGATTTAGCGCATGCCCGCTTTTAGTGGCATAAACGGCCCCCATGACAGGATAGCCGAGTAAGTATAGATCTCCGAGGACATCCAAAACCTTGTGGCGCGCGCATTCATCCGAAAAACGTAAGGTATTCTCCAAAGGCCCTTTAGTTGACATTACCAAGGTGTTTTTACAATCAGCCCCTTTGGCTAAACCCTGGGCTTTAATCCCCTCAACCTCGGATTCCAGGCAAAAGGTGCGCGCCCCTGCCAACTCTTTGGCAAAAGAATGCAAATCTATGGATTGTGAAAAAAACTGTGAACGCAATAACGGATGATCATAATCCATCGTATAAGAAATATTTAATTGGTCATGAGGGACCATTACAATTGTCGATGTTTTATTAGAGACGACAATCGGCTCCTGGATCATAAATATATTCTTATCCGCCTGTTGTTCTATGATCCCTGCATGCTCTATTGCCTTTAAAAATTCTAAACTGCTGCCATCCATGCCCGGGATTTCCTCTGCGTCAACCTCGATAGTCGCATTATCTATCCCTAAGCCGTGTAAAACAGCCATTATATGCTCAATGGTATAAACACGCACACCCTGGTATTCGATCACGGTACAACGTGTTATCTTCTCATCCATGACCGCGTTGGAAGCGGTAACCTTGATTGGTTGTTTACCGGGCAAATCAACACGAACAAAAGAAATGCCTTCATTCTCTTTTGCCGGCTTTACAGTCATCCTTGCGAACTTGCCGGTATGCAAGCCTATACCGGAAAAAGAAACAGGATTATTTATCGTTTTTTGTTTCATTGATTTCCCTTTCTAAAATAATTCACAGCTTTACTAATGCGTAAACGATTGGGTAACGCCGCAAGAAGCCATCTCTCACATAAATCTTACTTCCTCTCGAATTCCTCAACCCGCTTTCTCAAATCTTTGATCATCTCAACATACTTATCAAGCCTTTGGATATGCGCATTATTCCTGAACGCATTTTTGATAGGCTGGGCCGGAGATCCGAAAACCTGCTCACCCGCCCTGATGGACTTAGTTACCCCCGACTGCGCCGCCACCACGGCCCCATCTCCAATTTCTATATGCCCAACTAAACCGGCCTGGGCCGCCAAAATCACATAATCCCCTAAATTCGTACTGCCGGCGATGCCTGCTTGGGATACAATCAAACAATGTTTGCCGATCCTGACATTATGGGCAATTTGCACCAAATTATCTATTTTTGTCCCCTCACCGATAACCGTTTTATCGAAACGCGCGCGGTCTATAGTGACATTAGCTCCGATTTCCACATCATCTTCGATAAGAACAGAACCTACTTGCGGTATTTTCATATGCTTGCCGTCAACAGTTGTGTAACCAAACCCATCACTGCCAACAACAGTACCGCTGTGTATTATCACACGGTTGCCCAGAACAACCCTTTCACGTAAAACCACCTGAGGATAAATAAGACAATTTTGCCCCAAATGCGTTTCATGCCCCACATAACAGTTGGCATAAAGAACACAACCCTTTTCGATGGTGGCCCCGTCTTCAATGATCGTGTGGGCGCCGATAGCTGCACCAGATGCTACTTTGGCTTTTGGCGATATAACAGCGGTTGGATGGATACCACGCGGCTTATAATCAGGAGCATCCTTTAATAAATGGTTGACCGCTTCAGTGAAACTTAAAGAAGGATTATCAACCCTTATAAGAGTTTTCCCCGGACAAACTGTCTGCCGGGGAACAAGGACCACACCAGCCTGAGTGTCAAGAAGCAAAGGCTCATATTTAGAATTGCTCAAAAAAGCCAGTTCGTTCTTTTTGGCTTCCTTGATCCCTGCAAAACCACTGACTAATAATTCACCGTCACCGATCAATTCTCCCTTGACCAACCGGGCGATATCAGCGGCGCTGATTTGCATGACGGATAAATTACTTCTTGTAACTGTCATTTAAATTCTTCATCACCTCATCGGTGATATTAAATTGCGGATCACCATAAACCATGACACGGTCATTTAAAACAAAAGCGTAGCCTTCTTTTTTAGCAATAATGCTGACGATACCCTGGACCTCCGATAGAATTTCCCGCACTTTATCATCACGCCGTTTAGCTAATTCCGTCCTCTTCTCCTTGTCAAAGGCAATGACCTCATTCTTTTGTTTTTCAATATCCGCCTGCATGGAAGTTTTCTGGGCATCACTCATCAGGGCCAACTTACTTTGAGCGTCCTCAATCTTCTGGACCATGGCGTCACGTTGTTTCTGAAATTTCTCACCCTCACCTTGCAAAACAGCATCGAATTCTTTTGTTTTTTGATAACTATCGAACACTTTAGCCAAATCCACATAGGCAATTTTCAAATCAGCGGCTAAACCTATCCCTGTCGTCATCAACCCTAAAATTGCTGCTAAACCTAACACTTTTAACGCTTTCATATTTCCCTCCTGTTTGTACTATTAGAAACTTAAAAAATAACCTGCGAAACACTGCAGGGTTGTGTTAAAAACCTTCCTCTTTATAGATTAAATAGAAAGATAATTATACCATTAAAAACCGCGGCTGACGCTAAAATAAAATTTTCCGCTTTTGTTACTTTGTCCTGGTTCGGTATCTAAAGGAATACCATAATCTAATTTAATAGGACCAATAGGAGTCTTAACACGCAAACCAACGCCTGTGCCGGATTTGACCCCACCGGTACCGTAATTCCTGACCTTATCCCACACATTTCCAGTGTCGAAAAATATAGCACCTTTAATAATCTCGATGATCGGTACGGTATACTCGACACTGCCAAGTAAAATGGCATCACCGCCGACAGCGTCATTTGTATTAGGATCAAGAGGCCCCACTGTACGCTCATCATAACCACGGATCGAATCCTGCCCGCCGGCAAAATAACGTTCAAAAATAGGGACATCCGGAGTATCCGGATAAGACTGGACTATACCGGTTCGACCGCTGACTTCAAGCACCGTTGTCACACCATTAATTTTCAAAGGGTAATAATATTGCCCGCTGGTTTGCACACGATAAAAATTCTTGTCCCCACCTAACGGTCCGCCGGCAATATCCGCGCTATTGGTCACAGACCAGCCTTGGGTCGGGGCCAATTTACTGTCGCGATAATCGTTCGTAACACTAAAGCCCAAAGAGCTTACCAGACTGTTCCCTGCCTGCTCCGCTAAAGCCTCGGACACGCCCGAATCCAAATTGCTGATATTAATATGCTCCAGGCGATAAACAGAACCTACGGAAAGATTATCATTAAAGCTTTTGCCCAAACGCAAATCACCGCCGATAACTTTCTGGTCATAGGAATATCCCGTAGAGCCATCTTTAAGATTCTCCGTCAAATAGGCATCAAAGCCGGCGGAAACCGGATGATCAAACAACCATGGTTCGGTGAAACTTAATAATAAATTACGCTGACTTGAACCGATCTGGGCACGCAAACGCAAATCCTGACCGCCACCCGTAAATGAAGACCAGTTAGAAATGTCAAAATTCTTCTGTTCGACTTCTACAAACCCGACCAATCTATCCACCGTACTATAACCTCCGCCAAAAGAAAAAGTGCCTGTCTTGGCTTCTTTGACCTGTACGACCAAATCCTTATAGTCCTGTTGGTCGGAGTCTTCAATGTCGTAACCAACATCTTCAAAATAACCCAAATCTTTCAAGCGCTGTTTAGAAAGGCGTAATTTCGCGCCGTCGAACTGATCACCGGGATACATACGCAACTCTCGACGAATAACTATATCACGGGTATGGGCATTGCCTTGTATCTTAATCTTGTTAATATATGCCAATCTGCCTTCCTTAATGCTGATCTTAATATCAACCTTGCCCGTCCCGGTATTAAATGACGTCGCTTCTTCAACAAGTGCAGAAATATAGCCGCGGTCAAAATAAGCCTCACGGACACTGCCAATATCCTCTTGCATCTTTTCATGACTGAAGAAATTCCCTTCTTTCAAATTCTTAATATGAGCTTTGATGTCATTAACCGAAAGGATGGTATTGCCAAAAAAGCTGACATCACCCACGTAATAACGCCTGCCTTCTTGAATGGTAACATTAACATTCACCAGTCCCTGAAATAAAGGCTCTATCTGGTAGGCAGCTTTAGTATCAAGAAAACCGTTTTGTTCATAAAAAGACTGAATGGCTTTCATGTCTTCCTCTAACTGCTCTTCTTTGAGAAGACCTGAGCCAAAAAGCCAGGCCCAACGGGACTTCATGACCTTGATGATTTTCTTGTCAGGATAGGTGATATTCCCATAGACATGGATCCTCTTAACCTTGACCTTGAAACCTTCACGGACTATAAAATGCAAGCTGGCTTTGTTGGTAGTATCATCAATAGAAATTTCAACATCCACTTTCACCTGGGTCAAACCTTTTTTCTTATACAAATCCTCAATGGTATTAACGTCTTCTTTAAGTGTCTTATTATCAAGGAACTTGTCCTTTTTAATTTTCATTTTGGTCATCAAGTACCGGGCATTATAATAACGGATTTTAGAAAAAGTTATTGTATCTACAATCGGTTTTTCCTTTAATCTCACAATAACTTTGTAGCCGTCATCTAAAGTCTCATGATCAATTTGCACATCAGAAAAATGCCCGGTATTATACAGGCGTTTTAAATCATCGCTTACCACCGCATCCTGATACTCTTCTCCCACTCGTGTCTTGATTCTGGCTAAAATTTGGGCTATGCCAATGGACTTATTGCCCTGAATATCGATGGCCTTGACAATCTTAGCGGAAGCCACCGCTTCCGGCATGGGCTGAGCTTGCGGCTGTTCCATCTTCATACTGATGGGAGCAGGTGTCGGCTGCTGCGGTTGAGCCGTTTCGGCATTCACCGGCTGGGAGCCGGACATCGACACTTCCTGGGCATTCAACGCGGCATTGACTTCTTTGTCCTTGGTATTATCCGTAACCCCTTGAGCAAAAATAACTGCTGCCCCTGATAAAATAACGCAAAGGACTAAAAAGCTGACTAATAAAATTTTATTTTTTAGCATGGGTCAATTATAGATTCTGTGTATAGGGCTGTCAATCTGCATCACGATTATTTATTCATGATGCGCAGTTTCCAAATTTACAAATTTGACAAATTCCTTAAAGAACTTCATTTTTAACGTGCCGGTGGGGCCGTTGCGTTGTTTGGCAATAATAGCCTCGGCAATACCGCGGTTTTCATCAGTGGGATTATAATATTCCTCACGCATCAAAAGCACAACCACATCCGCATCCTGTTCAATAGCTCCGGATTCACGTAAGTCAGACAGCTGTGGGCGATGGTCCTGGCGGCTTTCCACTGCGCGCGATAACTGGCTGATGGCAATCAAAGGAACCCCCAACTCACGCGCCAATGCTTTTAGGGAACGGGAAATTTCCGAAATTTCCTGCTGCCGGCTTTCTGTTTTGCCATGCCCCTGCATCAACTGCAAATAATCCACAATCACAAGGCCTATATTTTGAGAAGCTTTTAACCGTCTGGCTTTGGCCCGCAACTCCAGCATTGAAATAGCCGGAGTATCATCAATGAACATAGGCGCATTCGACAGGCGTCCGGCTGCTTTCGTCAGCAGAGGCCAGTCCGAGGGCGAAAGAAACCCGGTACGGACTTTGTGCGCGTCCACTTGGGCCTGAGAACACAGCATACGCTGGACTAATTGCTCCTTGGACATTTCCAATGAGAAAATAGCCACCGGGATATTATGTTCCAGACAGGCATGTTCAGCTATAGAAACGGCAAAAGCGCTTTTGCCCATTGACGGACGTCCCGCAATGATGATCAGATCAGAATTTTGCAGGCCCGACGTTTTGCTGTCAAAATCTGTAAATCCCGTAGGGACCCCTGTAATGGATTTTTTATGCTGATATAAAAGATCGATATTTTCAATCGTGCCCTTGATGATATCCTTGATATGGACGGCCTGCTGCTTTTGCTTGGCATCGGCGATCTCAAAAATCAACTGTTCCGCCGAATCCACCAGCTCATCGATATCCACGTTGACCGAATAACTTTTAGAAATAATTTCAGTGGCATTCTTGATCAGCTGGCGCTGTATGCCTTTTTCCTTGACGATGTCGACGTAATATTGCGCGTTGGCTGCGGTAGGGACAAAATCCGCCAACTGCGTTAAGTAAGACAGGCCTCCTAAGCTCTCTAACTGCCCGGTATTTTTAAGCCAGTCTGAAAGAGTAACGATGTCCACCCTTTTACGCTGGGCATATAATTCACGTACCGCGTCAAAGATTTTCTGGTGGGCGGTTTCGTAAAAATAAAAGCTATCAAGGTGTTCAATGGACACCCCGATAGCTTCTTCGGAAATCATCATAGCCCCCAAAACTGCTTTTTCAGCATCAATATTCTGGGGAGGGACTCTTATCGCTTGCTCCATAAAAAGCACCACTCGTTATTCTAAGAATACCAAATCCCTTAGCTTTTTTTCGTGACCCACAAACGAATTTTAGCGATCACTTGAGGATGAAGTTTGATGCCGATTTCGAAAATGCCTAAATCTTCAATCGGTTTTTCAATAACTAGTGACTTTTTATCGACCTTCTGGCCTTCGGCATGCAAGGCTTCGAGGATTTCACTTTCTGAAATTGCGCCGTAAAGCTTTTCCTGATCATTGACCTCTACTGCAATCGTCAAAGAAACCTTGCTTAAGCTTTCTGCCAATTGCTGGGCTTCTTTTTTCTCTGCCTCGTAAACGGCTAAACGTTTGGCTTTTTCTCTTTCAATGCGCTTGATATTACCCTCGGTCGCAGGCATACCCAATTGACGGGGCAATAAATAGTTACGGGCATAGCCATTCTTAACTTTAACAACATCGCCGACTTTGCCCAATTTCTCTACGTTTTCCATCAAAATAATATCCATGATTTATTTCCTTTTTGTAGATCCAACCGGTAAAAGGCCCAAAAATCGGGCGAGTTTGACCGCAACGGTAATCTGACGTTGCTGGGTGGCACTGGCACTGGTCAAACGCCGGGAAAATAGTTTCCCGCGCTCAGTTAAACATTTTTGTAAAAACGCAATATTCTTAAAATTGATCTCAGTCCCCTTGGGGATTGACATGCGCGGAGGGCGAGGGCTTCGACGCGCGCCATCACCGCCTCTGGCACCGAAAGCACTATTGTCACCGTCTTTTCTAAATGGTTTTCTGTCTGTTGGACGCTTTTTAGCAAATTTTCTCTCCATCTAATTATTCCTCCCAAGCTATATCTTCCGGCGATATCACTGTGTCCTGATCACCGGCATCTTTGGCCGCGGGCTCATTGCTCACGGATCCTTCACTTTTAACAGGGGCATTTAAAAACTGGATGCGCTCGGCCCGCACATCGATGGTGCTGCGTTTCTGCCCATCTCCCGTCTCCCAAGAACGGCTTTGTAAAATCCCTTCAACAAAGACCGCCCGGCCTTTTTGCAAATACTGATTACAAATTTCCGCCTGCTTATCCCAGGCCGTAACGGTTATAAAACAGGTATCTTCTTTTAATTCACCGGTACGGTCCTTAAATTTACGGTTAACGGCAATACGTAAATTGGTCACTGCTGTACCATTCGGGGTATAGCGCAATTCCGGATCTTTCGTTAAATTCCCAATTAACAAAACCTTGTTTAAACTTGCCATACTGATGCCTCCATTCGCTCCCTAATCCCTGGATTTCACTTAAGTATTGAAACCCCTAAGCGGAATCAAAAGATGATAACAGGGCTTACTGTTACGCCTTTGGGGCGTCTGCTCTAACTGTCAAAAAGCGCAATATCTGTTCATTGATGCGCAGAATGCTCTGCAATTTGGCAATGCTTGAGCTTTTGGCTTCAAGACTCAACAGATAATACGTGCCTTCCATAATTTTCTGAATAGGGAAGCTCATCTTATGACGATCCAGCCATAATTGGCTATTGAGCACTTTGATCTCGGTTTTAGCCAAGGAATCTGCCACCTGTTTGGCAATTTCGTCCTTGGTACCTTGCGGCGCGTGCGCGTCGACAATATAAACTAATTCATACTTGTTCATTACTTATCCTTCCTTAGATCTCGGACTTATGAATTACGCTGACGCAACTCATGTCCTCATGTCAGTTAAACCGGTTCATCGCAACTTGCGCACCTTCGGTCACCCAGCATGTGACACAGTCTAGTGCATGATTAATAAAATCCGGCAAAGCCTTTATCTGCACCGGAGTAAAATTCGTCAAAACATATTCTACAACATCGTCTGCATTTGGGGGAACATCAATCCCCATTCGCAGACGGGCAAATTGATTTGACCCTAAATTCGCAATAATGGATTTTAACCCGTTATGGCCTCCTGCACTGCCCGAAGGCCGCAGGCGCAACTTCCCAAAAGACAGGGAAAAATCATCACAAACAATCAGAACATCTTCCAGGGCTATACCTTGCCTGTCCATCAGCTTCTTGACAGATAACCCGGAGTTGTTCATAAAAGTCATCGGCATCAACAAAGAGCATTCAACATCTTCAATAACTGCTTTCGTAAGCATTCCGAGATTACTTGCGGAATTACGCAATGAAATTTTGTGCCGGGCGCATAAAGCTTCAAGAACCAAAAAACCTAAATTATGGCGGGTCCCCGCATATTGCCTGCCGGGATTCCCGAGACCTACGATCAATTTATTCATTAAACGTCATTTTTTCGCATCGTCCTTCTTGGCTCCATCGGGCTTCTTAGCAGCTGCAGCCGGTCCTCCAGCTTTTCCTGCGGCGTCAGCCCCTTCTTCCTTCTTCTTTTCCTTCAAAACTTCAGGTTCAGAACCTGCGGCTACAGCTTCACCTTCAGCCGGTGCAGCTGCTGTCTCTTCACGCATCGAACCTGCAACAGTAATAACCACAGATTCAGGGTCATGTTTGGTACTCACTCCCTTAGGCAATACCAAATCCTTGACAAAAATAGAATCATGCACGCCTAAATTCGTTACGTCCGCTTCCAAATGGTGCGGAATATTAGTCGGCAAACAGACAACATCCAGCTCCCACATCAAATGCTCCAAGGTCCCGCCGTCACGCTTGACGCCTACCGCCTCGCCTTTGAGAATTATTTTAACTTTAATTTCAATTTCTTTATCGAGCGAAATGCGGTTAAAATCAATATGAATAACCTCATCAGTAACCGGGTGAAGCTGGACATCTTTGATGATCGCAGGGAAATCCGATATTTTTTTGCCATCGTCAACCAGATTAAGATGGTAGATCAAACTCTCACCCGCGTGTTGGCGATAGATACGATCATACGCCTTACGGTCTGCCTGAATAATCGTGGGTTTGGAGTTTCCCCCGTAAACGATCCCGGGGATCAAATTTGAGCGGCGAATCTGACGAGACCTTGCAGATCCCGTATTTTTTCTGATTTGAACATCAAAATTAATTTGTTCCATAATATTACCTTTCAGTTCCTGATTTCTTCAAATAAACTGCTGATAGACTCCGCGTTATGGGTACGGGCAATGGCCTCGGCCAAAAGCGGAGCAATCGACAATTGTTTTATTTTAGGATTTTGCGCCTCGTCTTTTAACGGGATACTGTTAGTGATAACCACCTCTATCAATCCCTCACAATTTGCAATCCTTTCCTTAGCGGGGCCTGATAACACCCCATGGCTTGCAGCCGCATAGATGCCTTTGGCTCCAAAGTTCTTAAGAGCCAGAACCGCTTCAACCAAGGAACCTGCAGTGGCAATGATATCATCCACCATGACTACGTTTTTACCTTTGACATCTCCTAAAATATGCATGACCTCAGTTTTTTCCGGTGACATGCGTCTTTTATCAACGATGGCCAAAGCTGCTTTTAAACGTTTGGCATAGGCCCGTGCCATTTTAATACCACCCACATCAGGTGAAACGATTACCAGGTCCCCGATCTGCCGGTCTTTAAAATACTCACACAAGATATTAATAGCATACAAATGGTCCACCGGGATATCAAAAAAACCTTGTAACTGGCTGGCATGCAAATCCATCGTCAAGACACGATTGGCCCCTGCCGCTACGATCAAATTAGCTACCAACTTGGCGGTGATCGGTACCCGCGGTTGGTCTTTACGGTCCTGACGCGCATAGCCGTAATACGGAATAACCGCCGTTATCCTGTCCGCAGAGGCACGGCGCACAGCATCGATCATGATCAAAAGTTCCATCAAATTCTCATTGACAGGCGGGCAAGTCGGCTGAACGATAAAAACGTCCTGCCCTCGGATATTTTCTTTGATATGAACGCGGATTTCGCCCTCGCTAAAACGCCCGACAAAAACTTCGGTCTGCTTTATCCCCAGCTTCTGACAAATTTCTGAAGTCAAAGAGGGATTAGAATTTCCGCCTAAAATCGATAATTTATGCATATTTTTCCTTAGCATCACTGTCATTCTGAGGCGAAGGCCCTCAGGCCGGGGGCTCAGGATGACAAATTGCTGATTTTCTTTATAACCCTCGCCGGAATGCCGACAGCTACCATACCGGCGGGAATATTTCTCCCCTTGGGCAAAACTGAACCCGCGCCAATCATTGCCCCGGCACCGACCTTGTTGGGCGCCACTAAAATCGCATCGGAACCTATGAATGCCTGGCGTCCGATAAAAGTTTTATTTTTATTCACCCCGTCAAAATTAGCTGTCACAACACCGGCGCCGATGTTAGCCCCCCTGCCCACCGTGGCATCCCCTAAAAAAGAAAAATGTTTTTGAAAAACCCCGCAGCCCAAAGACGAACGTGAAACTTCCGCAAAATTGCCTATTTCAACTCCGTCGCTGATACGAGTCCCCGGGCGTATACGCGCCATGGGGCCGATACTGCAATTTTTACCGATACGCACATCCGTGTGAATGGTCGTCATCGGATGAATAATCGTATCCCTGCCAATCGATACGCCGGCTTCAATAAAAGTAGTCTGAGGATCAACAACAGTCACTCCTGACAACATATGTTTGCTTAAAAGCCTTTGCCGGATAATCGCTTGGGCACAAGCCAAATCTTCACGGGTATTGATCCCGAAAGCAACAGTCTCATCCCGGGTTGTAAGAGTTGTAACTTTTTTACCATCAGCCAATAATAATTCAATAACATCCGTCAGATAAAATTCTTTTTTCCCGGGGTTAAGCTTGACCTTTTTTAAAATCCCGAATAAATCTTTTGAATTAAAACAATAAACACCGACGTTGATCTCTTTGATCTTAGCTTCCTCAATAGAAGCATCTTTCTGTTCGCGTATGGCTGAAAAGCCCCCCTTTTCGTCGCGCACGATACGCCCATACCCTTGGGGGTTACCAATATTCGCCGTCAACACACTGGCCGAAGCCTTTGAACGAAGATGCTGTTTTAATAACGCGGCCACGATATCTTTGGACAACAAGGGAGTGTCCCCGCAAAGGACTAAAATCGTCCCCCGGTAATCTTTCAAATGCGAAAAACAACGATTAACCGCATCCGCAGTGCCAAGCAGCTTATCCTGTTGGACAAAAATAACCCCTTCACCGACAGAATCCATTACTTTTTTATACCCGTGACCAACCACTACATACGTTGCCAAAGAGCGCAGAGCTTTTGTAACATCCAAAACGTATTCGAGAATGGCCTTGCCGCAAACTTTATGCAGCACTTTAGGAATTTCGGATTTCATCCGAGTCCCACGGCCAGCCGCCAAAATGATCGCTTTGAAATTATTCATATTTTATATTGCCCAGTCAGGACTCGGCGCCCCGACTTTTCTTAAGATGATTGAAGTCGGGGTCGGCCCCCCGCCCTATAAAGTCCTCCTATTCGTCGGACTTTATAAACAGGGCTCCATTCTCGTCCTTCCCTGCATCTTAAAATTGCCCAGTCAGGACTCGAACCTGAACAACGAGATCCAAATTCTCGGGTGCTACCATTACACCACCGGGCAGAGAAACTATAGTGTACTAACCACAAACGCTTGAGTATAACGCCTGTCGAATTTCGCCCGGAGGCTTAAAGCGTGTTTTTGTGACTCGGCCAAAGCAAAAATCGAAGGACCACTGCCGGAGAAACAGACCCCTGCAGCTCCAGCGTCGAGCAATTTTCTCTTTAAATAAACAAAATCAGGCCTTAACGACAAAATAGCAGGCTCCAGGTCATTAGACAAAGATCCTGCCAGTCGCACCAAATCCCCTTTTCTTAAAAAGGGAAGCAGAATATTAACATTATCCTTTTTATTTGTCAAATTTAATTTAAGACGGGTAAAAACATCTGCCGTGTACATTTTAACCCGAGGAGTCACAAGCAGATGCCATAATTTAGTCTTGATATCCAATTGTCTTATAAGCTCTCCCCTTCCCGTACCCAACGCATAAGAAGTGTCATATAAAAAAAAGGTCACATCACTCCCTATGCGGGAGGCATAGCCAGCTAATTCTTGAGTCCCCAAACCCAATTGCCACAAACGGTTTAAACCTGATAAAACAGCAGCCGCATTGCTGGAACCCCCGGCAAGCCCCGCTGCTACAGGTATATTTTTTATAATATTTATATCTAACCCTTCTGAAATAGAAAAATCTTGACGCAAGAGAGCTGCAGCCTTAAAAACTAAATTCTTTGAAGACAACGGCACATGCGGATGGGCACAACGGATGCTTATTTTGTCACTTTTATTGCGCGTCAAAGTAATCGTGTCAGCCAGGCTGATCCGCTCAAATACGGTCCTAAGTTCATGAAAACCGTCAGGACGCTTGCCCAAAACATCGAGAACCAGGTTTAATTTAGCCGGTGATTGAAGTGTGAGGCGATCCATTTTTTCAATTCTCTAATTTTCTGTTGTATTAAAGTTTGGCGAGGATTTAAATCCAAAGATTTTTGCCAATATTGACAAGCTCCTCTGTAATCCTTTAAAGCTTTATAATCATCCCCTATGTGGTCATAAAGGATCTCGTCTTTAATATACGTCTCTGCTTTCTGCAAAGCCGCCAACGCTTGCGCGTACATCCCTTTCTTATAAAGCGCCCATCCCAGACTGTCATAAAAAGCCCCATTAGCAGGGTCAATTTCTATGGCTTTACTAATCATCCTGATAGCTTCATCCAAATGAACACCATCCTCCGCGTACATATACCCCAGCGAATTAAGCGCCTCGGTATGCTCCGGTTCAATTCGCAATACTTTGCGAAACGCCTCGATGGCTTTTGCGTGGTCATTGCTATCTGCCCAAACAGATCCCAATAAAAAAAGAGCGGATGCATTGCCAGGATTAAACTCGGTTACCTTCAAGAATTGCTCAATGGCCTGCGGATATTTTTGCTGGGCATAATATAATTGGCCCAAATACAGATAAACATCTGTGTTACCCTGATCATTCCTGGAGGCGAGTTTAAGAATAATTTCATATTCCGATGCTGCTAAATCGTATTTATGTTCTGAAGAATAAATAAGCGCCAATAAATAATGAGCTTGCGGCTCTTGAGGAGAAATGCGTGCCACCGTTTTAAACTGGACAGTGGCCTGACTTATTTTGGTCAGACGTAAATAATAAGCCCCCAGTTTTAATCTTGGAGCAGGTTCCCAACCGTTAAATTTTATGGATTTTTGATATTCACTGATCGCTTGGGAGTTTTCACCATTCAAATCATGACAAACAGCCAAGATATAATGCGCCAGGCCTTGTGCTTTTGAATCCAGCATTGAGCCCCAAGCATACGAAGGGCTTGTGACCGCCAACAGCGACAAGAATAGCACCATCCTCAGCGCATAAAGGCGTTGCCCCAAAAGCATACCCCGCCTCCAAAATTAACGAGTGGCTCTCTTTTTGAGATGGCGTAAGGCTTTGCGTAATTTTTTACGCTTGTGGGTCCGGATCTTAATTAATTTTCTTTTTCTACCGCAGGGCATAATGTGTACCTTCCTTGAATTACTGCTGTCATTCCCTTGACAAACGGGAATCTTTAATAAATCAGCTTATTAAGTGAATATTCAATAATCCCTTCGGCTCCCGCTTCTTTGAGGGCCGGAATAATTTTTCGCACAGTACCTTCATCAATAACTGTTTCCAAAGCCACCCACTGATCACTGACCAACGGTGAAATAGTTGGGTTACGCAACGCTGTGACCGTCTTTAGGATCTTATCCAGATCCTTACGCTGCACATTCATTTTTAGCCCTACCATGTTTTTCGCCTGCAAGGCCCCTTGTAACAACATGACAATCTGGTCCATTTTCAACTTTTTCCATGGATCTTGAAGGGCTTTTTTATTGGCAATAAATTGTGTCGTCGATTCACACAAAGTATCGACGATACGCAATTTATTGGCACGAAGTGAAGAGCCTGTCTCAGTCAGTTCAACAATGGCATCAACAAGACCCGTGGCGACCTTGGCTTCGGTAGCTCCCCAGGAAAATTCCACATCAGCTTTAACATTGTGCTTGGCTAAATATTTTTTGGTAACATTAACAACTTCCGTGGCAATTTTCTTTCCCTGCAGATCTTCAACTGACTTAATAGAGGAAGCTTCAGGCACCGCTAAAACCCAACGGACCTTATTGCTGGTTTGTTTGGCATACAAAAGCTCTGCCAAAGAGGCAACCTGGGAAGAATTTTCTTCGATCCAGTCAGCACCGGTGATGCCGCAATCCAAAGTCTCATCTTCGACATAACGGGACATCTCCTGGGCGCGCAAAAGCACCGGAGAAATTTCATCATCATCTATTTGAGGGAAATAGGAACGTGTCGAGACCATCACCTTAAAACCCGCCTTCTCAAACAAGGCGACTGTGGCGTCCTGCAAACTGCCTTTGGGCAATCCTAATTTTAATTTTTTCATAGGCGCCAATTATAGCCTTCGATCTATGATATGTAAAGTTATTTTATTGTCAAAACTCTTTAGCTCCGCTATAATGGCACGATTTTTTCAACCATTAACCTTATGAGGTGATTATGCTTGAAGTGATGCGTAAAAAAGGTGTAAATAAAACCATTCTTTGGATCATCGCCGTTGTCGTTATTCTATCTTTCGGTGTTTTTGGTACAGCTTACCGTATGGATAACAGCTTTAACAGCGCCGGCACCATGTATGGACATAATGTCAGTATCAAAGATTTCCAGCAGGCCTATGATGACGCCCGCGACCAGGCCATCAGGGTTTATGGCGATGAATTTTTTAAGAATGGCAACAAGATTGACTTGGAACAAGAAACATGGGACCGCATGGTCCTTCTTAAAGAAGCTCAAAAACGAAACATCCATGCCAGCGATCAAGAAGTCGTGGCCTACATTGCCACGTTTCCTTTTTTTCAAAGAGACGGACAATTTGATCAAATGCGTTATGAAGAAATCGTACAAAATTCCCGCGTTTTTAACCGTTCAACTCATGACTTTGAAGAAGGCGTCCGCAAACAGTTAATCATAAAAAAACTAATAGACAACGTAGCTCCTGATACGATATTAAGCGATGCCGAATTAAAAAAAATATATCAAAAGCGCAATGAAAAGCTTACCCTGCAATACGTATTATTCAACGCCTCTGATTATGCCAAGAACGCCACAGCCAGTGAAGACGAAATTAATAAATTCTATGAGCAGCGCAAGGAACAATTCCGCCTGCCGCCAACCATTGTCCTTAATTATGTTCAGGCCAAAGACAAAGCTCTCGCTGACACTCTTTCCAAAATGCTCAAGCCCGGCTCTGATTTCGCTTCCGTCGCCAATCAATTAAAACTCGAAGTCAAAACCTCAGTACCGTTCACCCAGGACCAACCGATCTTGACTTTTGCGTCCAATCCCGACAACATTCAGAAATTCTTTGCAATGAAGCCAGGCGAATATTCCCCTGCTTTGGAAGCTCCGGACGGCTGGCAGATCGTGCAGCTTAAAGAAAAAAATAGTTCTGCCATTCCGACTTTGCAAGATAGTAAAGACAGGGTCAAGGAAGCTCTTCTTTTAGAAAAAGGATTTGCCTTGGCCAAGCCGCAAGCAGATAAATCACTCAAAGAATTGAGTAATGCTTTAAAAAGCAAAGATTTCAAGACAGCAGCAACGGAGATAGGGCTGAAGGTCGAAGAAACGCCGGCTTTTGGCCGGAAGGAATATATTGCCAACACCGGATTAATACAAGAGTTCCAACAAGAAACTGATATGCTTAACACCGATAAAAGATTAAGCGAGGTCATATCCACTTCTCAAGGCCCGGCTATCATTTATCTGAAAAAAATGGAAAAACCTGAAGACGGCCAGTTTGAATCGGATAAAAGCAATTTCAGACAAATGCTAAGCGCGGAAAAACGCAACCAAATCCTCATTGCCTTCATGAGCCAGTTGCGCGCAAAAGCGGACGTCCAAAGCAAGATCAAGCATCAATAACATGGCAAAAAATTCTAGCCATATTTTAATGCCTCTTAAAAGAAACAGGGCATTGCGAGGCTGATGGTTTTAACTAAAAAAGTCTTCATAATGTGAAGGAAAATCATGGGTAACGCTGCGAATAACGCCTTTTTTATCTATAAAAATTAAAGTCGGCACTCCTATGAGATGATATGGTTCCTGCAGTGCGCTATCTTCGTCAACGAAACTAACCAATTTCATTTGGCGGCGCAAAAAATAATTCTTAACGTCTTCTTTCGTTTCTGCGATGTCCACCAGGATAATCTTGATGCCCTTTTTCTCGATGGAGTCAAAGCTGTCATTAATGCCGCTTAAATCTTCGTAACAATGAGGGCACCAGGTCGCCCAGAAGACCAAAATTGCTTTTTGTCCCTGACGCGATCCAATGACACTTGCAGATGTCCCGTCCGTCTTAGTCAAAACAATATCCGGCGCGGCCTTACCTATTAAAAGACTTTTAGTCGCATGCTCAGACAAATTACCCATTGCTAAGGCTGATGGCGAAGACAATATAAATAAAGTTAAAAAAACTAACCAACTGAAGAATTTATCCATTTTAGATAATCCTCGCTGCCATTGGCAATAGGCAGGGCGATGATTTCCGGAGTTTGATAACTGTGTAAGGATTTGACCTGGGCCATGATTCTTTTAAATAAACTCTTTTTGGTCTTTAAAACAAGCAAAACCTCTTTGGACGAATCAATTTTGCCCTGCCACCAAAATAACGACTGTACATCATCTATAATATTGGCACAGACGATCAATTTGGCTTCTAATAATCCACGGGCAATTCTGTTTGCCTCTTTCTTATCTTTTGCGGTGACCAGGATGATTATGTAATTGATGTTCATAATTTTAAACTCCCCTATCCCCTCTTTGGTTCTGTCAAAAGTTAATAATCTTGTACTCTCCGCGGGGCCTGTCTTGGAATTGATGTTCAGCTGCTCCTGATTCGAGTTCGTTGGAGGAAGCCTTATAAACGGTGGTTTCCCTGATTTGTCATAACATCAGTCACCGTGCGCTGCTGAACATCAATTCCAAGCCACCCGCCGCAAGCCTGCTATCTCTAAATAGTTATAAAATTCCATACGAAGGCTGATACTGATATAAAGATTTTAGCCAAAACAATATGTCGGTGTCGGCCGTCCATTGCATTCTTCATATAACTTTTGATATTGCCCCTCTTTATAAAAAAGAAAGGATAATTAAAGCAGCATCATTAAGGATATCATGCGTCCGGTTTTTGCGCCGTCTCGTCGAAATGAAAAATAGTTTCTATTACAACAAGTGCATATTGCGCAATCAAGAATATTCTCCTTGAGCAGACCCAACTGCAGCAATTGATCACGGTTGGCAATTGGCATGTCTAGATATAAACAACTTCCTCGATTTCGAACGTATAAAGGAAAGTAATCACGAAATTCCTCACCCACCTGATAACAACACTCACGGATGCAAGGACCCAAAACAACTTGTAATTCAGAAAATTTGCTGGCGTATTTCTCATGCATTCTTTGTGCGGTCTTAGCGGCAATTGCCTTGTAAGTCCCCTTCCATCCGGCATGGACCAGGCCTATGGCACGGTGACGCGGGTCAAAAATAAAAACCGGCACGCAATCTGCAGTGCGTATGGCAATCGGCAAATTCTTTTCATCCGTTACATAAGCATCCGCATCCCCACAACCCTTATAGACCCCAGCGTTGAAAATTCCCGCTGCAGCCTGCCCCCGAATGTTCTTATCGGAGATAGGAATGACAAAGGATTTATGCGCTTCAAGAATATCATCTCCGTGGATTTGTTTGCGCCAGAATACTTGAGGCATGTCAATTTTGCAATGCTCCCACAAATACGCACGCTGTACGGACGTCAAAGGACTGTCAAAATCAACCGGAGTAAAATCAATTGAGGCGTCACTTGTTAATGCGAGCACGCCTGTATCCTTAAAATATATCTCAGGATGCATCAATCAAATCCTTGGTCACAACCGCTTCGGCATCCAGACCCGAGGGAATTTTGTGCCCTTTTTTGTGGTCCTCAATGCGCTGGATCTTGCCGTCTAATTTTTTA
The DNA here is from genome assembly GCA_015233675.1 of Candidatus Omnitrophota bacterium. Classification (GTDB taxonomy): domain Bacteria; phylum Omnitrophota; class Gorgyraeia; order Zapsychrales; family Fredricksoniimonadaceae; genus JABDGZ01. The sequence goes on from JADFXH010000001.1 coordinate 218,757, forward strand.
AAACTTTTCTCAGAAATATCCGCGTACTGACCGCTGAGCTTGTCGACCAAACTTCCCAAATCTACAAAGCGGGTTTTAAATAATTCATAATCCTTGGCAAAGCCCTCGATGAGCTCAATGATCTTCTTGATGTCCTTTTCAAAACGGAAATGCTCATGGGCCTGGCGGACAACGCTTAACATGGCATACAAAGTAAAAGGCGAACAAAGTACAACTTTTTGTTTAAGGGCAAAATCCATGACGTCAGGCATTTTTTCCTGAATGAGACCAAAAACCTGTTCATTAGGGATAAACAGTAAAACAAAATCAAGGGTATTCTCTGATGGATTAATATAATCACGGTTCTGGATCTCTTTAATACGGTCTTTGACGTTTTTAATGAATTCCTTTTCGTAACTGTCTCTTTCTACGCCTTGCGCCGCATTGACCATTTGAAGATAATTATCAAGAGGAAATTTAACGTCCATATTGATGCAATGACCCTGTGGCAAAAGAAAAGTGTAGTCTGGTTTGGTCAATGCAGCATTAACATTTTGCTTAAGATAATTGACATTTTCAATAAGTCCTGCGTAACGGATAATATCTTCAGCCATGCGTTCGCCCCATTGCCCGCGCAATTTGACATTGCCTAGAATATTGTTCAATTTAACTGTTGTTTCCTGAAGTTTCTGGGTAGCAATGGAAGCATTTTTAAGTTCATTCTCGAGGCTGCCAAACTTTCGGGCGTGATCCCCCTGGGACTCCCGCAGCATCTGCTGATATTTACCCAACTCTTCTTTTAACCCTGCAACAGTGTGTTCAATGGCCTGTTTGCGCATATCAAGCTGGGAAACCGCCTGGCTCGAAGAAAGTTCCATCTGCGCTCGCGCGGTCTGCAGGATCTGTTCTTGTGCCAGACGCATATCCTGAGTGATTTGCTTGCGCATAAAAAAAACTAAAACCACCATGGTTGCAACCAAAACAATGATACAGATGACACCTAATAGAATGACTGACATGTCAATTTCTCCCATTTGACCTGTTTGCCGTCGTGGTCAAAATATATATTCACCTCATCCTTGGCAGTTCTATAAATAGCATAACGGTAAAGCCATTGCTGAGTACCATCTCTCAAATCCTTTTTAATAATGGGATCACCGAAAGAATGGACGAATGAAGCTTCGTTTTTATACTCACTGATACGCCCCTCTGCAATAATTTTTGTCAAAGCATCATAATGGTCATTAATAGATTTGACCAGGCGATGCTGGTTATCCTGTTCCCGTGAAAACTGCCCCAGCAGTGAAATCTGATCGATATTCTCAAAGGCACTGCAGCCGGATAGACATAAAAGTATCAACAAAAAATAGGGAATAATTTTCTTTAGTATCATATTTGATAGTCTGTCATTTTCTTGCAAATAGCTGGTAGTGAGCATAGATATATTACTTTCCACAATGTGTGGAAAGTAATATATCTATGCTCACTGCCCTATGCTCAATTCTAAAATGAATACCTAATTAAACGAATGTCACTTGCTAATACGAATTTTTTCTTCTCGTAATTGATCTAAAATCACAACAATATCACGCATCCGTTTTTGGATTTCCTTAAGACGCACGCCGTACTCTTTGATCATATTGGGATCACGGCCAAAGGCATCGCTTAAAAACCGGGACTTTACATAACTTTCTGTTTCTAATTGCTTGCTTTCAGTTTCCAAAGCCCGGCTTTCTTTTTTAATTTGTTCCAAACGCTTAAGGGCTTCGTTATGACGCTCATGCGCCTGCCTTAACTGCTGATTTTTAATGTCTTGCGAAGAAGAGGGTGCAAATTTTTTGTTGTCCGTAACACCTTTAGACCTGTCGGCTTTCTGGCCTGATTTTTGCATCTCAATGCCTGCTTTTTTCTCCAGGTAATAATCCAGATTCCCGTGATAATTTTTAATCTCACCGGGCATGACTTCCACAATATGATTAGCGATATTCTTGACGAAAAACAAGTCATGACTGATAAAACATAAAGTCCCCTCATATTTCTGAAAACAGCTGGTCAAAGCCTCTACCCCGTCGATGTCCAAATGGGTCGTGGGCTCATCCAGGCAGATGAAATTAGGAGGATTGATCAGAAGCTTGGCTAAAATCAAGCGGCTTTTCTCTCCACCAGACAAAACACGCACGGGTTTAAAAACATCATCACCTTTAAAATTAAATACGCCCAACAGCGTGCGCGCCTGGGCCTGCGGCACACTGCGCAGTGCCGCAGACATCAATTCTTCCAAAACAGTACGGGTCGGATTTAAGACATCGAGCCTGGTCTGGGAAAAATAACCCAGATTCACCTGATGCCCAAGCTTGCGTGCCCCCGAATCAGGAGATAAAACGCCCGCGATCATTTTTAACAGGGTCGATTTTCCGGCACCATTGGGGCCGACTAAACACAACTTCTGCCCCTTGGTGATCTCAAAATCAAGGCCTTTATAAATCTGCTTATCACCGTAAGATTTATCAATCCCGCTCATTGTTAATACAGTGTACCCGCTTTCTTGCGTCGAAGGGAACTCAAAATCACGAATAGAATGTTTTTCCTGCGGTATGCGGATCTCTTCTAAGCGGTCGAGCATCTTGCGTTTATTGCGCACCGCAGAAGCGCGGTTTGGCTGGGCATGAAAACGTTCAGTAAAACGCTCTAACTGCTCGCGTTTCTGCTCAACGACCTTCTGCTGTTTCTCGAGCGTACGGTTGCGTATGGTCTTGGCTTCTTCATACGCTTCGTAATTACCCTTGACCTTGGTCATTTTAGCATCTTCCAGAATGATAGTGTAATTCGTCACATCATTAAGAAAAATTTTATCATGCGATATGATAATAAAAGTCCCGTCATAATTTGCCAGATAACCTTTAAGCCATATGGTCGCATCCAAATCCAGATAGTTGGTCGGCTCATCAAGCAGGATCAGATCATATTTGTAAGTCAAAAGTTTGGCCAATTGGGTGCGCATCTGCCATCCCCCGGAAAGATGGGCAATTGGCTTATGAAATTCTTGTTCTTTAAAGCCTAAGCCTGTAAGGATTTTTTCAGCCTTATGTTCCAGCTCATAAATCCCCTTATGCTCCAATTGCTCCATAATATCCCCATAACGCGGGCTGTCTGCTTTATGCTCGTCTTCCAGATGGTGTTTTTCTTCTAGCAAACGGCGAATCTCTTCATCTCCGCTTGTCATCTCTTCCATAACCGTGCGGTCAGAAGCATATTTAGCTTCCTGGGCCAGGTATCCGATATTAAGCCCCTTTTGGACCTGCACACCACCCGACGATGGTTCCATCTGCCCTAAAATAATTTGAAACAGGGTAGATTTACCGGCGCCATTGGGGCCCGTCAAACCGATACGCTCATTGGGAAAAATACTTAAGGACACATTTTCCAAAAGCATACGTTCATCAAAATTCTTGGATAAATTGGTAATAGTGATCATTTCAAAAGCCCTACTTCCTGTTTAGTTAAAATTTTCCACTGTCCTTTGGGCAAACTCCCAAGCTGCAGCTTACCTATCGACAAGCGGCATAAATACGTAACATAATGGCCGACGCTTTTGGCCATCATGCGGATTTGACGTTTTCGACCTTCATTAAGTGTGATCTTAAATTCGGTATCCGTGCCATTATACTTAACTTCCATGATACGGCAAGGGGCAGTTTTCTTACCTTCAACAATAACCCCTTCTTCTAGTTTGGATTGCTTAAGTTTAGTCAATTCCCCTTTGACCCGCACCAAATACGTTTTATCCGCATGAAATTTAGGATGGGTCAAATGATACGCCAAGTCCCCGTCATTGGTCAAGAGTAAAAGCCCTTCGCTGTCGCGATCGAGCCTGCCCACCGGCGCTAAATGGCGCATGGTTGAAGGCAATAAATCCATCACTGTTTTGTCAGCGTGCAAATCATCCTTGGTAGTGGTAAAACCGGCCGGTTTATTAAGGCAGACATAGGTGTATTCCTTGGTGCCGATTTTTTGACCGTCAACCGTGATCTCTTCGCTGCCCTCCACCGGTGTGGAAGGCTCTTTGACAATAAGACCATTGACCATGACCCGCCCGGCTTGAATAATACTCATCGCATCCCGACGGGAACAAACGCCGTTGTGTGATAAAAATACCTGTAAACGCATAAATTTTTCTACTTTCCGTCTTTAATTCTGTCTTTGCCGGATGGCTTCGTAAAGGATGATTGCCGCAGAGATCGACACATTCAAAGAGTCTGCCAGACCTTTCATGGGAATTTTCACTGTCATGTCCGCGGCCAGAGGCCAAAAGTCAGATAACCCTTGATCCTCACTGCCAAAAACTAACGCCCAAGCGCCTTTAAAATCTGCCTGAGTATATAATTTTGAGGCTGCGGGACTGGCCGCGCAGATCTTGATTTTTCTTGACCTTAAAAATGAAAATATTTCCTCATTCTTTTCACATACAACTGGAATTCGGAAAATGACCCCCGTGCTTGAGCGAATGACGTTAGGATTATACACATCGGTTTTAGGGTCACAGACTAATACAGCCTCAACCCCCGACCCGTCACAGGTACGTAACACAGCTCCCAAATTGCCGGGTTTTTGGAGGGATTCTAGAACTACCACCAAAGGCTCTTTGGATAATTTTAGATCCTTTAAGGTCAAAACAGGCGTCTTGGCCAATGCAATAATACCCTCATGACGCTCACCGTAAGCTAATTTTTCTAAAATCCTGTCGCTCACTTCAATAATTTCAACCTTTTTGGCTGTCAATTGTTTAAGCAAATCGGACTGTTGGCCCTTAACGTAAAATACCTTATCCAAGACAACACCAGCTTCAAACGCCCTCTTGATCTCACGGACACCATCGATGATGGTCATCCCCCTCTCACGGCGCTCACGGGCTTCGCGCAAGCCTTGAGTATCTTTGATCATCCCATTTTGTAAGCTGGTAATTTTATCCATAATTAATATTTGACCGAACAGCCATAGGATTTGGTAATCGCCATACTAACGGGCTCGCCGTTCATGGCGGCATCTAGTGCTGCTTTAACATAATTTTTAGCTGTTTTTACATCTGCGATATCCGCACTAGGGACATCATCAATAGCGCCTTGATAGATCAATATCCCTTTAGGATCAACCACAAACATATGCGGAGTAGTTTGGGCATCATATAAATGTCCAACCTTACCGTCTGTATCTAACAAAATTGCTGTCGGAAAAGCTCCTTTATCTTTCACAAACTGATTAAAACCTTGCGGAGTATAACTTCCTTGCTTGCCTGGAGCTGAAGAATTAATCGATAACCATATAACCCCTTTTAAAGTGTACTCTTTTTGTAATTGGGGCATGTTGCCACTATTGTAGTGTTTTTTTACAAAGGGGCAATCAGGATTAAACCATTCCAAGACCACAAATTTGCCCTTATAATCCGACAAAGAATGTTTTTGACCGTTGCTATCTGTTAATGTGAAATCAGGAGCAGCTTGACCGTTGACCACTTGAGCCCCTGCCGACCCGCAGATCAACAACACTGCAACAACACTTATCAATACCTGTTTGATTCTAAACATAATCCCTCCCTGTGTTTAATATGGTTCTGTCAAAATTCTTGCAGGTTATGCATGATTATTTACCCTCTCCAAAATCATTCCAGGCGTTATAATTTGTGGCAAAATTATAGGGGCATCTGCACCCGGCGGATAATAAATATATACAGGAATACTATCCCTGTCAAATGAAGCAAGAGCCTGAGTTATAGAAGGGTCATATTTAGTCCAGTCCGCTTTAAATGCAATGATTCCTTTATCTTTAAAAGCACGAACAACATCGGAATTTTGTAAAACAAGCCGGTCATTAACTTGGCAGTTAATGCACCATCCTGCTGTAAAATCTATAAACACGCCGTGACCGCTGTGACGAGCCTGATTTACCGCCGTCGAAGAAAACCTTTGCCAATGCAATTCATCAGAGGATTTATAAAATTTTGAAAAATCCACCAAGCCGGTTTGTGTCCCAACCACTCCCAAAAACCAAATAACACATACTAATAAAACAAACCCCAAAGCCCTTTTTAGATAGATCATCCACGCTCCCGGCCTGGGGGCAAAGGACAAAAGAAAAGGAAAAGCGCTTAATAAAACAAAGGGTAACGCCAATCCCAATCCTAAAAATGTAAAAATACCGAATCCGATGATATTCGGTTGACTTATAGCTACGGCCAGCGCCGTTCCCATAAAAGGCGCGGTGCAAGGGCTGGCGACGATCGTCGTTATCACCCCGCTTATAAAGCTGGCCTTATAACCCGCTTGTCGTGTCGGTAACCCGTTAATCGAAGGAGCAGAAAATTCGAAAACACCAAAAAGATTTAATGCTAAAAAAAATAAAATCAAAGCCACGATAACAACAAAGACCGATGATTGAAACTGGAATCCCCAACCGGCAAATTGGCCGGCAGATTTTAAAATAAAAAGCAGCAAAGCCAAGGCCCACACTGAAGCCAGAACCCCCAACGCATAGACCAATGAATGACGAAATGCTATTTTGCTATCCGGATGACGGTCAATTAAATAAAGGACTTTGATCGATAATACCGGCAGCACACAAGGCATTAAATTAAGGATCAAACCGCCGATCAAGGCAAACAAACATGCAATGAAAAAAGGGATCCTTACAGGCACCACCTTAAGGGGAGCTTGAATGACAATGGCTTTCGTCTTTCCTTTCCCATCCCAGCCCGAAGGATTAACTGCAATACCCTCAAGGGCCTTTAAATCCACGTGATATAGATGAGATTTAGTCATGATCAGTTGATATCCGTAGGGGACGTTGCGCGTTTCTTGAGGCGCAGCATGCTCAACAACATCATCACGAAAAGGATAAAAAATAATATCCCCTTGCCTTTTTAGCGGAGTTTGAATGTCCAGGCGCCATTGATTGCCATCAAGAGCGGCATGACTGGTAATGCAAGGGATCAGTTGGGGCAAATCCTGACGGGTTTGATCAAATAAAGTTTTAAAACTGTTAAACTTAATATCGGAAATACTCGTCACTATCGGCTGTAAAAAATTTAGTTCAGCCTTTCCAGGAACACACGTGTCTTGACAGGCTAACCATTTTACACTGGCGTAAATATTTACATCTTTGGATGGCTGAAAACTCTTGTCTAGGGTAATAGGAACTAATAATAAAACCTCATGTTCATACCCGAAACTCGTTAAAGGCCCCACATTAAGACGTTGAGGATATGGCCAATGAATATCCCCCGCATTAATACCCGATGACAAATGCCACTTTATTTTGGGAGATAGTCCTGAGTCTCCTGGATTTTGCCAATATACATGCCAGCCATCATCAAGGATCAAATCAAGCCCGACCCAAAATGTTCCCCCTCGTACAACCGAGTTTTGTTCGCTGACAAGCCGCACATGAGTATGCGCCTGATAGACCTCTTGGGCAACAGCCAAATTAATACTCCCAAGCAAAAAGACCAGTAACCAACAAACCCTTTTCATCTACGTTCTCTCCAAATAGTGTCAGTTCTCCCTAACTGTATATTTATTAAATATTTATGGATTAATTGCCTTCCTTGGACGACCCAGCCTGCGTTTTTTTGGTAGAATTGCTTCACGCTGTTTGCGAAAACTCTCTGACATATACTCACCGTTTTTTTCAAGGGTTTTTCGCACGGATTTTAGATGATCTCCATCGAGACGGCGACTCATCATTCCCTGGTACGCCAAACACCTCGCTGGTTCATCTGATCCTAATAGCTGGAACGCCGGATTCTTATTGCGATCGATCAATCTTGAATTTGCAGGATGAGCATTCAACCTGTAGCTCGAAAAGAGATAATCCCCTATATTGTTAACCATCATCGCTCGAAGAGGGTTCTGCTCAATATATTGCATGGCTGTAAAAAGATATTCATCATCACTTACTAAGGAAGAACTAAATCTCCCTTGCCATACATGCCCACTGCTTTTATATTTAAAGTTATACCAGCGATTATACGCCACAGTCAAGCTCTGCATGATTTTGCTGACCGTCCCCCACTCGCTTACCCGCAATAGAAGATGGACATGGTTTGTCATCAAACAAAACGCATATAATTGAAACTTATATTTTTTTTTATAATGATAAAGGCAACGAAGATAATGCCGCTGATCAGCTGACTCTAAAAATATTGCCTGTCGATTATTCCCCCGGTTGATGATGTGATAAATTGCCCCTGGATAATGCAACCTATGATCTCGTCCCATAAACGCTCCTGCATTTTGCTATTCGCAGGGGACGAATATAGTGAATTTAACATTAACTTATTGTACTTCAATAGGTTGGGGAGAACTGACACCTATTAGACACCTATTAAAATTATTTATCAAAAACAGTAAGGGTAAATTGCAGAGGAACGTAACCCATACTGCTTTGAGTTGATTGAGGCTGGCCGATGCTCAATCGTTGCGCGTCAAATCCATGATTAACCAAGAACTCATGGACCAATCGAGCTCTGTCCTGGGCCAGAGCACTTAAGGCCTCTTGGTCCGGCGGAGCATTTTCAATTAATTGGCGCTTAATTTCCTCGTCGAATTTTGTGTCTTTATACCTGCCAACCCCTTGCTTATACTTCTTAGCCAAAGCCCATAAGCCGCGGATACCATAACGGCGTTGATACAACAATTGATAAACCTTGCTATCTGAACGTCTGGATTCTTTCCTTAATTTTTCATAATCCTTTGTAAATACATCTGCCTGTATCGCCTTCCAGTCCACCTGCGGGTCATAACTCCCGTTAATTTCAAGACGAAGCTTGGGATGTTCAGCAATGCCCTTAATCAATGTGACTAATTTTTGCTGCTGGTTGACAGTTATAACAGACTTGCCAGGGGCAAAACGGACATACCCTAATTCATCAGTACTACTATCCGAACCACCTAAGGCGGAGGCTAGAAATGAAAACGGTTTAGTAACAAGATTAAGAAAGAAATTACGAATAACCTGGAAAATTAAATGAGTATATTCAAATTTTGGATCACTCATATCACCGGATGCAGGCAATGCAATTTTGATCTTTCCCTGTGGATCTTCCAGAAGAGCAACAGCAAGGCCAAACGGCAAATGCAAAGCATCCTTGCTTTCTACGCTATTGCCAAATTCAAATCGCTGGATCAAAACCCTATGGCTGGCAACAAGCTTATTAGCTCCTATGCGATACTCCATTGTCAAATCTAACTTGCCGCTCCTTAATTCACGCCCCGTATACTTGCCAACATAAGGCGTCAGAATTCCTAATGCGTAACCATTGAGACTAAATGTTGTTTCCATTTCCAATGGGTGGGATAAGAGTTTAATAATCGTTTCCATCGTAATCTTTCCCTTATCATCTAAATTAGCCTGAAATTTGATCTTAGCCTGGTCCTCTGGATTTGTTGTAACATTAGTAACATGTAATTCCATGGCCCCCAATATCGTTGAAAAATCAGGTTTAATGGTTTTATCGGTAAAATGGACCTGCCCTTGGCGCAAAACAATACTATCAATGATAACCTCCGGCAACAAAACAGGTTTGTTGATGCCGGCTGTTGATTGTTTGGGGCCTTTTGCTGGTTGAGCAGCTGCCTGGGGAACAAGTTCTAAAAGATTGATCTTATTACCGGGCAGTAACTCAACGTTGACCCGAAGCCCATCCAGCTCAAAAGTTTCCACGTGATAAATTTTCTTAAACAAATCAACAGGGCTCATTTTCACAAATAATTTGTCAAAGCCGGCCATAACCTGATTTGTATTGTCCAAAATTTCAAAATTATTAAGCGTCAGTTGCAGTAAAAAAGGGTTAAGGCCTACTGAATGTATATGGACAGGGTGCTTAAGAAGCTTTGTCCCCTGGTTTGAAATTGCCCAGGTAAGGACAAGCGGGATTACAATAAAACCTGTAATGGTATAAAACAGGAATATCCCTAAAATTGTTTTTAAAAAAATCCGTAAAATTTTTTGTAACATCTTAAGTCCCCGTATATTCTGCCCTTCAATTAGACCTAAAATATTTTATATCTATTACATTTAAATGCATAGGATTTTATTTATTATGCCCTAAAATCCATAAAGGTTTTAACAAAAACTGAATACTCACCCCTCCCCAGTACCGGGAATCCCAGCTGTTTTTCACAAAATCACTCAATAAGATATATTTTCCTTTATTTAATAGCCCTGCTTTCTGGTCATAAAAGAGCTTCAATGCCCTTCCGGATGAATCTTTGCCCATTATAGGGTATGAGTGCCCATTTATTTTTAAAGACCCGTTTTCCACAATAAAGTGGTCGCCGGGTATTCCTTGGACCACTTTAAGGACCAACACTGTACCGGTCTCGCAACTACCCTGTGCCAAATAAGCCCGGTCGATGCCATACTGAGAGATTTCCCTGGTCAAACAAGTGGCTGCGTAATCTCCACGTTTAGGAGCTCCTTCGATTTTCATATAGATGCCGTATGGTAAAGAGTGAGTAAAGATATTAAAATAAAAAATATGAGTAAAATCTAAAATAATTAATGCGGATAAAATCAAAAGCAGCCATTGCATCGTTCTAGTCATAGCGGGAAAAATAATTAAAGAAGCCTGCACTGTAAATCCAAGCTTAGGTATTCGCACAAATTCCGATATAATTTACTGAATTGGAAATATAGGCCCTTCGGCAGTCACCATGGGTATACGCGGACACCACCCGGTTAGTAATATGAGCCTCAATATACTGGTCATTTTCGCAACCGCCCTTGCCGGAACTGTCATAAGTTTCGGCTTGGGAAGAAGATATGAGCCACTGGCATTGAGCATCTGTGTATCCGGAGGGCAAAGGAATAGTCCCCCTGTCCTCTATGGTGCCGGTGACAACAAATACCGGCGGCGTTGTCGGCCCACCGGGAACGCTTATGGTACTCGTCACTGTAGTTCCAAAGACATTGGTTAAAGGCAATTTGGACACGACAATATTCTGGGCCCCGTCATTCACAGTCGTGGAAACTGTCAAGAAGGCCGATGTCGAGCTCATGGTGTAGTTGTGATTAAATGGATTTAAAGCATTCCAACTTGACGGGAGATAACCTGATGATTCAAGGTCATTAGGCGGAGTATTTATTGAGCTTGGCCAGCCAGCTCCTTTTTGCAAATAATAACTGCGGGCCGCATCCTGAATGTTTTGAATTTCCAGTGCTGTCTTTGTTCCTGCCTTTTCCAGGTAAGCACGGTACATCGAAGGAACGGCAAAAGTTAACAACACTGTCATAATAATTACAACTATGGTTAACTCCAATAAACTGAAGGCCTTTTTATTATTTATACAAATATAGAAGGTCATAAATAAGTCTTCCGGAAAATTCATTCGGCATGCTTCTTGTGATGCTGATCTGGTCCCCTGTTGCTCCGGGTGTAACTATTAAAAAGCTCCCCTCATTGGGGTCTATTAAAATCCCTTTGGGAATTGTCGTTGAGACAGTGAACATATTATTCTTAAACGCAAGCTGATAGCTATATCCAAACGGATTGCTTTTATCCGCCTGTGTCATATACGTATCCCCTAATGATGAATTATAGTAATCCATCGCCGCTTCTGCGATTGAGCCCATTTCCCTGACTGTTGCCTGAAACCTGGCACGATCAATGAATTTTGCGCCATTACTGATAATCGTAGTTAATAAAACTCCGATGATAACCATGACAAGCGTCAACTCCAGCAACGTAAAGGCATTTTTCATTGCAAGGTTGTTGTCCATGTCTGGCTTGATGCCGTATAACTTGGCGGAAGTGCCGATATTTTAGTTAATGCTGTTGTTAATTTTGCAGCGGGTATAGCCGGCACTGCCGTTAACCCGATATCAAGCATTTGTGAATTGTTGGCATCAACGTTAACGGTATAATCCCCGTTCCATGGGTTGGTTGTTATCGCAGTAAATTGCGCGGGCAAATACCCGGCGGCCAACTTGGCAAAAGTTATACCCGTATAAACACCCCCGTTATCGCTGGCCCACTCAACACTTGCAGTCTGGATGGCCTTGATACTAGCAATAGCATTTGCGATACGGCTGCTATCGGTTGCGGTTTGCCCTAACGGTACGACAGCCAGTAAAATAACACTGATGATCACCAGCACGACCACCATTTCGATAACAGTAAAACCTTTCCTGATTTTTAATTTTCTAATCATGTCCATTTCTTTTATCCCCTTTTTTAATTGGTTTATTTGAATACCCCTTCACCCATCCGGTTTATATTTGTATAGATCGGCAAAATAAAAGAACACAGGATCGTAAGCAAAAATAACGCAGCCACAACTAGCAATGAAGGCTCGATGATCGCGATAAGCGCCGCAATTGATTCCTTGCTCTTAATATCGTAATACTTATAAATACGTTCCAGATATTGCGGTAAAAAACCACTTACCTGGCCTTTACTCAAATTCTGGCAAACAAACGGCGGGAAGAATGGATCTTGTTTAAAGGCATCACCTAAAGAGATCCCTTTAAATATCCTCTCCCGGATTAAAATCAGTCTTCCTGTAATGCAGGTATTGCTGGCTTGATGGATATTAGTGATTGTTTGAACAATGTTCACGCCGCTTTTTTGATACACATATAAATTCAAGAACACATGGGACAACTCGATATTTTTAATCAGGTCTCCCACCAACGGTATACTCAATATAACTTCCATCAACCTTTCACTATAATTATGCCAAAGGTGTTTTATCAGGAAGACTGCCGTCACTAAACATGAAATAACCACCCACCAGTATTCTTTTATAAAACCGGCGTATCCGACCAGAATCATAGCGGATAAACTGTTTCCGGAACCCGACGGCAAAAAAGCTTTCAGCAAGGGGACCAGTTTGATGGAGATAAATATCGATAATCCTGTCAATAAACAAAAAATCACTCCCGGATAGATCAACGCCCTGGTAATTTTCTTTTGATTTTCATCCTTGAAATTATAATATTGAGCTAAAAGGTCTGATAATTCCGGGATGTTACCGGTCTTCTCTGCCGCGCTTAGCGATACACAGACAATCTTGGAAAAAATCTTTGTATTTTCAAATGACTCTTCCAGAGACCGCCCGTCATTAATAAAATTACATATTTTTTTAAGGGCTTCTTTTAAAACAGGATTTGAGCTTGTTTCATTTAATGTGTTAATGGCTTCATTGACTGATAAACCGCATTTTTGCATATCGGCGAAATCCTTGAAAAATACGGACAGCACCGATGATGATAATCTGCGGTTTTGAAATATACTCTTTATAAACGCCGGATAATCAGGAGTAATATTCAGAATTTCAAGGCCGTAAACCAAGGCCTGATTCTTAGCATCTTCCAGACTCCCGTCGAAGGTTTGAGTAATTTCAGATCTCTTGGCCGTCAAAGCTTCAATTTTCCAATACATAAATTCATCCTAAAACCCTGACGGCCTCTTCAATTGAGGTATCGCCCCTTAATATAAGCGACTTCATGTCATCCATCATCGTTTTATACGTCCCTCGTCTTCGTAACAGGGAATAGATTTCCCCTAAAGCATTTTTAGCAATAAGTTCTTTAATTTCAGGATCAATAAACAATACTTCAGCTACTACTGTTCTTCCCAAATAACCATTTCGGCATCGTTCGCAGCCATTGGCCCGATATAGCATTTGAATTCCTTGGCTTAAATACTTTGCTTTATAGGGCTCAAAGGTGTCTTGCGCCCCTGCAAACGAACTCTTGCAAAAGTGACAAAGTTTTCTAACCAGCCTTTGAGAAACTACGGCCACCAAACAACTGGAGATGTTTACTGCATCCACGCCCAAATCTTTTAACCTTAAAATTGCTGAAATCGGGTCGTTGGTATGTAAGGTTGAGAAAATTTGAAGCCCGGTATTGGCTGCGCGTAAAGATTCATCCGCTGTCTCTTTGTCCCGGATCTCTCCGATCAAAATCACGTCAGGGTCTTGCCGCAGGAATGCTCGGATAGCCATGCCGAATGTCAGATTTTGTGACTGATCAACCTGAACTTGAGACATTAACGAATGGGTGATCTCAACGGGATCCTCAATGGTAAGAATTTTCTTAGAAATTGATTTAATCTGGTTTAATACCGCTGACAGGGTCGTTGATTTTCCGCTGCCGGTGGGGCCGGTGACTAAAATCAAACCGTGAGGGACAATGATGGCCTGATTGATTAATTTATGGTTATGCCCTGAATAACCCAGACTTTCCAAGGGGATGGATGCGCGGGCCTTGTCCAGAAGACGTAAAACAATGCCCGGTCCATGAATAGTCGGGATTTGTGAAAACCTGACATCAACCGTCCTTGCCATTTCTTTAAATTCATGATCAAATCTACCATCCTGAATAGTGTAATCACAGGGATTGCCCTTACATTTAGTCAAAATTATATTAGCCAGCTTAGAGATATATTCCGGCTTAAGACAGTTGATAGGGGTTAATAATCCATCAATTCTAAACCGGATGTCAGTGGTATTACCGGTAGGCTCTATATGAATATCCGTGCTGCGCGTGATAATCGCCAGATTGATAATGGCATTAAACCACAAAGCTAATGAATCAATTCCTTTTAATTTTAATATCTCAATTTCAGAAAGTAATTTTTGCCTATCCTTCTCCAAAATTATCAAATCCAAAGCATTCCTGATATCATTCTCTGTGCCTATGTAAAAATTCACTCCCTTATTACCAAAATTATTCTTAAGAAAGTCTGTAACTTCAACGTTATCTATAAACGAAACAACAAATGACGGGATAGGCCCGTTTTTTAACGGAAAAATCTGGTGCTCACAGAAATAACCCAACCCCACCCGTTCAATTGCCTCATAGTCAGGCATATAATCATTTTTAAAAAACTTCCAGCCGATCTGTTTTGAAAGACACACCGCTAATTCTTCATCATTGATAAATCCATGATGCTTTAAAATAGACCCTAAGCGATTTTTAGGATTTGTTCTCTTATACTCAAGGCAGTGGTCAAGCTCTTCTTGAGTTAAAAGTTTACCTTCAATTAATAATTCACCGATCTTTGCTAACATGCTTTATTCCGGTTTATAGTCGATGGTCTTAGTCAATTCCTGCGGTGCGCTAAAATGCAGGGTCACACCGGTGTCGGAAATAGACAAAACTTGAATGCTATCAGTTGGACTGGATTTCTCTTTGACCTGAAAACTAACGCCTGCGATGGAGAGGATCGCCTCTTTCTTGACATTATCCCCTCCAATATACTCTACTTTAATTTCAGGCATATTTTTTTGGCCATCGACGGATGGATCTTTAAAGTTTCCCCTATTCTCACTTTTTAATTTATTGATCTGGGCAAGAGCTTTTTCCTGTTCAAGCTCTAGATTGGTTTGTTCAAGTTTATTCTTTAAATATTTCGTCTGTTTTTGCTCTTGGCGATCACGATCAAGCTGTTGTTGGATCGCGGCATCATCTTCTTTGGGAGTGCCTGACTCAACTCCTCCTTTAAGCCCTGTTTCTGCGCTTGGATTTACAGCAACAGGCCTTGCTGAAATAACTTTCATTGACTCCATTTCAGATGCGGCCCCAAGACTTTCCGGTGCCGGTAAATTTGTCCTCGGGCTGAGTCTCCAAAGGGTCACAATAATTGCAAAAATGCCAAACAAAAAAGGCACTAATACTTTCTTTGAAAATAACTTTTTAAAGTCCATAGATTTCCCCTTTAACAATTAAATTATTTTTATCTTTGCTTATTTCTGAGACCATAAAATCAGTGTTCTTCTCTAATAAATGAATATCGTCTAACACGGCCCCCATATCCGTCTCTTTTGAAAACTTATCTACCACGATCTTAATTTTTAATCCCCTGACTCCCTCATACTCCGTATCCACATAATGATCTGAAATGTCATCCGCATCCTTAAACCCCTCTAACTGGACATTCATGTCGGTCCCGCTGCAGCTTTCAAGCATCCTGATCTGGCTCATGACCAAACCATATTCAATCGACAGAAGCACAGGCCCGCGTTTAACTAAAGATTCCCGATCATTGATTTTTTGTTTCATATCCAGATTGTTTGCCTGCATCTGTACGGCTTCATATCTCAGTTTATCTACCCGTGCTTTAGCAGACATCCCAAAATTAATCAAAACCATCGATGCAATGAATGAAGTAAAAATGATGGTTTTATTCATAGGGTTACTCTCAAATGTTTTCCCGGCAGGTTATTCACAAAGACATCTTTAATATCCGCTGTTTTTAAAATTCTTACCTTAGGAATGGGATCGAATGCTTTCCCATTTTCAGAAGACAATGAGACTTCTAAGTCCCATTTATCCGATCTAATAAATTTGAATGAATCCACTTCGTAGCTCGAAGGGACCAAATCAAGGACAGCAAGATAGGATACCCCATAATTAAGGGATTTATGCTTTCTCAAGTCTTCCCTGTACGTCTCTCTATCTAATGATTTTAGCTTTTCATCCAATCGTTCATTGTCCTGTCTGGCTAAAGCACGTTGATTGCTCACTAGCCCTAACTCGAGCTTATTAAACAAAAAATAAAATAACCCTACTGCCGCCACACATAAGGAAATCCCTGTCGTCATGGCATTCTTTTTTAATTCAATTTCCCTGCGTTTTTTAATAATTTCTTCAGGCAATCTGAACTTGACTGGGGTATTTGTTTCTTTTAAACCTTCTAATGCAGGGCAGGCAACATCTAAGCATTCCACCGGCAGGTTTTCTTTATTTTTAGAGATCTCAGAGGCTAATACATGATTATTGACCAATATTATAAAATCTGTACTCTTCCTGCTTAAATACTCTTCGTTTTTCTTAAAAAAATCGATCTGGGAGCGCTTGATTTCAGGTAAAATATCTTCACCATTGTTTACTATAACTCTTGTCCGGCTGAATTTTAAACCATCAAAGACAGTTAATAATCTCTCCCTCCCCCAGTCATCCACAAAGACTACAGTTTTATTCAGATAGATTTTTTTATTAACCAGAGTATTACGCAAAGCAATGCCATAGGGAATAAAAGACCTGACTTTTGAGGGTGGTATAAACGAGTAAACTTCTCTCACCTTTTGTTCTTTGATCCCCATGACCTGAAAAAGATTATTATCTATCCTTTCATCCTGGATAATATAGGCTTCATGCTGGTAAAGTTCCTTGAACTTACGCACCAGGATACTGTCTTTCTTCTCTACCGGACTTTCCACAGCGGCCGCGATGAGGACATCAACATCAACCACACAGAGATTCGCTTCTTCGACAGACCCTAAAATATCTTTATAGTCATTGCCTTTATCTATACGATGCACACTGGTCCCGTCGCTTACCATGATCTCGTTGTTAAATAATAAATAGTTCATTCTTTAGTCTTTGTTTAAATATTCCTGATGACGCTTTTAGGAGTAATAATGATGACCAATTCTGTCTTTTTGCTTGATTTAACTTTATACTCAAAGGCATTTCCTAAAAATGGTATTTTATCCAGGTAAGGAATCCCTTCGGTTGAATTATTCCTGATGGAGCTTATAAGTCCTCCCAAGATCAAGGTTTTTTCGGGCTCGACTCCAACATTCGTCGTAATGCTTTTCGTTGACACCTGCGGCTCCTGGATGGTCAACCCGTTACCCACCGCTACATTAGTCATAGAATCAAGGGTGTTTAGCGCCGCAGAAATATTCAACACGGTTTTATTTTCTTCGATCTTTGCTTCCAATCTCATTGTTAAACCATCCGACACTTGAGATGTCGTAACATTGGATTGCGTAATGTTATTCCCTATCGTCTGACCTGTCCCGGAAATATAAGGGACACTGGTCACCTCCTGTATAACGCATGGGAACATGTTAGATACCGTAATCGATGGCCTGCTGACGACATTTACATCCCCCATTGAATCAAGCGCTTTAAGAACCATTGACACCCCGCCGTTGGTCGCCCCACTGGCAGAATCCGGACCGGCGGCTGATAAAGTCAGTAATTGTCCGCTTAAGAATCCGGCCGAAGAAAAGTTTGTTGCCGCCGTGATATTGTTGAGACCCTTGAGGCTTTTGGCTATGGTATTCCAATCAATTCCTGTTTCGTGGTTCCTTGATAAGGTCACTTCTATGATCTGGATCTCGAAGCTTTGCTGTCTGCCTAAATTCTCATTAATGGTTGAGACCAACTCCCCTACCTTATCCAGGACCGCGGGCTTATCAGTCACAACGATTGAGCCGCTGACCTTATTAAGAGAATAGCTGCCGGTATTGGGCGTTATTATTGATTTAACGTTGTTTTCTAAATCAGCCCATAAGGAAAGTTTGGGCGAGGTATTTTCGTAATAGATCTTTGTCCCTACCTTAATATCCTGGTTTTGCTGGTTATTTGTTGAAATGCTATTGTTATTATTACTATCCACGAAGGATGCATTGGAGGTCTCATCAGTAAATGATTGGTCCACCGCCGGCATGTTTATATTAAAAATCCTGGTTTCTGTTTCTGTAATGATTAAATCCTCCCGGGAGACTTTAAATCCATATCCAAACTTATATAAAAGACTTTTTAATGCCCTCCACACCTCAATATTTTCAAGGTTGATGGATGTTTTTTGAGAATCAATGTCCGGGGTTGTGATAATGTTGTATCGCGTAACCTGAGAAATTGTTGAAAGGTAAATTTTAAGCGGCAGGTCATTGCCTTTGAGGGTAATCTTAAGGTTTAACTCCGGCGGCAAATCCGGGGACGATTTTCTACTAACCTGATCCTCCACATTTATTGCTTTCATTAACGCTGGTTTTGCTGTTTGTCTTATTGCCCCTTTCTTTTCAATGACGCTTTCGGACAGAATATCCATTTTGGCGGCTATTGTTTTATCTTCATTTTTGTCATCAGAAGCCGCTATCCTGTGTATAATAAATTTGGTATAAAAATCATCATTAGCTACAAATCGCAGCACGTAACTTTCTCCGGAAATACCAGTTACTGTCATTTCAGCGGCTTCTAAATCCGTAGGCATTAATTCCAGCATATTCGGTTTATTGTTATTTCTTTGGACAACATAGGTGTCTGCTCCGAAACCTCTGATAACACCATTTATGGACTCGGGGAAAATGACGGTTGTGACATGATCTTTTTTAACATGCACGTATATTTCTTTACCGTCGTATACAAAATCTTTAATTTCGGCGCGCGCGATTGGTAAAATGCTTGAGCAAAAAATAATGCTTAATAATAGCTTTTTCATAATTTACCTCGTAAAATTAATTTGAGATTTGAAACATTAATAGTATCGCATAATTTTGATTATTTGTCAATATTTCTAGCAAATTAAACAATAATCATAACTTATTAATTACCAATATATTGCATGATTATTACAAATAAAAATAAAAAATAAATTTAATTGTTTGACGAAATAACAATATTTCTCACAACAACACGCTACCTCTATTTATCTCAAAGCATGCTTGACTGGTCAAAAAAAGCCAAATATACTATCGAATAGGATGGATGAAACTAAAATCCGGAAGGGTTTTTGACAAATCGACAAATGAATATAAAATTACGGAAAGCTCGCCAACATAACAATGGCTTCACGCTTTTAGAAATTATCGTCGTTTTGATCATTATTGGCATATTAGTCGCCATTGCCGTGCCTAATATCTATGGCTGGATTGACCGTTCGGCCGCATCAGAGGGAAACTCTTCTTTGAGGCTCCTTTCTGATCAGATGGATGCATGCATGCTTACAACAAAGACTGTTGATCAATGCGCACAAAATCTTACTGCGGGAGGGACTGGTTTAGGGCCAAATGTTACTGTAGAAACTCAAGTTAGAGGAGGGAACTATACTATAGCCCAGTATGGGGGGCACTGATCTTTCAAATAAATTTAAATATATTATCTATTCTTATACTAATAATAATACTCATGTAAGTCAATATGCTACACTTGCATTCTGGGACCTTGATGCTAACCCTCGACAAAATCTTTCAGACACGACGATCAATTGTATAAATAGCGTAACAATAACAATGACCAACCAGTATGGGATGTTAGGAACGTGCAGCACATCGGTCGGAAAACGCATTCAAGCTGGCGATGGCATTTTCGCAGGGCTGTCTTAAAATGTTGGATATTACCGCTGTTTTTATAATTTAACAACCCTTTTGTCCGTCTTGTCCTTATACACATTACGCGTATCAAAAATCAACCGTGCGTTTTTATATATTAATTCATAATTGACCGCCGTGTGGTCCACCGCCACTATCACCACATCATACCCTTTAAGGTTTGCCGGCGTTAAATCAATAGATTTCAGGTCCAATCCGTCTAATTTAAGGAATGGGATGATAGGATCATAATAATCCGCTTTGATCTGTTTTCTTAAAAGATCCAGGAGCCGTATTGCCGGCGATTTTCTAAGGTCTTTGACGTCTTTCTTATAAGTCACACCCAAGACCAGCGCCTTGGCATTCTTAAAAGATTTCCCTAACATTTCCTGCAGACGAATGACCGCATAAGCAGGCATGTTATGGTTCGTATCCGCCGCTAATTTAATGAATTTGCAGCTAAAATCGTAATGTTTGGCTTTCCAGTATAAATACAGAGGATCTTCGGGAATACAATGCCCGCCGACTCCCAGCCCCGGATAAAACGGCATGAAACCAAATGGTTTTGTCTTGGCCGCGCCAATGACTTCCCAAACATCGATATTTAACGCATGGCACATTTGCGCGATTTCATTGATCCATCCAATATTAACGATACGAAAAGAATTCTCCAAAAGCTTGGTCATTTCCGCGGATTTGCAGGAAGACACCTGATGCACATGCTTGATGATCTGACTGTAAAGCAGCCCGGTCAAAGAGGTGCACGCCGCAGTCAATCCCCCGACAACTTTGGGGATTTTGGTAACCTCAAAATCTTTATTGCCCGGATCAATGCGCTCAGGGGAAAACGCGACGTAAAAATCTTTGCCTGCTTTTAAACCGCTTTTTTCGAGCTCCGGCTTGATAAGCTCTTCTGTCGTGCCGGGATAGGTGGTGCTCTCTAAAACAACCAGCATGTCCTTATGTAAATGTTTGGCCACACTTCTAACGGCACTGACAATATATGAAATATCCGGAGTATATTTACGTTTAAGCGGCGTCGGAACGCAAATAATAACAACATCAACTTGATTTAATAAATCAAAATCTGTAGAAACATCAAAAACTTTCCTGCGGATTACTTTAGCAATAAGAGAAGACGGCACATCGGTAATATAACTTTTCATGCTCCTAATACGCTCTATCCTGTGGGCATCGGTATCAATCCCTGATACTTTAAATCCTTTTTCGGCAAATGCCAGCGCCAACGGCAAGCCGACATATCCCAAACCGATCACCGCAATGCGGGCCTGTTTCTTATTGATCTTATTCTTCAATTTAATAGACATACCGTTTTCTCCTCAGACTTTTTACTTTAAACATTGTTTATGAACACAGCACAAATTTGCATATCATAACAGTTAAACTTCAAATTTACATCACGCATAATGCTTAAGCACTAAATTCCCTATGACCCTGACAGCTTCTTGAGGGCCCACGCTATCAACATTAATGATAAGATCGTAAAGTAAGGGGTCTGAAATATTTCTCTCAAAATATTTTTTAACATAACTACTTCTGTTGTGATCTTTCTTAATGACATACTCTTCGGCTTCTTTCTTGCTAACCTTTAAGTACTCCTGCATATGACTGATGCGCTTATCCAGCGAACTGATCAGACGGACATGCACTCCTCTGGGAACTTTAGCAGTGATTATACCGGCCCCCCAGTCAACTATGATGGAATAACCTAATTGGGCCAGGTGGAGAATCGTTTTGCTTGTTTCATGAACCAGTAAATGCCGCGAAGGATGCAAGCCGCAAATCTCTTCCATCATATCTTCAATTTCTGAAATTGTCGACTCTGATAAATAGGGAAGAACTGTCTCCGGCAAATCGTGCTCTTCAACAACCTTTTTTAAAAGCTCATTATCAAACACCGTCCATGGACACTCTTTCCGCCTTTCATGTTTTTGTAAATATTCACCTAAGCCCTTGGCAATGGTCAGGCCGTATGCCCCTGTCTCACGAGAAATAGTCACAAACGGCCTGCTTGTCTTGCGAGATTTCTCCGAGTCAGCTTTTAAAGATTTAAATTGGGAATTAATATAAGCAGAATAAACGCCATTATGTTCTGTCATAGTTTTTTTAGTTTAACATACAAAAAAAAACTCTGCAACTTATTCAAGCCTGATTCAAAAACCTTACGGGTGCGTTTAAACCTCGGTTACGACAACCGCTTCCTTCGGAGATTTGATGACAGGAAAAAGCATGACCAGCGGCAGAAGTACTATAAACATAATCATAAGTACGATAGAAGTATCGTTATAGGCCATCATATCTGCCTGCCTGTTGACCATATGCTGGACCAAGGCCAGCATTTTTGGTTTTACGTCAACGCCGGCAACTCCTTGACGGACAAAAAGCGCCTGAGCCTGATGATAAAATACCGTAAAATTCTTATTTAACAGGCTTATATGTTCTACTAAACATGCATGATGAACTTGTGACTGCCTCTCAATAACGGTCACGATCAGGGCATAACCAACATTCCCCCCTACCTGCTGGAACAAATTATAAATTCCTGAGGCTGAAGTCATCTCCTCCTTGGAGATCGATGAAACAGCCACCGTTGTCAGGGTCACAAACATGAACGGCATGCCTAATCCCATCAAAATCAGGATTGGAATGATGCTCATGTCCGACGCACTTAAAGACAAATGCGCCAGCTGCCAATAGGACAGGCTCACGACCACGATCCCCGTCACCATCATGGCCCTTGAATCTATAAAATTAAAAATCCTTCCTACCAGCGGAAGGACAAAAAACAGGGTCACGGCACGCGGCATCAGGATCAAGCCTGCTTGGAATGCCGGATAACCTAATAACTGCTGGGTAAATTGCGGTAAAATAAACGTCGTTCCGTACAGAGCAATCCCAAAGACCAATACAATAATAACACCCATCCTCAGCTGGATATTCTTTAACAGACGGAAATTCACCACAGGTTCGCTTTGTAAAAGTTCCCAAACCACCAAGGTCACCAATGACACAACCGTAACAATACTGAAAATTATGATCATCGGGGAGTCAAACCAGCTTTCCTGCTGGCCGCGCTCAAGGACCGTCTGTAAACCGGTCAGCCCCAAAGTTAAAAGAACGATACCCCCCCAGTCAATTTTCTTTATCCCCCGGCGAAGATACGCAGGGTCATGCACATAAAGCCATACCAAGAACATCCCCAATAAACTCACCGGTATATTGATATAAAAAATCCAAGGCCAGCCGTAATTGTCCGTCAGCCATCCACCTAACACCGGACCAAAAGCAGGGGCCAGCACAACCCCCATGGAAAAAATAGCCATCGCCATTCCCTGCTCTTTCTTGGGAAAACTCTCCCGCAAAATCGCTTGCGAAATAGGTATTAAACTCCCTCCCCCGATACCTTGGATAATCCGATAAATAAGCATCGAGGTGAAATTGTGCGCTGTCGCGGCAAGGATGGAGCCAAATGTAAAAATAGCAAAGGAGGCTAGATAAAAATTCTTGCGGCCCACCAGAGTCACCCACCAGCCGGACATTGTCAACATGATGACGGCCGCGATACTGTAGGCTGTGGCCACCCATGTGATGGCCGAAAGGGTCTGGCCAAAATTGCCCATCATATACGGCAATGCAACATTAACCACGCTAATGTCCATGACCGCCATAAACGCGCCAAACATGACAGCCGTGGCAACCAGCCATTTACTGACACCATTAGCTGTTTCTTCTTGTATGGGGGATGAGGATTGGGCCATCGGACATTCCCTTATTTCAATTTAACGTCCGGCACAACGGACATGCCTAAAGACAAGGAATCATCATTCTGTGAAGAATCGATAAGAATTTTAACCGGCACTCTCTGGACCACTTTAACATAATTGCCTGTGGCATTCTCTGCCGGGAGCAAACTAAACCTGGCCCCGGTCCCCCGCTGAATACTATCCACGTGTCCGTAAAATTCCTTCTGCGGATAAGCATCAACATGAATGGAAACCTTCTGTCCGGGCTGCATATGGGTAAGCTGTGTTTCCTTAAAGTTTGCGATCACCCAACGTTCCGGAGGGACGATGGCAAGCAAGGCTTGACTTGCCTGTACAAAATCTCCCTCTTCGACGGATTTACGCGTCACACGCCCCCGGGTAATGGCCATGATCTTAGTATAGGAAAGATTTAACTGGGCCTGTTTGACCTTGGCTTTAGTGATATCCAAATTGGCCATGGCTGTGTCTGCCCGGAGAAGGGCCCGGTCTAATTGCTGTTTTGAAATATCCCCTGAAGAAAAAAGCTTGCTATAACGCTCTAAATCCTCCTTCGACTGTTTCAATTCCGCCTGGGCTTCGGCCATTTCCGCCGTTGCCAAATCGAGGGACACAGCATAATCCCTTTCATCAATTTGCACAAGAAGGTCCCCTTGATGGACAATCTGATTGTCTTGTATATAAACTTTGACGATATGCCCGGATACTTGAGGGCTTACCATGATCACGTGCCCTTCAATAAAAGCATCGTCGGTAGATTCATGAGGAAAAAAATAATTGTACCCAACAAACAACAAGACTAAAACTGCTGCCCCTGCAATGATAACAGTAATGGTCTTTTGCCGATTCTGCCCATTGAACCTTTTTAATATCCTCTCCATAACCTATCCCCCGCTTTTAACAATCATAAATGAAAACTTTCAATACTACCTATGGCCGAATAATAATTCATTCGCGCAATATGATATTGTGTCAAGGCTGCCGTATAAGATTCACGGGCCTCGGCTAATTTCGTTTGAGCTGTTATGACCTCTAAATTATTGCTTAAACCGGAAGCAAACTGATTGCGGGCCAGCGACACTTCCTCGGCTGCTAAAATCACTGTCTGCTCTGCCGCCAGCACCTGTTGTTTGCTGCTAGTCAGCGTCTTTAAAGCCAAGCGCACATCTTCCTCAACCTGAATTTGAGTGTCATCCCGGATCATTTCATTTTCCTGTTTCTTGCCGGCAGCCTCTTTGACTTCTCCGATAATGCGGCCGCCATCGAATACAGGCCATTTAACCTGCAGCCCTATCTCGCTGACCTCGCTTGTCTTCTTTGAAATATCTGTCCCCGCGCGGCCGATATCTCCCATTAATGCTACTTGCGGGAAATTTTGGTTTCTTGCCTCCTGAAGTTTGTACTTGGCATATTGCACTTCCTGCCCGGTGATTTTAATTTCTATACGCTGGGCCTCAGCCGTGTCAATGGCATCTTCCAATGATAAAGCCGTTTCTTCAAAAAATTTCAGCGTATCCGTAAGCTCCAGAGGATTTCCTAACGGAAAACTTGTAATACGTTTTAGCTGAAGATCCGCCCTGTCTAAATCTAACAGACCTTCCTGATACAGGAATTCTTCCTGGGCCAAACGGGTTTTAGCGCGTGTCACATCAATCCTGGCAGCAATCCCATCATCAAATTGGTGCTGGGCCAATGTCAAAATCTGTTGAGCCAAAGCTTTATCTTTTTCTATAGCTTTAAGACGTTCCTGCGCATTTAATACTGCCAAATAAGTCATAGCGGCCGTGAGGGTCACTTGCTGACGGGCTAAATCCTGCTCAAAATCAGCTATTCTTAGCTCGACACTGCCTGCCTGATGACGCGAAAGCGCGCTTAAATCAAAAACCCGCTGTACCAGCTGGGCCCTGGCATCAAAAGTTTTCAATGGCCCAAGGTTCCCCCCTCCGGGGAATCCCAATGAATCCAGATTTTCCCTAAAAACTTTCATTTGAGCGCCACCCAAGGATAGATTGGGTAAAAGCTGTGCGTCTGCTTGCTGTTTGCGGCCAGCGGCTTGACGTACTTGCTGACAAGCAACTCTTATGAGTAAGCTATTTTCCTGGGCCCTGGCCAAAACTTGCGATAAATTTAGCTTAAAAGAGGATACAGCGTTCGAAATAATTTCAGAGCTAAAAGCTGATGGCCCATAACAGCTGGCCAGCAGGAATATAAAAACAAAAAGAGAACTCCCTGCTTTGTTGTTATTTATTGTGTTTCGTTTTTTTGGATCCAAGTTTTTCATTTTCTGACTTCTTTAATTTATCGTTAATACTGGAACGCATCTTCACTAATAACCCATTCAATTGCTGTTTTTCTTGATCTGACAAATTCAGAAACAACCCTGCGGCATATTCATAATACTTAGGCAAAAAAGACCCGACTAATTCCTCTCCCTTTTTGGAAATCCTGGCTATGCAAATACGCCTGTCATTCTCGTCGTAAACCCTTTCGACTAACCCTTGACGGATAAGCCCATCGATCAAACCGGTAATATTGGCCCTGCTGACCAATAATAATTTGCTGATCTCATGGTGCTTACATCCCTTTTTCCCTTCACTGTGATTTAAAATAGACAATACATTCAAAGCCGCCCGGGACAGGCCGTATTCACGCGTTTTTTGGGAAAGCACAGAATCCAATAGGTTATGCGTAAAAGTTAAATTCAGCAAAACTTCCATTGCATTCCAGTCAAAATGCTTATGGCTTTCCCCGAAAGCACGGATCCTTTGCCAATAGTAGCCAATCTTCTTATCAAGTTCTTCTTGAGCATCCTTCATTTTCGCCTCCTACCATAAAATATAAAACAAACGGCCCCACTTTGTCAATATATTAATCATTAATTCATTAACATTATTTATTCGGAAAAATCATCTGTTGACAGATAATCCAATAGCAGTATAATAAAAAAATTATCGACGAGGAAAATGAGAGTATTTAACTATGGTCATGACTAACGCCCAACTAACGCAGATTATGCAGTCTTCCGTAGCTCCGTGTGTGCTTATTTCAGGAGCTGGCCTGCTGTTGCTGGTATTAGCCGGCCGTTTGGCCAGACCAATTGACAGGGTCAGGCATTTATGTGATTTGGTTAAAAAACATCCGGGGCCGGAGGGAGAAAGTTACCGCCAACAAATCGATATATTTTACAAGCGCTGCCATCTGCTGCGCAATTCCGTGGCCACAAATGTCATATGCTTAAGCGCCATTGCTACCGTAATATTATTATTATTTTTAAGTAATTTATTTAATGTGTCTTTAATTACGCCGATCACCGTTTGCTTTATCGTCGGAGTATTGGCCCTGATTTTATCCCTGCTGTTTTTCCTAAACGACCTTTTTATGACCCTTAAATCCCTGGAAATTGAAATCAGAGATTCATGCAATTAAATTTAAAACGTGTTATACGGCTGCTGAATGATGCGTAATAATTCCTTTGCCGCTTCTTTTGGCCCGTTGCGCTCCCAGCCCGAAAGCCCCAGACGGGTACGAATCTGGCCGACAAAAATCCCCGCCTTAAAAAAAGCATGAAAATATTTCTCCGCTAATACTTCATGAACATCTCTATATTGAACGGGACCAAAAATGTTGGCGAAATACGAATGGACAATCCCGTTAGAGGTAGTTGTTCCCTTGCTCATAACTGTGCCATCTCTAAAAATCTTGATTGCCATCTCAGGGGTTGTTAACCTATCGATAATAGGATGGTCCTCATCAATATCTTCATAATTATTGGCATATAAAATGAAATCAATTTTATGGCCTTTGATCAAATTATTGAATGTGGTCACAGGCAGAATAATACGCGCATTGACCTGATTAGCGTTCATGATAATGGCACGGTCAATCTGCCCCAAGGCATACCCAGGCTGCAGGTCATCCAAGCGCAAAAAAGCCCCTGTTTCCGTACCACAGCCGATGATCTTCCCATCCGATGATATGCTCAAGGACCCCATGTCGTCTGCAATAATCACTATATCCTGTATGTATTCATCACCCAAAGCACGAAACGCTTCCAATGTTTCTGATTTGCCCGCCCCTGTATCCCCCATAAATAAAAAAGTGAAGTCTTTATTGCCCTTAAGGACCACCCTCACCAGGGCCCCATGAAAAGGCAGATACCCCATCTTCATCATCTTGATATTGTGCAGTGTCAGGATCATTTTTTTCAAATAACCGAAATACCCGAAATCGTCATGTCCCGGGACCGCTCCTACTAAAATGTCATTCCCTTCATCATCATAAAAAACCGTAGGCATTTTAGCCAAATGGTCCAATACCGCACCCGGAACTCCAAAGATATAAACGGCATCAGGCTTACGTTCCAGGTCCTCGTCATCCGCCATTTCAAACAAATTGCATAAAGAAAGCCCAAGCTCGAAAAATTTCTTATGAAAATAAACCAACATCACAAGCGGCCCCACCTTGGCAGGGTAACAAAGCCATTCATTCTTCTGTAAATCAGCCAACTCAATAGGATTTTGACCGATGCGCTCGAACTTCCCGGAGCGCTTGTTCATAGGAGTATTCAATATCAACGGCGGATAAAGAAGCACTTGACGGATAATAGGAATCCCCTGCAATTTTTCATAAATACCGCAAGGGAGATTCATGATTCGATTGGAAACGATCACCCCAACCTCCGCACCGGCAATGACCTGACGATAAATACGCGGATGCTGCTTGGTCAAATTCTCCGCAATATCACGATAGGTACTGCGGATCAAATGGCTAAGCGGTTCGACCACATCGTTAAAAGTACGGTACGGCCTTTGGTCCAGATCACGTCCTGCCGAGTCACAAACGATGAAACGCTCAAGGGACCGCCAATAGTTATAAAAATATTCAATAAAATCGTTCAACAAGTGTTTATCACGTAAAAGCACTTCAGAACCGGGAACAAGCGCAGGCAAAAGATCTGCGGAATTCTTAGACAAAAACTTAAATGCTTTAATCAGAAGCTCTATGTCATTCTTGTCTCTTGGACTAGACGGTAAAAAAATATTCAAAAGTATCGAATTCTTGTGATTAAGTTCCGCCACACAGTCGGTCAATATCCTTTTGAATAGTTCGCTGTTAAGAACGTCTTCAGTGGAAAAACACACCTTATCATTAAAATGAATGACCACCTTATTACCATAAATATCAAAATAAGAATTGTTCATACAACGATCCCTTACCTTATTTGGGGAAGACTATCAAGAGCTTCCATAGATTTCACTAACTCGTCTTGTCCTAAGGCGTACCGCTCCAGTTTACCAGAAAGGTATTTCTCGTACCCAAGTAAATCCATGAGGCCATGTCCGCTGTAATTAAAAAGAATGACCTTTTCTTTGCCTTCTTCTTTCGCCTTGATGGCTTCATCGATCGTACAGGCAATCGCATGGCTCGTTTCCGGGGCACAAATCGTCCCTTCAGTCTTGGCCCAAGTGATGGCCGCTTCATAACACTTCACCTGGTCATACGCCTTAGGCGTCATAAGTCCGTCAACAATGGCCTGACTGACTAATGGGGCCATGCCATGATAACGCAGCCCCCCTGCATGGATTGGCACAGGCATAAAATCATGCCCCAAGGTGAACATTGCCATCAAAGGCGTCATTCCCGCCATATCACCGAAATCATAGGTAAATTTACCGCGCGTCATTTTAGGACAGGACGAAGACTCGACAGGAATGATCGTCATTTTAGCGCCATGTATCTTGTCCGAAACAAAAGGAAACGAAATGCCAGCAAAGTTACTGCCTCCTCCGGCACAGCCAATGATCACATCCGGCAAATGTTCCCCAGCCAATTTCAATTGTTTCTTGGCTTCCAAACCGATGATGGTCTGATGCAAAAGAACATGGTTGAGAACACTTCCCAGAGAATAACGTGTCTGCCCCGTTTGGTCCGCCACCGCTTCCTCTATAGCCTCACTGATAGCAACGCCCAAGCTCCCGGGTGTGTCAGGCATTTGGGCCAATACTTTACGTCCAAAATTTGTTTGCGGGCTCGGGGAAGCCACACACGTTGCCCCCCAGGCATTCATTAAAGTCTTACGCATTGGCTTTTGATCAAACGAAACGCGAACCATATAAACTTTGCATTCCAGATCCAAAAGATTACATGCAAAAGCCAGGGCACTGCCCCATTGCCCCGCTCCTGTTTCAGTCGTTAATTTCTTAATACCAAACTGCTTGTTATACCATGCCTGGACTACTGCCGTATTGGACTTATGACTGCCTGCCGGAGAGACACTTTCATCTTTATAATAAATACGGGCAGGAGTTTTTAAATAAGTTTCCAGATACTTGGCGCGATGTAACGGTGTCGGCCTCCAACGGGCTAAAATTTCCAAAAGAGGATCGGGAATATCGATCCAACGTTTGTCAGAAATCTCCTGTTCGATCAAATTCATGGGAAAAACTTTACTCAGCATCTCAGGAGACATTGGTTTGCCATCAGGGGTCAAAGGAGGCTTTAGGCCATGCGGCAAATCCGCGGCTAAATTATACCACTGCCTGGGCATATCTTTTTCTTCCAACAAAATCTTCGTCTTAACCATTTCTTTCTCTCCCTTTAAGCTTTCTAGATTATATATACTACAATACTTTTATTTGTCTTCAATATCATTTTATTCAAGTTGAATGTGTAATTAAAATTATCCTCTGGCCCCTTCAGCGTCACGTAGCGAGTTTTAATCAGCGGCGTTTATCGTTTTAGAAGCACGATACTACCATACCTTTTAATCACCTTCCAATTATCTCTCTTGAAAAACATTTGTATCCTTTTGGAGCTTGCCTGAGGCCAAAGCTTAAGGGACCGATTTAACCAAGGGTCTTTAAAATCAATCAACGCATAGCGCACCTGATCCGGCAAAACAAAAGACTTGCCCGTATTTAATTCATTTGATTTTATCTCTTGTGGATTCTGATAGGATTCATCATAAACTTTATGGAAAGCATATAAATATTCCCGTGAAGACAAGGGAGTCAGATAATCAAAGGTAGCTATCACCCCTGTTTGAAAGGGGACAGCTTTAACGAAATCCCAACGCACAGCCTCCAGATGGTCA
Organism: Candidatus Omnitrophota bacterium; assembly: GCA_015233675.1. Classification (GTDB taxonomy): domain Bacteria; phylum Omnitrophota; class Gorgyraeia; order Zapsychrales; family Fredricksoniimonadaceae; genus JABDGZ01. The sequence goes on from JADFXH010000001.1 coordinate 249,716, forward strand.
GGATGATAATTAAGTTTGTAGACAAAAGCATCTAAAAAGCAAAATAAAAAAGCTGTTACGGAAAAAATCAATAAAAACAAAATAGCATTAAAGAGCCTTCGACTGAATCTTTTAAAACATAAATTTAATGCGCACATCACCGCCATAAATATAAACGGTGTTATAGTTGAACCGTAATGATAATAAATACTATGCTCCGATGGGTTATCAGAAAGCATATGCTGCAACAAAATGGGAGACGCTAAAAACAAAAACTGCCAGCTGATTAAAACAGGCAAGAGTAACGGGCCAAACAGCGATTTAAAATACTTGACATTCATACCCGAAAAAATGGCATGCAGGGCTTTATGCGGTTGGGCAAATAGGTTAAATATTATTTCTCCGATATTTTGGCCTAAGTATTCATAGCGGACAACAAAAGGATGATAGGCAAGATGACGGAAATACGGTACCACATAAATAACCAGGGAATAGAACACTCCTGCCCCTAAAAACAAATTAAACCATGCTATTTTAGGAGGACATTTTTTACTGAAAATACCATACAAACCATACGCACATACGATCAAGGCCATATTTTCCTTGATCAGCATCAATAAAATCGAAGCTATTAAATAAGCCCTCCACTGCCGCCTTTGAAAAGCCATAAACATCCAGAATAAAATCGGCGGCGCCAGGCTTTCAGGATTAAACTCATAAAGAACAGAGAAAATATTGGCCGGAAATGCAAGATATAAAACCATCAAAATAACTGCGGTTTTCTGGCCTAACGATTCATAAGCAATCTTATAAAATAAATAAGCAGAAACAAGATAGGCCATTAACTTTAATAAAACTAAAGTCAAAGGATGGGGAGCTAAAGCGAAAAAAGGCAGGATTAACAGCGTAATAAAATAGGAATGATCCCCAAAGTAATTTATCCCTGTGACAGATGTGTATTGGGAACAATGAAGCAATTGCCAACAGGCTTGAGTAAAAAAAGCCAAATCCCAGTCATTGTATCCAAAATGGACATATTTATAGCATAGTAAAAAACACCAAATAAAAAAAGCAACTGCACATAACCCTATAGGCAAATAACGATCGTTAAGCATTTTTATGGCACCTGCTTTCTTGCCAAAAACATTCCTGTCAACATAGCTATCACAAAAATAATTGCCTTAAAAAAACCCAAACCTACTCCAACAATAGCAGGTCCCGGACAAAATCCCGCTAACCCCCAACCCACTCCAAATATAACTGCTCCCAAAATCAATTGCCTGTCTATCTTATTTCTCTTAGGCAGATCAAAAGTCTCACAAAGTAACGGTTTGGAACTTCCGACTAAACGATACCCAACGGCTGAGACGCTTAAGGCGCCCGCCATAACAAAGGCCAAGGTCGGATCAAAATGACCGAATAAATCCAAAAATCCAATGACTTTTTGAGGGTTTATCATGCCTGAGACGATTAAACCTATTGACATGATAAATCCGCTAATAAATGCTATGATAATCACCATATCAAACCTTCAAAACTTTCTTAATGAATACAGTCAAAATACCCGCCGCCATAAAGACGATAGTTGCGGCAATGGAGCGTTTTGATAGCCTTGCTATACCGCAAATCCCATGACCGCTGGTACAGCCATTGCCTAAGACCGTTCCAAACCCAACTAAAAACCCCGCAATTATCAGGCTCCATGCCGAAGCATTGATAACTACCACAACAGAAAATCTCATCTGATAAATTAACCCCCCAAATATAAGCCCCAGAACAAATGCAAGGCACCACCAATAATCTTTATCCGCTTTGAACAGCAGCTTTGAGGTTATCCCGCTGACTCCCATAATGCGGCCATTAAACCAATACAAAATTACCGCTGCAAGGCCGATCAACATCCCCCCTATCAAACCATGGATATAAGATATATTCATATCAAATCCCCCGGCTTGCTTTATAAGTTTGGTAACCGCCGGATAAGTTACGGCATTTAAAACCATGCTGTGTCAAAATCCGGCAAGCTAAGTAACCCCGTAAACCGCCCTGACAATACACAATGTACTCTTTATCTTTTGAAAGCTGATTTACCCTGTCCCTTAAATCATCAATGGGGATATTTACCGCGCCGGGGACCATCCCCGCTTGAGTTTCTTTCGGCGATCTTACATCCAAAATGATTTTTTCAGGACCTGTATTTGTTGTGTCATCGCTATGGCATATCATTACATCGCCCCTAAGCATATTGGATGCTGCAAACCCTAAAAAATTCACCGGATCTTTGGCAGAGCCATAAGGAGGGGCATAACATAATTCCAGATGCTCCAGATCATATACTGTCATCCCGGCCCGCAGAGCAACAGCCAGCACATCAATCCGCTTATCCACCCCTTCCCTACCCACCGCCTGCGCGCCTAATATCTTTCCACTCTTGGGGTCAAAAAGCAATTTCATGCTCATTGGGGCTGCGCCAGGATAATAACCGGCATGATTGTTAGCATGAATATAAATTTTTTCATAAACCAAATTCATTCTTTTTAAAATTTTTTCATTCACGCCCGTCAAACCGATTGTCAAATCAAATAGCTTGCAAATAGCTGTGCCCTGTGTCTTTTTATAAACGGAATTACGCCCGAAAATATTATCCGCAGCAATCCTGCCCTGCCTGTTGGCCGGGCCGGCCAAAGGTATCAATACTTTTGTCCTTGTTACAAATTCATCGACTTCAATAGCATCCCCTACGGCAAATATAGCGGGATCATTGGTACTCATTTGTTCATTAACGGCAATACCCCCCCGTTGGCCGATTTCAAGCCCTGCTTCCTTCGCCAAACTAATTTCAGGTTTAACCCCAATAGCCAGAATGACCAAATCACAATCCATATTCTGCCCATCGCTAAGCTCTGCCACCACACCTTGGCCTGCCTGATAAAAACCCTTAACAGAAACGCCAAATTTCACTTCAACACCCTGTTTTTTCAGCTCTTGATGCAAATAATAAGCCATTTCCGGGTCGGCAGGGCCCATGACCTGATCGGAAAGCTCAATGATTACAACCTCTAGCCCTCGTTCACGCAATGCTTCAGCCATTTCCAAACCAATATATCCGCCTCCCACAACAATTACTTTTTTTGTCTTGTTTAGATCCACTGTAGACTTAATCCGGTCCATATCGGATAAATTACGGAGCGTCATCACTTGCGGCAAATCCAACCCCGGCATAATAGGTTTAATGGGCTCAGCTCCGGGACTTAAAACCAAATAGTCATAGGGCTCTGTGGATTCTTTCCCATTTATTAAATCTTTTACAATTAAATTTTTTTGAGCCCGGTCGATCTTAATAGCTTCGGTCTTAACATAAACTTTGATGCGCAAACGCCTGTTCAAAGCCTCGGGGGTCTGGACTATAAGTTTTTCTCTCTCCTTAATAACGCCGCCAATATGATACGGCAAGCCGCAATTGGCAAAGGATACATGCTCGCCCCTTTCAAAAATGACAATCTCCGCATCTTCAGACAACCTCCTTGCCCGTGCCGCTGCCGAAGCTCCCCCTGCAACGCCTCCGATAATCAATATGCGCATATAAATTCCTTTGATTAGGTCGGGCCAACGCCCTTCCATAACATTCCATTAAGCTGTTCCATTGATTAGGTCGGGCCAACGCCCTCTAAAGCCCCCGATAAGGTTCTGTTGTGCCAAAAGGCCCAATTGCTTCGACCTCGTAAACGAGCGACATTGCGGGCCCTAAATTAATCCATGATATCGCTCTGATCCGCCATTGACCGCTTTCAAAAAAGCTGGGAACTTCCGGGAAGGAACAGTCATTTCCGTGACCTTTTCGTTGGTCACATCCTCAAAAATCATCGTCATTCCCCGCTTACCGTCATCATCCGTAAAATGCTTAACGTACACGCTATAATGCGATCCCAAATAATCCCATTCGACCAAATCTTGCAATTTAGCCATAAAATCCTTCCTTTAATTGTTGTTCTTTCTAAAGTATTGTGCCACAACTTCTTTATGATCTCCCTGAAGCTCAACAACGCCCCCATCCTCCGCCAAATAAAATGTCCCTCCAGTCCCTGTTTTAACTTTCAATTCTTTTGCCAAATTCTTTAAATACTCCTCACTATGCGGCAATGCCCCAATGAGCGTCACCACCTTGCCCCTGCGTCCTGATTTGTCCAGACGAATACTTGGTTTTATCAACTGCGATTTTGGTTTGGCGCCTTCAAAGAACGGGCAATCACATTGGGCCACTAATTTCTTGCACCGAGGACAAAGGGCCTTGCCTTTTGAATCTTTGGGATAAACGAAATCGGGGATGTCAATCATGACAAGGTCATTTCCAATCTATTGAGCTTGATCTCATACACACCAGGAGTTTGTGTTTCGTATTCAGTGATAGAGTTACTCATGGATCAATCTTTCCATATCCGCAGTATTATAGCTTCAGGATTCTGTAGGGGGAACAAAAAGCGAATAAAAGTGGTGCCGGTTGGACAATAAAAATTATTTAAAGACTTCCTTCAATAAACTTGTAATTCTTGCAGCCGGTTGAGTCCTTATTTTTGTCTCTTCCTGCCCCAAAATCAAAAAAAGCCCATTTAAAGCCTTATCAAGCACATACTGCTCAACATCAGGAATCGGCACATTATGGGAAAATGGTAATGAACGATACTTACCAATGACATCATTATATTTAGCTGTTACATCATATTGAGCTAATGATTTCCTAATAAAGGGCAAAAATGCATCACGAAGCTGGTGCGAGGTTTTCTCTTTAAGAAATTCCGTAGCCGCGGTATTGCCCCCATTGTATATTCTCATAGCGTCATCAAAAGACAAGCCTACTATTGAATTGATGAAAATATCCCTGGCTTGAGGGGCAGAGGCTTCAGCTGCACGATTCATGCTTAAAATAAAATCATCGACAGTCTTGCCTAAACCAACCATCCTTAGGCCTTTATCTAACATCTGAAGCTTTTCAGGCAAAGGGATCTTAATCTCTTCATTCTTAAAAAAACCATCTGTTTTAGCTGTTAATTTAATCGCATTATCAATGCCAACCTTTAGCGCCTCCTTGAGGCCATCACCAATTTTAGTTTGACTTAGAGGAGTTTGCTTTAAACTCTCAATGTTCGAACTTTGTAATTTATTAAATTGGTCCTGCATCCAACCTGCAAAAGCCACATGAGTATAAGAAATAAAACTTAATATAATCATCCCAATGATTATTAGACTATTCATATATTCATCTCCCAAAACTGAACTAATTATTCTTTAGGATAAACTGTAATTTTATCCCCGGTGATCTTGGCATTAGGAACAATCACACGTTTATTGTCCTTAGTTATAAGAATGGTGTTAAATATCTGGATCTCGGTGACCGTTCCTTCGGCGCCACCGGCTTCAATATAATCTTCCAAACGAAACGGCCGGAATAAGATCATCATCACTCCCGAGGCAAAGTTGGAGAGCGACCCTTGAAGAGCCAAACCGACAGCCAAACCGGCGGCTCCAACGATGGCTAAAAAAGAACTGGTCTCAACGCCAAGCTTGTTAAGGGCAGCTATTGACACAAAGGTCAGGATCGTAAAAAATACGATGTGCTTTCCGAAAATAGCCAGAGTCTTTTCAACTTTTGATTTCAGAAAGAAATTTTCTAATAAATTAGAAACGATCTTTGCAACCCACCTGCCGATCACAAAAATAAGGATGGCCGCAAAGAAATTAAAACCGTACTGGATCACATATCCATAAATTTTGTCTATGTGCTCTTGCATATTGCCCTCCCATTTAATTCCCAAACGGTTTTTAAAGCAGCTTTAGCATTTTTTAATGCTCCTGTTGCAGCCCGCAAAATATCCTCATGCCAGGTAAAATGCAAATTCCCGCTCTTCATTAAGTCATCTTGATGATGCTGCCAAATTAGTAATAAAGATATCTTTAAAAAACTTTTGCATCTCTATCCATGAAGCTTTATCTGCGGCTTCATTATAAAGAGCACCCGGCGGATCGCCTTTATTGTCCGGATTTGTAAAGCCGTGCATAGCTCCCGGATATTTGATGAGCCTGTAATTGACTTTTGCATCTGCCATTTCTTTTTCAAAAGCTGACACCTCTTCCGCTTTGACAAAGGGATCCGCAGCGCCGTGCAATACCAAAACTTTAGCCTTGATATTCCTGGCGTCTGTCGGTGAAGGAGAGCTTAGCCCCCCATGAAAACTGACAATTCCTTTAATTTCTGCCCCGCTTCTAGCTAATTCCAAAACAGCAGTCCCTCCGAAACAATAACCGATTGCGGCTAATTGAGACACATCAACGTCAGGCAGTGATTTTAAAACATCTAAACCCACATTAACACGTGCCCTTAACAAAGCACGGTCTGCTTTAAATTTACCTGCCATGGCCCCCGCATCTGCAAACGTTTGCGGGCGTATGCCCTTACCATAAATATCGGCAGCAAAAGCAACATACCCCAATTGGGCAAGCATGTCCGCACGTCTTTTGGCGTAATCATTGAGACCTTTCCATTCATGCACAACCATAATCCCCGGACGTTTGCCATTCAAAGCATCATCATAAACCAAATACCCTTCAAGAGCAGCGTCCCCCTGCTTATACTCAACTGTTTCTTTTATAAGAGCCGCTGACGCGGATGGCGTTAGGCCTTTCAAAACCAGGCACGCCAAGAAAATCGACCATGGCCTTGCTATAATTTTCCCCCATGTAAAAACCATTTCAGCTCCTTCTACTTCAAGTGACCATATTTTAGATAATCAATATCCAACTCATTCATATCACTTTTCATAGGGCCATGAAATCCAAAGGGCGTTTCAGAAAAAAAAGCCTCTACCAAATCTTTTTCAGAAACAACCGTACGCCCATCTTTTTGAATCAAATCTTCCGCTTTCTGAGACACTTTCTTTTCAGCTATATCCCTTAAAAAAATTGGCACCCTCGCAATCATCTGCTCAAACTTATTATGAGTAGCTAAATCCCAGGTGATATTATACCGTTTTTCGTTTGTGCCCATTATAACCGTCCTCATGTTGGTTTAATTTTTATCAGTCAAGGGAAAATAAAGACTCAAGAAAGATTAACCCTAAAACAATAAAAATAAAAACAGCCACGACTAAAATTCCGTGAAAATAATTGTCAGCGTATGCCGCGCCATAATTCAATGCTAATCCGAAAGCTAAGACCACTCGAAAAATATTGGCAGTAATAACTAATGAAATCAGAAAAATAAAAACCGCCCCCCTTTTTAACCAGGTTGTTTTATGGAAAAAAACAAAAAGCGCCGCAAAGACAATCACCAAACCTAATGAATAAAGCGCCACCAAATCGCCTTGTAAAGAAAGCTTATAAAAATAATCACTTAAAATACCCCCTTTTACAGTACACCCTCCCTGAACAGCGCTTAAAACAAAAAAACTCCCATGAACAATCAAAGCATTAATTTTAACTGTTACAGTATTCACCCAAGACTCTGAAAATTTGGAAGCAACTATGAAAAAAAATGAAATTAACGATAAAATTAATACTACAAAACCCGCACTGGCATTGGCTGGAATGGGGTTCTTGCTTATAATCCCATCGACATTTTCCTCTTTAATATCCGAGTCAGCCAGCTCTGAGGAGGATGTTTCTATCTTTTCAATGATTGGAGGCGCATCACTGGCAGGCATTGAAAACGGAGGGTTTAAATCTTCCCCGACAGGGGCCGGCTTATTTTCCGGGGTCTTAGCCTTAAGCTCAGCCTCCCTCACAGCAGCTTCCATTTTCAGCCTGCGCTGTTCAGTAATTTCTATAATCTGCTTGGTTGTATAGACGTGTCGAGACTCAAAAGAAACCGTCTTTTTTCTTTTAGATAACATACGTTATTCTCTGATTTAACACTAGAATTATTTTACCACAACAAAAGAAACATCATAATAAACTATTTTTTGAAGGTTCAGCCCATAGCCCACCGGTATGAGAAAATCAAGTTCTTCTGAGAAAGATCACGCGTACGAAGGCGCAAATACCTCGCGACCCTTAATGAAATTCGTTAATTATTAAATAAAGAACTGCTGTTTCTGCTACCAAAATATATGCCAGCAAACTTGTTAAGATTTTAAAATACATTATCACTGCCCCCCTTTGAAATTCTTCTCTAAGAAATGGGCGCTTTACTATAGTGACCGGGCATAATCAACCATTCCCTGAAAATCTACTACTATAGCATCCTCATTGCCTTCCACCCATGCATCATGGCCTGAAGGAAGCAGGGAAACATCCCCTGGGTTGCACCTCACGATTGTGCCGTCTTCCATTTTTACAATAATTGTTCCGGAAATGTGATACTGAAAATGTGATGCCTCACAATTTTTCGTTTTAGCTATAGGCTGGACCGATGTAGACCACTTCCAACCCGGTTTAAAAATAGCTCGGCCAACGGTTGCCCCGCCGATTTTAACAAGCTCAAGCCTGCCTTGAGGAAACAAGCGCACTTCATCAGGCTTATTAAAACTTTTCAATTCGGCCCTCTCCATAGTCCCTGCAGAATGATGTGTTTTTTTAAACATATTCACCCCCAACAATTTAAATCAACTTTTCTCTTCTGCCAATTTTGAATCAAACGAACAGCAGCCAGCCCCTGTGATCAACAAAAAAATCAAACCCAACAGCATACAAAAATCTACACGAGACTCATGGATTGTGCTCCAAAAACCCTTACTTGCAAACATCGGTATCTTTGTCGTGATAATTGCCACGGTAATATTGATAATCAGCGGAACCGTCGCCAATCTAGTCAATAATCCGACAACAATAAGCAAGCCAAAAACAATTTCAACGACACCGACAAACGGGGCCATGACCTCCGGTGCAGGGATCCCTATCCGTATAAAACGCCCAACGCCAAGCGTGTCAGGATAAAGAAACTTTTGGATCCCCTCGGTAAAAAATACCAATCCCACAATAAGACGGATAAGGATTGTTGCCTCTGGCGCCGATGACTTTAATTTAAAAAACTCAGAAATTTTTGTCATTTTATCCATTGTCACCTCTCTTATTAATGACACCTATCTATGCCTTTAATATTTTATCCTGTAAATACTTTAGGCATATAGCCAAAATCTCCTTTCTATTAACATTTTTCCACTAAATTTAAATAATGCTGTTTCAAATGCAACATTAATCATACCAATGGGATATGATCAAAAGGCCGGACCTAAAACGGGTGGGGTTTTTGAAAAATGGAGGTGCCGTTATTTAAATTTTTCTTGAACGCAATAAGAAATAATTTTTTTTGAAAAATTTGTAATGATCTTCGTTTCAAACTTTAATTTCGTATAATTTAAAATTATATCCCATGACCATCCTATCAACAAAGCGAAGAAGGGCATGACCCAAACGAATTGCCGCTGCAGAAACCAATACCCTTTTAGCACATCCGCTGTCAGCATGGCCTCAATGGGTATAACAATCAGGATTAGAAAAAACAGAAGATGGTCCTTTTTATTTTGATACGGGACTATGTAGGCGGCCAAGACACCCCAAATTAAAAGGTTCACCTTAAATTTCTTGAATCCCATCAAGCAGCTCGCTACTGTTGATAGGAACCTGGCCGGATTGACTAAAGGATTGATGATATAATCAAATGTCCCAATCCCCCTGGCCAAACATTGGGCACGCGTGAATTCCTGCCCACCACTCAAAAACCAAAAAAAACTCGTCGAAAGTAAAACAGCAAAGATGATAAAAAACGCCCCCTGTCCCTTCATGATCTCGTTAAGCCGTCTGCGGGGCCATTGCCTCAAAATAACAAAAAAAAGACAGCTTACGACCATCAAAAGCCCGTAAGCATGATAGATCGTCACAAAAAAGAAGAAAATGCCAATCCCTATCCTCTTGCTTTGTGACAAAAGCTGCGCATTGTCTTGCCCTGTCACCGGAAATAACATGTCCGCAAAATAAAAACAGGCCAGCGCGAGTGTTGGCAAGACCGCATAAGAACGAAACTCGAAAGCATGATAGACTAGCCACTGGTTAAACGTCATAAAAATAAACGCTATCGCAAATGCGATCCAGGAAACTATGTATTTCTTACCAATCTTATAAAAAAGCCAGAAAGCCAACAATGTCGCAACATAATGAGGAGAATTGATAAGCCACTTGTTTTGTGTGCCCAAAAAATGCACAAAAGGCCATTTCAACAGATAATCTCCCGGAAAAGGAACAGGCTCACCATTGCCCAGCCGTAGCCATACTGGCTTAAAGGCTCCCGTCGTCATACTCAACTGATAAATTTCATCACCCCAGAGGCTCCGCCCTGCCAAACGCTGAAGACGAACATAAAAACCGACCACAAAACAAATAACAGCTATCGCTTCAAAGCGGACCCTGTAAATCCACGAACAAAAATTTTTCATACTTCTCCTCATCCGGCATCAAGTCACCAAGAATTTACCCTTGGCATGCGCAACAATAGGGCTTCATTATTTCTTTATTTTCTGCGCATCAAAAAATTTCAAAATTGTAAATGGTAATATATAAATTAAAATAGTTCGAATAAAAGTCGTGCTCTCAAGCAATAAACCATTAAATAACACGTTAACATGGGAAAGAAGAAACAAGGCATAATCATAAAGATAGTGAAAATACGCAATCCCACCTATTGATATACCCTGAAAAAAATGATTTGAATTTAATATTGTTTGCCATAGCAATACCTGATAGTGGACAATACCCCAATCCTCTCTACCAAAAAAAACAGGAATTACGCTCATGTGCCATCTTTCATTATAAATAAAACACAGCATGGACATGGCCGGCATGATGGACAACAGGACCGCCCCCCATTTCCAAAATGGCCCTATTTTCCCATTCGTCCATTTTAAAAAGAACGCTAAGGGAATAACCAATAAAGGAAATGCTGCTGCAATCAAATAACGATAACCATACCATCCTCCCTGCGAACCAAAAGATACAATTGTATAAAAATTAACCAAAAGCGGTAAAGTTGCCAAAACATAACGTTTTGCCCAGGGAATTCTAATGAAAAAAAATCCCACAACTCCCAATAATAAAAACGGCGCTGTAAAAATTAACCCCCAATCAAGTCCTGTAAACACATATCCAATACGCATGAGAATATTCTGCCAAGCTGTCTGCATCGTGATATTATTTAACCAATCAGGGTAGGGATTATAGTGATTATAGGTTTCCGGCCAAATTTTAAACACAAGAATCATGCTAATAAACGCAGCAGCAATATAAAAAAACTGAAGGGAAACATTATTTAATGATTTATTTACGGGATTTCTCCCAATAAAAAATAAAGGCCAAACAATAGCAAGAAGCACATCGTTGTTTCTCGTTAAGAAGACTAAACTAGCAGCGATGCCTAGTAAAACGTATGCCCACCACTGCTTGATAATTCTTCCGCCAGACAGCTCATTGATCACAAAAAGATAGACAAACAGGCTTTGCATGAAAAACTCTGCTGTATGGCTGAATATTGGCCTATTAAAAGCAAAAAGCGGCATGCCTTGACAAAGCACCATCAAAGCAACTGCCCAAGCAGCAAAAGAGCCGCCTACCATCGCCTCCGCCGCTAAATACAATAAATAGCAACCCAAGCATAAATAAAAAACACTGGAAAATATAAACCCATACACAGCCCAGCTACTTGGGACATTGCCTCTAGTACGTTTCTCAAGAATTTTTGAGCCTTCCATACGGTCGATTAAGGAAAATGCGAACACAAACACAGCCGCGAGAATTCCCGAGCCTATAGAACCTTTAGGCCCTTCCTTCAAGGTCGTTAAATATTCGTTCTTATATGAAGGGAATTGTCCAAATGCCAAGGATGATGATTGGGCAAAATAGTCGACGTCATCGTTAGGATACATTAAGCCGTATTTTCCCATACTTAGCGGCTGTAATAAAAAGAAAGCCGCCAAGAAAATAACAAATGCGATTTTGCTCATAGCCCAAATTTTCTATCTAACTTAATCCATACTTTTATAAAAATAATTATACACCACACCTTTTTGCGTGGTGAAACTTTGATAAAAAAGACCGGTGACCCGCAACCAGTTGATAAAACCATTCTGCTGCACTTGCAAAAACCGGCAGATGTTCATAATACCGTAAAAGCCACCGGCGTCTTCCGGTATAATCAAAGGCCTTAAAAACGGCCTTTGCCCCGGAAAAAATTACAATATAATTAAAAACCAACCTGTATACGGCTCGTGATAACGTTCTCCGGCTTGCGATTGCCATTATTTATTGCCGGCAAAGAACCTCGGTGGAATTTGGTTTGTTCGAAATCAAAAACTAATTTAACGTTAGGATTCAAATACCAGTTAAGCCCCGCGCCCCAAGCGTGTTCTCTTGATATATACGTATTTGGATCTGCGAAACTGTCAGTAAAAATTTTAGGGTCAAGATTCAGCTCTCCATAACGCGCGGCCAATTCAAACGCGCCAAGCCCCCCCTTTGAAAAATCAAAGTTGTGATTAGGCGTTACGCCATTATAAGTGGCGTCTTCACCTGTTAATACATAGGTCGTTGACAATTGCCAGGCTTTGTTATCAAATCTTTGTTTAACCAGAGTACTGCCGCTACCCTTGGCATAATCCTGATAAGAGTCCACATACTCACCTAAAATTCCAAAAGATTTATAATAGTAGGTAAATTGCGGCGACCTGCGCAGGCGAGGGCCGTTGGGGGATATCCCCGAATAATAAGAAAAGACCGTGACCTGCCCCGGAGAACTATAAAGAGGGTTATTACTATTATAAGGAGCTGTTGTGCTGACAGTGCCTTCATCCTCATGCCCATAAGCCGCAGCGAACCCTAAACTAAGGCCCTTAGCGACCTTCAAATCCGTATTCTTAAACGGACTGATCCAGACACGGCCTACTACGTCTTTATCATTATTAGTATCCGCATTCTCAGTATTGTAAGTTTCATGGTCTACTTCCCCGTTAAAAATACCCACCGCATATTTGAAAGCATCATTAAGGACTCCCCCGGAAACCTGCACGCCGATATCGCGCTGAGGATAAAGATTTGCAGGCAGTCCTAATTCGGCAAAGTTGTAGTACATAGAACTCTGAAGATTTTCAACACTAAACGGCTCAACGAACTTACCTCCCCTGATCTGGAACCAAGGATACTTTGTATAATCCCCATAAGCATAAGTAAGGACTGTGCCGGAAGTTGCTGAAAAATCAGGAACAAGGGTAAAATTAAAATCATTGGCTACAGTTCCTGTAACATACAGACGGGCGCGGCGGATCAAAAATGTAGATGTGCCAAAAGCGCTGTCTTTTTTATTATCTGTAAAGACCCTGCCATCTGATTGTAAAAATCCGCTCAGTTTTAATTTATAAGCGTTGTCAGGAGATTTTATGCTGAAGCCATCTTTAAAGTTAGCCGTAATAACAGGAGCCGGTGTTGCGGCTTTTACTGGCTCAGCAGCCACCGCTGGAACAGCGGCTTGTGATGCCTTCATCGCCTCAATCTCCGTCTTAAGAGACGCGTTCTGCTTCTCTACGGCCTCGACACGCTTGAGCAGATCATCGAGCGTGACCGATTGCGCCAACACCGGGAAAGAATAACCTGCAAAAAACACACATCCTAAAAGCAATACCCCTACCCTTTTTAACTGTTTACTCATCTCATCTCCTGTCTTTTGGATTGTCCTAACGCTATATAATAAACCTCCGTTAATCGTTTTACACATAAAAAAACAAAAATTAATAGTGAGACTAAGCCCGTTTCGGCCCAAAACTGTAAAGCGCATAACAGGCGCCTCGCAGGTTATGATGGGGGTATTTTTAATTTTCCTCGAAAAATGGCATAGGTAATTGCAAAGCGATAAACGACTTAATGTCTTATAATTCTGGCAGGCGTGATCTATTGGAGTGCTTTTCTAATAAGGATACAGAGGAACTTGCCCCTCCAAAGGTTGGGCATGGGAGGGGCTTCTTTTGCATCAATTCCCGGAAAATTCTATAGGCTGGGCACAGGCACTGCCGCCTGCGTTGTAATTATAAACCATCCGACCGCCGTCATCCGCACCTTTGGCCATTATTGCTATCAAAACAAGACATAATCCCACGAACACTACGCGTCCTTTCCGGGGAAACCCTCCGTCAATTGCCGCCCATGCCGCCAACAAAATACTCATCACCAAGGCGGCAAGCATCCAGTGCTTATGAGGAATCAGTAAACTCGACCTGACGGATTGGGCAACCATGACCCCCTCTGCCGCATAAAGGCCGCTCCATACTGCTACAGCAGCTGTCAAGGCTCCCCCAAGCAATAGGCAAAAAGCCGCCTTGGCCCATGTGTCCCTGCGCAATTGATAGGCCAAGGCATAAAGAAATGCAGAACTGATCAAAAAAACAATCGGAAAGTGCACAACCAACGGATGCAGGTTTTGCAAATGCTGCACACCGGGAAATAGTAACTGCAAGAAATGAATCATCCGACTGATTCCACCGTCAAGAACTGGCTGCCGCCCTTGGCATAGGCATGCCCTGTGACGGTTGCAGTCCTGCCCATTTTGTCAACGACGGCATCCGGTAAAGCTGTATTTTCCTTAACAGGCAAAAGTACATATATCTTGCCGGTCCCATTTTCCATAATGCCCACCGGAATGCCCTTCTTGGCGCAATCGAGCCCGCATTGACGATGCCCTTCTCCATGAGCGCCCATTGACAAGTAACAAAACGTATCGATCACCTCACCCGTGACCTTAATGCTGGCATCATCAGCGAATACAACAACATTCATCCCCATTAAAAATAAAGCAATCATTGCCATCTCCATTAAAAAATATTTTTTCATAATTTTCCCTTTCTTTATGTGTTTTTGATAGAACTTTTAACAGACAAAACTATAACTGATCCCTAATCCGTAATTTACCAATTGCTGCCAGGACTTGAAGCTGAATTAACAGAATTGGTCTCTGTATTAGTAGATACGGATGGGGCATCCTGACTAAAACTAAGGTTAGCAACTAAAATAAGCGCCCCGAATAATCCTAAACTGATCATTGATTTTTTCATGGCAAAACTCCTTTTCTGGTTGTCTTTCACACATTACATCTTAAGTAAATGTCATTCCGGGCCGGCCACTTGCAAATATAAGTTCCTTATCCAAATGAACGAGCATGGACTCTTTAAATATTTTAAATCGCATTGACATTGCGCTATTGGCTCGATCTTTGCGCTATCAGTTTTTAATTTCAAACTCATTTGTTAAGGCATTTTCAAAGATAAGCCCCTCTAAAAAAATATCATTTTATTTTTTTATATTTTATAGGACTTCAAAGAATTTTAAATGCCCTCTTTCTACATTTATCTGACTTTTATCCACTAAGTGGAATAAATTTTACTGGAGGTTATGATGGGTTTATCCCTGATTTAATTGGGGGAATTTATAGCTTACAGGGGCATCTTGCACAATTGGTGGCCTCCAGTATCATATTCGGAATTGGACAGCTGATCATTATTTTTTCCTTTATTGCGTGGGTGGTTTCAAAATCATTGCGTATCGCATTTGCCATTACGTTGAGCATTTGCGTCATTCCTGTGATTGTGTTGGGGACGATCGGAGGCTGCGAGTTCCTCTCGACATTATTTCCGCTCCGGCATGCAATATAGCCCTTGGATTAGGCATTGACTCCATGATTCACATGGTCAGGGCATTCAGACGGCAGGAATACAAAAACATTAAAGATACTGAAGCTTGGTCTAAAATCAGGCACCGTTTTTGGCAACCTGTGCTGACTTTCACTTTGGTGATGGTTTTGGGTTTTGGCATTTTTACATTTTCTGAATTTCCTTCGACCCAGCGGTTTGGAGCAGCTGTAGTATTCGGATCACTAATTGCCGCGATGACCGCTTTATTCGTCATGCCCACAGCATCCCAGCTGGGCGTTATTCCCCTTAAATTAAACCTTTTACAAAGAATTTCAGCGTATTTTAAGAAGCCTTCACCGTTTAGGAAGCAAAATTCTAAATATGCTTTTCGCCCTTAACCGCCCCAGCCTCCCACTTTCCTATGCCCGCCATGACGTCTTTAAAGCACAATTTGCCCAACTCATCAAAATTACTCCCTAAAATGCGCTGGATTCTTCCCGGTTTAGAATAAAATTCACGCATTCCCCAAGCCCCCAACCTGCCTAAATCCTCAATAGTTAAATGGTCGGTTGGCACAACCGGATGAAGGAAATCCCACTGGAGCATATCGAGCTTGTCGGGATTGATCCATCCGCGTTTTATCCCATCTGTCCAAATTGGCGATCCGGGAGGCGGCGTAAGATAACCCACCCACATAACATCCGGGTCAACTTGATCAGCGAACTCAAAACGCTTTTTTATTATGGCTTCATTGTCATAATCAAAACCGATCATAATATCCCCCACAATGGCAATATCACTGGTCCTTAGTATCTCAATGGTCTTGTAAATCTGATCGACCGTGATCCCTTTTTCCAATTTACGCAACTCGTCATCGCTGGCCACTTCAATTCCAAAGACAGCCATGAACAACCCTGCTTTTTTCATTAAAGGAATATCCTTCTCTAATTTTATCCAATCGCTGGCACACCCCAAGCATACCCACTTCATTTTAAGGTTGCGCTTTATCTTTTCTTCACAAAATTCTCTGACCCGTTTGGGATTCAAAAGGAAATTGTCCTCCTGGATAACAACCACTTTCACACCAAACTTCTTTTCTAATAATTCCACTTCGTCGATAACCTTTGCGGCTGATTTTGCCCGCCAACGATTAAAATGGTTAAGTGACCTGGGATCATGCTCGCTCCACTCATAACAAAATGTGCAGCCGTGGGTGCAGCCACGAGAAGTAACGATCTCCGCAAACGGCTTCCAATAGGTATGTCCCACATACTTATCCATAGGGAAAAGATCATATGCGGGGATGGGAAGAATATCCAAGTCCCTGATTAGCAAACGCACAGGCCCAAAAAGAACTTTACCGTTCTTACGGGATGAAAGCCCCGGAATTTCGCTAAAATCTGTTTCTCCTTTGTTTAACGCATCCATCAGATCATTGAACGTAAGCTCCCCTTCTCCCATAACAACGAAATCAATATCTGAATTTTTTTCAAGCGTTTCCTTGCCGAAAAAGGAATACCACAACCCACCGACAACAATTTTAGTTTCTGGAAGAATCTTTCTTATCGCACAAGCCGTGTCATTAAAATACTTCTGTACCGCAAATCCGCCATAGGAATGTAAAATGTCTCCTAAAACAAGCACCTCAGGGTTCTTCGCCTTGACTTGATCGAGCATAGCATCAAATGAAATCTCAAGGGCCTTACAATCTAAAACTTCCGGCTGTATTGTCCCCATTTGACGGGCATACGCCGCCCATTGTGCGTGCATTTGATTTGGCGCAACGTGATGGCCATGTGTTGCCCATGAACCCAACTTCGGTGTTAAAAAAAGAACTCTCATTTTTTTCCCTCTTTCACAATACCTTTTGACCAAATATCCATAACTGTTTCCAACGCCTGCTGAAACGTTATCCCTTCCTGTTGTAAAATTTCCGGATTGATAATGTTATTCACCGCACCTAAATATGCACGGACAGCTAAAGTCGGATTAACCTGACGAAATTTTCCTTTTTTAATACCTACGTCAACGAGTTTTTCAAGCTCCATGACCTTTTCAGTACGAAAATCAACAAACTCCTGCCATAATTCCGGCAACTCAAGCTGAATATCTTTTAAGAAAAACTCAAACCACGGGGCTAATTCCTGCTGTAAAAATAGAATATTTAATGAAATGATTTTTAAGGGGTCTTTCTCTTTATTTTCGATCTCACCCTGATGATCGTTGATCCTATTTTTTATCCTTGCAACTAACGCTTTAGCAATAGCTATTTTACCGGGAAAATGCAGATAGATTGTATTTTTGCTCATCCGGAGATCAGCTGCAATCTCATCCATTGTGACCTTATGGTATCCAAACCGGACCATACGGGCCTTTGCGGCTGTTAAAATCTTATCAACTATAGGATTAGACGATTTCATTGGAATTCCTTATAATACTAATATAGTATTTTTGGTATTATAACTAAAAAATATACCATGTCAATACCTCCCGCCCGTCAGGGCCTTTTTAAACCAAGAACCACACAGCAAAAACTCTCAGCCTTTGAGCTTATCGTGGCTATCGAAGATGGTCACCTTAGTCCCGACAGGGACAATATCATACAATTCTTCCACATCTTCATTTTTCATTCGTATGCATCCACCAGAAACCGATTGGCCAATAAGTTGAGGATAAATAGTCCCATGAATTCCATATTTAGGTTTATCAAAGCCCAACCAACGAGTTCCTAACCAATTATCTTCTCTTCCCCCTGGCACAACCTCACCCCGATGATACCAAGTTGGAAAAGGGTATCGATACTTAATGGTGAATTCACCCAGAGGAGTGATTGTTTCCATTTTTCCGGTCGAAACATGATATTCTTTCACAATGTTTTTATTTTCCCTAAGCCAAAGTTTATTGGTCCCTTTATCGACAATGATTGTGAAAGGATGATCCCAAATAGATAACTCTTGGCCTTCTTTTAAATTATTTTCTTTTAAACCGTTTCTTTGCTTGATAAGTTCAATTGTAGTTCGATACTTTTTGGCAATCTTCTCCAAACTATCACCCCACAGCACTTTATAAAGCACTGATTCTGGAGACAAAACACCTGAATGAATAAGTATAAAAGTAATCCTCCCCCACTCTTTTTTAACTTCTTCAATTTTGGAATATTTAGGAAAATGGTCAATAATCTTTACGAGATACTCACGCGACCTTAGAAAATCATTATTTTTTTTGGCCGCCATTGCTGACGTGTAAAGAACTTGCGCTTCGTCAATTAAAGAGACAGCTTTTTTCGATTCTTGGGCACAGCAAAATGATTGAAGAGTTAATAAAATCCCGATAGCACAGATGTGGCGCTTCACAAAAATCATAACAGTCTAGAGATTGCCCCCCAATACTGCAATTAAAGCCTTTATGTTTAACCTTTAACTTAACGCTTTTTAAGCTCTGACCTTTTCTAAATTAGTTTAATGGGCGCTCTGCTTTACTTTGGCCGCGTTGACAACCTCTTTGTATGAACGGTGTAAATTTGATCTCCATTGGGGCCAAATTCATGTCGTGTTCTTTGTTTTTTCTTCATAGCATCTGTGCCCCAAGGGCGTCTTTCACCGGATGGAGCCTGTACCAATACACCAGCTTTCTCTTTCTTATCCCGGTATGCTTCCTTTTATAGTTATCCAATTGCTTAATATAGTACCAAAATTCATCTTCGGAAAGGTCTGATTTCATCTCGTTTAACAACGCTGAGGCAAGCACGACCTTTGTCGAATCACCTGGCGCAACATGTTCAAAAGTAAAGTGCCAGGCGCTTCTATAATCGTCAAAATCCAGCGGCATCCCGGTATAATAACAGACATGGCCATGCTTGCGCACATAATCCCAAAGGCTTTTAGCCGCCTCTAAAGGCAATTGACTCTCATCGATCCGGCGTGAGATTAAATGGCATTTGCGGCAAAATTGGGCATTATAAAAATAGACGGGTTGGCCGCAGATACAACATTTTCTTTCGCAACTCACCTGAACTTCGATGTCTTCACAGCCCTTGATATACTCCCGGTTCCAAAGGCTAAGCCTTATCTTTCTGACCGGTGTCCCCAAGCGCTTGAAGTCAGCCAACTGCCGGATCATGTACCAGAATTCTCTTTCCGTGAGGTCTGATTTCATGCCGTTGATTAATGCGGAGGTGAGCACCACCTTCCTGTTATCACCGGGCTTCCAGTGGTCAAGAACGAAATACCATGGGCTATGGGAATCAGTCACATCAAGCCGCATTCCCGTATAATAGCAGACATAGCCATGCTTGCGCACATACCTGTAAATTCTCCTGGCGGCTTTTCGAGGGAGCTTGGCCCTGTTCACATGGATAACCAGTAACGCGCAATCGCAGCAATATTTCGCAAACTGTGAGGTAATCGTTCTACCGCAGACGGCGCATTTTTTGATTAATGTCTTTCGCGGCATATCTATACTGCTTTCCAGAAAGGCTAAATGAGACGCTCAATAAGAATACCGTCGCTTCATCACTGGCCCTAAAAGAACTTATTGGGGCCCCTAACACTTGTACCTGCACTAAACATTGCGGAGGAGCCGGGAGTCTACATCTAGCACTTATAACCACATTATTTCAAACAAGTTACACAATAATATGTCTTTCGCCCCACAGAAAACCCACGAATTTTAACACTTAACCCTTTTCACATGCCGCGATACACTGATGATCGATGAAGAATTAAAATCACGCCCACCTTCTTGGCTTCTCTATCAATCTCATAAACAACCCGATCCTTTCCTACCCGATAGCGATACCACCGCACAGACTTTGGTGTTTTTAAAAGCTTAATATTAGGCCCTTGAAAAGGACTGATTTCTAAATCCTCAAAACACAAATTAAGACGATCAACTAGATCATCCGAAGCCTTATTATAAAATTTCTCGGCTTGACCTAAGAGGACAACTTCAAATCTATCCACGTTTGATCTTTCTCCAAGCAACACCCTTACCAGCTTTAAAGTCATGACTGGCTTTCATGCCTTCGGCTACTTCATGCGATGTTAAGCGGTCGCCAACCTTTTCCAAAATCAGTTCACGGATGAACCCCGTAAAGGTCTTGTACTCACCATCGCTGATCTTCTTTGCCTGCTGATATAGCGGCATAGGAAGCCGAACAACTACGTCTTTTCTTAATGCCACACTCATGCCTACCTCCTTATTTAGATATCATAAAGATATCATATTGATATCAATTTGTCAAAGCCCATTAATAAAAGCCCATTAATAAAAAAACCGCACGTCAACTGATGTTAACTTGCGGTCCTTTGTAATAGCTGGTGGATCCGACTGCGACCAATCCGAACCTCTGGGGAGGTTCAGCTTAAGATTATCATAGAACCAAATACGCAAATCGCAATATACCAAAAGCTTGCGATAAAGGTCAAACAATTACGTCAACTGGGCATGAGCAACCAAGAAGTAGCCAAAAGTTTAAAAA
Organism: Candidatus Omnitrophota bacterium; assembly: GCA_015233675.1. GTDB lineage: Bacteria > Omnitrophota > Gorgyraeia > Zapsychrales > Fredricksoniimonadaceae > JABDGZ01. Next base: position 270,824 of record JADFXH010000001.1, read on the forward strand.
TTGATCCCAAAACCGCGCTGCGGGCTTACCGGCATTGAAACAATCCCTTAACTGGCATGGCAAAGAATCCAATACTCTCGAGGCGAGATAATAATAGTCCTTTTTATCTTCTTTAAGACCAGCATGTCCTTATCCCCTGTGATCAAATAATCTGCCTCACCGGACAAAGCCGTGGCGATAATCATGTGATCATTGGGATCTCTGAGATTTTCTACAACGACGCGTTCAGGGGAAATCCATTGAGCCTGACTTTTTAAATAACGAATTATCTCTGAAGATTTCCTGGCAGGAATCTTAATCTTATCAATAAGAATCCTCTCAACTTCCCCTGCTATAAAATCACCGCAAAGTATCGTGGTGTATTTTAAACAGTGCTCAAAAAGCTCATGACAAACCCCATGAGTTGCAAATGCAGCAACGAGGACATTAGAATCAAGAACAACTCTCACGTTTTTAGCCCCAAAATATCTTCATCCGTGACGAAGCCGACTTTTCTGGCATAACCCCTTACGTCTTTACTCAACTTGCGGAATTTGCGCACAGCTAAAAATTCCCTTAAAGAATCACGGACAAGATCACTAATGGGAACATGCTCACTACGACTAAGATCTTGCAACTCCTTTTGAAGCCCAACAGGCACTCGAACATTAATTAATTTAGAAATTGACATTTTGCAATCCTCCTGTAATACAATGTACTACATGCGTGCCTGTTTGTCAAGTTAATGTCTAACTTAAGGACCCTGCAAGGAAAAATAAAAAAAGTTGCCATACAAAAAGGCTATTAGGCGCCAATGTATGGTATCATTTTTATTAAAAAGGATGCGGTTCAGATATGAAAATGTAAAAATCATAAACCATTTAACTGCAATGGTTTACAAATTGGTGGAGGTGCAGGGAATGTCCGCCACCCTCGTCGCTGTTGCCCTGTTTTACCACCTTTTTTACCACCATTTTCCCCTCACTTGACATTGGTGCTTTCATATGTCTACAACAACAGGCTTGTTCACTAACTGGTAATCTTCATCTAGAACAGAACAATTGATATACGCGCTGTCACCTGTTTTCTTGATACCATAGCTACCATGAATATGACCAAATACCACATAAGGAATTTTTAACTTTCGCATCCTCTTAGCCAAGCTTTTACTGCCTAAAGAGGCCCCTCCAGGAACAGCAGTATCTAAATGTCCATATGCAGGACCATGAACTAAAAGCAAATCAGTGCTTTTTGGTATTTTACTCCAATAATTTCGATCCAAATTCTCTTCCGTATCCATAAAAGCCCAGTCCATAAAAGTTCTGGTCATCGGGGAACCCCACAAAGCCATCCCATTAGGCAATTCATATCGCTCATTACGTAAATAAACAGCTTCGGTAAAATACAGTTTTATTTCATCAGGATGTTTTTCACAGAAAAAATCATGATTGCCGGCTATGACTATAATATGTTTATGCTTTAAGCCGGATAGCCAGCGATTGAAATTAACTAAATCTAAAATAGAGCGAAATTCACCGTCCCCAGCAAAAAGCAGAACATCTCCTTCTGGAACTTTAATATTATTATGTTGGGTATGGGTATCGCCAATCGCTACTATTCTCATAAGACTTTTACACTACAATTACTTATTAACGTCGATTTGTAGGAAAAGATTGATACGTTCAACTTCTTTGACATATAGAGGCAAATCCTTTTGGGCACGTGCCAAAACCTTAAGAATATCTGCCCGCCAACCCTTGGGAAATTTTTTGAAACGATTAGCCATATCAGCAGTATCCACTATAACTGATGTGCAGATCGCCTGCTCAAGATCTTTGCCCCTCTTGTCCATGTTCTTTCGCCTAGCAGAAATAATTAATTTATGAAAGAAGTAGTTAGCTGGGCTTGGAACCCTAACCTTGACGCCCTCAACCGAAACGATTATAGAATCTTCCAAAAGAAGCCCCAAATAACGCAAAGGAACCGCTTTAAGACCAAGCTTCTTAAAATTAATAGGACCTGCCGATCCTCTTCCTTTTTCAGGGGTCAAAAATTCAATCACAAAATCTGCTTTCCAAAAGAATACAGAACCATCCCTTCTAAAATCACATCTAAACCCAAGCCCTTCGAGTTGCTGGGCAAACTCAAGGTGCTCCTTGCCATGAAATGGATTGGGAATTAAAAAATCTACGTCGTGAGTTACAAAAGGCAAAGATTTCGCCCCCAGATATTTCTGATAAATAAGAAATGACCAGCTACCGATGAGCTCAATACCCTCTTCGAATAGCCCGTTCTTTGCAAAAATCTTTAAAATCTCTTCTATAATCTTAAGCACTTTTTCTGCCCTCTGCTCTGCGTACTATCCGTAATCCTTCATTAACCTTTTTAAGCTCCACCTTGAGTGCGCGCCTCTGTGAAATCTGCTTAAGCAAGTCCACCGGCTTTTCTTTACCTAAATATTTATGCACTATCTTGTCGCCGACCCGCTTTTGCAAATAATAATAAACCGCCCCGGAAATCCTGCGCTCCTTGACGCTACCTGACGGCAAAGACATCAGTTCCTTTGCAATCCGTTCCTTTAAGTCGCTATAATGCTTTTTGCCTTCTACTAAAACTCCTTTTAAGACATCCATCATCATCCTCCTCTTACACTACAATAATACCATAATTTGTATTTGTAGTGTAAATATTTAATTAAAATTATTACACCCCATTCTAAATAAAAAACCCCTTGCAATTTTCCAATCACAAGAGGCCAAAACGCTGAATAACTAATATTTTTCAAGTTACTGAAATCAAATAAGTTACAATGGTGGAGGTGCCGGGAATTGAACCCGGGTCCTTGAGTCTCGTAATATAAGCTTCTACATGTGTAGGATGTCTACTTTTCTCTCATCCCTTACCCTCCGGCAAACAGGATTGTTTCGGGACCAGCCTCCTAAGTTCTCGCCTCAATGCCGAAGACAATCATTGAGGCCAGCCTGCTTTTGACCGTTTATCTTACTAGCAGGCGTTGCAAGTAAACGGGCTTAGTTACAGTGTAACTAAGGCTTAGACAGCGAGACCGAAGGCCATTGGCATAGGAGCCGGTGCAACAGGCGCCTTTGCAACAGCAGCTTCGAAATCGCTGAACATTAACGGTTTAGCGTTAGCGTTTAATTTGTGCTTAGAGTATTTTACGAGGCCTACCAAGCTTCCTCGACACGCGACCTATACCCGACTAACACAAGTCGAAACCAATCACCCCCATAAGAAAGAACGGAACCATCTATACTATAACGCAAAAATAAAATTTTAGCAAATTAAGTAACTGCTGGCCCCTGAGGTAAACCCGAAGATTTTTTACTAAAAAATGATACCAAGTTGTTCTTTGATAGATCCTTCGCTTCGCTCAGGATGACGGGAGAATTATTTACTACGCTTAACAGACCGGTCTATTTCCCTTTTAACTTCGCGTTTCTTAATGTCTTCGCGCTTGTCGTACAATTTCTTGCCCTGCCCTACAGCGATTTCTACCTTGACCCAGCCACGTTTATTAAAATAAATCTTGGTAGGAATGAGCGTCAGCCCTTTCCGGGTCAAGTGCCCATTGATACGCTCAACTTCTTTGGCATGCACCAAAAGTTTACGCGGGCGGGCCGGCTCATCATTTAGGTAAGAGGCCTGCTCATAGGGGTTGATATGCAGATTATAAAGATAAAGCTCTCCTTTATCAATATGGGCAAAAGCATCAGTAAAACTTGCCCCGCCCGCACGCAGGGACTTTACTTCTCCTCCGTTTAAGGCAATTCCGCATTCCCATTTATCGAGAAGAAAATAGTTGTGATAGGCTTTTTTGTTGGTGGCGATGGTTGTCATATAAATAATGATAACCCAGGGTTGCCGAGCAAGCAATAGGGAATATGGCTTCTTGTTGACAGACAATTTTCATACCGTTATACTGAAGTGCTTTTACTAAAGCGCGCCATTGATTTCTTTGCCGGGGTGGCGGAATTGGTATACGCGTACGTCTCAGAAGCGTATGGCGAAAGCCTTGAGAGTTCAAATCTCTCCTCCGGCATTTAAATAAAATGGAACCCTTATGAGTGATGACGTAGATAATAAAAAAAATCCAGCGATGGATGACAGTGAACTTAAGGATTGGCTGGCTTCACTCGACTACATCCTTAAGAACGATCCCCCTGACCGGGTGCAATATCTCCTGCAGCAACTTCAAATCCGGGCCCAGGAATCAGGAGTTACCCTCCCTTTTACTTATAATACTCCCTATATAAACACCATTGCCAAAGACAAGCAGTCGCCTTTCCCGGGAAACCGCGAATTAGAGCGCCGTATTAAATCCATCATCCGCTGGAATGCCATGGCCATGGTGGTACGCGCCAATAAATTAGCCGATGGGATCGGGGGGCATATTTCAACCTATGCCTCTAGTGCAACTCTTTATGAAATCGGATTTAATCATTTTTTTCGAGGGGGCACAGAAACCAGCAACGGAGATATGATTTATTTCCAGGGCCATGCTTCCCCCGGCATTTATGCCCGCGCCTTTATGGAAGGGCGCTTAACGGAAACTCATTTAAACAATTTCCGCAGGGAACTTTCTGCCGGAGGGGGGCTCTCTTCTTATCCCCACCCTTGGCTCATGCCCTCTTTTTGGCAATTCCCCACGGTTTCTATGGGACTCTCTCCCTTAATGGGTATTTATCAGGCCCGGTTTAACCGCTATTTAGAAGACCGCGGCCTTAAACCTCAAGATGATAATAAAGTCTGGGTTTTCATGGGTGACGGGGAATCCGATGAACCCGAGTCTTTGGGCGCTTTGACCATGGCCTCAAGGGAAAAGTTGGATAATTTGATTTTTGTCATCAACTGCAACTTACAACGTTTAGACGGACCGGTGCGCGGCAACGGAAAAATCATCCAGGAATTAGAAGCCCTTTTCAGGGGCGCCGGCTGGAATGTGATTAAAGTCATATGGGGTGATGATTGGGACCCATTATTGGAAAAAGATAATGAAGGATTATTGGCCCGGCGCATGGGGGAAGTCGTAGACGGTGAATATCAAAAATACTCAGTTTCCTCCGGCGCCTATATCCGTGAACATTTTTTTGGCAAAGACCCGCGATTGCTTAAGATGGTTGAACATTTATCCGATGAACAAATACACCGCCTGAAACGCGGCGGCCATGATCCCGAAAAGGTCTATGCGGCTTATAAAGCTGCGGTAGAATACAAAGGCGCTCCCACGGTTATCCTGGCGCATACTATCAAAGGTTACGGTTTGGGAGAATCCGGTGAAGGCAAAAATATCACTCATCAACAAAAAAAGCTCAATGAACAGGAGCTCAAAGAATTCCGGACGCGTTTTAACATCCCTATCTCCGACACCGATGTTGCCCAAGCGCCTTTTTACAGGCCTAGTGAAGATTCCCCGGAGATGCAGTACCTGCATGAACGCCGCAAAACTTTAGGAGGACACCTCCCCACGCGGCGCACACATTCAACGCTCCTCCAAGCCCCGTCAGAAGAAATTTTTACAGAATTTTATAAAGGCACCGAAGGCCGCTCGGTATCGACGACCATGGCTTATGTGCGTGTGGTGGCCAAACTGCTTCGTGACGAAACTATCGGCAAATTTATTGTCCCCATTATTCCCGATGAAGCACGCACCTTCGGTATGGAAGGGCTCTTTCGTCAATGCGGAATTTATTCGCATGCCGGCCAGCTCTATGAGCCTGTGGATTCAGAAAGCCTGATATATTATAAAGAAGCTAAAGACGGCCAAATATTGGAAGAAGGCATCAATGAAGCCGGAGCCATCTCATCTTTTATTGCTGCCGGAACAGCCTATGCCAGTCATAACATTAATATGATCCCCTTTTATACCTATTATTCCATGTTCGGCCCTCAACGCGTGGGTGATTTTGTATGGGCCGCCGGAGACTTGCGCACAAAAGGATTCCTCGTCGGAGCAACCTCAGGGAGGACCACTTTAAACGGTGAAGGACTGCAGCATCAGGACGGCCATACGCATCTTCTGACATCAACAGTACCCAATTTGATTTCCTATCACCCTGCTTTTGCCTATGAAATAGCAGTAATTATCCGCCGCGGCATTGAACGTATGTACGAAAAACAGGAAAGCGTATTCTATTATATTTCCGTGGGCAATGAAAACTACTGCATGCCCCCTATGCCAGAAGGAATCAAAGAAGGCATTATCAAGGGAATGTATCGTTTCGCCCAATCATCTAAACCGTCAGACTTAAAAGCACATTTATTTGGCTCCGGTGCTATCATGAACCAGGTTTTAGCAGCCCAAAAAATCCTGGAAACCAAATACAATGTCTCCACCGACGTATGGTCAGTGACAAGCTACAATGAATTGCGCCGTGAAGCGTTGCATGCTCAACGTGAAAATTTATTGAATGGCAAAAACATTCGAGTCCCTTATGTGACACAGCTGTTACGAAATGAAAAAGGCGTTTTTGTTTCAGCCTCTGATTACATGAAAATATTGGGGGATTCTATCCGTCAATGGGTCCCGGGCCCCTATACCGTGCTTGGCACTGACGGATTCGGACGCTCGGAGAGCCGTGAAGCCCTGCGTGATTTCTTTGAGGTGGATGCTAAACATATAGTCTGGGCCGCCCTGACAACTTTACATGAACAAAAACAAATCGGCGATGAGGCACTAATGAAAGCTCAAGGTGAATTGAAAATAAACCCCCAAAAGCTGAATCCGATGATTTCGTAGTATATAGTATTTAGATTCCCGCTTTCGCGGGAATGACATTGTCTTGTTAAGAAAATGACATTGTTTTGTTAAGAAAATGACATTATTTTTTTAAGAAAATAGCATTATTTAAAGAGGATGTTATGGCTGAATTTAAACTTCCTGAACTGGGTGAGAATATTTCCCAAGGCACCGTCACCAAAATTTTAGTCAAAATTGGGGATACCATCAAAAAAGGACAAAATGTCCTGGAATTGGAAACTGATAAGGCTGTTTTGGAAGTACCTTCCAGTACCGAAGGGATCGTCAATGAAATCTTGATAAAAAGCGGTACAGTTATTAAAGTCGGGCAGTTGATTTTTAAGATTGGAAACGAATCTGTAGCTGCACCTTCAGCCCCACCAGCAGCAACAGAGAAACCCAGTGTAAGCACAAAAGACGACGCACCAATTTCTTCTGAAAAGAATGCTCCGCTCCCTGCGGTCGCCCGCAATGACACCGTGTTGAATGACACTCTTCCCATTGACACATCGACCGCATCCCCTCATGTTCCCGTGCGCCAAGATATCCCTGCCGCCCCGTCAGTGCGTTTATTGGCGCGCGAATTAGGCATTGATATCGCCTTGGTTGGCGGAACAGGCCCGGGCGGGCGTATTTCCAATGAGGATGTGAAAGCCTATTGCAAAAAGCTTAACACCTCCCGCCCCACCGGCGGCGGTATAAGTGCGGCCTTTCATCCTCTTCCCGATTTTACCAAATGGGGACCTGTGCACCGTGAGGCCATGAATAATGTCCGCAAAAAAACCGCGGAGCATTTATCCCTGGCATGGACCAGCATCCCTCATGTGACCCAATTCGACAAGGCCGATATCACTGAATTGGAAAAATTGCGTAAAAGCATTTCCAAACCTGATAAAAAATTTTCCATAACGCCTTTCATCATTAAAGTCATCGCCGCGGCCATGAAAAAATTCCCGCAATTTAATGCCAGTGTTGACATGACCACACAAGAAATAATCTTTAAAGATTATGTCCATATCGGAGTCGCGGTTGACACTGACCGGGGACTTTTGGTCCCTGTCTTGAAAAATGTAGACAAAATGTCTGTGCTGCAGATCTCCGATGAGCTAACCGCTATGGCTGAGAGGGCGCGTTTGCATAAAACCACCATCGAAGAAATGCAGGGCGGGTGTTTTACGGTTTCCAATTTAGGAGGCATCGGAGGGACATTCTTTACTCCCATCATTAATTGGCCGGAGGTCGCCGTTTTGGGAGTTTCTAGGGGCGCCATGGAGCCGGCATTCATGGATGGATACTGCTCCCCCAGGCTCATGCTACCGCTATCTTTGTCTTACGACCACCGTATCATTGACGGCGCTGACGGCGCCCGCTTTATCCGGTGGGTGTGTGAGGCTATCCAGCAACCTTTTTTATTGGACTTGAATAAATGAAATCTTCCCTACAACTTGTTGTTATCGGTGCCGGGCCCGGCGGTTACGCCGCGGCTTTTTTAGCTGCTGACCTGGGCATGGAAGTTGCTATCATCGAAAAAGAACCCAACCCCGGCGGTGTTTGTCTTTATCGCGGATGCATCCCCTCTAAAGCCTTTTTGCATGTGGCTAAAATCATCAGCGAAGCCAAACACGCTCAAGCTTTTGGCATCGAATACAATGAACCAAAAATAGATATTAATAAACTGCGCGACTGGAAAAAAAGTGTGGTCAGCAAATTGACAGGAGGGTTAGGCCAATTGGCCCGTGCGAGAAAAATCAGATATATTCAAGGTGAAGCAAGTTTTGTCAGTTCCGATACCCTGAAAGTCACAAGAACTGACGGCTCCATAGAAGAATTGTCTTTCCAAAAAGCGATCTTAGCAACAGGATCCCGGCCTGCCGTAATACCTAATCTGCCCGCATCGCCTGATATTTGGGATTCTTCGCGGGCGTTGGACCTGGAAACTATTCCTGAGAATCTTTTAGTGGTCGGCGGCGGTTATATCGGAATGGAATTAGGTACCGTCTACCATGCATTAGGATCTAAAGTTTCGGCGGTGGAAATGACGCCCGGCCTTTTACCCGGCGCGGACCGTGACCTGACGGATGTCCTTTACAAACGGGTTAAAGGATTGTTTACAAAAATTATGCTCGAGACTAGGGTCATTAAAATGGAAACCATTAAAAGCGGCATAACCGTCACCTTCGCTGACAAAGAAGGCAAAGAGTTTAAAGAAGATTACAATAAAGTGCTGGTTTCTATCGGACGGCGTCCCAATTCGGAAAATATTGGACTTCAAAATACCAAAGTCAAGATCACATCCCCGGGCTTCGTTGAAATTAATGACCAGCGCCAAACTGCAGATCCAAGTATTTATGCCATCGGTGACATTGCCGGAAACCCGATGCTGGCCCACAAAGCTTCTCACGAAGGGCGTGTAGCAGTTGAGGCAATTTCCGGAAAACGCGTAGCCTTTGAACCACAGGCCATTCCCGCCGTCGTCTTTACCGACCCGGAAATAGCCTGGTGCGGATTAACTGAAATTGATGCTGCCAAAGAAGGACGCGAAGTTCGGGTGGTCAAATTCCCTTGGGCGGCGTCAGGACGCGCGCTTACAATTGACCGGACAGAAGGCTTAACTAAACTCATCATTGACCCCAAAACTCAACGCATATTGGGAATGGGCATTGTCGGAGACGGTGCCGGAGAAATGATTGCTGAAGGGGTTGTGGCCATTGAAATGGGCGCCGTGGCCCAAGATTTAAAACTTTCTATCCATCCTCATCCTACTTTGTCGGAAACTATCATGGAAGCCGCTGAAAGTTTCTTTGGACACAGTACGCATATTTATAAACCTAAAAAATAAAAAAGAGGAGTATTAAAACAACCCTCGTTGTGCTAAATAATCATGCAGCTGCACCCATCGATCATGGGCCTCTTTGCAGGTCAGCCCCCACCTATGGACCATAAAATACATGCAATGATAATTCCGCCGGTGGTAAATCAATAAAAACTTCTGCCAATCTTCCTGCGTTTTAAGCTGTTCAGCCTTGTCCTTAACCCAAAAATCAAACATGCCCTTACTTTCCCGGGGATAAAACGTGAAATATTGGTATGCTAATACACCGCCGCACAAAATCCCTGCCAAAACCATAGCCGGCCAAACAATTTTCAGGCATTGGCCGGCGGCCCACCACATAAACCCCGTAAATAACATCATAAACGGCCATGAGCCACAAATTCTTAAAGCATGCGGTAATTCTAAAGTTGTCAAGGCAGAAGGGATGATCCCGATAAAAAAATTAGCAGCTAAAAATAAAATCCAACGACGGTTTTTGATAACCGGATTTTCACCCCATGATTGATGCTGGAAGGCTAAAAATAAAAATACCGCCAGGATCACTAAAGCTGTAATGTCAAACCAGCTTAACAGCCCTAAATGTCTGGTCGAATGAACATAGGAAGGGTCTCCGGTCAGGAAAAGAAATTTGGGGCTTAAGTGCAAAAAATAATTGTGGACAAAAATGCTGATGATCTCACACGGTGTTCCGGTTTTTCCCAGGGAATGCCAGTAGCCCGTATTAAAAATGCCGATTTGATCAAAACGCCGCGATAACGAGCCATGCATGTAGCCTTCTGCCAAAGGCAGCAGGGACAAAATAAATACCGTCGAGAAACAAAAAAGAGACTTCCAGCAAAAAGAGCGCTTGCCCCACTCATATCCCAAAAGGGTTGCCATCATTAATGGCACCTGCAATCTTGCGGGTGGATAGGTGTACATGGCACAAACAAAAAGAAATCCAGCCATGGCCCAATCCCACCAATTGTTGGAACGCCAAAAAAAATAAAGCCCCCAAATGACAAAAACCGGAGCAAAATAAGACTCCAGAGCAACGCGGGTCGTGACCCATGCCCAAGGCGAGCAAGTGGCGGCCAAAACGACCGCCGCGGCAAAGGCCTTGCCGAAAAGCTGTTTGGCCAGGAAAAACAATCCCAAAATACCTATCAACAATACAAATACACTATATCCCCGTAAGCTTGGTACAGTTGAACCAAATATTTTAACCCAAAGAATTCCCGGATAAACATAAGTTGGCGGCTTATCCTGACCATATTCCATAGCCCCAAATAAAGGCCATGAGGTTAGCTCCGCATCACAACCCTTCTCGAGAAAACACTGCATAGTCACGGCTGAACCCACTTCATCCACATGAAAGCCATAAGGAATGGTATCCAGCTTCCAGAAGCGCAGGACGTTTAATACCAAGATCACCAAAATAATAAAACCTAAAGCAATTTTCTTTATCATAAGTAATAACTACGGTGTCCGGTAACCGAAGGGAGTCCTCCCAATTCAGATAAAAATTCTTGTGCAGATGCTTACTAAAATTTTCCGGATCAGAAGCCGGAGGTATCACAACCTTGGCGCTTGACCTAAATACCCTTTAGATCAAGCTTATCCCCCGCATTCCAGCGGTGGGATGCGGTATATCCACTATTAAGCTCCAAAACAAAGCGGGATTTTTGATCAGGAGCATAGATAGGGCAGGGATCGCTCGAACACGCAGGAATATTTTGGCCGATAAAAATAATACGGCCATCGACGCCGATCCACAAAATATCCAAATTAAAATGCATATTCTTCATCCAAAACAGATGTTTATCATCAGCAGTAAAAACGAAAAGCATTCCTCTATTTTGTTCTAAATGAGACCTATACATCAACCCGCGCTCCATGTCCTCACGTTTAGAGACCACCTCCACCGTCACGCAATTTCCCCGATGACAAACCTGGGGAGCTATTGCACCGGCATGGCAAATACTGGAAAATAATAATAAAAAACACGTTATTTTTAGCAATAATGAATTACTGTCTTTCATAGCGCATACACCCCAAATTTCCTTAACATCTCTGCCAGCTTTGCCAGAGGTAATCCCACCACATTAAAATAACATCCCTCAATGCGCGGGATAAATAGCGCTCCCTTCCCCTCAATATCAAAACCACCCGCCTTATCCAAGGGGGGAACAAGTTTATGATAACGGTCAATATCCCGGTCCTTGAGCTTGGTCATAAATACTTTTGTTTTTTCCCAGCCAACCTCTTTGCGGCCGGTATTGGCATCAACGATGGCAACTCCGGAGTACACCCAATGCGGTTTGGCCATCAATTCTTTAAGATTTTTCTTAGCTTCCTGCATATTTCGAGGCTTGAGGATCAGCCGGCCTTTGGATGAATAAACCACCGTATCTGATCCAATGACTAACCCTTCCTGAAAACGCCGGGCCACGTCAAGGGCTTTGAGCAAGGCATTGGCTTTGACCAGATGTGCGCAGTCTTTGGTAACATGCCCAACCTCCACTGCCCGGCTGGGACGCACGATAAAAGGCAGCCCCAGTATTTTCATGAGTTTTCGCCGCTGAGGACTGGCCGATGCCAGGATAAGTTTTTTCATGAAAGGAATTCGGAAATAGTAAAAATAGATTGCAAAGGGACACCGTACTTGGACAATGCCTCATGGGCACCTTCACCGCGATCGATGACACAAATAGCTTTTTTAATTTTGATGTTCATTTTCTGCAACACTTCAATAGATTCCACAAAAGCTTTCCCTGTGGTTGCCACATCATCAATGATCACCACACTGCCCCCCTCTTTAAGCAGGGGGCCCTCTACCTGCTGCTGTTTGCCATGCGCTTTAGGCTGTTTGCGGATAATAAAGGTATTAATGGGGCGGCCTTCCTGAAAACTTAAAGATGCAATGGCCCCCACCATTGGATCTGCCCCCAACGTAGGCCCTCCGATGGCATCCAGATGATCATCTTTGACCATAGCCAACATAATACGCGCGGTCAGATATGCCCCCGGGGCAGAAAGGGTCACGAGCCTGGCATCCAAATAAAAATTACTCTCTTTACCCGACGATAAAATAAATTTACCTGTAAAAAAAGCCCGTGCCTTTAACAGGCAGAATAATTCACTTTTGTCTTGCTCCATTGATGTGTGCATAAAATATCTTTCTGTTAACTTAATTTAAAATTGAGGGATCTCTAAATTACGGCTATGGATCTCAACTAACAAAATAAGGCGGAATTTTAAAAGGGCTTTATAGTCTTTGTATTCTTTCGGACTAAAGCCGGATGTGGCGTGAAAGGACCGGTCGGCCTCAATTTCGACAATCGTGTTTTCATAAGCATCAATAAGCTGATCATCACTGAGCTTAACAATCGCTGATTTGTCTAAAATGGCCACGTCGGAGGGATATTCAGCCATTGATAAAGGCGTTAAAAACAAAACCATCATCATCGCTAAAGCAAATTTTCTAAACATAAAACCCCTTTGTTAATGGATCCCCGCTGGTCTGAGGGAATGAGAATTAGAATTTAAATTAATTATATGGTAACATACGGAATGCTTCAAGCCTTTTTACAGGGAGCTTTCGAACTTATTTTCCCTGACAACTGCCTGCTTTGCCGCCAATTCCTTAATAGCCGCCACCAACGACAGCTATGCCCTAACTGCCTTGGTTCTCTGACGCTTAATCCAACACCATTTAGCCGGCAGCCTGCGCTTAGCACGTTTGCTTTTGACCAAGCCTGGTCGGTTTGTCTATATAATGAAACCGCCCAAAAGCTGCTGCATGCCTTCAAATACAATTCCAAAACATCCCTGTGTAAAACCTTCGTCCCTTTAATGATCGATTTTATCGACCGCTACCGCATACCTTTGGATAAATTCGACCTGATTTCTCCCATACCCCTGCACCCTGTAAGGCTGCGGGAAAGGGGATACAACCAGTCATCTCTGTTAAGTCTTGACCTAAGCCGGCACTACGGAATTTCGCATTCAGAAAATTTACTGATACGCCAGAAAAATACTACCACCCAGACTGAATTAGGGGCAAAACAACGCTGGACAAATATGGAAGGTGCTTTTAAAATAAAAAATTCGACGGATGTTAAGGACAAAACTATCGTACTTATTGATGACCTTTTTACAACAGGAGCTACTCTTCACAGCGCTGCTGAAGCCTTAAAAACAGCCGGAGCCGCCCGGGTTGGAGTATTGACCCTTAGTGCAACAATTTAAGATATGCGCATATTGCGAAATTATATTTTAAAAGAATGCCTTCAGCCCTTTACGCTGTCGATTTGTGTATTGACCAGCGTCTTTCTTCTGGGGTATTTACCTCAACTGGCCAACAAGGTCATTAATAACGGTGTATCCCTGACGGCTATGAGTCAAGTTTTCCTGTGTTATATACCCATCCTTTTAGGCTATACCCTCCCCATCGCCTGCTTGATCACCGTGATCCTTGCATTTGGACATATGTCATCGGAAAATGAAATCTTGGCCATGCGCGCCTCGGGCATTCACCTGTTCCGCCTGCTTAACCCCTTGATAATCGTGGGTATTGCCTTATGCCTGGCGGTCTATATTCTCAACGACCGCATCATTCCCAAAGCTTATGAGGCCCAAACACGTATCTTACAGGAAACCGGCAGCCAGGATCCCACAGCCATACTGGAGCCCGGCAGTTTTATAAATGCGTTTGATAAATACATCATTTTTATTTACCGGATAGAAGGCGATTTATTGTACGGGGTCAGGATTTATCAACCGGCACCCAACAAGCCCACCCGTACCATCATTGCCCAACAGGGTGAATTTGTTCATGTCCCGGGCAAGGACCAGCTGATGCTCAAGCTCATCGATGGCACCTCTGACGAGCCTAATCTTCAAAATCCTAATAATTTTTATAAACTTAATTTCCAGACGTCCTTTATCACTATGGACCTTTCCAAAAAAAATGTGAAAACTGAAAAAAAATCGAAAGCAATGACATTGCGGGAATTGTCAGGGAAGATTCAAAGCCTTAAAAAACTGTCCATTGACCCCTCTCCTTTGGTCGCTGAATATCACCGGCGGATGGCTTGGTCACTGTCACCTTTGTTATTTATACTTCTGGGTTTTCCTTTCGCGGCCATCACCCACCGCAGGGCCAAATCCGCCAATCTTTTGTATGCCCTGTTATTCGCAGCCCCTTATTACATTGTGTCTTTAGCCTGCCAAGGCATGGCCTCTCAAAATGTTTTTAATCCCATTTTATTGATGTGGGCACCCAATGCTGTCGCCTTTATTCTGGCCATTTTTTTTAACTTTAAATTATGCACACGTTAGGTCTGTCCGCCCTCCTTGGAGGCAAACACATTATCAAGCATGCAATAAAATAAACGGAGAGCTTAAAGGAAATGCGCATACTAGACCGCTATATTTTAAAATCCATCCTTGTCATATTCGCCGGAACTGTTTTTACTTTCGCGTTCCTGTTTATCCTGATTGATTTGTTTGGCAATTTACAGGAGTTGATCGCAAAAAGTGTTAGCCTGGAAGTGATCGTACAATACTACCTTTCGTTCTTGCCATCGATCGTTGTCCAAACCTCAACGATGGCATGCCTCATTTCTGTCCTGTTTACCTACAGCAACCTTAACGCTCATAATGAAATCATCGCCATCCGCGCATCCGGCATGAATTTCTGGCAAATCACCCGTCCGGCACTGGTATTTGCCCTTATTGTTTCAGCGACAGTATTTTTAGTGAATGAAAAATTCGTCCCGCAATCCTCGATGGTAAATCAAGAAATCCGTGACACTCAAATCAAGGTTTCGCCCTCCCAAAAAGGAAAAGGCAAACCCATCATCCATAATCTTACCTTCTACGGCCTTAAAAACCGCCTGTTCTTTATTGACACCTTTGACCCCAACACCAATGATTTAACCGGCATTACCATTATCGGCCATGATCATAATCAAAACCTGATCGAAAAGATCGTGGCCCTCAAGGGCATATGGACCGGCATCGCCTGGAAATTCTTTAACTGCCAGATAACAACGTATACCAGCGCTTTGCCCAATGCTCCCATCAGCATCAAAATGTCGGAAGAAAAATTAATGGACCTCAAAGAAACCCCTAAGGATTTTCTCAGGCAAAGGATGGACGTATCATCGATGAACTTAAGCCAGCTGCATAGTTATATTAAACGATTTTCCGGCAGCGGAGCAATCAAGACAATCAATAATCTCAGGGTCGACCTGCACCAAAAAATAACTTTCCCTTTGCGCAACTTTATTATTGTTTTGATCGGATTGCCCTTTGCATTGATGTCTGTCGGCAAACGCAAGGCCATGACCTTTACTTCCATTGCCATCGCCCTGGTCATCGGATTCCTTTATTACGTCGCCGACGCCGTAGGATTGGCCCTGGCCAAGGGGGGCGCTTTACTGCCGTGGGAGGGTGCGTGGCTGACTCCCCTTTTGTTTACCCTCATGGCCCTCTTTATTATTGTCAGGAATTTTTAATCATTACACTCAGGGATGATATATACGCGGCAGGCTGTTGCCCAGAGAGCAGAGAATTTCATAACTAATAGTATCAGCCCAAAGGGCAACTTCATCGGCTGAAATTGACGCGCCCTTTTGGGTCCCCATAATCACCGCTTCATCACCAATTTTAGGGATACGGCCTGAAAGAGTGGCTGCGGTGATATCCACGATTATCTGGTCCATGGTCACACGCCCCACTACCGGACAGCGCACACCTTCCACCAGCACAAAAGCTTTGTTGGATAAAGAACGCAGATATCCGTTGCTATAACCGATAGGCAATACCGCAACTGTCATATCTTCCTTGGCCTTAAAAGTATGGCCATAGCTGATGCCCCGGCCTTTGGCAATAGTCTGCACAAAGATAATACGGACTTTAACAGACATGACCGGCTTTAAATGGACTTTCTTCTTTAAATCCTCCAGCGGATAAACACCGTATAGCATAATGCCCGGCCTGGCCAGGTTAAAAAGATCTGATTTATAATCTCCTAACCCCATACTGTTGCCGGCATGCACATACGAAAAGGTAATAAATTGATTTTCCAGGGAATATACCATGTCACGAAAACGGCGCATCTGGCCTAAAGTAAAATCACGGTCCGTATCTGCAACGGGAAAATGGGTATAAATCCCTTCTAATATCAAATTAGGGCATTCTGCTTGCAGCGTTTGCACAAATCCCAAAAACTGGTCTTCATTAACTCCCAGACGTCCCATCCCCGTATCCACCTTAATATGCACAGGGATCTGGATAGCGGCCTGATGAGCACAGCGGTCAAGAGCATAGGCCATTTCCAAAACGCTGACCGTCGGTGTTAGCTGATACTTGACGATATCTTTAACTTCTGAAACTAAGGTAGATTCGAACAATAAAATTTTCTGTTTAAACCCCATCGCGCGCAGCCTCAAGCCTTCGCCTGCATTGGAAACACCAAAATATTTGCAGCCGCATGCGCTCAAACACTCCGCAATCTGCAGCATCCCATGGCCATAAGCCTCAGCTTTGATGACCGGTATGATGCCTAAAGAATGCTTCATGTTACTGCTGGCCAGTTTCTGCAATTGTTCAAAATTATGCGCCAAAGCCTTGAGGTCCAATTCACACCAAGCCGGCGGATGAATGACTGTTTCGTAGTTTAATATCTTAACGTCCATGTTTTTTTACCTGTGAGACCTGGCAATCCTGTGGATACAAATATAACGGCAAAAGATTTGCCGCATCATCATATTGCTTATTTCGAAAGCGCTCATAAGCCAAAGCCGCCATCACTCTTGCTTGCGGATACCACCATTTTTCATCAGCGAAAAGACATTTACAAGCACTATTTTTCTTCCCAGCATATTTTTTGTACGACTCTTCAATGCTGTCACGATAAACCCTAAGCGCGTCTCCAACGAAAAGCGTCCTGCCATGGACTTTTTCCAAAAGATCGTCCAGAGGGGTCAATAAAAAATCACTCTGTCGGCCTTTTAAATCATACAAAGCCGCGTAAACCTTCTCGCGGCGGGCATCACAGATGACACAAATTTCGTCATACTGGTCAAACCCTTTCACTGGATTCCCGATAAAAACATTCGGGAATGACATATTTTTATTATTCGGGAGCGACAGGTATTTATTATTCGGGAGCGACAGGTATTTATTATTCGGGAGCGATAGGTTTTTATTATTCGGTAGTGATAGATCAAGAATTGTTTGAGCAATAATGTCTAAAGAAGGAATACCGACAACCGGGCGACCGGTGGCCATGGCAAAAGCTTTGACCGTAGCCAAACCTACCCGCAAACTCGTAAAAGAACCCGGGCCTAAAGCTATGGCAAAGCCGTCAATTTGAAAAAATTTCACGCCGGCAGAATCCAACATTCTATCTATAGCCGGTAAAATGGAATCTTCCAGCGCCAAAGCAGATTTTATATTCCTGTAACGCAAAACCCTCTCATCTTTATTAAGGGCTAATGAGAAGATTTTGGTTGATGTTTCGAAGGACAAGAAATACATATTTTACGCTTTTGTTCACCTTTATGTTGAAACTCTACTAAATAATATTGTTTGGGCTTATACTCTCCTAAACGCTCAGGCCATTCAATAAGGCTGATACCTTCACCGTAAAAATATTCGTCAAAATCAACCGTATCAACTTCTTTGGGATCCCCCAGGCGGTAAAGGTCAAAATGATAAATCGCCAGCTTCCCCTTGTAGTAATTCATCAGAACAAAGGTGGGGCTATTGACTTTTTGGGGACTAACCTTAAACGCCCGGGCCAATCCTTTGACAAAGGTAGTTTTACCGGCACCTAAATCGCCCTGCAATAAAACAATGTCTCCGGCCTTAAGCTGCCCCGCCAGACGCTGTGCGCATAATATTGTTTCATCCTCGCTATTAGAAATGAATGAAACTTTTGGAATTAATTTTTTCTTTAACATCAGGGGTAATAGTCCCAATAGGATAAAAGTAAAAAGATTTCTTTCGGGATTGCCAATCCATGAGCGAACGGGCCTTCATTGGCGAGATCGTGAATAAAAGCTCAAAGTCTTCACCGTCATTTAACGCATGGAATAAACTGATGCCCTTATGCCGAGGTATGGACGCATCATCCAAACGCGCCCCTACCTTGCTGGCTTTAAGGATATGGTTCAAATCCCCCGAAAGGCCGTCAGATATATCCATCATGGCACTCGGCTTAAATTTTTCAACTAAAAATCTTGCTTGGGCTAAACGCGGGGAAAAACTCAAATGCCGGCCGCTCGCTAAAGATCCGCCCAAAGGCCCTGTCACAAAAATCCAATCGCCGGCTTTCGCACCATCGCGGGTCACTAAATATTCCTTTTCAACCTCCCCCAATAAAGCCACATTAATCACAATCTTATCTGTTTTAATTGTATCTCCACCGACAATGCTGACATTAAAAGCTTGGGCCACAAGCTCTATTCCTTTATAAACATCTTTGATAAAACGCACAGACAAATTTTTGGGGATTCCGATAGAAACCACAGCGAAAGAAGGCACCCCACCCATGGCCGCAATATCACTGATATTGCATGCTAAAGCTTTATGCCCAATGCCTTGAGGCGGCATACGCCGTGTAAAATGCGTGTCTTGAGCAATCATATCAGTAGTTAAAAGCAAATATTTGCTTTTACTAAAAGATAACACCGCTGCGTCATCGCCGATGCCTTTAATCACCGCTTTGGAAACAGGCGCATATTGCTTAAGGGCATCAATTAAACCAAATTCACCTAATGCAGAAATTTTCATATTATGCTGATAGGATAAGTTTGTTGTTTCGAAGCGACTTGTCGATTTTAGTCGAAGCAGCTTATGATGGCGAGGGCATTTAAGGCTAAGCCTTAAATGGTCAAACTTGTTTGAGTCCCGATGATCAGAAAGCATCGGGACGAGTTGTTTGACCACCGAGCCAGCATAAGACCTTCGACGTTAAAAAATCGACCCAGGAGCGAGAAACAATAAACTTATCCTATCATTCCTTTGATATTTTTCATATAAGGAGGACGGATAATCCCGTATTCCGTCACTATCCCTGTAATCAGCTTAGCCGGTGTCACATCAAAAGCCGGGTTATACACTTTGACACCGCGAGGGGCCACAGCAACACCTGCAAAATGCGTGACCTCTTCGCTTTTGCGTTCTTCAATAGGAATTCGTTTACCGGACTTAATCGCCAAATCAAAGCTCGATCTTGGGGCCACAATATAAAAAGGGATACCATGATGTTTGGCCAATACGGCTAACATATATGTACCGATCTTGTTAGCCGTATCCCCGTTAGACGCTATACGGTCAGCCCCAGTAAAAATGATATCTACTTGGCCGCAAGCCATGAGGGATGCCGCCATATTATCACAGATAAGTGTAGTATCTATTTTCTCACGCAAGAGTTCCCAGCAAGTCAGCCTTGCCCCCTGCAGCAAAGGACGCGTCTCACAAGAGTAAACACTAAAATTCTTGCCCTGTTTTTTTGCGCTATAAAAAACCCCCAAGGCTGTTCCATAGTCCACCGTGGCCAAAGCCCCGGCATTGCATATAGTCAGGCATTGCATCGCGTTCTTAACAAGTTTCGCCCCATGCTCACCCATGCGGCGGCAAACATCCTGGTCAGCTTTAAAAATAGCCATTGCCTTCTTAAAAAGCAATTTCTTTAAAGAGCCTACATCTGCATTGGGATTATGGGCAACTACGTCCCGCATTTCATTAAGCATATTAAAAAGATTGACTGCCGTCGGACGGGATGTGGCTAAATAGCCGCAGGTTTTATAAAAAAGGTCTAAGAATTTAAGCTTATCCTTACCTTTGAATCCCTGTATTCCCAATAGCACCCCAAAAGCCGCGGCCACGCCGATCGCCGGGGCCCCCCGCACTGACAAACGTTTGATAGCCTG
Organism: Candidatus Omnitrophota bacterium; assembly: GCA_015233675.1. Classification (GTDB taxonomy): domain Bacteria; phylum Omnitrophota; class Gorgyraeia; order Zapsychrales; family Fredricksoniimonadaceae; genus JABDGZ01. Next base: position 291,321 of record JADFXH010000001.1, read on the forward strand.
CCAGAGCGTTTCTAGATCACGGCAATAAATATACTCAAATTTATTCGGAAGCTTGGTTTGGTCAATAATACGAATACGACCACGCACCCATTTAATGGTTTCAATGGCCATTTATTTCTTCTCCACTTCGATGCGGGGGAATAACGGCGGATGGGCTTTCAAAATTGTGCCCGGCTTTAATTGGCCCCATACAGGCTGAGTATTTGACGCGCCTAAAATATCTAACACCGCCGCCGTCTTCTGGGGCATAACCGGAGCTAACATGATCGCCGCTATACGCAAACCTTCAGCGGCGGTATAAAGCACACGCCGGGCCGAATCCATGTCAGTTTTGGCTAATTTCCAGGGGGCCTGGACTTCCATATATTTATTAAGCGAGCGCACAAAATCCAAAACTGATGTTACGGCTTCTTGCACTTTAAATTGATTAATTAATTCTGTAATCTTTCCCGGCAAAGCATTACCCTGTGTCTTAATATCTTCCTCAGCAGGGGTTAAAATACCCGGCTGCGGTATTTGGCCGTCATGATTCTTATGAATGAGTCCGCTGACACGATTTAGCAAGTTACCAAAATCATTGGCCAGATCACTGTTAAAACATTTAATAAATGAATCCGGGGTGAAATTAGCATCAAGCCCCAGGACCATTTCACGCATCAAATAAAACCGTACAGCATCCACTCCATAACTCTCGATCAAATCCAGCGGATTGACCACATTACCCAGTGACTTGCTCATCTTGGTATCTGCGATAAGCCACCATCCATGGGCAAAAATAGTTTTAGGCAATGGCACCCCCAAAGAAAAAAGCATGGTGGTCCAGTAAACACAATGCGTGGTCAAAATATCTTTACCGATCAAATGGACATCTGCCGGCCACCATTTTTTAAATTTTGGCTCATCACTGCCATAGCCCGCCGCGGAAATATAATTGACCAAGGCATCAAACCATACATAGGTCACATATTCACGATCAAAAGGAATTTCAATGCCCCAATCCATGCGGGCCTTAGGACGGGAAATGCATAAATCACCCAACGGCTGACGTAAAAATCCTAACATTTCATTCTTACGGTGTTCGGGACGGATAAAATCAGGATGTGCATCAATATAGTCGATAAGCTTCTGCTGATACTTGCTCATCTTAAAAAAATAATTCTTTTCCTTAAGCTTTTTAACATCCCGGAACTGGCCTGATTCGTATTCAGCATCAGTGATAAAACGTTCTTCGGCTACCGAATACCACCCCTCGTATTCATCAGTATAAATGTCCCCGTTATCATTGACCTTCTGTAAGACTAACTGGACAATTTTCTTGTGACGCTCCTGGGTGGTACGGATAAAATCATCATATCGGATATCCAGCGTCTTCCACAAATTAAGGAACCGGGGAGAAAGATCATCGCAATGTGCCTGGGGAGAAAGCCCGCGTTTCTGGGCCGCTTGCATGACTTTTTGACCGTGCTCATCCAGACCGGTCAAAAAAAACACCTTATCACCAAGGGTGCGATGATAACGGCTTAAAACATCCGCAAGAATAGTCGTATACGCATGCCCGATATGCGGGGCATCATTAACATAATAAATCGGAGTTGTTACAAAAAATTTGCTCATAATTACTATCATGCCTTTGACTGGCAGTTAAAGGGGCCCAAGCAATCTATGTAAAGGGATATTCCACTTTAACCATTTTCCCTTCACCTAAATCGACCGTCACATAGTGCTTGAGAATATCTACAGCAACGACCCTGCCCTTTTCACCCTCCGGCGTACTTACCTTGGCTCCTATCTTAGGCAAACTCTTGGAAAATTCACGGTAAACCTGATACTCATAAGACATACAGCACTTGACCCTGCCGCAAACACCGGAAATTTTTTGAGGATTAAGCGACAATCCCTGATCTTTGGCCATTTTAATGGATAAAGGATAAAAATCATTCATGTACGAGGAACAACACAATTCTCTCCCGCAGACACCATAGCCTCCAACGATCTTTGCTTTATCACGAGGCCCAATCTGTTTGAGTTCAATGCGTACACGCAAAATTTTAGCAAGATCTTTAACCAAATTACGAAAATCCACCCGTCCTTCCGCCGTGAAGAAAATAAGTATCTTAGTGGCATCAAAAGAATATTCTGCCTGGACTAATTGCATATCAATTTTGCTCTCATCAACCTTGTCTTTACAGGTTTTCAGGGCTTCGCTGGACTTTATTTCATTATTGACCACCTGGCGCAAATCTCCATCGCTGGCTAAACGTATGATTTTGCCTGAGACGGTCTGGTCTTTGTCAATATTGCCCTTGTCAGGATCAGAAATGACTTTGCCAAATTCCAGATTCCTCTCCACCTCTAGAATTACCATGTCATGCCGGCGGATGACGACCTCATTGGCGTTGGCCCAAACCACTGGCCGGTATTCTCCTAATTTAACCTGCACTAATTGCCCCATATATGTTCCCTCAAGAGGCTCAAAGACATTCTGACATTAAGATTTTCGTCAACGAGCTCTTTTGCTTGCACGATTTGCCGTATAATCAAGGATAAATCCTCAAAGCCTCGCGCGGCAAATTTTTCCATCTCTTTTAAACAGTCCTGATGGGCTAATTCTGTTATAGAAACACCGCACTTTAACAGAAGCACATCCCTGAAAAAACTCAATAACAGCCGCAATGCTTGAACAGCCTCTTGGGGATCCGCTGAAAGATCTTTCAGAAAACTATCATTATTACGGTTTAAAAGCATTTCATCCAAAACCTTATGCCTGCGCGAAATGATTTCCTGCTTTATTAACTTACGGGTTTTCCCCATACACCCTTCTGAATAAAAAGCCAAAAAATGAGCATCTTGATCCTTAACGCCTTCATCTATCAAAAGCTGGGTGATACGATTAACCGAAGACGAAAAGAACTTTACGGTATGGCAGCGGGATTTGATCGTATCCAAAACAATTTCAGGAACACTCGTCGTTAAAATCATCAAGGTATTAGCCTCAGGCTCCTCTAATGTCTTAAGCAGTGCATTAGCGGCCTCCAAGGTCATTAGTTCAATATCGCGGATAATAAAGACTTTTGTTTTGGCTTCATAAGCCATCAGATGCGCCCTGCTTAATAGAAAACGGATATCCTCAATCTTGATACTTTCCGTCTCATCGTTTCCTATCACATGCACATCAGGGTGGTTGCCCGATATTATTTTACGGCAGGCTGTACATTCCCCGCAAGGCTTGGGAGATTCGCTTTCACAATTGACCATTTGAGCCAAACTTAACGCTGTTTGGGTCTTGCCGGAATCCTTGGGCCCCACCAACAAATAGGCGTGCGCCAGACGATGATTAGCCATAAGGCGGCTGAAACGCTGCATCACGGAATCGTTGATTTGCGTTGGATTTATCATAAACCTAATAAAGCGTCAATATAAAGTTTAACCTTCTTAAAAATTTCTTCTTGCGGCCCGTCCACTTCAATGACTTTAATTCGCGCAGGATACTTTTTGCTTAAATCCAAATACCCATTACGGACCCTATGGTGGTATTCTAAAGAACGCGATTCAATACGATCCTTTTTTAGCCCCGTACGGCTTAGGCCTTTTTCAGGCTGAATATCAAAAAGGATCGTCAGATCAGGAGCAAGGCCTTTGGTTGCGAATACGCCTAATTGCTCGATGGTTTTAATGTCAATCCCGTTGCCATAACCCTGGTAGGCAAGCGTCGAATCCAAAAAGCGATCGCACACAATAATGTTCCCGGATTTTAATTGCGGCTCTAAAACTTCTTTGACCATTTGAGCACGTGCGGCCATATAAAGCAGGGTTTCGCACTCATCCCCCATACCGGTATTGTTTACATCGAGCAAAAGTTTGCGGATATTTTCCGAAATCTTAACCCCGCCCGGCTCACGCAAAAGCATAACCGGCATTTTCTTTGATTTTAAATATTCAGACACTAAAGCCGCCTGCGTACTTTTACCGGACCCTTCCGCCCCTTCAAATGTAATAAATTTACCTTTCATTAAATCCATCTCCACGTCTGACCGCTCTTGCCGTCCTCAACAGCTATGCCTTTTTCTTTTAATAAAACACGTAATTCATCCGAATGTTTAAAATTCTTAGATTCACGGGCCTTGACGCGCTCCTCAAGCAAGGTTTTTAGGTCTGCCGTTAACTCTTTGTCTTTTTCCTGCAAAAACAAGGCGAACACATTGCGGGCCAGATTTTCCAATATATCCACCGCGTGATAAATAACTCCCAAATAATCAGGGTCATCACTGTTTTGATCGATGTACATATTAGTATCATTGATTAGATTAAACAAGGAGGCCAAAGCCTTAGGCGTGTTGAAATCATCATCCATGGCTTGAATGAATCCATTCTTGTACTTGCTAATAAAACCCGCTTGAACCGGTTCGACATTTTTGTCCTTCAATAGCCCCGATGCCCTGTAAAAAAGCACATCGAATTTACCAAGCGCTTTACGGGCCTCGAAAATCTTTTCTTCGGAAAAATCGATATTGCTGGCATAATGCGAGAACAAAAAGAACATTTTGATCTCATCAACGCTGTATTTTGCCAAGGCCTGCTCAATGGTAATAAAATTCCCCGACGATTTGGCCATTTTCTGCCCGTTAATAGTCAGCAAGCCATGGTGGATCCAGTATTTCGCGAAAGGCAAATTCGTCAAAGCCTCGGATTGGGCGATCTCATTTTCATGATGCGGGAATATCAAATCGCGCCCTCCAGCGTGAATATCCAGCGTTTGCGTATGCAAATGCTTCATGCTCATGCACGAGCATTCGATATGCCAACCGGGACGACCCTGCCCCCAAGGGCTCTCCCAGGCAGGCTCACCGGGTTTGGAAGCTTTCCATAAAACAAAATCCAAAGGATCTTTTTTCTTAGAATCTTTCTCGATGCGTACAGCCTCATTCATCTTATCAATACTCTGGCCGGAGAGCTTGCCGTAATCTTTGAAGGCCCGCACATCAAAATACACATCGGCTCCGGGAACATAATAAGCAAAACCTTTGTCAATGAGTCCCTGAATATGAGAGATCATATCCGGGATATTATCAGTCGCTTTAGGCTCTACATCTGCAGGGGGCACTCCCAAGGCTTTTAAATCCTCATAATAAAACCTGATCTGCTCCTGGCTGACATCTTTAGCCTCGCGCTTGGTCTCGATGGCCCGGTCGATAATTTTATCGTCAATATCCGTGATATTGCGGACAAAATGCACATTAAAACCGCTAAATTTCAAATAACGGCGGATCACGTCAAATACATACAAGCTGCGCGCATGCCCGATATGAGACCGGTCATACACCGTGATCCCGCAGGTGTACATCCTGACATCATTGCCGGAAAGAGGGATAAAATCTTCCTTTTTACCGCTTAAAGAATTGTAAATTTGCAGACCCATAATAAACTCCGAAATAAAAATTTATATACTTACTTCTCCCTGGGATCGTTCACACGGCCCATGAATAAGATTTGTTTTGTCCTGTTATCCTGAATAATAAAAATAAAGGGATGGTCCGCACGAAATATTTTTGGCTCAATTTTAATCGGCCTCGCAGACATTGTTAACTTCATCACTACAGCAGTCGCTGCCGCGGCTTCAGTCCCTTCTTCAGAAGTGTCGATCCAAGCCTTATGATAAACCTGATCGACATAAAGATGTTCATCAGGCTTTAAATCTGCCATGCTTGAAAAATCAGCATTATTCATATCGAACGCCAACTTCATGCCCATCCCAATCAAAATCCCCTTCATCTCATAATGGAAATCTAATTTGAATTTAGGCAGGAAAATATTTACCTTTTGAGGCATCATAACCATCTGCCATTGCATAAGCGTGTCTGAAGTTAAGGCCTTCTCTAAGACTTGAAGGTTCTTTGATCGAGGCAGAATAATGAGCATTGAAAATGCTTCACCTTGATAAGAGATCTTTAAAAGTTGAGCCTGATCGTTATCTATATAATCAAACGACTCACCAACGAGCATCATCATATCAGTTTGCACGGAATGATCTGGATCTAGCCAAAAGGCCTCCGGTTTTGTATTCTTTTTCTTAAACGGGACACTCCATTTGCCTTTAAAATACACCGCGTTAGTTAACACCAAGCGAGTTTCCGTAGTAATACTCCGTGATGGCAAAAGATTATTAATGCGATTCTTAGTGTTATCTGAAACCCAGCCATTGATCGTCACACGTGCTCCTTCCGGATTAGAAACAAAATCCAGATTACGCGCTTCTGCGAAATATGTATTCTTGACCAGATTTAAATAATCAGCCTTAAACGGAAATGCTTTTTGCGCCCAAAGCGCATTGGCCGTGCTCAACTCATACGCCTTATCCTCTCGATTTATGCTTTGGATAAAAGCTGAAACCTCGCCGCGCCTGGCGGCATCATCAGGAGGAAGATGCAAGGCCGAACGCATTTCATCTGCGGTCTGACCTTTTGCGCCTTCATAGGTCATCGAAAGAGCGCTGGAAAGACTATACGGCGAGAAAAAAATGTTGCCGTCTTTAGAGGACATCCTGTCATAAAGATCAAAGGCAAACTTGTTGTTTGCCACAACCGGATCTGCCGCAGGCTGGGCATAGCCCGCAGATAACAACAGAACTGACCACAAAACTCCAATCAGGATCTGTCCTTTGGTTTTCATCTGTCCATCCTTCTTTAAAATTCCATTAATCTTTCCATTGATTAGGTCGGGCCAACGCCCTTAAATGTAAAAGTCAATATCACTCTCGCCCTCATGCGCATGCATACCCGTTTTCTTTTCCAGCGCTTTGATGCGTCCGAGCAATTTTGACATATTGTCCATGACCGGATCGCTGACATGCATATGGTCTAATGCCAAATCTATTTTACGGCCTTCCTGCCTGGTAATACGCCCCGGAATCCCCACGACAGTGGAATTAGACGGCACATCCTTGATCACCACTGCATTAGCCCCGATATAAGAATTATCCCCAATAGTAATATTTCCCAAAATTTTGGCGCCGGCCCCTACCACCACATTACTGCCCAAGGTTGGATGACGCTTGCCTGTTTCTTTGCCGGTGCCTCCTAAGGTCACTCCCTGATATAAAAGGACATTATCCCCGAGGATGGCAGTCTCGCCGATAACAACACCCATCCCGTGGTCAATAAAAAAACTCTTGCCGATCTGTGCCCCGGGATGGATTTCAACACCCGTAAAAAACCGGGCAGTTTGCGAAAGCCAGCGGGGAATGACAGGGATCTTCCATCTCCACAATTGATGAGCGATGCGATAAACAACCAAGGCGTGTAGACCCGGATAAAGCAAAAGCACTTCCAGCGCACTTTTCGCAGCGGGATCCCGGTCCTTGACTGTTTTAATCTCTTGGGCAAAAATGATATAAATCACCGTGAGCTTAATAACAACGATTAAAATAAAAATTAGAAAAATTAATAATATTATCATACGCTACTCCCATCTTGCTTTCTTAAAAGAGCAACCGCATAAGCCGCGATACCTTCTTTGGTGCCAACATAGCCCAACCCTTCATTGGTGCCGGCCTTGATATTGACTTGGGTCTGGTCAATTTCCAACTCTTTCGCAATATGATACTTCATTCTCGGCTTAAATTCCTGCAATTTCGGTGCCTCTGCCAGAATCATCACATCGATATTTTCAATGACCCACCCCGCATCACGTATTTTCTGGGTAACCAGCTTTAAGAATAAGCTGCTGGGAGCCCCCTTATATTGCGGATCGGTATTGGGAAAATGCTCACCGATATCGCCCAAGCCCGCAGCGCCTAAAATAGCATCGCAAATGGCATGCAGAACCGCATCTGCATCGGAGTGGCCCAGAAGCCCATGACTATGCGGCACTTCAATGCCGCCAAGCATCAGCCTGCGGCCAGCAACAAGCCGGTGCACATCATGCCCTATGCCAACCCTATAACTCAAAATGCCCCCTATTTTTTTCTCCCCATAAATGAGGAGCAATAAACTTTCTATGCCAGCAATTGCCGGGCTAAAATAATGTCCTCAGTCGTAGTTATCTTGATATTGCGATAATTACCCATGACCATCTTGACCCTGCCGCCCATACGCTCGACTAAAATCGCATCATCGGTTGCTTCATCTGTAAACTTCCCTGCATGTGCCTTAACTAAAACATCCTTATGAAACCCCTGGGGCGTTTGTGCTTCCCATAATAAATCCCGCGCGGGAGTTTCCTTAATATTTAATGTTTTAAGTTCAACTTTCTTAACAGTAAATTTAACCGGCACACCGACAATGGCTGCTTTATTCTCCTTCAATACGGCCATCAATCGGTCAATCATAGCCCTGTCAATAAAAGGCCTGGCCGCATCATGCACCAACACGATTTTTGTATCGCGGGAAATCTCCTTAAGCCCGCACTTAACCGAATCCGCACGTCGAGCACCACCTGCCACGACAGCACGGACTTTCTTAAAGGCTTTCGCCATTCGGACAAATTGGGGAATATACCCCGCTGCACCGACAATCACCACGCCATCAATACCGGCATGAGCTTCAAAAATCTTCAAACAATACGAAAGCAAAGGTTTGCCTTTAAGCAAAACTAAAGCTTTAGGGACCTTCGCATTCAACCGCCTGCCTGCACCGGCAGCTACAACAATAACTTCCGTCTTCATTAATTTCCATTCCCGTATTTTATTCCTAGCGCGACTATTTGATTCAATTTATTTTTCTCGCTCCACGGGCCGAAAAAAAACAAATTGAATCCAAACAGCAAGCATAAACACTATGCCCCGCTATGAAATGCTTAAAAGGATAAACGTTGTTGTTCGCGACACAAATATTCCCCAATAACAAATTTATCCCTATAACGCATGCATACATTATTGTCGCTAATGAATAAATTTATTGGTTCGAAGCGACTTGGCGTTAAAAAAATGACCCAGGAGCGAGAAGCAATAAATTTATTCATTAGCGACCCTATAAGCTTTTATTGCCGTTCCATTTTCGCGAAAATCATGCGTCCTGCCTGGGTCTGCAGGGCCGAGGTCACGTACACCTTGACTGTCTGCCCCAAGGCCTTTCGCCCGTCACTGACAACGACCATGGTGCCGTCTTCCAAATAACCGATGGCCTGGTTGGCTTCCTTGCCTTCCTTCAAAAGCCGGATTTCCAGCTCCTCACCGGCAAACACTACCGGTTTGACCGCATTGACCAGATCATTAATATTCAGCATTTCAACACCCTGAATCGAAGCAATACGGCTTAAATTAAAATCTGTCGTACAAATACGGGCTTCCATTAACTTGGCAAGCTTGACTAATTTCAAATCCACCGCTTCATTACCGCTCAAATCGTCTTCATGGACACGCACATCCGACGCGGGATCTTTTTGCATGTTTTTTAAGATCTCCATACCCCTACGGCCACGCTGGCGTTTTGTGTCATCCTCGGAATCAGCCAAACGTTGTAATTCATGTAAAATAAAACGAGGCACCACTAATCGCCCCCCCAAAAAACCGGTCTTAAAAATGTCCCCAACACGCCCGTCAATAATCGCACTTGTGTCCAGGATGATTACGCCGTCTTTTAAATCCTGCCGTTTAAAACGCACATAAGGAATAATAAGATTGAACTCATCCTTACCACGCAATGCCATGACCGCTCCCAAATAAGAAAAGACCAAGGTCAAAATCACCCTCAATATGGGTTTAATGATCTCATCCAAGGGCAGTAATGAAATAATGTCTGAAATTAATTTCGCCATGAAAATTCCAAGCAGCAGACCAAAGACCATGCTGGAAAGGCCTCGTACAGATACCTGTTTTAAATTTGTTTCAACAACGATGAGCAAGGCCCCTCCCAAAAGGCAATAACCGACACCCTCCAGAGGGTTATGATTAATAATACCAATTTGATAACCTACAATCCCGCTTATAATTATGAAAAAGACCCGGATGTATAATAATGTCATTCGCGCTCTCCTTGAATGAACCCCGCCGCTTTAGGTTTATAAACAGACGGGATTTGTTGCTTATAACTTGTCTAACGCTTCTCTGACCGTTGCCACTGGAATTAACCGAATATTAGATGGCTTAAAGTCATTCTTACTCTTCAAATTATTCTTAGGGACAACACAACGTGTAAATCCGAGTTTCTGCGCCTCATTGACCCTTGAAGCAATTTGGGCAACACTACGCACTTCCGCGGAAAGTCCGACCTCTCCTAAGATAGCCATATCATGAGGGACGACTTTGTCCAATAAAGCGGACGCAACGCTGAGACTAACACCCAGATCTGCGGCAGGATCCATCACTTTAACCCCGCCAACGACGTTTAAAAAAATATCTTTATCGCCTAAATTAAGCCCCAGCCGTTTTTCTAGGACTGCCGCTAATAAAGCCAGCCGGTTAGGATCAAAGCCTTGTGTTTTCTGGCGCACCATGCCAAAAGCGCTGCGGGCAACCAACCCCTGGATCTCCACTAAGAATGGTCTAGTCCCCTCAAGGATAGGCACCACGACAGAACCGGAAGAATCCTGCGGGCGCTCGCAAAGAAAAATTTCTGAAGGATTTAAAACCTCCTGTAAGCCCGCGGCTGTCATCTCAAAGACCCCTATTTCATTAGTGGAACCAAAACGGTTCTTGTTGGCCCGAAGAACACGATAAGACGAATAACGTTCGCCTTCAAAATAAAGCACACAATCAACCATATGCTCCAGCACCCGCGGGCCGGCCAACATACCTTCCTTGGTGACATGACCAACGAAAAAAAGAGCTACCCCGCGTGATTTGGCTACCTGTGTCAAAACCGCAGCACTTTCCCTGACTTGCGCAACGGATCCGGGTGAAGAAGACAATTCAGCCAGATGCACTACCTGGATCGAGTCAATGATCACCACTTGGGGAGCTAATTCATGGATATAGCCTATAATCGTCTGTACGTCAATTTCATTGACAATAAAGAAATTTTCATTTGAACTCAAGGCAACCCTGTCCGCGCGCATCTTGGCTTGATTGACAGACTCCTCGCCACTGACATACAAAACTTTTAAACCCGTTCGGCTCAGGGCACAACCGGCCTGCATAACAATCGTCGATTTGCCAATACCGGGATCTCCTCCGATCAAGGTCACTGACCCTGGAACGATGCCTCCCCCCATGACCCGGTCAAATTCTCCGATAGCCGTCACATAACGCTTATCCCGATAAACATCCACATCTTTTAAAAGAACAGGTGCAATCACATGATCTGCCGCGATCTGCGCACGCATGCTCCCTCCTTCATTGCGGGCTGTAGCTGTCTCTTCGACATACGAATTCCACTCCTCACAATTAGGGCATTTACCCACCCAACGCGCTGATTGGGACCCACAACTCTGGCAGACAAATACTGTTTTAGTTTTCATTCCTTAGACTTGGGCCGATAAAGCAGTTTCCAGGGATTGCTTTTTAAATCCAAAGTAAGATCATCAAGATTCTTATAAATAGATTCATCGGTAAGCAGCTTACCCAAAGTCCCGCGCCCTTCTTTTAAATCCGCGCCCAATGCCCCAAAGCCTTCTAGGGCATCCTGCAGCGATTTTTTATTCTTATCCGTTAAAAGACCATTATTAACGCTATCGATCGTGTCCTGCAGCTTGGACATCAACGTATCAACCCTCTCCGTAATCTTTTCAATGGGCACAGGATCATGGCCGACAACAACACCTCCATCTTGAATAAAATCCGTCGAAGAACCCGGAATTATCTCAAGATATTTCTCTCCTAAAATCCCCAATTGGTTTATTGTGACTTTAGAATCAGCGGGGATGGAGATGTCCTCTTTGATCCAAATATTCATCCGCACCTTGGTTTTTCCCCCGTCATTGCTGTCGACGAACACCTTTAATTTTTTAATCAAACCCACTTCCACCCCAGCCAGACGCACAGGCGCCGACTCACGCAAACCGCTGGCAAAACCAAAAACCACCTGAATATGACGACCCTTTTCAAAAATGGAGAAATCACTGACTGAAATAACAAAAAAAGTCAGGGCTATGACCGCCATCAATACAAATGCGCCAACCTTCAATTCCGATCCGCTATCTTGGGACATAATCAGTTCTCCATAGTGTGATATCCCTCGCTTCTAGGCTCAGGATGATTCCGTGATTATAGAGCTTGCCCCGAATACTTCTGTCGGGATTCGAATCACTTTACATGACCGAAAACCAAATTCTCATCCTCGGTGACAGGGCCATGCGCCTCACCGTGTATAAACTGCTGGATCACCGGATGTTGGGAATTCTTGATCTCGTCCGGCGTACCGTCAGCAATAACTTGCCCCTTATAAAACATCGCAATCGAATCCGCGACCTGATAAGCAGAATTCATGTCGTGAGTCACTACAATAGATGTAACTTTTAGTTTATTACGCAATTCAATGATCAAATTATTGATCGCGGCTGCAGTTATCGGGTCCACACCGGTCGTTGGCTCATCGTACAAAATAATATGCGGCTCCATGCAAAGCACGCGTGCTAAACTCACGCGTTTTTTCATCCCTCCGGAAAGTTGAGAGGGCATCATATCTTCCACGTCTTTCAAGCCAACCAAGGCCAGAGCATCACGCACCTTCTCCTGGACCGTTTTTTTATCCAGGCTCATAAACTCATTAAGGACAAAACCGACATTTTCTCCGACGTTCATAGAGTCAAACAATGCCCCCCCCTGAAACACCATCCCGATCTCCATGCGCAAACGGTTATATTCTTTTTCATTAAGATTGGTCACCTCAACCCCGTTGATTTTAATCGAACCGCTGTCCGGACGGACGAGACCCACAATATTCCTTAAAAGAACAGTTTTACCGACACCGGAACGCCCGATAACGACCTTTGTCTCCCCTCGGCGCACGGTCAGGCTCAAATTATTAAGCACCATTTTCGTGCCGAATACTTTATATAAGTTGCGTATTTCGATCATTTAACTATCTTCTTCTTTTCTCTCTCAAGGTCATTGCCGCTTCAACTGCCTTGATTGCTCTCTAAACATTAAGTAAAAAATAAAACACAAACGTAATAAAGCAATCCATCACAATGATTAAAATAAACGATCTCACCACTGCAGCGGTCGTCGCCTTCCCGACGCCATCTGCCCCTCCTTTGACTGTAAGCCCCTGATGGCACCCGACAATGGCTATAATCATGCCAAAGAATATCGTCTTGACCAACCCGGTTATGATATCTTTCATGCTAAGCGCCCTAAAGGTCATCTTCCAGAACATCTCATAGCTGATATGCAATTTAAATACACAGATCACATATCCTCCCCAGATACCGATAACGTCTGACAAGATGGTTAAAACCGGCAGCATGATGATAAGTCCTAAGAAACGAGGAACTACCAGATACTTGACCGGATTAACAGCAAAGGCCTTAAGAGCATCCACCTGTTCGGTAACCACCATAGACCCGATTTCTGCCGCGATACCTGCCCCGATACGGCCGGCAACGATTAATGCAGTTAGTACAGGGGTTAATTCACGAGTCAAGGCCACGGCAATTACGTTTGGGATATAAAGTTCTGCGGAAAGCTGTACCATCTGGTAGGCCATCTGCAAAGCAATGATCATGCCCACAAAAAAACCCACCAGGGCTGAAATAAGAAAACTGCCCGGCCCGATGCGCTGGGCTTGTGCCAAAGAACGATTGTAATGAAACGGCGGCGTAAATGCACACGCTACCGTACACGAAAATAACAACGTCAATTGCCCGACATAACTAACCCATTGCTTGACGGAATTACTTATCCTGGAAGCCAGCATGTTCATGGTTTAGGTAAGCACCAAATTGTCATCTCGACGGACGACGGTAACCTTACTGCCTTCTTTAAAGCGCCCGGAAATAATTTCTTCGGAAAGCATATCTTCCACGTAACGCTGAATGGTCCTCTTTAAGGGTCTCGCCCCATACATAGGGTCAAAGCCCTTTTCCATCAAGAAATCCATGGCTTCAGAAGACAGGCTGATATCGATCCCCCGGGTCTTTAGCCGCTCGACGACCTCATTGATCTCCAGTTTTATGATTTCTGCCAAGTCTGCCTTGGTTAAATTCCTGAACACAATAATATCATCAACCCGATTTAAGAATTCCGGCTTAAATGCTTTCTTTATTTCGTTAAGTAACCGGTCTTTGATAGCATTGTATGATGTATCTTCCGCTTGGGCAACAAACCCTAAAGAACCGGCACTTCGGATCATCTCTGCCCCTACATTCGAGGTCATAATAATGATGGTGTTACGAAAATCAACTTTACGCCCCAGGCTATCGGTCAATTGTCCGTCCTCGAAGACCTGCAAAAGTAAATTAAAAACATCCGGATGGGCCTTTTCGATCTCATCTAAAAGGACAACAGAATAAGGACGACGACGTACTTTTTCAGTCAATTGCCCGCCTTCTTCATAGCCTACGTAGCCCGGCGGGGCGCCGATTAGGCGCGAAACATTAAACTTATCCATATATTCAGACATGTCGATCTGGATTAGCGCATCCCTGTCACCGAACATAAATTCCGACAAAATACGGGCTAACAGACTTTTGCCAACACCCGTAGGTCCCAAAAAAATAAATGAACCGATAGGACGGCGTGGATTCTTTATTCCCGCCCTTGAGCGGCGCACCGCACGTGAAATGGCCGAGACCGCTTCATCCTGCCCGACAATCGCCTTTTTCATCTGATCTTCCATCTTCAGCAAGCGGTCGCTTTCTTTCTGCTCTAGACGAATCAGCGGGATCCTAGTCCACTGAGAAACCACACGGGCGATATCATCATCGGTGATTGTCAAAGAAACATCATCGCGTTTTTGCATCCACTCCGCGCGCTTGCGCTCCAGTTGTTCACGAACCTCTCGTTCCTGATCCCGCATTTTGGCCGCACGCTCGAAATCCTGAATTTTAATATAAGATTCCTTCTCTTTTTTTAACTGCTCAATTTTCTCTTCTAACTCCTTAATATCATCGGGTACAACCATCGCCTGCAAACGAGCCTTGGCCCCTGCCTCATCTAAAATATCAACAGCCTTGTCGGGCAGGAAACGGTTGGAAATATACCGGTCCGAAAGGCGTGCGGCAGCTTCCAGGGATTCATCGGAATATTTGACCCTGTGATGAGCTTCGTACCTGTCACGCAAGCCTTTAAGGATCAGTATCGTCTCCTCTACCGACGGTGGTTCCACGATGATGGTCTGAAAACGACGTTCTAAGGCCGCATCCTTTTCGATATTCTTACGGTATTCATCAAGAGTGGTGGCTCCAATACACTGAATTTCTCCCCGGGCCAAGGCCGGTTTTAAGATATTGGCGGCATCAATGGCCCCTTCTGCCGCACCTGCGCCGACGAGCGTATGGATCTCATCAATGAAAAGCACAATCTTCCCGGAACGTTTAAGCTCATCCATCACTGCTTTAATACGTTCTTCAAACTGGCCGCGGTATTTGGTGCCCGCAATCATCATTGCCAAGTCCAAAACCACAATTGTCTTATCTCGCAACAATTCAGGAACATCGCCTAAGACGATCTGCTGGGCCAACCCCTCGACGATGGCAGTTTTCCCTATACCTGCCTCACCTAAAAGCACAGGATTATTCTTAGTGCGCCTGGAAAGGATTTGAATAACACGTTCAATTTCAAGTTTACGGCCGATCACCGGATCCAGCTTGCCTTCCCTGGCTAATTTATTCAAATTACGGCCATACGCGTCGATAGCGGGTGTCTTACCGGCTTTAACGGTTTCTGGCTGTTGGCCGTAGCCGGGTATACCGGAACCCAATAGCTCCATGACTTCATTGCGCAATTTTCCTAAATCCAAACCTAAGTTTAAAAGCACCCGGTAAGCCATGCCTTCACCTTCTTTAACCAAGCCCAAAAGCAAATGCTCAGTGCCGATATAATTATGCCCCAAAGCCCTGGCCTCCTCAGCGGAGAGCTCAAGTGCTTTTTTAGAACGAGGGGTAAAAGGGATGTCCCCTACCACTTGAGTAGCAGGCCCTGCCTGAACTAGTTTTTCAACCTCAAGCCTGATGGTCTCCAAATCCAGTCCCAGCTTTTGCAACACGGCTGCGGCTACCCCTTCGCCCTCACGGATCAAGCCTAATAATAAATGTTCTGTGCCAATGTAATCATGGTTAAAACGCTTGGCCTCTTCCTTTGCATAAACAATAACTTTGCGTGCACGCTCCGTAAATCGATTAAACATCTTTAACTCCTTCCTTAAAATTCCATTAGATCATTCTATTGATTAGGTCGGGCCAACGCCCTTCCATAAAATTCCACTATCATTTCCACTGATTAGGTCGGGCCAACGCCCTTCCTTAAAATTCGGTTCTGTCAAAATTCTTGCAGGTTATGGATGAGAAGAGATATTATTTGCTCAACGGGATATTTTCGCCGTTGGCGAAAAATCCCTGAATGTTTCGCAAACAATACCTCTTCTCATCCATAACACGCAATCCTTGCGCAGGCCGGTTCCTTAATCAATATTAGTTGAACGGCCTAACTTCTGGCGAATAACTGCCGCCCTTTTAGTATCGCGTTCAAATGCGTTTAATTTTTTACCTTCGATTTTTTGTAAATGAGCAGGTTGAATCATAATAAATAATTCATTAAGGGCCTTATGATCAACATGCTGAAGGATACCCATATCCAACCCCAAGCGCACCATGGAAAAAAGCTCAATGGCTTCCTGGCTCGAAATAATACGCGCGGTCTTAAGCAACCCAAAGGACCTACAGACTTTATCCTCGAGCATCGGCTTGTTCTGCAATAGCAGGGCCTGACGGGCCTGCTCTTCCTGCTCAATTACCTGACGGATCAACCCATTAATATTTTGTATGATGTCCAATTCGCTGTGACCTAAAGACACCTGGTTGGAGATCTGATAAAAATTCCCCGAAGCCTGGGTCCCCTCACCGTAAAATCCACGGCTGGCAAAACTTAATTTGGAAATAGCCGCTAATACTTTATTGATCTGTTTGGTCATGACTAAAGCAGGCAAATGCATCATCACGCTGCCTCTCATGGCCGTGCCTGTGTTGGTCGGGCAGGCGGTCAAATATCCCCAACTTGGCATAAAAGCAAAATTTAGCTCGCGCGATAGGGCATCATCAATGGTGTTAATAATGTTCCAGGCTTCACTTAAGTTAAGGCCGGAGCGCATCACCTGAATACGTAAATGGTCCTCTTCATTGACCATGATAGATACAACTTCTTCAGCAGTCACCAAGAGCCCTTTTCCCTCAGGATTTGACGCGTGCTCATGGCTCATCAAATGCCTTTCAACCAACAATTGGCGATCCACCTGATCAATTTCGGTCATCTGAAACAACGTTGATCCTTTCAAAGCGCTTATACGATTGACCGCTTCTCCAAAAGCTTTTAAAACAGCCTCCAAATCCTTTTTCCCCGATTTGCCGGGAAAAGTCCAAGCTTCCAAATTCCGCGCCAGGCGCACACGTGAACTCATAACAATATGAGCAGAAGGGCCGGTCCCTCTAAGCCATTCTCCGGTATGATTTAATAATTCTTCTATACGCATATATAATCCCGCGATATTCCCCAACATCCCCCGCCATGACGGAAAATTTTAATCAGGGCTCTTTTTTCTATTCAAGATTTCTGATTTTATCCCTAAGGATAGCTGCTTTCTCAAAATCTTCCGCCGCGATAGCTGATTGCAACTGCCGTTTTAAATCAGACAAATCGTCGCTCGACAGTAAGGCTGGGGCCCCTTCAGCAGGAGCCAGCGCTTGATTCTCCAGGTGCCTTGAGGGCGTTTTACCTAAGTACTTATTTGAGCCATGGATCTTACGTAAAAGTCCGGTTAAATGTTCCTTAAAAGACAAATAGCATTCACCGCAGCCTAAGCGTCCGAACTTTCGAAAATCCTCATAAACCAACCCACAGCGAGAGCACTTAAGGACATTTTTATCACTTTCTTTTGAATTCGCAGGCTTGCTTGTATCTGACAGGCCTGCCAATAAATCAGCCAGGCCAAACTGCTGTTCCATCTGAGAGCTTTTCTGCCGTGCGCATTCTTCGCATAAATGCATTTCTGACATTTGCTCATCGACAATTTCAGTTAAATGCACAGTCGCTTTTTTCTTGCCGCAAATATCACAAGTCATATTTTACACCATCTTTTTTAGTTAATTGATGAAACGCATCCAACAATTTCTTTGTAATCAATCCGGGCTTACCCTCACCGATGATGCGGCCATCCACCTTCACAACGGGGATCAATTCCGCAGCGGTACCCGTTAAAAAGCACTCCTGTGCATTATACAACTCATGACGAGTGATGTAACCTTCAAAAACTTTGATTTTCATCTTAAGAGCCAATTCCAAAATAGCACCGGATGTAATCCCCTTTAAGCGACCTTGATGCGGCGTACAAAGGACCCCGTCTTTATAAATAAACACATTATCTCCCGTGCACTCCCCGATAAAACCGTTTGCTTCAAGCATTATCGCCTCATTATAACCGCAATGAGAAGCTTCAATCTTAGCTAAAATATTGTTAAGGTAATTAAGCGACTTAAGCTGCGGATTAAGCGCGTTAGGATTATTCTTAACGGTAGGTACCGTGATAATCTCCATGCCCTTTTGATAAAGCTCCCGGGGATATAAAACAATCTTGTCGGCGATGATGATAACATTAGGTTTACCATAGCATTTGCGCGGATCAAGCCCCAAATCACCGTCGCCACGGCTGATGATCAGGCGGATATAACCGTCTTTGATCCTGTTTGAACGCAACGTGAATACCACCGCGTCCGACATTTGTTTTTTAGTCATTAACGGGTCGATCATGAGAGTATGCATTGTTTCATATAAACGATCGATATGCTCTTTTAAACGGAACACGCGGGAATTATAAGACCGGATCCCTTCAAACGCCCCATCGCCGTAAAGAAAGCCATGATCAAACACCGACACCTTGGCGTCAGCCTTATCAACTAATTTCCCATTAATATAAATCTTCATAATCTCCCTTTCGCTCTTACCCGGTTCTGTCAATATTCTTGCACAGGCTGATACTGCCGTTTATTTTACAGCTAATGACGGTTCCAATAAACCGTCCTTCATCGCAATGACACGGTGCGTACGTGCGGCGATTTTTTCATCGTGCGTCACGATGACCACTGCCGCCCCGTGGGTCTTATTCAATAGCAAGAGCGTGTCCATGACCGCCTGACCGCTGACCGAATCCAGATTACCGGTAGGTTCATCGCAAAAAACAATCTTAGGTCCATTCATTAAAGCACGCGCAATAGCCACCCGCTGCTGTTCACCTCCCGAAAGCTGATTAGGCCTGTGTGATGCGCGGGCAGCCAATCCCAACTGTTCTAATAAATGTACCCCGGCAGACTCAATTGTACTTGTCTTTCTTGAATTTCCTTTAATCATAGCCGGTAAAATCACATTTTCCAAAGCGGTTAGCTCTGGCAATAAATGATATGCTTGAAAGACAAATCCCATATCGCAGTTACGCGCTTGGGCGCGTTTAATATCGCTTAAACTATATAAATCCTGCCCGTTAAAAATCACTTGACCTTCATTGGGGGCATCCAAGCCGCCCAAGATATGCAGTAAGGTCGATTTCCCAGCTCCCGATGGGCCAATAATGGCTACCACCTCACCGGGTTCAATGGTCAAATCCACACCTTTAAGCACGTGCAAAGGCCCCGGGTAAATTTTGTGAATATTGACAGTTTCGATTAGCATCATAATATCTCTATTCGTATCTTAAAGCTTCCACGGGCTCAAGGCTTGCCGCCTTAAACGCCGGGTACACAGTTGCGGCATACGTGATCAACATCGCTGCGCCGACGATAAAACCTACATCAGAGGCCTGAATGACAACGGGCAAATGATCGATATAATATATATCCTGAGGCAGTTTAATAAACTGGTATTTTTTAAGTAAAATGATGACAGCGACTCCCCCGGCAAATCCCCAAAACGTCCCCATCAACCCCACGGCCAGTCCCTGCCAGGTAAAAATACGGCGGATGCAGGACTTAGAGGCGCCGATAGACTTAAGAATTCCAATATCCTTGACTTTACTGGTAACCGTCACGATCAAAGTGCTGACGATATTAAAAGATGCCACCAGTACGATAAGGGTTAGGATAATAAACATGGCAAATTTTTCCAATGCCAGTGCCGCAAAAAAATTGGCATTAGTTTCCATCCAGGTGCGCACCAGATAACTAAAACCTATCTGATCATAAATTTCTTTCTTGACGACGGGAGCATGGTCAGGATCTTTTAATTTAAGTCCGATACCGGTAACGGTTGGCCCTATATTAAAGATTTCCTGGGCTCGCGGCAATGTCACCAAAATTAAATTCATATCGTAATCATACATCCCTGAAGTGAATATTCCTGCCACCTTAAACTGATACCGCCAACCGGCACCGGCGACACCAGATGCCGGGGCAATGATTGTTAACGGATCTCCCACATGATAACCATAATAAGAAGCCAGCTGACTGCCGATCAGGACCCCGTCTTTTTTTAAATCGGAAACCTTCCCTCGGGACAGATAACTGTTAATGCGCGTCACTGCCCCTTCGCTTGCGGGATTCACCCCGCGTAAGATCAAACTTGCGGCCCTGGTGCCTGATTCAAGAAAAACATTGCCATGAATATACGCAGTTGTGGCGATGACTCCGGGAAGATTTCTTAAACGCTCATTTAACTGCTCGTAATTTTTTACACCGGTTTCTCGTTCAACAAATATATGAGCGTTGGCACCAACTATTTTCTCGCGCAAGTCATGGTCAAAACCGGTCATCACACCGATAACGATGATCAATGCCATCACGCCAATCGCTATCCCGGCTATAGCCACAAAATTAATGACAGAAAGAAACTTGTCTTTTTTGGCACATAAATACCTAAGCGTCAGCCACCATTCGAAATTCATAGGTCCTTTGTTATTGCTCCGGTTTTAATAATGGGAATAAAATCACGTCCCTGATAGACGCTGAATCTGTCAAGAGCATGACCAGACGGTCAATACCAATGCCCAAACCGCCTGCCGGCGGCATGCCATATTCAAGGGCCCTGACAAAATCCTCATCAATAACGCGGTTTCCTGTCTCAGTATCATCTTCCAAATCTGCCACCAGGCGCCGGTACTGTTCCTGAGGGTCATTCAACTCGGAATAGGCATTCCCCACCTCCATGCCAGCTATAAAAAATTCAAAACGCTGGGCAACAGCAGGGTTATCTGTCTTGGCCTTGGCCAGAGGTGAAAGAAAAGTAAAATAATCCAGCATGAACACAGGGTTGGCCGTTGCTTTCTCATCAAGAACATCCTCGACGATCTTCATGATCGCAGAACGGGTCAGGCGATCAATCTTAATTGAACCTGCGCGCCTGGCTTTAACCTTAGCCAGCATCCCTTCAGCCGTATCATCCGGATTAATATCAAAATGCTCCTTGACAACCTTCGCAAATGAACGGCGCTCCCAAGGGCACGTAAAGTCTATCTCCTGGCCCTGATAATTAATTTTATACGAACCGTATATTTTATACACCAAAGTACTGATAAGCTCCTCGGTAATCTGCATCATGTCCTCAAAATTACCATAGGACTGATAGACCTCGAGCATCGTGAATTCCGGGTTATGCCGGGTTGAGATGCCTTCATTACGAAAATTACGGTTGATCTCATAAACCTTCTCAAGGCCGCCGACCAATAAACGCTTCAAATAAAGTTCGGGGGCAATACGCAAGTACACATCCATATCCAGCGCGTTATGGTGGGATTTAAACGGTTTACCGCGGGCACCACCAGCCATGGGCTGCAGCATCGGAGTTTCTACTTCCAAAAAACCTTTCCCATCGAGAAATGAACGCACATAGGAAATAATGTGACTGCGTTTGATAAACACATCCCGTACTTGGGGGTTGGCAATCAAATCCACATAGCGCTGACGGTAACGGATATCCACATCTTTTAGGCCATGCCATTTTTCAGGCAAGGTCTGCAACGACTTAGAAAGCACCTGATACTGGGAGACCCGGATGCTATCCTGACCGGTTTTAGTCTTGAAAGTTTCACCTTCAACACCAATAATATCACCGATGTCTAAACACTCAAGCATTTCATACGCCTCTGCCCCGATATTATCCGCCTTAATAAAAAGCTGCATGCGCCCGGTCTGGTCCATCAGATCCATAAAATGGACCTTGCCGTGGGAACGGTTGGCCATAATCCGCCCGGCCGTCACCACTTTCAAACCTTCTTTAAAATTCTTCAAAATATCCGCCATGGAATGAGAACGTATAAAACGCTGAGCATACGCGTCCACCCCTTTTGCCTTTAAAACATCCAGCTTTTTTATCCTAACACTTTTATTTTCATCAATTTCCATAAATATTGCCTTCCAAATAATCCCGGAGATTGATCGTTTCCTTAAAAATATATATATTAGGAAAACGGCCTTCCCTCATTAAACAGATTATTTTAAATATAATTAATACCAGTCACTTAAGGGGTTTATTATATAGAAATTAGACGGGGGTGTCAATCAAATCGGGGGGCAATATAGCCCAAGAAACTGCGACGATGAGACAATGATTCACCTAATGGAATGACATCAAAAACACTCTGGAAACCTATATCCAAAATGGCAGACCAATAAAAAATTACAAGCGTGGAATTTCAGATACCGGCATCATTTGAATGCTTAAAACAACCGGAAACAATCCCTGGATGTTCAACAAATCCGGATTCTGACAATTTATGGGAAGAGGCATGCCGTGGCCATCCCGTTTGATTTGCATATTGAGAAGAGTGGCATCAAAATTAATACCACCGTTGCTGGCCTGGGCTTTATCAGCCCCTTTCCTTTGATCAAAAGTAATAATTCCGGCCTTTATAAATCCCGGCGTTAGTTCTCGCACTAATTTTTGTGTTATCCCTTTTACTTCGGGGTTATCCCTTAACACGGGATTTCTATCAAGAGTTTCCATATATTTTTTATAATTGCCCCACGTCATATTGTGATCAAGCTCAACAGGACCGCTTGGATGCCGCAATTCACTGGCAGCTTCCTCGGGCGTTAACCCTGCGGGTAATGCAATTACTTTTACTGCTCCTGCCAGATTTTCAACAGCCTTCAAGACAGGCTTAGGAAGAGAATTAACTGTACTGTCAAGAGGGTTAGCGTCTAAAACAACCTTAAGTTGCTCATTAGCTGAATCAAATGTTGAGGGGACAGCTGCCTTTATCACCTTTGTCCCATCAGCATTAATAACTTTGGCCTCTTGTAACTCCCGTTCCATTCTTGCCGTTCTTTTCATTACTGTAGGGTTATCCCTCAATGTGGGATTTTGATCAAGATAATTTTTATACGCCCTATAATGCTCCCACGTTTTATCATGATCAAGCTCAATAGAGCCGCTTGGATGCCGCACTTCACTGGCAGCTTCTTCGGGCGTTAACCCTGCGGGTAATACAACTACTTTCACTGCCTCTGCAAGCTTCTCAACAGCCTTCACAACAGGCTTAGTAATATAAATAACCGCACCAACAGTATTAACTTTTACAGTAGCCTCAAGTTGATTCTTGGCTGCATCAAATTCTGAGACAGCAGCTGGTTCTGTCACCCGTGTCCCATCAGCATTAATAACTTTGGCCTCTTGTAACTCCCGTTCCATTCTTGCTGTTCTTTTCATTATTGCAGGGCTATCCCTCAACGTAGGATTTTGGTCAAGATAATTTTTGTACGCCCTGTAATGCTCCCACGTCTTAACATGATCAAGCTCAACTGGGCCGCTTGGATGCCGCATTTCACTGGCAGCTTCTTCAGGCGTTAACCCTGCGGATAATACAACTACTTTTACTGCCTCTGCAAGCTTCTCAACAGCCTTTAAAGCGGACTTGGGAAGAGAGTTCGTGGTTATACCTGCTTTTGGTGCCCCTATAATAGTTGTTCCAGCTTGCTGTGATGCTGTGACAGGATACATTGCCGTTGAGCCTGACAATTTTCCCTTTCCCTTATCTGGAACAATAGACTTCCCTGCCAGAGAAAGAAACACCCTTTGTTTATCAGGTGGAGGAGGATTACCACCACCTGCAGAAGCTGTAGCAGAAGTTGTGGAAATATTGCCAGGATTCATTGAGTCTTCAATCAAATCATTAAAAATTACCTCCAACCCTTGTTTATTACTGTTTTTTAAAATATTACCCATCTTAGCCTGAAAATCCTCGAGACTAACTTGCCCGGGGAAATTTTTCATAATCTGATTTGTATTATTAATATATCCAGCATTTACCAGTGCAGCCTTAACCTCACCTGAATAATGAGAAGGGGTAATCGTGTGTATCTTATTTTGAATTTCATCAACAAAACTATTAGCCTCAGATGCCTGCACAGTCTCTGGTGCCTTCACAGCTGCTGGTGAAATTTTTGTGACACCATTGCCTTTATCTAGGGTTATTCCTTCCAACTTATCCGCTATGTTCTCTGTTTTATCATCCAATGTTCCCGTCGGGGACAAATCATGTTCAGACTGGAACACAGCAATAATTTCTTCCGATTCTCTAGTATTTGTTGTTGGTCCAAGATTATTCTTCGAATTATTATTCAAATCATTGTTCAAATAATGCACCAAATGCGTGGTGTCAAAAGCCAAACCACGCTTCCAATGTACCTTTTCGTTAAACCGATTAATGCTCTGCGCATCCACATGCCTACCTATCAATTTAACATAATATGTTTGTTCAGCAGTCATCCCCTCCCCAAGACCAGGATGATAAGAGGCCCCTCCCGCCGCCGAGGAAGGAGAAGCAAGACTAAAAGCAGTCAATAATAAAAGACCTCCCACTGTTGCCCACTTTTTCACATTGGTAAAAGCAGTTGAAACCATGGCAACATCAGCAGTGCTGCTATTAAACATCCTTCGATCTTCCGTAGTCATCGCTTGGCTTATTTCGCTTAAACTACTGCTTGCTTTCATTATGTTAGGCATTTCATCATTGGTATACCCGCCAGAGAAATATTTGCGGGGCAGGGTTTCTTGAGACACCGGATCAATGTCTTCCTTAATATAATTAAAAACACCTTTTTTATAAGCCTTCAAATACCGCTGATAAATCTTTTCAACTGTTGATTTTTCAACGAAGTCTATGCCTTTGACCTTTTTTGCGTCCCCGTAAACCTTGGTTAAAATAGACTGTTTAAGATCCTTTTTATACCATGTGGCCAGTACCATGGCATTGTAAATCTGGCGCAGCACAGCAAAATTCTTTCCTTCATTAACTTCTTTTTTGATAACAGGAATGATGATATTACGAATTATATCTTTCGAAATTGCCGAAAGCTCAGAGTTTTGATCCTTTGGACTTGCTTTCCATAAATCAACCCCCTTGTTCTTCATCACAGCCAAATAATCCGTCTCCAACATGACATTCATACTGCTTTTTACAATCCAGACCTGATTTCCTTTTTCATAAAGCACTGCAGACTCAGGCATGATCCAAACTTTATTAAATGTATTCACTGGAATTTTAACATCAGCACCATACTTGGTATAAACCTGCTGATAAATCTGTTTCCATAATTTTTGTCCGATTTCTTTTTCGGGATACATTAAGGAAGCGGTAAGTTGTTTTAAAAGATAGTCCTGCGATAAAAGATCGCGGCCCATCTCAGTAAAACCTAATTCACCACTGATAACGCGTTGGGACTCATAAGGTGAAAGGTTGACCCATTGGTCTTTAGTAGGTACGGTTAAAGCCCCCATGAAGTATTTGACCATCATCAAATATTCTTCCCTATTATAGCTACCCTGATTTTGATCTTCTGCCCTATTAATCAAAAAATCAATATGAAAAGGGTTCTGAGAATCAATTTGTAAACCAATTAAGTTAGCAGGCACATAGGAAGGACTTAAATTGACCATGCGCCCAGGTTCGGGCAAAATAACTCCATCCGCCGCTGAGCAAGTAATCGGGCAAATAGGGCCTATAATGGTCGATAAAAAACAAATAATAACTGTCAGATTTAAAATCTTTTTAAACATGGTAAAACTCCTGTCTAATTAAGGGTTGTCTGGTAAGTATAACCGACAAATGTTAAGAATGAGTTACAATTGCGTTAATCCTAAATAAACAAAAAGAAAAGAATATAACATATTGGAATTAATATGCTTATAATCTAGCTAAAAATATTCTGATTATTTTCTGGATTGAAGTTTTATGCGGCGAGCTTGACTATGAATGTTGGCTTGATATCAAAAAAAAGCCCCGCAATGGCGGGGCTTTTTTAATAACAATTCTATAAAACTTTTATTCAGCGCCGGTTTTACGCTGAAACAGCTTTTTGACACCCGTAGGTTTTGCCGCGGCTTTTGTCGTTGCCTTTACATCAGCCTTGGAATGAGGGGCGCTTACTCCAGCTGCCGGAGCCACAGGCTTGGTCTCTGCTTCAGAAACTGTTTTAATATCGCCTGCTTCCTTAACGGCTTTAGAGCGCTTAAGATTTGTTATGATTTCCCTGCTTTTTTCAGTTAGTTCCAGAAATGCTAATTCAGCATTGTCACCACTACGCTGAATATAAGGAATAATACGTGTATATCCGCCGTTACGGGCCTTAAAGCGGGGAGCTGTTGTTTTAAACAATTGAGAAACAATGGTATGATCACACAGGATCGCGAAAGCACGACGTTTAGCCGCCAATGTATCTTTCTTTCCAAGGGTGATAAGTTTTTCAATCAGCTTCCTGGCTTCCTTAGCTTTGGCACGGGTCGTGCAAATACGCTCTTGTAAAAGAATGGCCCTGGCTAAATCACGTAAAGTCGCTTTTCTTAAACTCTGATTACGGCTTAAACGGTTGCCGGATTTTCCGTGTCTCATATTATTTGGCCCTTAATTTTTTGGTATCTACTTTCATACCCAAATTCAAACCCATGGCTTTAAGGATATCTTGAATTTCTGTTAATGATTTTTTTCCAAAATTACGAAACTCCAGCAATTCTGGTTCCTGACGGCGAACTAAATCTCCGATAGTTTTGATGTTAGCATCTTTGAGGCAATTAGAAGAGCGCACTGACAATTCCAGCTCGGAGATAGACAAGCGCAGCTTGGCGTATAAAGCCTCTTCTTCGGCGGAAACCTCTTCTTCCTGTTCTTCTTCCTCGGGCAACTGGCCATAAGCGACAAAGACATCCAGATGGCGCTGCAAAATATTAGCACCATAAAGTAAAGCCTCTTTAGGATTAATGGCCCCGTTAGTGAAAATTTCAACAAGCAAGCGGTCATAATCCGTGCGCTGGCCGACACGGGTATTCTCGACATTAAAATTAACCTTTATGATCGGGGTAAAAATAGAATCCACCACAATCGTCCCGACCGCGGCTCCTTCTTTTTTATTCTGGTCCGCCGGCACATAACCACGGCCGCGGGAAACTTCCAATTCCATGTTAAATGGGATATCCTGCGTCAACGTCAAAAGGTGGTGCTCAGGGTTTAGAATTTCGATGATCTCATCTGAAATAATGTCCTTAGCCTTAATTTCCCCTTTTTTATTGGCTTTAATATATACCGTTTTTGGGGCCTTGGAATGGGAACGGATAACCAAGGCTTTGACATTAAGAACAATCTCCGTCACTGATTCCAAAACACCGGGAAGCGTGGAAAATTCATGCGAAACGCCTTCGATGCGAATAGAGGTGACCGCACTGCCTTCAATGGATGACAAAAGAATACGGCGCAATGAATTGCCCAGGGTCACGCCATATCCCCGCTCAAAAGGCTCAGCTACGAATTTACCGTAGGTGTTCGTATAACTGGTTTCTTCGCAATCTAAACGTTTTGGCATTTGAAAATCGCGCCATTTGACACCCATGATAAACTCCTTCGGTATTATGTCCCCACTTGGGGTGCCCCCCAAGGGTCATACTAGTTAATAAACTCCTGCAAAGCGCCCCAACAAAAGTCTTGGCACGAAGCAGAATTATCTGGAATACAACTCGACGACGAGCTGTTCGTTGACCGTAAACGTCACATCTTCACGCGTTGGAAGGCGGACAATTTTTATCTTTAAGTTCGGTAAATCCACCTCAAACCATCCCGGAACCTTACGTTCTTTAGTGGTTTCTATATTCGCCTTAATATTCGCTAAAGATTTATTATCTGTTTTAATCTCGATGATATCATTGGGCTTGACCATAAATGAAGCAATATTCACCCTGCGGCCATTGACCGACACATGGTTATGACTGACAATTTGGCGGCCATCGGTACGCGATTTGGCAAACCCGCAATTAAAAAGAACACTGTCTAAACGGCGTTCCAAGAATTGTAACAGGATATGCCCGGTAACGCCTTTGGTGGCTGTTGCTTTCAAGAAATAATTACGGAACTGTGTTTCTAGAACACCATAAATACGTTTGATCTTTTGTTTTTCGCGTAATTGAACCCCGAAGTTTGAAAGCTTGCCTTTCTTCAAACCATGCTGGCCTGGAGCATATTCACGACGAGACACCGCGCATTTATGCGTATAGCAACGGGCTCCCTTTAAAAAAAGTTTCTCTCCTTCGCGGCGGCAGAGACGACAATCCGGTCCTAAGTCACGACCCATATTATTTAATTTCCTTTCAATGTTGCTCGTCATTCCCGAAATCTTTAATCAGGAATCTTAATATTCCGGCTTTCGCCGCAATGACATACTGCTTTATACTCTGCGTTTCTTGCGTGAACGGCATCCGTTATGAGGGATAGGCGTCACATCTTTAATAGACGTCACATGTAACCCTGCTGCCACTAAAGCGCGGATCGCTGACTCACGTCCTGATCCCGGCCCCTTGACAAACACATCCACACTCATTAAACCCAACTCTTTGGCCCGACGAGCGGCATCTGTCGCAGCTATCTGGGCGGCAAAGGGAGTTGATTTCTTAGAACCATGGAAACCCACTAAACCAGGGGATGCCCAGCTGATCGTATTGCCCTGCTTATCAGCTATGGTCACAATGGTATTGTTAAAAGAAGCTTGAATCATCGCTATACCTGAGGTTACACCTTTAAGGTTCTTTTTTTTCGTTTTAACATTCTTCTTGGCTGCTTGGGTTTGATCTTGTTTTTGTTCCGGTTTAGTGGCCATAATTTTTTATCCTAATATCCTTGTGTAAGACCCCGCCCCTCTTTAGGCAGGGTGGAATGACGCTGTTACATTTTCTTAAACGTCATTTTTTAACGGGAGCCGCTTCTTTCTTAATGATATGTCCTACGACAGGTTTTTTACCTTTGCGGGTACGGGCATTGGTTTTTGTCCGCTGACCCCTGACAGGCAATCCTTTGCGATGGCGGATACCACGATAGGTGCCCATCTCCATATGACGACGCACATTCTCATTGATCTCGCGGCGCAAATCACCTTCGGTGACATAATTCTTCTGTACTAACCCTGTGATACGTGAAATTTCTTCTTCCGTTAAATCCTTGGCGCGTTTATCTCCGCTGATCTGTGCTTGTGCCAGAATTTGCCTGGTTCGTGTGGGACCAATACCATAAATATACGGAAGCGCTGCCTCAATTCTTTTTTCTTTTGGAAGATCAATACCTAAAATTCTGGGCATCTTACTTATCCTTGTCTTTGTTTGTGTTTCGGATTGGTGCAAATGACCCGCACCACCCTGTTACGACGGACTATTTTACAACTCGAACAAATTCTTTTAACGGATGATTTAACCTTCATAAATTTTAATG
>JADFXH010000001.1:321228-321724 GCA_015233675.1 Candidatus Omnitrophota bacterium
ATACATGGGCCAATACTTTGTGATTATTTTCTAAAACCACGCGAAACATAGCATTCGGCAATGCTTCTTCGATCGTTCCTTCTACTTCTATTAACTCTTCTTTGGCCATAACTTCTTTGGTTAAAATCCTTCATTTTGTCAATATTTCAGGTCCTTGAGACGTGATGACAATTGTATGTTCAAAATGGGCTGACGGTTTACCGTCCTCAGTCACCACTGTCCAACCATCACTAAGGGTCTTGGTGCGATGCGTGCCCATGTTAACCATAGGTTCAATAGCAAACACCATCCCTGCTTGAAGCACAGGGCCTTGGCCTGCACGGCCATAATTTGGGATTTCCGGTTCTTCATGCAACTGACGTCCTATCCCATGCCCAACAAAATCCCGAACAACCGAAAAGCCGTGCATTTCTACAAAACTCTGAATCGCAAAAGAAATATCAGAAAGCCTGTTTCCTGCCCTAGCCTGCTCAATCCCGCGAAACAAGGAAACTTT
>JADFXH010000020.1 GCA_015233675.1 Candidatus Omnitrophota bacterium
TAAGCCACCCAAGCAATCGGGTTTGTTTGTGTCCCTGATGTGTTCACACAAAGCAGGCTGTGATAACCCGGATAACCTTCCATTTGATTGCTTATTGTCCCTGACATAACATAGACAGTATCGCCCGCAACAACGGGCTTGCTATAGGCATAATAAATATGATTAAACGGACTGGCATACGTCCCTGTCCCATTTGTTCCTGCTGCCGGATTTACAAAGTATATATTACCGCTTCGGACTGTGAATGGTATTCCGTTAGAACTCACTCCGGATACGCTCACGACTATATTCCCGGTTGCCGCGCCTGAACCTAGCTGAAAACAAATCATTGTATTAGACCATGCCTGAATGTTAGCTACAGCTCCGCCGCCAACAGTAACAGTAGAGGCCCCTTGGGTTGATCCAAAATTGTTACCCCATATGGTAACAAAGGCTCCCAGACTATTCTGACCTCCGGTATTTGGGCCGGAAGTCAGGTCTGAATAAAAAATCACAGGACTGGCTGCCCATGCTGCGGTTGATATTAGTAGAAACAATACACATGTTCCTAAGAATGTTGATAGACTTAGTATTGTTTTTTTATTTTTCATAGATCACCTCTCATTTGAACCTGCTTGTAAACTAAAAAACCTATTCCCTGTGCCTCGCACAAAGAATAGGTTCCATATTTCCTTGATGGTAACTGGCTGCCTGTCCGGTTTATTTGCTCGGGGTGAGGCCCTATAGCTTTGTGCCCCATCCTTTCGGATGGTTTACCTTTTACATCTCTAAAGGAAGTATACCATGTGTTATTTGAAGCGCCAGCCCCTTGGAGACCAAAAAGGGCTTTCATCGACGAGAAAATATTTTCATGCGCTTTTTCATACAACCAATCCCATAATTTAAATTTAATATATTGTTTCTCGACCTGAGCTTCAGTGTTCATTATTTTTCCTTGCCTCGCATGATGCGACAGCTTATTAATTGATCACCATCATTTTTTCTGCAACAACATTAACAAAATAGGGATGAAACAAGGATGAAATAGAGATGAATTGCAGATGAAATCAGGATGAATTGCAGATGAAATCGAAATAAACTAAATTGAAGAGTTTGAACTGTGACCTAGAGGTTGTGAGCTTGGATAAGTTGGCGGGTAACGTCACTATTGTTGAATTTAAAGGACTTACAACAATTTCTGCCGTTATTTGCCACTAGATTTAACTTATGGAGAGACAGGATTAGAAACTTTTGATGGCCGACCTAATAAAATAGTAGTGATACCTGCCCAAAAAGTAATCGTAGCCCAAAAAAGCATTGAATAATAACTAAAACAATGAAAAACGATCATATAGCTTGCAATACATAAAACCGATGTCAATACAAGCAAGCCCCTTTTATGATAAAAAGGGACATCCGGATAGCTGACATAATTAAAAACAGCAAAATAAAAAACAAATAAGTAGGCCCATGTGTAATAAACGCAATACTGAGGCAAAATCAAGGCCAGGATCAAAAAAATCACGTAGGTTAAACCACGCATTGCTTCTTTGGGCTTATACCAAATTGCAAAACAGGAATACAAAAAAACAGCTAAGGAAATGCCCCTTATAATTATATGAATAAAAACGGGAGCAATGAACTCCGTAAAATGTCCGGTATGGCCTGTAACAAAAATTCTGCCCACAACACTAGGTATTGATTGGCTGCTTCTTCGCAGGTCAACATAGGTCATATAAGAATTAGTGTTAAAAAAAGAATGCAGGCTTTGCATCCATTCCCTTAAAAGGAATATATTAAAATCAAATCCGAATATAAGCGTAGGGACTAAAAAGAATACGATCAGGACTGCTATTATAAAATTTATGATATATCTTCTGTCCCTGATTAAGAAAAAAAACAGAAACGGAAGTAAAGCCACATAAATGGTTAGTGCGATATTGAAACATAACGCAGACCATGCGGGCCTTCTCTTTTCAAATAAAAAGATAGCCGCCAACATGAAAAAAAGCGCGATCAATTTATTTTGGGAATTTAAAACTTCATAAATGATAAGCGGCAACGCCAATACAAAACTGAGTTTAAGGTTCCGTAAACTTATCGGCTGTGAAACTGCGGGAACTAGCTTGAATAAAAACCAAGCGCTGCCCAGCAACGCCAGAATTTCCGCAAGAAACCATGCATAAATAGAAGGCCGCGTATTGACTAATTTATAAGGACCAATGACCTTAGTCTTTAAAAAAAACGGGTGTTCAAGAATGGTTACTCCAGGAGCATAACGGAATATTGGACGCGCAGGATCATTTGGATTTACATAAGGTGATTTTTTTTGAATAACTTGCGATACTGCGTATAGCCCGACTTTCAAATCTTTCCCATCCCTATGATAGAGAACAATTGCTGTAATTGAAACAAAAACGGCCAAAAGTACTATAAATAGGACGTTGGAATCCAACATTCTGCGAAGATGCGAGAACATCCCTGGTTTTGGTTTAGCAGTCGAACACAAGGATTCTTTTGGGCTCATAAAAATTGACAATGCTATAAGAGGATAATAGAGATATCGTATTATTACGTGAGCTGATTTCCCTTCATTCCTTCGTTTCCATACCACTGGTATCTCTTCCAAATGATAACCCAATTTCAATGCTTTTAATACCATTTCAGTTGTAATTTCATGTTTCTTCCCCTGCCAAACAATACTGCGAAGAACAGATGTCTTGATCAAGTTGTAGCCAAAAGTCAAATCATGCACCTGTGTACGAAATAATATCCTAAAGAATTGCTGGTACGCCCTGTTGAAAAAATAACGGAGGGGCGGATAATTGTAAACTTTTCCACCTGGCATCCAACGGCTTGCGACAACCATGTCAGCACCGGTCTCACGAGCTTTATGTATGAACAAAGGGATCGCCATTGGATCGGATTCGCAATCAGCATATAAAATCTGAACGTGTGTTCCACGCACTAAATTAAATGCCTGCCTCAACGCGTATCCCAACCCCGGATTATTTTTTTGAATATGATAAGTCACTTTATTTTCTGTAGCAGCCAATTTCTTGCTGATTTCCAGGGTTTCTTTTGTTGCAGCCCCGGCTAGAAGAATGATTACTTCGAGGACGTCTTCGTTTTTTAAAGCCAGTCTGACATTTTGGATTAAGGATTCTCTCTCACTATAGGCAGGAATAATAACGGAGAGTTGAAATTCTTCTTGTACGCGATTCATTAATGATTGTTATACTTCATTAATTGAATTAAATGAAGGAAAAAATTTAATAACCCGGGAAAGCACAATAAAAATCCGATCCTCTCATCGAGGAACGTTCTTTTATTTAGTTGCGGGTAGAAAAATTTGAACCTATCCGGGTTATGCGCTTGGGCGAGCTGCAGGGCAATTACTTTTTATTAAACCTAACCCAATGAGTAATTTTCCTTTTTCTGATCATTGTCCCAAACTGCAAAGAGTTGTTAATTTGGCGGACAATACAACTGAATTCCTTTTGTGTCATATCAGATTTCATTTCATTATAAAGCGCGAAGGTCAAGACCACTGTCGTTTCATCCCCAGGAATCATATGATCAAAAACAAAATAATACGGGCTTTGGGGGTTAGTCATATCAAGCGGCATCTTAGTGTAATAGCAGACAAACCCATGACGTTTCACATGCGCCCATATCTTCTTGACCGCAACTGCATGAATGCCTCGCTGGTCCATACAACGGGCAAATTCGGCACAACGCCAACAGTGGTTTGAATTAGGCGAAAAAACCGGCTTGCCGCAGATGATGCATTTCTTTTTGGACTTTGAGAAAGATCTTGATACCCGTTTTTTCATAAGATTAGTCTACATGCGCGTTGATTTTGGCTTTGGCGAATTTGATCCATAGAACATGGCGCCTTGGCTCGACGATATAAAAATTGCCGCTATTTTTATCGATTTTACACCAAATTGACAAAAAGTCTAAACAATTAATGGTAGGCAAGAAAAATTCATGATTTAGCAGGAATTGTTGTACCTACAAAAGAAAAGAGACGTTACATTTGTAACGTTTCTTCATGATGGTTGCGGGGACCAGGTTTGAACTGACGACCTCAAGGTTATGAACCTGGCAAGCAACCGGGCAACGCCACTATTGTTGAATTTAAAGGACTTGCGACAAAAGTTGCCACTATTTGCCACTGGAATTGCATATGTCTTATTGCAACGACATGTGAACAACCAAATTGCCTGGAGCAACAGCGTTAGCTGCTCCATTGACTGGATAGGTACACACAGCAGCTTCTTCAGTGTATATCGTAAAGGTAATCGTGACCGGAGTTTTGCCATCTATAACGATGTTACCTTGCTGAGTAAAACGTTGAACCACATCGTTTCCATTAAGACAACCATTGGGACTTGCAGCGGTTGGATAGCCTGGTGCCGTGCAAGCGGAAAGGCTGCCAATATCACTCCATTGTCCTGTACCAGTTAAATTGCAGCCGTAATGATGACTACTTCCTTCGGTCACTCCTGAAGTTGATAAATTTATATTCTTATTGAGTTTAACAATCATGGCAGGATATGTCCCGGGCGTAAGGTTAGATCCTGAAATAAGGTTCCCTAAAACTTGTCCTATACCAACTTGGGCCATATCAAACATTTTTGATGCCCCAACCCAAGTGACTGTGCCATCACTTTTCTCAAAACCAACGCCATCCACAACATACTGATATTCCGTTGCCTGAGCTAAACAATTCCCCCCGGCACTCATATCGTGACTTGAACAGCATACCAGCGGATTACCGCCATCAAATTGACTTTTGATCGAGTCACAATCTGCCATCGCCGCCGTCTGTAATAAAACCAGAACCATGATGCTACTCCAAAAGATATTAAAAGCAGATAATTTCAACTGCGTTTATCCTTTCTTAATGACTACGGTAATCCCGCCCGGATTTCTGACGACCCTCTCTAGCATAATGCGATTTTCGCGATTAATCTTATCCAGCGTCTCTTCTGTCAGGTCTCGCGTTTCAAACATTTGTGACGATACAGGTTGCGTAAACAAGGTCCCCTTAGATTTGGATTTGCCCCCAAAATGAAAGCTCAGCATCACATAGTTGTCTTGGCGGGTAGTTTCAGGGGTTTTGCCGCGCGTACCAATAACCAGGCTCAAGTTAGGCGTTAATATTATTTCACCGCTATATTCGCCGCCCATGGTATTCGGGGCATAAATGCCATACCAGTCATAATATTTAACGTTAACTTTGGCCCAAGGTAAATATGGTAGAGGCAACCCCAAACCTAAATCATATCCATTATTAACACGCTCTTCTGCCCCTTTAACAATCTTGACCCCGTTAAGACGATAATAATAATTGGAGTAAAAATCGAGCGGTCCCCATTTGGCATCACCGCCTATACTGCTGCGGGCATGGTCATAGCTGACTTCATAATCGTACATATTGTTTATACCCAACAATAAAGTATTGTCTAGCAAAAGGCGTCTGTAGCCCAACCCGCCGTTGATGGTATCGCGGTCAATATCATAAAGCTTATAATGCTCATAGCTCCATTGGGTAAGTACTGTGTTCTCATTGGAAACAGATTGCCATAAAGGCTGTGTTGTTAAAATATCGTATTCTGTCCCATTGACCCTGTCGAAATTCACATTCCACTCGGTCCGTTTTACCCAATCGGGCGCATCACTCCAGAGGCCGTTATGCATATAACTTAATGTATCGTTTCCTAAAACACCTAAAACGGAAGATAGTGTCGTAGCGCTTTCTTGTCCCTGAGAGGCTAACGATTGCTGTGAGGTATTTGTTGAAATGGTATCGGGAACATTATCAGCAAAACCAGGAGTGACGATAAAGGACAAAGCAGATGCAGAAAAAGCACAAATAAAAATCGAGGAGAATGGGACTTTAAATTTCAATGAATTCACGCGGCTCTAAAAAACGATTGAGTTAATTCAAAAACCAAATCTATTAACTTTTGTATTTTCCCATGTTTTTCTCGAATAGCAAAAGGATTCTTAAATATTTTTCATCTGGTAGGCTACTTAAAAATAAGCCCAAATTTCTGCCACCATTTTGCCACTATTTTGGCTATTTTATGTGAAGTTTTGGCAACTGAAAGAAATTAACAACACGCATACTTCATCGAAAAAGCGCCTGTGGAGCTCACCTTGAACTTTACCGACGATAAAATAAGTCAGAAATTAAAGATGATTTTGACAAAAAACCCTGCCTTCCTCATCGGAAAACAGGGCTTTCTATTTGGTTGCGGGGACAGGATTTGAACCTATGACCTCCAAGTTATGAGAGGTATCAAAGCCTTTGATGTTCTTTGAAATTCTTTGCTAATGCTTAGCGTTATAAGGCCTTGCGAAAATTTGGACTGTTCGTTGTTTGTGCCTGTTTGATGACCTTTGGGCTTATTCTGCTAGCACAGTGCTAGCACGGAAGACTCAAACTTAGTAATTCTGTCGCAACCTGCGACAAAATTTAAATCCCTCCAACCCTGCAAATTGTCGCACGACCCGTGCGATAATTGATTCGCGTTAACCCTGATTCTCTCGCAACCTGCGCGATAATTAAACCGGACGCAAATAAACCTACAATCATGTAAAGCTTGGTTGACAAAGTATACATAAATTGCACTGTTTAAAAACCACGATCAGCCTACTTGTCGACGGTAAATCTATTCTCATAGGCATCAATCATGCTTTCATTGTGTAAACGTAAACCACGATTCTTAAATTATGTGGACGTACTGCGAGCGCGCTTGCCGACCCGCTAAGCCCCACCCCACCCGGAAGGACCCGTCGCCTGTCGCTCTGGGCTCCTAAAAATCTTCCACTGAGTGACAAAAGCCCTGTAACATATCCATGTTACATTTTGTGTGCCAAAAAGAACCTTTAAACTTATTACAGCGACGATAAATACACCCCTATCTTATAAATTCACACCAATGTTGTAACGTTACATAAAATCAAAATCCACGGTCTGGCAACATGCACGCTTGCCGACCCGCTTACTTCCACCCCATCCCGAAGACCCATAGTTCTAATTATCAGTTGTTCAACAACTAAATCAATTACTGCCTGTCAAAAGAGTATCGGAACGCGAAAAGATGGTCACCGTCTTGGTTGCACGAGTTAAAGCCACATAAAGATTTCTTTGATCAAACGATTCAGCATTCAATATTACAGCATGATCGAACTCAAGTCCTTTAATCAACACGGTCCGCGCAATTGCCTTCTTCGGAATTCTACGCCCAAGCCTCCTCGTATTTTCCCTTACCTTTACCAAGGATTCATTTAACGAAATGCCAGACCTGAGCGATTCTTTTAATATTTTCAAAATCTCATAATACAACTCTTTACGATAAAGATAGCTGTTCGGAAAAGAATTAAAACACTCAACCAACCCAACCATGCCCTTAAGATCTCCTTTTTCGATAAAATTCTTCAATGGATCAGATATGCATATAGAATTTCGCCTGTTCGGCAATTGCTTTTTCTTCAGGGCTTTGAACTCTTGAGCCAAGACAGATTCACTAATACCGGAAAAACAAACGCCAGCTACTTTTAATATCGCGATGGCTCTTTTGTAAACGCATTGATCCATCAACTCCGTAATTATTTTTCTAAGATCTTTTGACTCTAATGGCTCGACAACACCGCATCGCCCCTGAAGTTTGCTAGCGATACTGTGCGTACTGCCCGCCTGATTCGCAATTCCAATGATAACAATTGATTCATCATCCCGAACCCTGGATAATATCGCATGACATTCTCGTATTATGTCATTTTGAGCTGTAGCGTTAACCAGACTCACACAGGCTGGTAAATTGTTTAAAGAAATACTCTGATTATGAATAATGGCTTGCCTTATTAAGGACAACCAGTTCCCTAGCTCGGGATTCCCGGCGTTATTCCATCTCCATGGAGTTGCAAGTTCTCCGACGACATCAAAACTGCCGTTTACGTCCTTTCCCCAATCTACTATCTGATTATGCCCAAAGTTGAAAATTCCCTGCAACTGGTCTCCCAAGACTCTTACTGGCAGAACGGACATAACCTCAATTACTATGGCGTGTTGATCCTGAGAGCAATCTTGATATTCATCTACATACAACCCAGCATAGGTATTTTTGATTACCTTCTTGATGAAATCTTTCTTAAATAAATTTATCCCGCATTTCCGAATATCATCCCACACGGCATCATCAAATGAACCTCTCCAGCCGCTTGTTTTGGGGTAGCTTGCTACATACCTCAAAATAAAACCGTCTATCGTCTCAACATGAATATTCTTTGCGGTAGGACTTAAGCGCCGGATTTTACTTTTGATTGAATCAACACCTGCATGCGTATGCGTAAGAATCAATTGCTGATTGTGCCCATAATTTATAACCGCCTCAGCGATAAGGTGTGTCTTGCCAAAGCCAGCTGGCGCCACCACCAGCCCCTTAGCTGACTCATGCAGGATTTGCGCGATGTTCATCTGGGCTAACCCATTTCCTGATCATTTCGATTTTCTTGCATAAATCAGTGGTTGCAATGTTTGTTAAACATTTTGAAGATTTCGTTCCAACAATCTCAGCTGTCGCAATATCCTTGTACCATTCTTTCTTGTGCGCAGCCTTACCCAAAGCCTCCCTAATTTCCGATGAATCTTGCCATGCAGAGAATGGGGGCTGGACATTTGCTTGAAAATTCTTAACTTGATCGATAATTGATTGCTCGTCATATTGGTCAACTGCAACTTTGATGAGGTCTTGAATTATATCCCATGGCAAATCTTTAAATAATCTGCCCTCAAAATTAAGCGAATCCGCCCAATCTACAACGGTTATTCCCAATTGACGTAATTCGTTCTTTTTAGTCTCTGTGGACGTAACATCACTGTCTCCCAGCCAAAGCACCTGATATTTTAATTTCTGGAAATACTTTGCTATTGTAAATGACTTGTCGTCACCATCTCCATTAACGGTAACAACACCATACGACCAGATCCCCCTCCCACTCTCTTGCCACCATTTATCAATCCCACGCATAAAACCGATTTCGGTCTTACCTTCACAAACAATCATCCTTTTTGCCAAGAACGCAAACGGGTTGCTCCGCATTAATGCTTGATACGAACCTTCCGGATCATCAACAATATCTTCAATCCTAGTAATTCCATCTTCAGAGAAAACAATCTTAAGATTATCGACGGATAACTCCTGTAATACACAGGGCGAATGCGTTGTCAGAAATACTTGTCCGATAGTCCCGGTCTTTGCTTTTAATAGCGATAAAACTTGGCAAATTCGATGGGGTTCAAGCCCATACTCTATTTCGTCGATGAGGCTGATTCCTCCTCTTTCCTGCAATCCTGTCTGAAGAGCCACCCCCATCAAGCGCTGAGTACCGCTCCCGGCTAATCGCAACGGCACATTTCCATCGTGTAATGACACTCCGGATTCCTTAACAGAAAGTTTTTTAATATCCAGCTGAGCATTGATCTCATTTTTTGAAACCACACCTAAAGATTCCCCCAGTTTCTTTGCTTGCGCGACAACCTTGGCTATATCCTCAAGAGAATGGACATTAATTTCGCTGCGAATCTTTCTCACTGCTTCAGCCATCAGGCCATTGAGTTTCACATCCTCACCGGTCATGACCGAAAGAGCGGAGCCAGATGACCAACTCAAATGCTTATCAGTATACGAACCGAGCCTTGAAACGCCCAGCATGGAACGATCGACAGAAGAAATCCTTTTTTCATCCAGTAAGCGATCATTTACAATTATCCATTTAGGTTCCAAATCTTTCCCGACTTGTAGGGAAATGGAAATTACTGATTCGTCCCCATCTGCCGGTTCATCATGAAGGCCAGCTTGAGGACTCCAACCGCGTAGAAAAAGACCATATTTTTGCTCACTTAAAAGCGAATCGGGCAATTGTCCAACAGTCACGGTTATATTTATGGTCTGGGAAACATCAAGATTATAAAAGTCCGTATCTTCAAAGGCATGATTCCAACGCGGCGATAAGACCGATTCAATGGCGTCTAGTATTGTAGATTTTGTGGAGTCTCCAGCACCAATAAAACAAATGAAGTCACCTGCAATCTTCCAGTCTAATTGCTTTATGCCACGGTAATTCTTTATAGCAATCTGCCTTATCTTCATAACTCGCCCTCCGCAGGACATGAAGTCGTACAAACCGCTTCTAAGTGGGCATTATCAACCACCGGGATCGCTGGCATCTTACAATCCTCCTTTAAACGCCCTGTCAAGAATCGATGGCAAGATCGCGTCGAGTTCAACGGCTGTTTCGGCCTGTAACGAGTTCAACGCATCCACTTTCGCAAAAAGGGATTCTCCTCGCTTCTGTTGCTCAACTTCCGGCATAAGCATTTCCAACCCAAGAAATTGTTCAGGACGTGTACGTTCCCGTCGATCGCCGACGCCACGCGTAGCGCCTACAAGTTTACTCCAAAACCATTCTGTCCGTACGAGCGCAGCGAGATAGCCGGGGCGTGCTTCCGTTGGAATGCAACGAAAGGTCCTATATTCCGGCGATAC
Organism: Candidatus Omnitrophota bacterium; assembly: GCA_015233675.1. Lineage (GTDB taxonomy): Bacteria > Omnitrophota > Gorgyraeia > Zapsychrales > Fredricksoniimonadaceae > JABDGZ01. The sequence continues at coordinate 10,545 of JADFXH010000020.1, forward strand.
AAACCATCCTGCCAAATTAGAAGGACAAACGGCAACAGCCCCTTCCCATCCCTTAACCTGACTCAACACCAAAGCTCCATCATAAAGTCGGTTGAAAGTCCGGTAAGTCGTTTCCGAACCACTCACGGCACCCTTCGGGAATAAACCTCCACCAAAACTTTTCAAACCAACCTGTGGATAGGATCCAGTCGACAAGATTGCAACTGCATCTTCCTCCAAAGACACAATTTCTCCAAGCTTCTTCTTTCGACACCCAGAGAGCTGCGTATGGGTACTAATTATAAATGCCTCTGCTTCCGCCACTGCTTGATAGCGAAGAGTACGCGCTTCATTAATCTTCGCGGCAAATCTATCAACCTGTGCCATAATTCGTTGTTGTTCTGTCAATAACGGCATGGGAACAGGTATCGGCAAAAAACGAGCAGGTTTAAGCTCTGTCTTAATTCCACCCGGAACATACTCCATCAGCAAGTTCTTAAAAACCGCACTCCTCAAAAGCCACCATAAATATTTAATTTCAACTCGATCCTTTTTGGGGATATATGCCCCATAGTGAATAGTTGCCGCAATGGGGTTTTCGTTTTCCTCCCCGTAGATCGCAATTGCCCCCTTAGTAGCATTTATTCCGGAAACAACCAAATCCCCAGGGCGTATAAGGATCATTTTGGTCTTTGTCTCCACATCACTGCGTAATTGTATTCTTCCCTCATTAAAACCAATCTTATCGACAATACGTACGCGTCCGCTAAGCAAGTCTTCCTCTTGCGGCATTTCCTGCCGTGGAGTTAAAACATCCCCCAAAGGAATCGTAGGCCAAGACTTTCTCATTGCTTTGCCCCCAGCGATTTCTTAACCTCACCTATCAACTCTACAATACGCTGTTCCTTCTTGAGAATGCACTCAACCAACTCCTCAGGTGGCAAATGCGCGAGATCCTCTTTACCTCGCGGATTCTTCCGATCAAGGTTACAGTTATTTGCGAACAACTCTGCAACCGGCACCTTCCATGCGCGGTCGTTCTCCTCGCGTTTCTTCCACCACTCCAAACAAGCCTGAAATTCTTCAAACTGCATAGGCTTTGTTTTCGTGTAATTCTTCCGATCCTCAGGCAAAGGCTGTTCGTAATACCACACTTCTTTCGTCGGCCCTGTGCGATCGAAGAACAACAGATTCGTTGGAATCCCCGTGTAAGGTGAAAAAACGCCATTTGGCAGTCTGACAATCGTGTGCAAATTGAATTCTTTTAACAGTTCCTCCTTGATCCTCGCGCATACGCCATCACCAAAGAGTGTGCCATTGGGAACAACCACAGCCGCACGGCCACCCTTCTTGCTCAAATGACCTGGGCGTCTCAATTTGCGCATGATCAGTTGCAAGAACAAAAGCGCGGTCTCTGCTGTTTGTTTGTCCTCCGGGAAATTACCCTGAATGCCTTTCTCCTCCTCACCGCCAAACGGCGGATTGGTGAGGATCACATCCACCCGATCCTTGTCGCCGATCTCCTTGAGCGAATGCCGAAGCGAATTGCCGGGATCAATCTCCGGAGAATCCAGTCCATGCAACAGCAGATTCATCTGGCACAAAAGATACGGCAAAGACTTCGCCTCTCCACCAGAGATCGTCTCTTCCTGCAAAATCCTGCGATGCTCAACGGTTTTGCATTGCTTTTTCAAATGATCAAACGCCTCGACCAAGAAACCACCCGTACCGCAAGCCGGATCCAAAATAGTTTCGCCCAAACGGGGATTTACGGCCTCGACCATAAACTTTACAACAGCCCGGGGCGTGTAAAACTCCCCTGCATCCCCGGCCGAGTCGCGCATCTCCTTGAGTAAACTTTCGTATAGATGAGAAAGGGTATGAACTTCTTCCGTTGACGTAAAATGAATCTGGCCGATCTTGTTGATAACATCCCGCAGAAGATAGCCATTGAGCATGCGATTGGCTGTTCCACTAAAGACCGTCGCAACCACATTGCGACGATCGCGCTTGACAGCTGTTCCTTCCAAAGAACGCAGAAAAAAGAATAACCCCGGCCCGCGCGTGCCATCCGGACGAATACATTCCTGATTATTG
>JADFXH010000021.1 GCA_015233675.1 Candidatus Omnitrophota bacterium
TAATTGTCGTTGAAAGGTATTTTTAATTGTCGTTAGAAGGAATTTATAATTGTCGTTGATCACTGTGGTGAATTTTCATAAATATCTTCAAGCAGGACCCTATTTTGATATTGTTTCATTGATTCTTCCATCTTGGAAAGTTTTTCGAGATCAGTAAAATCCATCAACAGCTGCTCATAAAATTCTTGTCTTGGGCCCAGGACATGCAAAAACCCAATTTTCTTTCCTTGGAATGGTTCATAGACAATTTTACCTTTTGCTTTGGCTGCGGATTCAATTTCACGAGTAGTTTCAAGAGATTTATTAACGATACTTACAATTTTCTTGGCTGAATTGGCACCAAGCCCTAAATAAACATTTAGTTTAAGCTCATCAATATGGCGCCATGGCAGATGCATCCATATCTCGCCAAAACTAATCTCTTTGCTCTTGATTAGATCAACAAGACCCCCGGCATGGTCTTCATGTGGATGTGAACAAATAATATGATCCAAATAAGATACTTTGTGTTGAGCCAAAAATGCTAAAACTTTATCGGCATCTCCTGACTTACCACCATCAATAAGAACTCGGCAAGCCCCTGAGGGATACCCCCACTGAGTCACCAAAATTGAATCAGCGTTCCCCAAACTAATCATATCCACTTCTAATCCATCATAAGCCATTGCTCCCTCCTGCTGTTTTTAAGGGCGCTATGATAAAAAAACGCTGCCCCAATTGAAAGGATTTCCCTTGCATTGGAACAACGTCTATATATAATCAATAATTCTAAAAGCGAGTTTAAGCCGTCACAGGTTTAAATAATTCGCTTGGGCGACGATTGGCCACTAACCTTTCGTCGCCTTTTCTTTGGTCATATATGGGGGTTGACCCGCTGCATTAAGCCACAAGATATACCCGAAGGTAATTTTTGTCAAGAAATGTTTTAGCACTCATTAAACGATAGTGCTAATATAAAATCTATATATAGACTCTTGCAATGCAGCACCTACCGCATGTAGCGTTGCCCGAAAAACAAAAAACCAGCCAATGAGAAACCACAGGCTGGCTTAATAATAGCTTATTGTATTATCTAATTTCTATGACTTGTCTGCAAATGCTTCTTGGCTTCAATTTCCTTCTCAACCAAGACAGATTCAGACCGCATAGACTCAAACCATTCTTTCAATGGTCTATTTTTAAACTTACGGTAATGTGCGTCACGAATTTTTCTGACCGTGGCAACAGCATCAAATTTTTTTCTCATAAGCAACCTCCCTGGGTGAATGGATGGCTAAAGGCTTATAGCCCTCATCAATATTCACCGAATTGAACTGACTAACCATATTATAACGCAAAATATGCCTAAAATTCCAACTAACTAAAATATCTATTTCATTAACCGTAGCGATGGCAATATGGGTCATATCATCAATAAATTGATTATTTAGAATCTTATGCCGCTGATACGCCTTGACCAACTTCTCGCAATCCTCATCAATGGTCAATACTGGAGCTTCATATTCTCCGACAAGCTGTTCATATTTTCGGCGAACTTGTTCGGGAGCTTTCCTGATTTCAAAAGCCACAGTTTGAGAGACGACGGGCTTAAAATAACCCATCCGAAAATTATCCATCAAAAGGTTCGACCAGTCTTTAAACTCTTCGTCGAAACATCCCCCAATCACCGACGTATCAATATAAACTTTTGGTATCTTCATTCTATCCCCTATCTAGAATATACATCCATAAAAGATTTTTAGCAATTTTTAAAGATCAAGCTTATTGACCGCATCTGTTAAATGATTTTGGGCCAAATGTGAATAAATCATAGTCGTTTCAATATTGGTATGCCCCATTAACTTTTGCACAGAAGGAAGGTCAACACCACTCATAATCAAATGACTCGCAAAAGTATGTCGCAAAGTATGGATTTTGGTAACATCGGGGAAACCCGCTTCTTTAGCGACCCTCATAATTTCTCTACGAAGTTTATTGGGATCAATTAAATTTCCTTCGCCATCGTGAAAAACCAAAGACCCTATGGCCTTTTTCTTTTGCTCTTTAAGCACCTTGAGCAACTTATCATTTATATCAATGTCCCTTTCTTCGGTCTTGGGCGTCCAGCTACCCTTGGCCCGTATTTTAATTTTACGGCGAACAAAATCAACATCATCCCAAGTCAGGTGTTCCAACTCGCCCTTACGCATTCCTGTGTTGAGAAAGGTAAAGAATATGGGCCGAAGCCAGGTATCGGAATTTGCCAATAATTTCTCACATTCTTCTTTGGTTAAAAATCGGGCTTCCTGTTTCTTGGCAACCTTGATAAATTCAACACCTCTTGCAGGATTAACATTGCTGAATCCCCATTTAACGGCCAGGATTAACATTGACTTGAGGGTCTGAAGCTCAATGTTGATAGTCTTTGGCTTGGCTCCCTCACCTTTACGAAAGGCCTTATAATCTTCAAAAACCTTAGTATTTAGTTGAGAAATCTTTGTTACAAACGGTACCCCAACCAAATACCTTTTAAAATTGTCTACAATGGCTGTATACCGCTTTACAGTGGCAGGTGAATTGTTTGTCTTGGTATAAGTAAGATACTCTTGGAAAAGCTTTTGCAGGTCGCTGTCTTTGGGCAGGAAATCTAATTGATTCTTAGCGGCTTTTACTTCGATGTCTTTAGAGGCAAGCTCGGCAAGCCTCTTGTCAGGGCCAACACACTTACGGTAACGTCGGCCATTGACCATAACATCAACGTACCAATTCTTACCACGCTTTCTTGGCTTACCCATGTTAATCTCCTCTCGACGAGACAGGACATTGTTATTTGTCCCAAATTTGTCCCAAACGTCTATTTAGAGATTAACATATTTTCTATAACTTGTCAAACACATATACAACAACAACTTACAACATACTAAAACTGCCATTCAAAAAATGGCGGAGAGGGTGAGATTCGAACTCACGGCCCCTTGCGAGGCAACGGTTTTCAAGACCGCCGCATTCGACCACTCTGCCACCTCTCCTTACCAAAGCATTACTATATCAAATTCTTTCAGAAACAGGAGAGGTGTTGTGTCGTTGCTATTTACCATGCTTCGACCCACCTCTCCTTACCAAAGCATTACTATATCAAATTCTTTCAGAAACAGGAGAGGTGTTGTGTCGATTTCCTTAAATTTATTCCCAGAAAAATCGACCCAACTCTCCCTACCACAGCTTTACTTTCTCAAAAGCTTTACTTTCTCAAATATGTCCAGATAAGACAGTAAGGCCTGGGATAAAAAGAAATAAAAAAGCAACACATGATAAAAATGATAAATCGACAGACCTTAATGGCATTGCGTGACAATGCAAGGAATCGCAAGCCGGCGGCAAGAAGAGATTCAATAAATGACCTGCCCCGATTAATTGTGCCAAGAGTTGTGTAGTAGTAACGGCTGGTTTAACCAGCTTGTTTGTATGGCCTCTGGCGCTGGAGGACGATACCCCAAAGCGCTATGCGGCCTAATGGTATTGTATTGAACCCGCCAGCGTTCAATTAAAACCCTGGCTTCATAAAGCGTATCAAAAACTTCCCGATCCAGCAACTCATTACGGAATTTGCCATTAAATGATTCAATATAGCCATTCTCCCATGGGCTGCCTGGCTCAATAAATAAAGTGTCAACGCTCATGCGTTTAAGCCAATAACGCACCTTCCAGGCTATAAACTCCGGACCATTATCTGATCGTATATATTGCGGCGTACCCCGTTCAACAAACAAACGGGATAAGACATCAATAACATTAGTTGAGTTTAACTGCCGGTCAACCTCAATGGCCAAACATTCCCGCGTAAATTCATCAATGATGTTAAGCGTCCTGATAGGCCGCCCATTTTCTGTCCGGTCCATCACAAAATCATAACTCCAGACATGATTTTTATACCGTGGCCTTAAACGGACACAGGAACCATCATTAAGCCATAGACGTTTACGTTTGGGCTGTTTAGCGGGGACTTTTAACCCTTCCCGTCGCCATATGCGCTCCACACGCTTGTGATTAACAGCCCATCCTGCCAGCTTTAACAATCCCGTGATCATCCGGTAGCCATATCGGCCATATTCTTTGGCTAACGCAATGATTTCTTTGACCAATACCGGCTCGTCATCCTTGATCCGGCATTCATAATTCTGCGTTGACCTTGGCTGGCCTAATAATTTACATATCCGCCTTTGGGATGCCTCTGCAAATGCCACCATCAGTGTTTCGATCGCCCGGCGTTTCTTGGCCGGGCTTAGAAGTTTCCCCGGGCTGCCTCCTTGAGGATTGCTATATCCAGCGCCTGATCTGCTACTAACTTCTTTAAGCGTCCGTTTTCTTTCTCAAGTTCCTTATATCTCTTTGCCTGATCCATTTGCATTCCACCATACTTCTTGCGCCAGCGGTAATATGTCGCATCCGTAATCCCTGCCTGCTTGCAGGCGGTTAATATATCCATACCTTTGCCTTGATGAATTTCAACTTCCCGTAACTTCATGATGATTTCTTCTGGTTTTGGTCTTGCCATTTTTTGCCCCTTTCTGTTGCCATTATACTACAGAACTTCTGGCACAGTTTTCGGGGGCTAGGTCAATATAGGGCGAGAAAAAAGCAAATGGTTTTCTTTTATGACCGTGCAGACATGTGGATAACGATATTGATCATGATGGCTTCTTTTGGATTTCTTTTATATTCCAACAAGGATTGGTGCCCATTTGCTGTGATAGGGGGCGTTACGGTTTATCAGTTTTATTTGGCTAACCGGTACAATCCCGATAACATCGCCGGGGCTTTTATCATGGCGGTATCGAGGATAGTGATCGGGGCCGCGGTTCCGTTCCTGGTGTTTATTATCTTTTTTAGAGGCACTGCCAGAGAAAAGGATGAAGGCGCCGGCGCTTATGCCATCCGCAGCGCTATTGATGCGGCGGCCAAAGCTGCTATGCTGGCGGGCCTATTCTTTTTTATGCGTTCTTTGATAAACGGAGAGGAAATCCTTTGCGCCAGACAAGAAGCATATCATTCTGATAGTTCTTTCAAGCGAGCGTCTTCTGATAGGCAGTCTTCAGGAACTTCGCATAAAGAGCGCACATCCTTTAATGAGCAAGCCTCCTTCAGGAGCTCCTCTAACGAGAAAACGCCGGAACAAGGCTCAGATTATGATATCCTTGGCGTGCCGGAAACAGCGGATTTTAAGGATATACAGCGGGCTTATCGCGAAAAGGTGCTGAAGACCCATCCGGACCGGGTAGCAAAAATGGGGGCCAGGTACCGCAAGATGGCAGAAGAGGAATGCAAAAAGGTCAATGCGGCCTTTGACCGTATACGGAAAGCGAGGAATTACGGCTTTGCGTAGTCATCTGTCCGCATTTCTGGTCAAATGTGGCAAGTTGAGGTAGAATAACCTGTGCCTAAAAGGCCTTCAAGCATAAGTGCGGATCGTTCGGGTAAGATAGGCATTGTTTACGGCAGGGAAAAAGGACAAGAAGCATATTATGGCATAGTCAAATGATTCTGATTTCTCTGACTCTAATGAAAGCATAAAAGTTTATGCCTAAGAACACTATCGCCCTGGTTTACGATTTTGATAAGACACTTTCCCCCAGAAGCATGCAGAACTACACGGTCTTGCCGAACTTAGGGATTGAAAAGACCGGCGTCTTTTGGAATGAGGTGGGAAAAGAGAGTCAAAAGGAGAATGCCGAAAGCAATCTTGTATGGATGCGCAAGATCAAGGAACTGGCTGAAGACGGGCAGAAGCTCATCACAAAAGAGTATTTTAAGAAATGCGGACGCAATATTGAGTATTTCGCCGGGGTTGAAGGTTTCTTCTCTCAAATCAATCGTTATGTAAAACAAGCTTCGCACAACCGGATGGCTGTCCGGCATTACATCATTTCTGCAGGGTTAAAGGAAATTCTTGAGGGAATCAGCATCCGTCGTGAGTTTTATAATATTTTCGGCTCTGAATATCACTACGATCACAGCGGTCGGCCTATTTGGCCCAAGGTTCTTATCACAGATACCATTAAAACCCAGTATCTATTCCGGATCAATAAGGGCAAAGAAAACATCAACGAAAGTATTAACGAGCATATGCCTGAAGATGCCAGGCCGATCCCTTTTGAAAACATGATCTATATAGGAGACGGCATATCGGATGTCCCGGCCATGACCCTGACTAAGAAGAACGGAGGCCGCTCCATCGCTGTTTATAAGCCCCGTAAACGAAAGGGCCTGAGCATCTGCAAGCAACTCCTTAAGGCTAACAGGGTCGATTTCATAGCCCGCGCTGATTATACAAAGGGGAAAGAACTTTATGGATACGTCACGGCCACGCTGGATCTGATCATTAAGAGATTTGAGTTTCAGATGAAAAGTGAGGGGAACCGGAGGGTATTAAGCCCGTAATTTGAGAGCCGGGTCTGCAGATAATTACGTTTTGTGATTAGTTGGGGGGATGATAATATAAACAACAACATTTTAGGCAAACATGGGGGGCATGTTTGTTATAAATTAACGAGTATAAAGCAACTTATAAACTTTGGGGAGGATTTCTAATGTTAATCGGCAAGGATTGTCGATATACTAAAATTGCTTTTGAGATAGAAGATTCCGTTGAGGGAAAGCTATCTAAAAGAAAAACCTTAAAAGGGTAGTGAAGCCCACCTTTTAAAAGGACGTTTCCTGTAATAACATTTTTATATAAAATGTCTGAATGGTGATAATCTAACCTTGACATCCGTATGTTGATAACATACACTTGTATGTGGAGGACATGCGTAATGTTTGGATCTAAACAGACTTTAATATTGGCTATTCTTTCTGAAAACCCTCAAAAAGAATATTATTTACATGAGCTTGGGCGCTTGCTTGGCAAGAAGCCTGGCGTCTTCCAGATCGGCATCAACTCATTAGAAAAGCAAGGGTGGGTTGTCAGCCGCAAACAAGGCACGTTAAGACTTTTTAGGATCAACGAGCAGCATCCTTTATATAAAGAGATTAAGTCGTTTGTGCGCAAGACTGTGGGTGTTGAGGCTCAGCTGAAGGAGCTTTTAATCAGCATTGAAGGCATTGAGAAAGCATTGATCTATGGCAGTTATGCAAAAGATGGCATGCGTCCGGATTCCGACGTAGATGTCTTGGTTGTGGCAAGCAATGACAAGGCAGAAGACAAGCTTGTGTCTGGGCTTTCCCGCGTGGAGAAGACTATCGGCCGGGAGATTAATTATAAGCTTTACACTGAAAAAGATTTTAGACAAAAACGAAAGGACAAAGATCCCTTTTTGACTGAAGTGTTAACAGATAAGTATGTTCTTTTGAAAGGAACCATATGATAGATTGGGGGGAGTATTTAAAGAAAGGCCTGGTTAAGGAACAACGCCCGAATTTTGACCAGATCGAACAACAGATCATCCGGGCCGAAAAGGATCTTAAGACATTCGGGCTAGTTTCGAACTCTGACCCTGAGTGGGCGTGTACGATCGCTTACCAGGCAATGCTTCGCATGGGTCGCGCGCTTATGTTTTCCTATGGGTATCTTTCGGCTGATGGCCAACAGCATAGAACTGTTGTTGAGATCACGGGGAAACTTCTAGGCGAAAAGTTTGATCTTCTTGTGCAGTATTTTGACCGGATGCGCCGCAATCGCAATGTTTTCTTCTATGATTCTTTGGACACAAACAATGAGGCGCAGGCGAAGAAGGCCTACAATCTGCCCTTTACAACTTCCTATAATATATCTTATGTTAAGTACGTACACATAAAAATAAAGCTCATGGCCTTTCAGTTAAACCAAAACTGTTAGGAATTTAAAATCGACTTAATCTTCAGCTTTATCATTCCGCTGTTATCGCTGTAATCGAAATCGCTTACCCAGAACCGCACTACTTTATTTTCTTTGAGGGTAAATCTCAAAAAAGTTCCGCCCTTATTCTCTTGGGAGGCCTTAAGCGCTTGCTGTTCTGCCTCTGCCTGATTATGCGCGATCGGTTTAGGGTCAAAATAAAGCGTGCCAATTAAAGATTCCTCTTAAAAATAAGAATCAAATGCTGTCATAAAAGAAGCTCGCCCCTTATGGATAAAAGGCTTAAAAAGATTACTTTAATAGTATAGTAAAGAATAGCATGCTCCTATTACAAAAACAAATTTTTGTAATTTTCCCATCTTTGATACAGTTAATGTTTTGCGGTTTTTCGTGGCCCCTTTCGCCGGTTTTATCTCTTAAAATAAAGGCGATCAATGCCCTCTATCTGAAAATCAGCTTGATTTATTATCCTGTTTTTAAAGTCTGTGAGTTATTAAGGCCCAAAAATTGACGCAAATTCGTCATTGGCTGGATATTGATGATGACAGGCACAAACCCCAAAGCGTTCTGAAACTGTTGAATCATGGCCGCATCCGTATGAAATTTGATTTCACCACCTGTATTTTCGGTTATTAAATTAGTTAGATCGATACCACCTTTTTCAAAGCGCATAGCTTTATCCCCGCTTCCAACCCCGGATAAAGACCGGATTGGGATCTTTTTATCAGCAGAGCCTGCGGCACCCGCTTTACCTTCACCTAAGAATGAAAGAAGATCATCGAAAACCTTTCTCGAATAATCAATATAAGCCTGAGTGGGAACAATCCCATAATTAGGCTCATAGACCAAATAAAAATTCTTATAGTGGTCTGTATCATCAAAATAAACGGGAATATGCTGCCCTCCAATAAAACCATCTTTAATATTTATTGGCACGGCCTCTGGCTCAACGCCCGATTGAATAAAAATCACAGTTGGCCCCTGAATATCTTGAATATTGATCTTAGGGGCAACTTCTAACGTTTTCTTCCCAACACGGGCATATAAACCTTTTTTCCCCGGATACCAATATCCAAACTTATACCCTTGGGAATTATGAATACCCCACTGGGGAACATGAGCCTTAATTTTTTCAACCAAATCCGAAAATTTTGAAGTTTCCCCCAAACCATCCACAAAATCCTGATCAAGATAAAAAGCTTCAGGATCAACAACTCCGGTCAACCCCTTGTTAATAGCCATAAAAGCATTGCGATAACCTTCAACGGCATCTGGTATGTGCGGCAAGATTCTGAGGTCCACTGATTTTGAGCCATCGACAACAATCACCATAGGTTCTTGTGTTGCAAGCACCTTTAATTGATCCTCAGTAAAAAGATCGCTTCTCATAAAGTACGCGTCAACCGATGATTCTGTTGAACCGATCCTAGCGCCCCAAACTTCGATGTCACTCCCTCGTATAAACTTCTTTTTATTTCTTTTTTCTGTAACCGACGCCAAAGCCATAGGTCCATAGGACTCGTTTTCAATAACAATGAGCCGCTTACCTAAAGCCCGCGCCTTTGCCTGCGCCCGTAATATTTCATTTAGCACCAAATAGGCCTCATAGGCTAAACCGCGTATTTGTAATTTATTTCTCTCTGAAATTGCATCCTTTACCAAACCTCCTTTGCCGCGATTAGAAATCATTTGTTTAAAATCTTCATAACTGATGGCCCCTGCTCCTTGGACACGATAACGGACATCGTTAAGTAAATTCGAATAATTTAATGCCACATGGACAGGGTCCTTTTCATCCATTTTACCATCCCTAATCTGATCAGCTATGGCAGATAATTCGCCGATACTTTTAACGGAGCCCACTAATTCAGGCACTAAAGGAAACCCGGCTCTCAATAATTCACAAACACGCATTCCCATGGCCCGGGTTAAGTTTTTTTGCGCAAATAAGAAATCAAACAATTCCGCCCAACTGTCCTCTCTCAGCCAGAGTCCTATCTCTGAACAAATTTCATTTATTAATTTTTTGAAATTTTCATCATCTATCCTGTCCAGGGACTGTGGATGTATAACAAGATATCTCGCAAGCTTAATATTGATCACATATCCTCTGGCCATTACGATCGCCAATAACTCGTCAACGGATACCTTTCGATCTAATTTTAGGTTGGCTATTTCCCCCAAATGATCAATAACTAAAGGGAGATGCCTGGCCTTTATAAAGAAATAATTTAATTCATTGCTAAACAATGTTTTTCTCAAAGATTCATCATCTAAGCCTATCGCAGAATTTATACCCTGGAAATATTGTTTGAAAGGTTCTAATTCTGGATTTATAAAAATAAACGCTTCAAAAGGCTCCGTTTTCGCCCATTCTATAGCCGCCGCTAAACGCGTTTCTTTATTCATAGCTTTTTTAGCCCACTGCTTAAATACATCTGCCGGCAAATTTAATCCGGACACCCCTTCGATCACAACCAAACCCTCTTTGGGATCTTTTGTAACAATACTTTGCGCTATACCAGTCGCTATTTTATTATCGGGCTCTTTCTGAATGACCTGTATAACAGCAAGCGCCCTGATAGGCATATCAACCTGTCCATTTTCCCCGTCAGCGAGCCGCAGCAAAGCATGTATAGCCTCTGGTTGTGTTATTGCAGATAAACGTTCTAAATAACGTACCCGCTCTTCAAAGGCCAGAGATCTATTATTAGCCATATCTTCAAAAAAATGAATAAGTTCTGGTACAATACCCCTCTCATTGATTATGCGGTCAGCTGCATGACTGCGCAGAAGTGGTTCCAAATTAGGGCTTGCCATAATCTTTACTAACGCATCTTTATTCCCCGTTTCTCTTAACGCGTTATAAGCTTTACGACGATTATCCCTGCCATACCTGGGATCAAATATAATTCTTAATAAGATCCCTGCTTTAGCGGGGTCGGATGCGCTCATACCATTGACACTTTCCAGCAATTGATGCCCTTCTTGTTGATCTTTTTCCATAGATTCCAAAATCTTTTGCCCTTCTGACCCCATCCCGGATAAAATGAGCCTGGCTTTAACAGAAAATCCATTCACATCATAATCTAATGCAATTTCTGCTAATCGTTTTGCGGCATCTTCAGGAGATTTTTTAGACCATGCTATGGCAAAACTTTCGCGCATACCAACAGGAACTCTTCTATCCATGGTATACCGGCCTAAAATCTCTACGGCGAGTTTTCCTTCCATTTCAGATAAAATACCTATGACATCTTCAAGAATTACTTCTAAATCGTCCTTGGGAACATACTCTTGTTCAATCGATGTGAATTTACCCTTTTTAATATAATCTTCCAAGATGTCATTTATAACAGCAGCGGCTCCTACAGGATCTTCTTTAGCCCATGCCTTTACGTCACGAATACGTTCATAACCCGTCTTCTTTGTATCATGAGCGGTCCGAATTGAAATCTTCGAGTCTTCGGCAGTACCGGCATTAGCACCAACCCCTGAAATAACCACCCTAACAACTTCCATCGTGCTTGGCGGAACATCATCAATTTTCTTTAACTCGTCAGCGGTTGTATCACCAACTATTTTCTCCAATCCTGCTACTAGAGCGGCATCAACTCCACCTGAAAAATACTTCCTTGGGAATATTCCCTGTTCCTTGCTCGGCATATCGGGGATAACAATGGGCTCTTCTTTGATATAGTTATAAACTCCCTTTTTGAAAGCCCGTAAATACCGCTCATAAATTCTTTGTTTTTCATTCGGGTCATCAATATTCACTCCAGCGATCTTGTTCTTATCGGCGTACATTTGCGCTAAGATGCTATCTTTAATTTTCTTTTTGTACCATGTCGCTAGA
>JADFXH010000022.1 GCA_015233675.1 Candidatus Omnitrophota bacterium
GTTTTTATACTGCCCCGAACATGCCCCGCTTTAGCACCAAAATATTTTGAACTTGCCAGAAAATCTTTTTCGGACAAAACCTTTAAATGGTTGCGGATCACAAAAACCTCTTGGCCACGAACATAAACCGCCGGATGATCAGGGATTATCCAAACCCTATTAAAAGTGTTTATGGGAACATCGGTTGTCCCATATAAACGATATGCTTTTTGGTAAACTTTATTCCAAAACGCTTTACCAAGTTTGCCTTCAGGGTATATCAAAGACGCCGTTAGTTGTTTGAGGGCATAATCTTCAATTAAAAAATCACGTCCCATTTCCGTATAACCGAATTGCACTGGGATCATTCGATCATGCTCATAGGGAGAAAGATTGACCCATATCTCATCTTGAGGAACAGTCAAAGCCGCTAAAAAATATTTAAAAAGCCTGACAGCTTCATTCTTAACATCTTTATCAGGAAATTCTTTTAAAGAGTCTAAAATAAAATCCAATTTACCAGGATTATCAGAATGAATAGCAAGACCTTTTATATTTAAGGGCAAGATTTCCAAAGGCGTTTGGCTTCCTATAGCCCTGCTAATTGTTAACTCTTCTTGAGCATAGGAAGTAATCGGACACGCAAATGTCCCAGCAAAAGAAATCAACACTATGACAGCTATTGCCTTAAATAAAAATTTGGTTGGGAAAAATGGGGTTCTCATATTACTTTATGCCTCTCTATATAAAGTAAAGCATATAAATAACGAAAATCAAGGTCTACTAGCTGTTTTTGAGGAAACGCTACCTTATTAACTTAGGAAAAAACCAAAGCTTCTATATCCTCTGGCTTTTCAACATTTGAAACACTAATTGCAGGATTAATACGGCGGATAAGACCTTTGAGGACCTTGCCAGGCCCGATTTCAATAAAATTTGTAATCCCCTGAGAAGAAATATACTCTACACATTTGACCCACTGAACCGAATCCGTGATCTGCTTGGAAAGATTCAAACGGATTTGTTGGGCATCTCCGTGCGGTTGGGCAGTAACATTGCTGAGAACCGGGATAATCGACGGATTTATCGCAGTTTCGTTTAAAGATGCCATAAATTTTAAAACAGCGGATGACATCAACGAAGAATGGAACCCGCCGCCCACAGCCAAAGGAATAATTTTTTGCCCGCCGGCGGACTTGATAAGCTCAATAGCCGCATCTACTTTTATCTTTAACCCCGTGATGACAATTTGTTCATGAGAATTATAATTAGCTATTTGGGCACCTGTCTGACGGCAAATTTCAACAAGCTTATCCTTATCAAAGCCTATCACCGCTGCCATGGCTCCCTGATACTCTTTGGCGGATTCTTCCATAAATGCAGCCCGTTTTTGCACTAAGCGTAAGGTGTCTGCAAAATTCAGGACTCCGGCAGCAGTCAAAGCTGAATATTCTCCTAAACTTAATCCCGCTGTAAATTTCACAGAAAAATCTTTATATTTGGGATGGACCTCAAATGCCTTCAAAGCGGCCACACTCATTGTCAAAATAGCGGGCTGGCAATAGGCAGTTGAAGTTAATTTCTCTTCAGGGCCTTCAAACATCACCTTGGTCAAACCATTCGCACAGATTTTATCAGCTAACTCAAATATGGCCCTGGCTTGTGGAGAATTCTGAAAAAATTCTAAACCCATCCCAACCTTTTGAGCCCCTTGTCCTGGAAATATTAAAGCAATATTTCTAATACCACCCTCCCCTAACCCCTCCCGTCAAGAGAGGGGAATTATCTTCAGCCACCCCTCTTCAAGAGAGAGGATCGCTTTCATTACCACTTGACAACATTAGCAGCACTGACTAAACCTGCACCAAAAGCCACTAAAACCACATTGTCACCTTTTTTAATTTTTTTAGATTCTACAGCCTCATATAAAGCCACCGCAATAGATGCCGCAGACATATTGCCGTACTTATCAATATTAATAAAAATTTTATCTTTGGAGATATTTAATTTTTTTGCGACAGCGGACATAATACGGTCATTAGCTTGATGCGGCACTATGCAATCAATATTCTCTTTCTTAATTTTGGCTTTTTTTATAACTTTCTCAATCGCATCAGCCATAGAATTAACTGCCATCTTAAAAAGTTCCTGCCCCTGCATACGCACATAGGGTAATTTTGCACACGCTGTTTTTTCCGGATGAAAGGGACTGCGACCGCCCTCACTGATAACTTGCATCAAATCCCACTGATCGCCAAAAGCCTGTAAAAAGTCAGCTGTAATGTGCCCTGATTTAGCTTTTCCCAAAACGCACGCACCTGCCCCATCACCAAACAAAACACAGGTATCACGGTCTGTCCAATCGATCAGATCCGTAAATCGCTCAGCGGCGATCACCAATGCGTGATGAGCCATGCCGGTTTGAATATATTGTTTAGCCGTAGTTAAGGCATATAAAAAACCGGCACAAGCCGCTGAAACATCAAATCCCGTTGCTTTTTTTGCTCCAATTGCTTTCTGAACTTTACAAGCAACGGATGGAAAACTGCTGTCAGGACTGGCGGTGGCTACAACGATTAAATCAATTTTTTCTGCAGAAATTTTCGCGTTTTTAAGCGCCTGAAGGGCAGCTTTATGGGCCAAGTCACTGGTTTTTTCATGGGGAGATGCTACACGACGCTCCACAATGCCGGTACGACTGCGAATCCATTCGTCGGACGTATCAACCATTTTTTCCAAATCAAAATTAGTAAGTCTTTTAGAAGGTAAATATACTCCTAAACCAAGAATGCTGACTTTAACCATTATTTAACCATCTCTTCCTTGATTTTTTTAAGAATATTGTGTTCAATCTCTTCTTTGGCACAGCGTACCGCATTTTTAATCGCCTTAGGTGAAGATCGACCGTGACTAATAAGGACCAAACCATCTACACCTAACAATGGGGCTCCGCCATATTCAGAATAATCCACACTCTTTCTAGCCTCATTTAAACTAGATTGAAGCATTTTTGCTCCCAAAATAGCTATCAAATTTTTTTTGATCTCACGCTTGAGTAGCTTACCGGCAGATTCCATCAAACCTTCTGCCACTTTCAAAGTAATGTTCCCAACGTATCCATCACAGACAATACAATCTGTCTTGCCTGTAAACACTTCATTGGCTTCGACATTTCCAATAAACAAAGGTTCTTTCTCTTCCAGGATCTTGTATGCTTCCTTTTCAAGACCAGTGCCTTTACATTCTTCTTCTCCGATATTAAGTAGGCCTATCGTGGGAGATGGGCGACCCATCACTTCTTGCGCGTATACCTTGGCCATTTTGGCATATTGAAGCAAATGCTCCGGCTTAGCCGCAGTATTGGCCCCCACATCAATCATTAATGTAAAATTCTTTAAAGAAGGGAAAATGCACCCAATCCCAGGACGATCCACCCCAGGAATCAAACCTAATATAAAGGTGGATGCCGCCACACAAGCACCGGTATTACCGGCACTCACAAAAGCGCCGTAGCCTTCTTTTTTTAAAAGCCCCATGCCAACATTAATAGACGACTGGCGTTTTTGACGCATGACAACTGTTGCGGCATCATTCATGGCCACCACTTCAGCCGCATGAACAATTTCAATCAGGTCTTTGGGGAATTGATATTTTTTTAATTCTTCTTCTATGCGTTCACTTAAACCAACCAGCGTAACACAAACATGATATTCCTTAACAGCATCTACCACTCCAGCAACGATATTACCGGGAGCAAAATCACCGCCCATAGCGTCAACGACTATCTTCATGGTAAATCCTCAATTGATGAAAACCTTCGCTCTACAGCTCAGGTTAACCCTTAATATTAAATTAAAGGTTACTTTGATTTAGCAGTTTCGACAATCTGAGTACCCTTATAATAACCACAAAAAGGACATACACGATGAGAAAGAACCGGTTTGGCACATTGAGGACAAGCACGTAATGAGGCCACAGTCACCTTCCAATGCGTACGTCGTTTGCGACCGCGTGTTTTAGAATGTTGTCTTTTTGGTAGAGGCATAAATAATCTTCTCCTTTATTGTGTCCAGATAAGGACCTCTTATGTACATTTACACTTTTCTGTATTTAAATTCACTCCGCATTTAGGACAAATACCTTTACAGTCATTATTACATAAAATCCTGGCAGGATTAGCCATGATTATTTCCTGGCGTATTTCTTCGCCTAAATCAATATATTCAGTGTTCGGATCAATGTCAAAATTAAATTTATAGGAACGTTCTTCTGTTGAATGCAATTCCTGTAAACAACGCGCGCACATATAGCCAAACTCGGCTTTGATATGTGTATCCGCAATGATAACATTATTTATCTTCTCTAAACGCGCTTTAACATTCAACAAAGATCTTATATCTGCTTCTTCGGAGGATAAACCAATGCCCTCCTTAGGAATGCTTTGATCGATGTCAAGCCCATTTGAAGGGATATCCCTGACAGAAATCTTAATCATGGCACAAGCGCTCTTTTAATTTGCGCTCAACGGCTTTAGGAACAAAGGAAGATATATCTGCGTTTAGGCTGGCAACTTCTTTTAAAAGGCTCGACGAAACAAAAGAAACATGTTCCGACGGCATCAAAAAGACAGTCTCAATATCTTCCGCCAGACGCCGATTAGTCAGCGCAATTTGAAATTCATAATCAAAATCCGAGGTCATGCGCAATCCACGGATAAGCACATTAATTTTTTTCCGATGCGCATACTCGACAACCAAGGCATCAAATGTTTCAATAGATACATTTTTTATTCCCTTGGTGACTTCTTTAAGAAGATCCACACGTTCCTTAATGGTAAATAGGACTTTTTTACTGGTGTTATTAGCCACTGCCACAATCACGTGATCAAAAATACGCGCGGCCCTTTTAATCACATCTAAGTGACCATTAGTGACCGGATCAAAACTGCCAGGATATATTGCCCACTTCCCTTTTAACATTATATAACAACCTTTTGTAATAGCGTTAGATGTGATGAACCGTAGCGCCTTTGGGTAAGCATTGTCAGGGTTTCAGGTATTTCAAGTTTCTCAGAAGCCTCAAGCTGGACCATGACTAAACTTTGATCGTGTAATATATCACGCAGGGCTAGTAGTTTCAAGGTTTTTTTGGCCAGTTTCTGACCATAGGGAGGGTCAAAAAAGACAATATCAAATGGTTTGCGCTCGTCGGACAGGCGTTTCACGCTTGTGAAGGCATCCGCATGGATTAAAGAAAATTTTTCTCCCAGATCAACACCTAAAAGCTCACAATTTTCCCGGATGGTTTTGGCGTTTAAATCATTGTGTTCTACCATCACCACTTCATCAGCACCCCTGGAAATGGCCTCCAGGCCCACAGCACCGCTGCCTGCAAAGAGCTCAAGGAAACTCAAACCGCTAAGATCATGGCCTAACAGATCAAAAATAGCCGCACGCAAAACATTTTGCGTTGGCCTGATCCCTTCAGGCATATAAAAATTCCTCCCCTTATATTTTCCGCCAAGTATTTTCATATTATTCCCATCACATTGAGATGAACAGATGTTCATCTTTGGCGCATGTCTTTCATGCTCACTATTTGGATTCAATTTGTTTATTGTGCAACACTATCGATTTTAGCCAAAGCATAAGACCTTTGGCGTAAAGAATCGACCCACGGAGCACAAAAAATAAATTGAAGCCAAATAGTTGTAAAATAAAATATCCAAACAGAGGCCCACCCTTAACCCGCTAAAATTAAATCTAAATATTGCGGATAACGTTTTTTGATGGCTTCCTTGATCCGCCTATGATCCTCTGTATTTAATTGAGGATCGTTTCGAGTCAAGATAATAGCATCTTCTCGGGCTTTTTCCAATACTTCAATTTGCGTAATGGGGTTAGACATTTTTAATTCATTTAATCCATGCTGATGGCGTCCGAAATAATGCCCGGGGCCGCGGATTTTTAAATCCTGCTCCGCAATCTTAAACCCATCGGTTGTTTTGACAATAGCCTCAAGACGCAATATGCCCTCTTGGGTCATAGGGTCACCTAATAAGACACACATGGCATTTTGAGGCCCTCGTCCGATACGTCCACGCAGCTGATGCAATTGGCTTAAACCAAAACGTTCAGCATGCTCAATGACCATAATATTAGCATTGGGTATATCAATGCCTACTTCTAAAATGGTTGTGGCAACCAAAATATCAAGTTCATGTTTTTTAAACAGTACCATTACCGTATCACTTTCCTGACGGCTCATTTGGCCATGCACCAATCCCAATCGCAACCCCTGAAACTCAAACTTTTCTAAATGGACAAACATATCTTTAGCGGCCTTTAAATCCAGTTTTTCACTCTCTTCAACCAAAGGATAAATAATATACGCCTGTGTTCCTTTTTCAACCAACTCTCTTACTTTTCGGTAAACCGCCTGAGCCTTAGATAAGGAAAAATGATAGGTTTTAATCGACCCTCGTCCGGGTGGCAATTCATTGATTACAGAAACGTCAAGATCTCCATAAAGAGTTAAACATAATGTTCTGGGGATAGGCGTGGCCGTCATGATCAAAATATCAGGATTAGTCCCCTTCGCTGAAAGCAAGGCCCGTTGATTGACCCCAAACTTATGCTGTTCATCAATGACGACAAAGCTTAAATTTTTAAAAGCAATAGTCTCTTCTAATAAAGCATGTGTTCCAATGATTATATCAATGTCCCCTTCTTTAAGCCTTTGATAGATTGCTCTTTTTTCTTTCGCTGGAACACTGCTGATTAACAACACCCCTTTGACGCCTTTAAATATTCCCTGACCTGATAATTTTTGAAAATTTAAAAAATGCTGTTGAGCCAAAATCTCCGTTGGGGCCATAATGGCCGCTTGTTTGCCGTTTACCGCTGCTACCAAACAACCAAAAAATGCCACAACCGT
This sequence comes from Candidatus Omnitrophota bacterium, assembly GCA_015233675.1. Taxonomy (GTDB): domain Bacteria; phylum Omnitrophota; class Gorgyraeia; order Zapsychrales; family Fredricksoniimonadaceae; genus JABDGZ01. Next base: position 6,916 of record JADFXH010000022.1, read on the forward strand.
CTTACCACATCCGACGTCTCCCTGGATCATGCGTAACATAGGCCGATTTTGGCGCATATCCAAACACATATCCGCAATGGCTTTGTTTTGAGCGTCCGTTAATTTAAAAGGAAAGGATATCTTGTACTGCTCAATTAAAACCTCATCTACCTGATGGGCAATGCCTGTTTTGTTCACTATATTCAAACGCCTTAGGATCACACAGATTTGAAACAGAAAAAATTCTTCAAAGGCAATTTCTTCTATAGATTTTTGTTGATGGATTGCGTCGGATGGAAAATGTATCTGGCAAATACTTTGAGAAATAGGGCTTAAACGATGCTTCTGGCGGACTTCTTTAGGAATAATATCCTGCAAGTTCTCAGCGTAAAGACTTAAACACGTGAAGGTCAGTTTCCGTAAATATCGCTGAGTAATGCCGCGGGTTAATGGATAAACCGGCACAATTCGGCCCATATTTAAACTACGGTCTTCCTGAGAGATAAGCTCAAAATCCGGCACTACCATTTGCAGACGTTTTTTAAAAATATCCACCCTGCCATATAAAACCACTTCCTGTCCCTTTTTAAAAATTTTATCCAAATATGGCTGATTAAACCAGACACAAACGATCCTGCCGCTATTATCTCCTATGGTAACGTCAACCGTACGGCTTTTTGAATAAAAATTACGGCGGCAGATCAGAACTTCGCCACAGATAGTCTGAGATTTTCCTGCCTGAAGCATGGCAATCGGAGTAAATTGCGAACGATCCTCATAACGATGAGGGAATAAATATAACAAATCTTCTACGTTCACAACGCCCAAATTAGCTAACAATCTGGCTTTAGCAGGACCGACACCTTTAACATATTGGATGGAAATATCTTTAAGATTTTGCATATCATCCTACCAGTAAACCTTCGGGAGTGACGAATAACTATGAGTGTCCGGCATGAGGACCAATAGGGGTAGAATTAAAACCGCATGGATTTCAAACGTTTGGCGAGTTGTTTACGGTAGCCTTTATTGAACGCTTCTTCAAAGTCATAAGCGTTCTTAAAGCTATCGTAATGATCATGGTCGTCTTTAGCAAGAACTTTGTTCTCAACTAAATTGTAGACGATATTACCAAAATCATCAGTCGTTTTTATCCCCCAATATTCAAGCACTGTTAAAGTCATGGGCCCGAATTTATCTAGCAGAAGAGCCTTAATCCCTGTAAGCAGTTCTTCGCCACTGATATGTTTGGATTTTTTAAACTTCTTTTGACTGAAGGACAAAGCCTCCATTAGAAATCCATAAGCCTCGGGATAATAACGGGGGTCTTGAGCGTAAATTGAAGATATAATACTGTAAAATTCTTCATCCATTATTTTTATTGTAACATCTTGATTTTTCAATTCAAAATGATTTTAACAAATTCTTTAGGGTGTATATAAAAATATAAGAACAAAAAAGAAGACCCCGTAGTTGAATCCAACTCGGGGTCAGAAATAAACCGGTAACGTTCTACTCTCCCATGGCCGTGAGACCATAGTACCATTGACCTCAGTGGACTTAACTTCCGTATTCGGAATGGGAACGGGTGTAACCCCACTAGTAAAGTTACCGGAAAAATAAAAAAGACAATTATGAAATATAAGGTAATACAGAATGCCGATCAAAAATTAAATAAAAGATCAAGCATTTGGCAGATTAGTACAGCTTAGCTTAAATCCTTACGGATCTTACACATGCTGCCTATCAACGTCGTAGTCTACAACGTGCCTTCACCCCCTTGCGGGGGATCGATCATTCATCTTGAAACGGGCTTCGCACTTATATGCATTCAGCGCTTATCCCTTCCGAACATGGCTACCCAGCCATTACCCTTGGCAGGATAACTGGAACACCAGAGGTTCGTATCTCCCGGTCCTCTCGTACTAAGGAGATCTTTTCTTCAATGATCGTACGCCCACACCAGATAGAGACCGAACTGTCTCACGACGTTCTAAACCCAGCTCACGTACCCTTTTAACCGGCGAACAGCCGGACCCTTGGGACCTTATACAGCCCCAGGATAGGATGAGCCGACATCGAGGTGCCAATCCGCGCTGTCGATATGAACTCTCGAGCGCGATCAGCCTGTTATCCCCAGAGTACCTATTGTTCGTTGAGCGATGGCAATCCCACATTCAACCACCGGATCACTAAACCCCACTTTCGTGCCTGCTCGTCCTGTCGGACTCGCAGTCAGGCTCACTTATGCTTTTGCACTCTACAGACGATTGCCGACCGTCTTGAGTGAACCTTTGGACCCCTTCGTTATTCTTTAGAAGGGAACCGCCCCAGTCAAACTGCCCATCTGGCACTGTTTCCTGCCTGGTTTCACAGGACAAGGTTAGAATCTAGACATCAACAGGCTAGTATTTCACCGTTGGCTCCATCCCGGCTAACGCCGGAACTTCACAGCCTCCTAGCTATCCTACACAATCAATATCCAAATTCAATACCAGAATGCAGTAAAGGTTCTGGGGTCTTT
>JADFXH010000023.1:0-493 GCA_015233675.1 Candidatus Omnitrophota bacterium
AAGGCTTAAAGGTTTTACTATTACGCTTGAGAATCAGCCTTAATCCATCCCGTTGCCTCATCTGCCATAGAAACGCTGCCCACCATGTCGTTCGCAACATCAAGGCTGACCCTATAAACTCTTTCGTAAGAGTTATAGAACTGTGCCTTGACACTGTCTGCACTTACTTCAAACCCAATCGCGCCTCCAGCCAAAAGTGCAATACAGCCAGACAAAAGTGGCATTGCCAAGATTGATGCAACCACTGCTATTGCTAAGGTTATTTTCTTAATCATTTTATTCTCCTATCAAGCCCCGCCGCTTGATCGCTAACAATCAGGCGGGGCCTTTAAAAGCCAGATTGACTAAATCGACCAGCTCTGGCCCATTAAACGGTTTTTGTAAAAACCCTACAGCACCTGCTTTTAAAGCTTTCTCCTTAAGGCCGCCATTATTATCCGCCGTAATAATGATGACCGGACGATTAGATTTTGTTTTTATAAGCTTTTGTTGT
>JADFXH010000023.1:619-9404 GCA_015233675.1 Candidatus Omnitrophota bacterium
AGAAACCATCAGTAATTTAACCGCGCGTCGTATTGACTCGTCGTCATCTACAATGTAAATTTGTTTTTTCCTTAAAGAAATTTCGTCACATCCCTTCAATTGCAATTCCTCTGGCTCCATAACGGCATTCTAGTGAAAACCCCAAATGAATCAATTGTACCGAGGTATAACAGCTTCTTCGATTTCGTTTTGCGCTTCTTTGCCTTTGAGCCAGACGTTCAAAACGTCATGAAGATAATCTTTATTCTTATCAGCATGCTGATACCTGCATTCCGAACAACTCTTGCCCTGATTCAAACACCTTAAATGAAAACCACACATATCCATTTTTCACCTTCCTTATGATTATCCACCCCATAAAACGAATTAAATCATTTTGCCAGTACCGGTACCATCTCTCCCATCCCAACTTAATGTTATGTAAAAATAAAAAAACGATAATTCTAAACCTATATCTTTTCTTTAATATATCCAACATGATTAAGCTTTCTCTCTGGAAGTATTTTTTAATAACTCTTTTCTTCATACATCAATACATCTGCACGTCTCAGAAGTTCTTCAATTGTCTGTGGCTTCTCAGGATTGTAATAAATGAGCCCGAGACTAAAAGTCAACTTATCTATGGAATCAACGTTATATTTAGTCCTTTTAAGATTCTCATTAAGACGTTTATGTAGGACATCAAGACTTTCTGCTTTTGCCTCTAAAGCAAGTATGGCAAACTCATCACCCCCGACCCTGCCAATAACATCCGAATTACGGAATGTCTCCTTAAGCACATCCGCAATACATACAAGCGCCCTATCTCCGGCTTCATGGCCATGGTCGTCATTGATTTGTTTCAAATTATCCAAGTCCGCATAAATTAAAATAAGCCCTCTTTTTGCACGATCCGATAACTTCATAAGCTTGTCGGCAAATGTCAAAAAACCCCTGCGGTTATATAATCCCGTTAGCATGTCATTTAGCGCAAACTCCCGCATCTTCAATTCAGCCACCTTTAATTGGTCAAATTGCATGATAATCGGCCTATAGACGAACGCATATATCACCGGAGACAAAAATATGATAAGCAAGGCTAAACAGATCAGCGCCACATCTGTCGAATGTAATTTAGGGAACCATAGGAACAAATACTTTATCAATAATGTGCAGGCCAGTATTGAAAGCCCCAATACCCAAAGAAGCCTGCCCAGCGAATACTTTGTTTCAAAATTATTTAATCTCATAGAACTGCTCCATGCATCTTGCGTCCTTGCGGGGAAGTCCCCGTTAAAATGAATTCACGTTCTTCTTCGGAAGTACCCGTTAAAGCTTCAGCAATATTCTTGAATCCTTGTAAATAAGCAAAAAACCCTTCTACAGGGACATGCATTTCAAAATTCTTGCCCGTTACTTCGCAATGACCAAATATTCGAACCCTATTATTCTTTGCTTCAAAATATCTCTTAAATCGAAATGGAAAAATCTTTGGGTTTTGAATTGATAATTCTTGGATCATTTTGATACCTCTCTCGCTAGTTTGTTATTAATGATGCATCAACTCTTTCCAACTTAACTTCATAGAAACATTGTATTTAGAGACAAAAAAATGTATCAATTGTACCGAGGTATAATAGAAGCAAATCAAAGGGATACCGACGAATAGTTAGTCTAGGGAGGAAGTAATACCCGCTTCTTGGGCGAAACGGATGAGTTCTGTTACGGTTTTAGCTTGCATCTTCTGCATGACCCTGCCACGGTGGACTTTGATTGTCTGAAGGGCAGTCCCCCGTTTTGAAGCAATCTGTTTATTCAACATACCACGGGCCACCAGATGAAAAACTTCAAGTTCTCGCGGAGATAAGGTGCTGATACGCTTCTTGATTTTAGCTATCTCGGCTTGCCTCTGATTTAGGACCTTACTTCGCGTAAGGGCCGCCGTAATCGCTTTAAGCAATTCTTTATTCGTAAAAGGCTTGGAAAGAAAATCAATAGCTCCTGCTTTCATGGCCTTTACAGTCATGGGGATACTGCCATGTCCGGTAATAAATATAATTGGGATGAGGATCCCCCGTTGGGCCATTATTTCTTGAAGGGCCAATCCATTGATGTTCGGCAGAATATAGTCTAAGACCAAACATGATGGGATCTTAGGATGTTTAAAAGCCAAAAATCCTTCTGCGCTTGTGAACGTTTCAACCCTGAATTCCTGTGATTTTAACAATACAGACAAAGCCTTGCACATTGAAACATCATCATCCACAACGTAAACAATTGCCCCTGTGTGGCTCATACATTTTCCTTTATTCCAATGGGAAGGGAAAAATTAAAAGTAGCTCCACAATCAATATTATTCTCTGCCTCCAAATGGCCGCCATGTGCCTCCACAATAGAACGGCTAATAGATAATCCCATACCCAGACCATCTGGCTTGCTCGTAAAGAAATGCGAAAATAACTTTTTCATATTTTCTACCGGGATACCGCATCCGGAATCCCTGACCTGAACCATAACCGTCTTAGCATCTTTAAGAAATGACTTGATCAATAAATCCCTGGATTCAGGCCTCTCCTCCATCGCTTCTAGACTATTGCTGATAAGATTCAAAAGTACCTGCTGCAGTTGTACTCGATCACCTTGAATCATGGGAAGATTACTATCCAACTCAAAATTAATAACCTTATTCTTTGAAGTAATATGGGTCATCATAAGGGCAACTGTATCTTTAATAAGAGCATTAATATTAACTGGCTCGAAAGTGGGCTTGTTCTTTTTTAACAGTTCACGCAACCGCCGGATAACCCCAGTAGCCCTCTGATCATCATTAATAATGTTCTGTATGATTTCTTGCAGCATAGGAAAGTATGCCTGTATTTGCGCAGGCATAGAATCTTCGCTTTTCTTTGAAAACTTTGAAGTAGCGAAGCTTTCTTGCAGTTGGGTTTCCATTTTTTTTAAAATGCGTTGATCCGCCTCAGCATAGGAAAGAATGGCGGCCAAGGGTTGGCTGATTTCATGAGCTAAAGAAGAAACAAATTCCGCAAGTTTCCCTACCCTCGTTACATGCAAAAGTTCTTCACGCTGTTCGTGAATTTCTAAATCCCGCCGCTTCATCAATGTAGTGTCTGTTTTAATTCCCACATAATGGGTGATAACCCCTTTATTATCACGTACCGGAGTAATACGCAGCAAACTCCAATACTTATCCCCATTCTTTTTGGAATTTAACATCTCCCCATAAAAAGATTTCCCTTGGAGCAATGCTTGTTTTATTTCTTGGGCGATACTCAAATTGATATCAAAACCATTAAGTGAGAAATAACTTTTTCCAATTACCTCATGTTTTAAATAACCAGTAAGAACAAAAAAGGACGGGTTGACATAGATAATAGGGAAATTGGATTTTATAGCATCGATAATAAAAATACAATCCGAGGCGAATTCCATAGCCTTGGTCCGGATATCTATTTCCTTCTGTGCAAATTTCTCTCTATCAGCCCCCTCCCTCAACTGTCCTCTTTTGCTTCTTAGTTCAGCTGATTGCCGGCTAATTTTCTTTTCTAAACCGCTACGAGTAAAATCTTTTATTTGTGGTTCTTTGACTTTATTTTGCTTACTAATAATTTTTTTCTTTTTCATTTAGAACCTTGTTTTATTTTTTTGATGCTGAATTAATAAGATCAACCAGGGTCTGACCATTAACGGGTTTTTGTAAAAACCCCACAGCCCCTACGTTAAGGGCCCGTTGGGCAGCATCATCTTTTTTCTCAGCAGAAATAAAAATAACAGGGCGTTTCGAGCCAGAATCAAGAATTCTTTTCTGGGTTTCCCACCCATCCATTCCTGGCATATGAATATCAAGAAGCAAACAACCTGGCGCATCCCCTGCTACGTTCTCAAAAAAGCTTTGCGCTGAATTAAATGTTTTCACATCAAAATCAAAAGTCATTAAAAGAGTTCTAAGCGCTCGGCATACTGACTCGTCATCATCGACAACATAAATATTTGTTGGCATTTTTCTCCTTAAACATCATTATTCACATTAAAAGCAAGTAGGAATCAAAAACTCGATCAAAATCGAGCTGTTGTTATTATGATGAGAATAATACTGGGAACAATTGTACTAAGGTATAATATCATAAATTTTTACCCTGCTAAACACCTTTTCATCTCCCACTTCGTATCCATAGCACTGTTGCCACAATGACGATGACAAGGATAGCAGCTGCCCAATATAACATAGAGATTCTCTATTTTAGAAAAGCTCAAATCTTTCATTAGTGCAAACGCAGTCTATATACCAACACTGATCACAAGGGATTTCTTCAGCTTGATTAAAAATTTGTTTATATAGATCTCCTAAAGAAAGACCCTCTTTAACATCAACTGGGACATAGCCATCTGTAGCTATAATTTCTTTTTGCATTTCCTGTGCCTCGTTTTAAAACTGCCTCACCTAATACGTATACTGTTGATGTCGCCTACTATGCCAAATGACTGCAACAACCAAACGCAGACAACAATTAACACGAGGACATTCAAGACTTGCTTGATTTTCCCATCCATAGGTATGTAGGTATTAACCAGCCACAGGATCACTCCAACTACAACTAAACTTACAACTATTGAAAGTAATGACATTTTCCTACCCTCCTTCTCTTGCTTATTTTTATCTCAAAGGCCTCTGCCTTTAGGCTTCTGTCGCTTGCTATGGTCCAAAACCAAGTGACTTTTCCCCGTTGGCAGAGACCTTGCAAAACCGCCTATACGTGCCTTACAACAAAGCGCGTCAGGCCTACTAAAACCACCGCACCAACGATAGCTAGCAGAAACATGCCAACCGAACTACCGATAGTTAGTCCAAGCACATTGGCCATCCATCCGCCAAGCATGGCTCCAACAATCCCAATGACGATGTCTGCGGGAATCCCATATCCCCGGCCTCTGGTGATAAGCCCTGCTATCCATCCGATCACCCCACCTATAAAGAGAAACCACACCCAATACCCTAATGTATTATGTTCCATGATGCTACCCTCCCTTTTGTTGTCCTCAATGTTTTTGTTAAAAACCCACTGCACTTGGCTTAAAGCCTGGTCTTTCTCTTGCTTGATGATTGTAGTATGGGAGTATTCAAAATATAATCAATTGTACTTGGGTATAAGCCACGAATCGTCATTGTGCTGCATTGTCAGGCAATTCGCTATTAGATTCCGTCTCTTCCAAATTTCTATTAAATATACCGTTTCCTACATCACCTGTCGTATCAGTATTTGTTTGCGTGGTATTATTAGCGTTGGGTTTAATATTGCTGTTCGACGCTGCTCCTATAGAACCAGCATTATCACTCAATATAGAGCTAGAATTACTATTCGACGCTTCTGCTATGGAACCAATATTATTGTTCGATATGGAAGCCGTCGCGATAGAACTTATGCCTATAAATGTAATGAAAAGGAAAATATTACCTGTGTAAGAAATTATTTTCTTCATAAAGACTTCTCCTTATCTAATATTCCACAAATAATGCTTCTTGCAAAAAATCCGGCAAAGAGGCCGAATCTTTTTCACATAAATAATAATCTTCTTCCTCTCGTTGATATAACCAATTATAGAGCTGCTTGTCCCCAACAATTTCCTCCGGCATTTCCTCACATGATGAATGCACATTGGCAGGCACATAGCTCTTTTGATATTTTTTATTTTTCATGCATCCCCCCTCTCTAAAATTAACCCCCCATTCAATTTCTAAGGATTGCAAATCATTCATGAATTTATTCTAGGGCAAGGGAAAGAAATATCAATTGTACCGAAGTATAATCATGATGGTTAATTTTGGCTATGTCATAATTACTTCACTTGCTAAATGCCTTTCCCTCTCCCATTGATTATCTTCCTCTATTTCATTTTCTATTGCCCAAATCACATCAAGAGGTTGGAATGGTTTCTTAATCCACCTTTTTATGCCACATAAATCCATAAGCCATTTAAATTCATCTTTAAAAAGATTTGACATAGCAATTATCGGAATTCTCTTCGTTTCAAAGATTTGATTAATCGCATCAGAAAGTGCAAATCCATTCTTATAGGGCATTCTTAATTCCATCAAAATAACATCCGGCTTATGCTGGATGACGGTATCAACAGCCAGAAAAACATCGTTAACCAAGATCGTGGAGTATCCCCCCATAAGCAAAATTTTTTCAAGCTCTCCAAGCATTTCTTTATCTTCATCAATAATGGCTACTGTCCTATTTTTCATTTTCTAGTCCCCTCATAATTGAATGTCATCTGAATGATAGTATTTATTTTTGTGTATTGGGGTTTCCTTCGTTTATAAAACTTAATGCTGTATCGTCGATATTATTCAAAATGCGTTCGGCTTCCAACCAATTATCCAAGGCATAACCACCTTTTTCATTATAAATTTGATATGCCCGAAGCTGTATTGAAGCGTTATCAATGCCTGCCTTCGTTTGAATATCGCCAGTCTCCATTGAATCATTTGCTTGACGATCCCCGGAATGAAATGGCGCACAGCCATGCCCTTTATCAGCGATTTGTTCTGCAATACTTTTAAGATGTGTGTGTTTTGACATTTTTCTCCTTTATTGATCCGTTATTGATTCATTTGACTAACAACTACATAAATATTTGTTTTTGTCATTCTTAACTAAATGCGCATGTCCTTTTCTAACCAGCCAATCAATGCTCCTGGTAAATTTTCTCTTGTTTTCTAAATATGCTCCAATCTCACTAATGCTGACTGGCCTTTTTTTGTCATCAAGCAAAGTTAAGATGTCTCCCGATGTTATTTTGATCTGTGTAATCATAATTTACCTCCAAATATGACACCCACCCCAGCCGTCAGCCCCATGGCGAGCGCTCCCCAAAACGTAACGCGAAGAGCCGCTCTTGGTATAGGTGCTCCACCGGTAAATGCAGCAAGGGTGCCCAACCCCGCTAGAAAAACAAGCGTGGTCCCAAACAATGGGGACCATTTTCGTTATTGGCGCTATAAATATGATAAGAAGTGGCATCGCCCCGCCGATAAAGAAAGTTCCCGCCGATGCCAATGCTGCCTGTACAGGGCGAGGAGTGAAATTAACAGAGATCCCAAGCTCGTCTCGAGCATGTGCCCCTAATGCGTCATGGGCCATTAATTGTACGGCGACTTTTCTAGCGAACTGTGGCTCCAGTCCCCTTTTTACGTAGATGGATGCCAGTTCCTTGCGCTCTAGTACCAGGTCTGCCCTCTCTGTATCAGCTTGTGAACTCACTGATACATACTCACCAGCTGCCATTGACATCGCCCCTGCAACCAAACCAGCAATGCCGGCCACAACTACTGAACTATGGGGCGCATGGGCCGCGGCAACACCTACAACGAGGCTTGCGGTTGATAGTATCCCATCGTTAGCACCCAAAACTGAAGCACGAAGCCAACCAGTACGGTTCGTACGATGTTGCTCCCTGTGGTTGCTTTTGATCACAATAAATGCTCCCGTCTTAGCCGTAAGCACGTCCCTTTCGCTTCCATGACCTCAATTTATAATAGTCATTGATCACAAGCACGGCATTGGCTTCTTTATCTATGGATTCGAGACCTATTTTCATAGAAAAATAAGCTATTTTACCTTCATTATCTTTTATCATTTCTCACGCCAGGTCTTCCTAAATTAAAAAATTACACTTTGCCACTTTAATTAAATAAGTGAGTCACTTGCCTACATGAATAGTATTTTAGGGAAGGCTAAAAATGAATCAATTGTACCGAGGTATAATAAAGACGGATTAAAAACAAAAAAAATTAAATTGATTAAGATGTGCTAAGATTTTCTAAAAATACCCTAGGAGACCTTTGCTAAAAAGGTAGAAATTCACTTTTTTAATATGGGGAGCCAAAAATATTTAACAGAACAAAATCTGTAATATCAAAATGACTTCCTCTCTGGGGCGTTTTATTACTAATCTAAGAATTTTGAATATAATCTACTAAACTCTCTTAGTGGTTTATAGCATAATCGCGTTACCATTTCTAAAGCATCTGGCCCATCATCATGCGGCCCCTTGGGAAAATATCTTAACTGTTCTAGTAGAATCTGATGCTTCCTTGAAAACATTATTACACCACTTTTAATAAGCGGCTGGAGAGCCTGGATTCTGGCTACTTTATCACCAGTATTTTGGACTGCTCTAAGACATACCCGTATGCGCCGATCCCGTGATAATTTATTAAGATTCTCTGCCATCACTTCCTGAAATTGATTAGTTTCAAAACCTAAATGTACTATTTCCCGCTTCATGTGATGTGCTAGGATGTCTTCTAATGTCTTGTCCACACTTCGCCTTGCAATATCTGCCTCCATAACGTATATTTTCCCCTTGCCCGGGTTCCAAGCGACGACAACTATTGCCGAATAATCGCTTTGCCTGCCTTCCTTCCCAAGACTTGGATCAACTGATCCATAAAAAAGCACGTCAGACCTCATCAATCGAATCAAATCATCCTCGGATTGATATTCGTCATCCCAATAACGAAACTCATCCATGTTAAATGAGCAGTCCCGGGGGTTTATGGGTTCATTTTGCATCTCGGAATCAAAGTTTGGATAACCCTCTGATTCTCGCTTGAGCATAAGCTCATAATAACTCTTCAAATCCGGCCAAAGAAGCTGACCTGCCCCTATTAGTTGAGCCACCTGTTGTGTAGTAGTTCTGGCCTGTTTAACTGTATTGTTTCTGGTGCTGGCGGGCGATAACCCAACGAGCTGTGCGGCCTGATGGTGTTATATTCAACCCT
>JADFXH010000024.1 GCA_015233675.1 Candidatus Omnitrophota bacterium
AATTGTACCGAGGTATAATAGAAGTAAATCAAAAGGATGACGACGAATAGTTAGTCTAGGGAGGAAGTAATACCCGCTTCTTGTGCGAAGCGGATGAGTTCTGTTACAGTTTTAGCTTGCATCTTCTGCATGACCCTGCCACGGTGGACTTTGATTGTCTGAAGGGCAGTTCCCCGCTTTGAAGCAATCTGTTTATTCAACATTCCTTTGGCCACCAAATGAAAAACTTCAAGTTCTCGCGGCGATAAGGTGCTGATACGTTTTTTTATTTTAGCCACCTCGGCTTGCCTCTGATTTAGGAATACTTACAAGCAATTGTACTAAGGTATAATATCACAAATCTTTGCCCGGCTAAACACCTTTTCATGTCCCACATTTATGGCAGATTTCATTGGGAAGTTTCTGCTTTATAAAAAAATCCCGGATGTTCTCCAGTGTGGTGGATGCGATACTCTGCAATGCTTCCTGTGTAAAAAAACCCTGGTGGGCCGTAACCATCACATTGTTAAAAGAAAGCAGTCGGGCTAAAACATCATCTGTGATCACTTTATTCGAAAAGTCTTCATAAAAATAATCGCTTTCTTCCTCATAAACATCCAGCCCCGCAAAACCGACTTTCCCGGTTTTTAACCCCTCAATTAAAGCCTTTGAATCAATGAGCATACCGCGCCCCGTGTTAATGATCATAATACCTGGCCTCATTTTGGCTATGGATGTTTCATTAATCAGGTGATAACTCTCCTTGGTAAGCGGACAATGAAGCGAAATTATATCAGATTCACGGTAAAGTGTATCAAGATCTATGTACTCAAATCCAGCATTCTTCTGATGTTCCTTATCAGGCAATATGTCATAAGCTAAAACCTTGACCCCAAACCCTTTTAAAATATTTATTGTGACCTTACCTATTTTACCGGTGCCGATAACACCTGCGGTTTTGCCGTGCATGTCAAAGCCCAGCAATCCATTGAGCGTAAAATTATTATCGCGGGTCCGATAATAGGCCCGATGGACTTTACGATTCAAAACAAGCATAAGCGCCACGGCATGCTCGGCCACAGCATAAGGAGAATACGCGGGAACCCGAACAACCGGGATCCTTTTAAAGGCTGCCTTTAAATCAATATTATTGTACCCTGCCGCACGAAGGGCAATAAGAGCCACCCCATTACGCTCAAGTATGTCAATCACGTCACGATCGACCACATCATTGACAAAGACGCAAACAACCTGAAAACCCTGAATCAAAGGAGCAGTTTCAAGCGTCAGGTGACCTTTAAAATAGGTAATCTTAAAATCGAAATCTTTAGAGGCCTTACCAAAAGAATCTATATCGTATGGTTTAGCATCGAAGAACGCAATCTTGATTAAACCAGGCATAATCACTGACTCCTAGGGAAAGATCAATTCTGCTTCGTCACTCATCTTAGCCTTGCCACTATGACGATGATAAGAATAGCAGCTGCCCAATACAACATGGAGATCCCCTGTTTTAAAAAAACTCAAATCTTACATTAGTACAAACGCAATCTATATAACCACACTGATCGCAAGGAATCTCTTCAACTTGATTCATGATCTCTTCAAATAAATCTTTTATAGAGCGCTCTTCTTCAAAAACGACTGGGGTATAATCATCTGTAGCTATAATCTCTTTCTGCATTTCCTGTGTCTCCTTTACAAAACCGCCTTACCTAATACGTATGCCGTTGATGTCTCCTATGATGCCAAATGACTGCAATAGCCAAACACAGACAACAATTAGCACGAGGACATTTAAAACTTGCTTGATTTTACCATCCATAGGTATGTAGGTATTAACCAGCCACAGGATCACTCCAACTACAACTAAACTCACAACTACTGAAAGTAATGACATTTTCCTACCCTCCTTTATAACCCATCTCAAAGGCCTCTGCCCCCGTTAGCAGAGACCTTGCAAAACCGCCTATACGTGCCTTACAACAAAGCGCGTCAGGCCTACTAAAACCACCGCACCGACTATTGCTAGCAGAAACATGCCAACCGAACTACCGATAGTCAGTCCAAGCACATTGGCCATCCATCCGCCAAGCATGGCTCCAACAATCCCGATAACGATGTCTGCAGGAATTCCATATCCTCGGCCGCGGGTTATAAGCCCTGCTATCCATCCGATCACTCCACCAATAAAAAGAAACCACACCCAATACCCTAATGTATTATGTTCCATGATGCTACCCTCCCTTTTTTACTACCCTTACCGTTTTAAAAAGAACCCACTGAGCCTGCTTATGCCTATAAATGTAATAAAAAGGAGAATATTGCCTGTGTAAGATATTATTTTCTTCATAAAGACTTCTCCTTATCTAATATTCCACAAATAATGCTTCTTGCAAAAAATCAGGCAAAGAGGCCGAATCTTTTTCACATAAATAATAATCTTTTTCCTCTTGTTGATATAACCAATTATAGAGCTGCTTGTCCCCAATAATTTCCTCCGGCATTTCCTCACATGATGAATCCACATTGGCAGGCACATAGCTCTTTTGATATTCTTGATTTTTCATGTATCCCCCCTCTCTAAAATCAACCCCCATCATATTTCTAAAGATTGGAATCATTCATAATTTTATTCTATGGAAAGGGAAAGAAATATCAATTGTACCGAGGTATAATGGATAGGATGTAATGAGAAAAAGATCAATAGATGGTTAAAGCAACGCCGACTTTTTGGACAACCAGGCCACCTATAAGTGAAACGGCTTGGGTCAATAGGACTAAATGCGGCCAGACAATAGTGTTATGCTTCTAAGCCTTTGAGCGAGCTGTTGTGACAGTGAGTCATCCTTCAGACGCCACTGCCAGTTTCCTTTAGTTACCCCTGGGAAATTCATTCTTGCCCCGGATGCTAAACCTAAAAGATCTTGCGCCGGAATGATAGCTGTATCAGCCCCAGAGGCAAAGGCCTCACGGATTATCGCCCAGACAATCTCCTGATTGTTTACACCCAACTTTTTTTGCAAAGAATTCTGTTGTATGCTTGGCAAGTTCTGATACCATCCTTCTGTCGTGTCATTATCATGGGTTCCGGTATAAACCACTGATTTCACCGGATGCCATGTTGATAATTCTGAATTATTCTCTAAATTTGAACCAAATTCAAATTGGAGCACATGGGTCCCCGGAATCTGAAATTGCTCCATTAACGCCCCCACTTCGGGTGTTTTTACACCCAAATTGTCGGCGATCATTGGCCAATCCCCAAAATCCTTACGTACGGCTTCAAAAAAAGAAGCTCCGGGCCCAGGTTGATACTGCCCATTCACAGTCGTCTTATCTTGCAGCGGCACTTCGTAAAAACGGACAAATCCGATAAAATGATCGAGCCTATTAACATCGAACCGGCTAAAGGCAGTCCTCAGGCGTTGAATCCACCAGTTATAGTTCTGATCCCTAAGCGCCTCCCAGCGATATACGGGGGTTCCCCATACTTGACCTGTTTTAGAAAAATAATCAGGAGGGACTCCAGCAAACACAGTAGGATTTCCATTGGCATCCAGTTTAAAAAGTCCGGGATGAGACCAAACATCGGCGCTTTGATGCGATACGAAATGTGGGACATCGCCAATTAACCCGATCCCTTTGGATGAGCAATAAGCTTTTAACTTTTTAAACTGCACTGAAAACTGCCACTGGACAAATTGATGGTAACGTATTTCATCGGCAAAATATTTCTGTGCAGAAATAATAGACTCCGACTTACGTGTTCGAAGTCCCTGGTCCCATTGAGTCCAATCCGAAGTGCCCTCTTTCTCCTGGACTGCCAAAAACAATGAAAAATCCTCAAGCCAGTAAGATTCCGCGTGTATAAATTCGTCGAGCTCAGATTGCTCGGGCCTATTCCTGCTCTTTTTGAAATTTTCAAATGCCTTTCTTAACAATCTGGGCCTAAATCCTTGCGCCGCCAAATAATTCACTTGTCCCTCGTTGCAAGAAACATAGAACTCAATATCTGAATTTTTTAAAAATCCCTGCTCTACCAAACGATCTGGACTCACCAACAGCGGATTCCCTCCAAAAGCAGACATTGATTGATAAGGCGAATTCTCTTGGCCTGTGGGGCCTATGGGAAGCATCTGCCACCAACGCTGCCCACTCTCACTCAAAAAATCAGCAAAGGCAATGGCTCCCGGCCCCAGATCCCCAATGGCATAAGGATTAGAAAGAGATGTTAGGTGAAGAAGTATTCCTGCAGCTCTTTGATTTATGCTCAAGGTTTGTATTCCCCAACAGTGCTATACAATTTCAGTTTTTGGTTCTTTGATCTCACGATCAATTAAAAAAGATGCTAAAGCTGTGAAGTCCCCTTATATCTCTTATTGGTAAATTCCTTCACTTGCTAAATGCCTTTCCATCTCCCATTGATTATCTACCTCTATTTCATTTTCTATTGCCCAAATCACATCAAGGGGCTGAAATGGTTTCTTAATCCACCTTTTCATGCCACATAAATCCATAAGCCATTTAAATTCATCTTTAAAAAGATTTGACATAGCAATTATCGGAATTCTCTTCGTTTCAAATATTTGATTGATCGCATCAGAAAGTGCAAATCCATTCTTATGGGGCATCCTTAATTCCATCAAAATAACATCCGGCTTATGCTGGATGACGGTATCAACAGCCAGAAAAACATCGTTAACCAAAATCGTGGAGTATCCCCCCATAAGCAAAATTTTTTCAAGCTCTCCAAGTGTTTTTTTATCTTCATCAATAATGGCTACTGTTCTATTTTGCATTTTCTAATCCCCTTTTAATTGATCGTCGTATGAATGATAATATTTATTACTTTCTAACAACTACATAAATATTTGTTTTTTCCGTTCTTAACTAAATGCGCATGCCCTTTTCTAACCAGCCAATCAATGCTACTGGTAAATTTTCTCTTGTTCTCTAAATATAATTCAATCTCACTAATGCTGACTGGCCTTTTTTTGTCATCAAGCAAAGTTAAGATGTCTCCCGATGTTATTTTGGTCTGTGTAATCATAATTTACCTCCAAATAAGGCACCCACACCAGCCGTCAACCCCATGGCTAGAGCTCCCCAGAACGTAACGCGAAGGGCCGCTCTAAACATCGGAGCTCCGCCAATAAATGCGGCCAGAGTACCTAACCCCGCTAAAAAAACAATGGTAGCCCCAAAAACAATCGGAACCAATATCGTTTGCGGCGCTACAAGTATAATGAAAAGAGGCATCGCCCCGCCTGCAGAAAAAGTTGCAGCCGATGCTAATGCAGCCTGTACAGGGCGAGGTGTGAAATTAACGGAAATGCCCAGCTCATCCTGGGCGTGAGCCCCTAAAGCGTCATGAGCCATCAACTGCAGGGCGACCTTTTTGGCGAGCAGCGGATCCAGCCCTCTTTTTTCATAGATCGATGCCAGCTCCTTATGTTCATTTTCGGCATCATCCTTAAGCTCTTTGCTCTCCAATTTCAAGTCTGCCCGCTCAATATCTGCTTGTGAACTCACGGATACGTATTCACCGGCCGCCATTGACATCCCCCCTGCAACCAAACCAGCGATGCCGGCCACTAATACTGAACTATGAGAAGCATGGGCTGCGGCAACACCTACAACAAGGCTTGCAGTCGATAGTATCCCATCGTTTGCCCCCAAGACTGAAGCCCGCAGCCAACCTGTGCGATGCGTACGATGTTGTTCCCTATGACAGCTTTTAATGGCCAGCATTGCTTTCCCCTTGAAGGTATAACAAAATTAATGCGCCCCAAAACCAGTTAAAATAACTCCAACCGTGCGTCCAATGATCACTAAATCAGTTCCAAAGCACATCTTCTTAATGTAAAGAATATCGTATTTAACTTTTTTACGCACATCTGCAATACTTTCATCATAGCGATGATGCACTTGAGCCAAACCAGTGATCCCAGGTTTAACAGACAAGCGTTTGGGATAATCACTAATTTTATTCTTTAATGTTTCAATAAATATAGGCCGTTCAGGTCGAGGGCCAATAACACTCATATCTCCTTGTAATACGTTGATAAACTGAGGGATTTCATCGATGCGGCTTTTTCGTAAAAAACTTCCGACAGGTGTAATACGATTATCTTTAAGTTTCGCCCACACTGGTCCGGATTCTTTTTCTGCATCCACTTTCATCGTTCTAAATTTATAAATATCAAAATGCTTGCCTGCTTTTCCTGAGCGAATTTGGGTATAAAAAACAGGCCCTTGGGAAGTGGCTTTGACTAAAACAGCTACAAATATGCATAATGGTGCCAGAATAATTAAAGCGAAAGTAGCAATAATAATATCCATGCCCCTTTTAGCTA
>JADFXH010000025.1 GCA_015233675.1 Candidatus Omnitrophota bacterium
ATCCCGGAATAAATAAAAGTATAAAAAATCGGATACAACCATTCTTTACTATGACTCAAAAGTTTTTTAACTTCTTCGGAACTTAACCATCGACCACCCTCTATTGACGCCTTAATTGTAATTAGATCTATTTTTTCTGCGGGATTATTCTTTGCATAACCCCATTCAATAGCCATGATCATTATAGACTTTAGGGTTTGAAGCTCAATATTGATGGTCTTGGGTTTGGCCTCTTGCCCTGCCCTGTAGGTCTTATAATTTTCAAAGACGTGAGGTCTAAGATGGGAATGTTTCGTAATGTGCGGGTATGTCTTGGCGAGAAACCTTTTGAAATTTTCGATAATGCCTTTATAGCGAACTACTGTGCCGGGCGCATTATCGTTTTTGGTCTTTTCAATGAATTGGTCAAACAAAGGCAGCAAATTACTGTCTTTTGGAAGGAAGCCAAATTCGCCTTTGGCCTTTTGGACCTCCATGTCCTTCTGGACCTTTTCAGCTACCTCTTTTGAAGTACCAACCCTTTCCCGATGCCGTTTACCATCGGGAAGAAGGATGTCAACATACCATATTTTACCGCGTTTATAAACAGCCATGTCAATCTCCTTTCGGC
Source organism: Candidatus Omnitrophota bacterium (assembly GCA_015233675.1). Lineage (GTDB taxonomy): Bacteria > Omnitrophota > Gorgyraeia > Zapsychrales > Fredricksoniimonadaceae > JABDGZ01. Next base: position 611 of record JADFXH010000025.1, read on the forward strand.
CTTGTGATGTCACACCACAGTCACAAACACCTACAGAAAGACTAACACATTTATTAATACGTGTCAAGTCAATGACTTACGACACGTTAATATTAATGGCGGAGAGGGAGAGATTCGAACTCTCGAGACGCCTTTCGACGTCCACACGCTTTCCAGGCGTGCGCCTTAAACCACTCGGCCACCTCTCCGTGCCAAAGCAATACTACAAACTCGTTACACTTTCATACAAATGTTGCCTCTGCTCTTTTAGGCGACCGTCTTCCAAATATTCATCATACGCAATGCCTATACGGTCAATACAGCCAGCCGGAGTTAACTCAATAATACGATTGGCGGCAGTCTGCACCAATTGATGGTCATGCGAAGAAAATAAAATAGTGCCCGGAAAACTTTCCATGCCGCGGTTTAAGGCAGTGATCGCTTCCAAATCCAAGTGATTGGTAGGCTCATCTAGTATCACCACATTGGCGCCGGTCAGCATCATGCGCGAGAGCATACAACGCACTTTTTCTCCCCCCGAGAGCACCCGTACGCTTTTTAAACTTTCTTCACCGGTAAAAAGCATCCTTCCCAAAAAGCCACGGACAAAATTCTCATCCTTTTCAACAGAATACTGGCGAAGCCAGTCAACAATATTCAAATCTACATCAAAATATTTCTGATTGTCCTTAGGAAAATACGCCTGGGTCGTGGACACTCCCCATTTAAAAGAACCACTGTCAGGTTTTGACTCCCCCATTAAAATTTGGAACAAAGTGGTTTTAACCAGATCATTAGGACCGACAAAAGCAATTTTATCACCCTTATGGGCATGCAGAGAGAAATTTTTAAACATCAATTGCCCGTCAACAGACTTTGTCAGGTTTTCCACATGCAAAACATCATTGCCGGCTTCACGCTCCGGCTTAAAATTAATGAACGGATATTTTCGTGAAGAGGGCTTAATTTCGTCCAGCGTCAATTTTTCCAGGATCTTTTTACGGGAAGTTGCCTGCCGGGCCTTGGAAGCATTGGCTGAAAAACGGGCGATGAAATCCTGTAATTCCCGGCGCTTGTCTTCTAACTTCTTATTGGAATCCGAACGCTGTCTAAGGGCCAATTGGCTGGCTTCAATCCAAAAGCTGTAGTTGCCCGAATACATCTGGATTTTTCCAAAATCAATATCGCAAACATACGTGCAGACTTTATCCAAAAAGTGACGGTCATGAGAAACAACAATAGCCGTATTCTCAAAATTAATCAAAAATTCCTCAAGCCACATACAGGTGTCTACATCCAAGGAATTGGTAGGCTCATCGAGGATCAAAATATCCGGGTTGCCAAACAGGGCCTGGGCCAAAAGGACTCGCACCTTCTGAGAACCTTCCAATTGCTTCATTTGCTGCTGATGCAAATCTTCACTAATTCCTAAATCGCTCAGCAGTTTGCCAGCTTCAGAATCCGCATTCCAGCCATTCATCTCAGCAAATTCAGCCTCAAGTTCAGAAGCTCGAAGACCATCCGCATCGCTAAAATCTGGTTTACTATAAAGCTCATCCTTTTCTTTCATAACCTTGTAAAGTTCTTTATGCCCCATCACCACGGTCATAAGAACCGTACTTTCATCAAATGCAAATTGATCTTGCTTGAGTACGGAAATGCGTTTCCCCCCTGCCACACTAACAGTACCTGATGTTGTATCTAAGTCTCCTGAAAGGATCTTCAGGAAAGTAGATTTACCGGAACCATTGGCCCCAATAATGCCATAGCAGTTGCCGGGATTGAATGTAATATTAACCCCGTCAAAAAGGATACGCTTGCCAAACTGAAGTGATACATTAATAGCTGAAATCATAGAGGCGAAATTATAGCACAACACATTGAAAACGCCAACGAGATTTCCTTTACTTGCATAATTGCCCAAATAGTGTTACTCTTAAGCTTCTGAAACTAAAAATTAACATCTTTTTAAGGAAGTAAACTATGCCACAAAGTGAACAAAATTTTTATGGGCTGGGTATTGCCCCTGCTATCCTTAGCGTCATTGAACGTTTGAAATTTACCGTTCCTACCAAAATTCAATATCAAGCCATTCCTGTAGGATTGCTTGGCCAGGATGTGATGGGTATCGCTCAGACCGGAACAGGGAAAACCATAGCTTTCGGTATTCCCTTAATACAGCGTTTGGCCCAAATCAAAGGCCGCGCCCTAGTGGTCGTCCCCACCCGCGAATTGGCCATACAAGTTGATGATAGCCTTCGCAAAATCGCAACCGCGCTTGGGATAAAAACCGCGGTATTGATCGGCGGAGATTCCATGGGAAAACAGCTCCAAAGCTTAAAAGCACATCCGCGTATACTGATCGGAACACCGGGCCGCCTGATTGATCATATGCAGCAAAAAACTATAAATTTATCTGATATGCATATTTTGGTTTTAGATGAAGCGGACCGCATGCTCGATATGGGTTTTGGACCGCAAATCGCCAGCTTACTGCGCCAGGTTCCGCATGACAGACAGACAATGCTATTTTCAGCAACAATGCCTGAGAGTATCATGAATATCGCCAGAAGTTATATGAAACTTCCCGTGCGTGTGGAAGTTGCTCCCACCGGGACTATGGCGGATAAGATCACCCAGGAATTGTTTATCGTACGCAAAGAGTTTAAAAATGAATTATTAGAAAGCATGTTGGCTAAATATAATGGATCCGTCCTTATATTCTGCCGCACCAAATTCTCTGTAGCGCGCCTGACCAAACAATTACGGGGTATGCGGCATAATGCAACGGAAACACACTCAGACCGCTCCCTTAGTCAACGTAAAGAAGCGTTGGAGGGCTTTAAAAGAGGCAAATTCCGCATCATGGTTGCGACCGACATTGCCGCGCGCGGTATTGATGTCAAAGGCATTGAGCTGGTCATTAACTATGATTTGCCGGATGATCCCGGTAATTACGTGCACCGCATCGGCCGCACCGGCCGCGCGGGCTTTGCCGGACATGCCGTGTCTTTTGCAACACCTGACCAGCGGTTAGATGTCAAAAACATCGAAAAGATCATCAATCAAACACTGCCCGTTACAGATAGTCATCCGACGATCCCATTAGAAAAGTTCCATCACCCAAAGACACCGACAATGGCCTTTCAAACACCGCGCCGCATGCGCATGCGCCGCAGATAAACTCCTTATTATCTGCATTTTCAAAAAAAATAGCCTGTCGGGTGGATAAATAATAAAAAAGCGTATATACTTCTTTTATGAAGGAAAATTTGGCTTCTAAAAGATTACTCTCATTAGTAATTGTATTTGCTTTTTTAACCAATATGATAGGGCCTATTTGTCCTATTGCTTTGGTTCAAGCCCAGATTCCCTCAATAGCAAGCAAAGAATATCCTTTGCCTGCTCCAGGCGTGATGGTCCACCTTAGTCCAGAGTTTAACCCTCCAATTCTAAAAGGCATTAAAGTCCATGCTGATAATCCGTTTAGGTTTGATTTTATTTTGGACAAAGGAGATGTTGAGACGCCATCATTGGAGTCTCTACGAAATGAATCTACAAAACTAATCAAATATTTCCTGGCAAGCTTGACCATACCGGAGAAAGATTTGTGGGTGAATCTCTCCCCTTATGAAAAGGACCGTATTATTCCTGCCAGCTTTGGAATGACTGAAATGGGACGAGACCTTTTGGCAGAAGATTATATGCTTAAACAAATCACGGCCAGTTTAATCTATCCTGAGGATGCAATAGGTAAAAGATTCTGGAAGCGCGTATATGAACAAGCTGCTAAAAAATATGGCACAACAAATATACCGATCAATACATTTAACAAGGTATGGATAGTGCCCCAGAAAGCCGTGGTCTATGAAAATGCCAAGAAAGGGATAGCGTATGTGGTTGGGAGTAAATTGAAGGTCATGCTTGAGCAGGATTATTTGGCATTAGAGAAAAATACTATCATCCTGAGCACAGCGAAGGTTCTTAATAAAATTAATTCTATAAGAGATTCTTCGGCTACGCCTCAGAATGACGTGAATGCATTAGGCTCACAAATCGTCCGTGAAGTGGTCATTCCCGAACTCACTAAGGAAGTCAATGAAAATAAGAATTTCGCCAAAGTGCGTCAAGTTTACAATTCATTAATATTAGCGACTTGGTACAAAAAGAAGATCAAAGACAGCATTTTGACACAGGTGTATGCGAATAAAAGCAAAGTCGCCGGGATTAACATTAACGACCCAAATGAAAAAGAAAGGATTTATCAGCAATATTTGCGGGCCTTTAAAAAAGGTGTTTACAGCTTTATTAAAGAAGAAGCCGATCCCATCACCCAAGAAATCATTCCCAGGAAATATTTCTCTGGCGGTTTTGATTTAGCCTTATTAAGCAATTCGACAATAGAATTTTCTCATGATCCAGCCATGATATTGGGACAAGGGACATTTCTTAAAGATCACGCCTTAATAGTAGAAGCAGGCGTGAATGCCCCGGACCAGGCAATGCAATCCGATAATTGGCTTGAAACTGCGACGGAAGTTTCATTTATAGATTTGATAAAAAATGTTTGTACCAACAACCCTACTTGGCTCCAAAGTATTGATCTTACTCAAGCGAATGTGAACCTAAAACTTACAAACTTATCAGTTGTCCCCAACGAACAAAAAAAAGAAAAGAGGAATGAATTTACCGATTTAAGAATGATATTAAAGGAATTGATAAGCAATGCATTACAAGGACAAAATGCATTACTTAAACATAGGAAAACAGGGGTTATAAAAGTTGTTGTTGATAAAATAAACAATAAAATATCGATAAGTAACCAGGGAAGACTGCCTTGGCTAAAAATAAGGAAAAAATACCTCGATCTTTTCAAAAAGGGCGAGCTGTATGCTTCACATAATACTGATGGGAGCATTAATGGATTTGCTTCTGAAGATTATAGCCTATTCCCGGGTTATACACTAGCTACTCAAGATGAAGTATATCATTTACTTGGGATTATTGAAAAATCAAAATTTGAGGAAACGCCAAATGGAAAAATAATTTTAAGGAAATTGATCAACAAAAAGATTTTAGTGGAAGTCGCTTCAATAGAAACCCCTTCAACAGAATCCGCTTCAACAGAAGTTTTTTTAAATCCAATGTTTAAAA
>JADFXH010000026.1 GCA_015233675.1 Candidatus Omnitrophota bacterium
TAGACACAAAGACAACATTGTTCTTATCAAAGAATTCAAGGAGTTGGCTAAAATCAAGAAGGGATCGGGATAGGCGGTCTACTTTGTAGACAACCACACAATTGATCTTTCCTTCCTTGATATCATTTAGGAGTTTTTGAAGCGCAGGCCGTTCAATGTTAGCCCCAGTGAATCCGCCATCATCGTAGAGTTCACTTGAGGCAATCCACCCCTCATGCTGTTGGCTTTTAATATAATTTTCAGCAGATTCCCTTTGATTATCAAGGGATGTAAAGTCCTGATCCAATCCTTCGGATGTGGACTTACGGGTATAAATGGCGCAAACAAGATGTTTTGTTTTTTCGGGGTCGTTTTTCATGGCTTGAAGAAAAGATATCCGTTCCAATGATCTCCGGTTACCTTCTTGGCAACCGCAGAGAGTGTTTTATAAGCTTGGCCTTCAAACTCAAAGCCTTTTTCAAGCACCTTGACCTCAAGGACTTGGCCTTTGTATTCCTTCCTTATAATAGCCCCCGGAATGGGAAGTCGGGTATCACGTCCATTGGTTTTTGCTTTACCAGGGGCATTTTGGGGCCGCAGCATTTTGTTATTGACCGGATCATACTGATCAATCAGCTCATTAATGCGGCTTTGAGTGTTTACTGACAGGCCGCCATATTCAAGTTCTTGAAGCCTGTAAGCAATTTTTCGCCATAAGTAGGGCCTGTTATTAGAGGTTGGTTTTTCACCCTTAAAGACCTCTTCATATTTAGCTTTTAGCTCCTCGACCGATTGGTTTTTGAGGGTCATAATTTGTTCAACGATAGATTGGTTCATATGGCCTCCTTTTCTATTCACATATGGCCATACAATCGGAGATATAGCAAGTCAATTAGAGATAGGCGGTAAGCGAAGGGGTTTTAAAATCAAGCTGTCTTAAAGGTAGTTTTTGGTTATAATGATGGTTATTATGAGCAACAAAAAGACTTTCGATAAATCAATTCTTGCGATGTCTGAAGGGGAGAGGGCTTTGACTGAAAGCGTCAAATTATATGATGATGTTTTTTTCAAACAGGAAATCAAAGAATTGACCAGTAGTTTTGATTTAACAAAAAAGGCTAGATTTGAAGTAGCATTTAAAATGTGGGATAGCTTTCAAAAATGGCAAAATCGCGGGGCTGGCGGGATGGGGTATAAATATTTTTTAAAAGGATATATAAGGGCTGGCAAACTTCAGTCAAAGGAAAAGAACTTGAGAGCGGCATTTTATGTGGCGAAAGCATTTCCGGACTTGGAGGACGAAAGTAAAAGAACGAAATCATATGAGTGTTATAGGATGATTGCGACCGCTCACTTATCCGAAGAAACGAAAAGGAGCCTCAGAATCGCCATTGAACAAAATGATGATATAAAAAGTCCGCAAATTGTTAGGATGATTAAAGAAGCTCAGAAGAATGAAGGGAAAGGGATCGGTGGGGATTGGGCGCCTATTGCAAAGCGGAATTTTTCTAAAGTTGGTTCAAATGGAAATGCGATTTTAAGCGAGTTAATCAAAAGAGGTATTCTGGAGGAAGTTTTCTCAGAGGCGCGTTTAAAATCAAAATTAGACCAAAATAAAGTCAGGTGGCTACAGGAAATTGCGGGGATTGATTTTAATAGAATTTCGGACATTTTACTAAAGTCGAAGACCATCGCAAAACTCAAGTTTTTTAAAGTCAGCTCAAATGGGAATAGAATTTTAAATGAGTTAATTAAAAAAGGTATTTTGGAGGAGGTTTCTTCGGAGGTGCGTTTAACATCAAGTTTAGACCAAAATGAAGATAGGATATGGAGAATCGTGCGGAAGGTTTCTTCGGAGGCGCCTTCAACATCAAATTTAGTCCAAAATGAAGAGGGGATAGAGAAAATTGCGAAGAATGATTTTGATAAAATTATAGGCATTTTGCAACGGTCCTATTGTGGGGAAGATGAAGTAGTAATTACCTTTAAGAACATCACTCAATTTAAGAAAAAATTTATAGAAGTATTTAACCCTTCAGAAAATGTGCGTTTTCAAATTAAAAAAATTAGAAAAAATAACTTGGGCGGGGGATTGGAATAGTTTTTTCTACAGCAGCTATTTTTTTTGCGGTATTCATCAATAGGCATTTATTTTATTATTCGCCAACAGATTCATTGAAAAAATAATAAAGCGCTCTCAAGTAACCCTGGCTTATTTTTCCTGTTTTTAGCCAGCGCCAGATAGTTTTTCTTTCCACATTAATTTTTTCCGCTAGTTTATCCCACGATCCACAAACTTCTTTATGTTCCTTGAGCTGCCGTAAAGCCTCTTCTGTCTTCATAATATGACCTTCAGGGTTCTCCCCAATGGCTATGTCATTTTGAAGTCTTTCCACCAGCTTCGTATAACAGGCATTTATGTTTCCAGTCTTAGCCCAACGATAAACCGTCATTCTGTCCACTCCCAATAATTTTTTAATCTCATCCGTGGTGTAATTTTCTTTGAGTTTTATCAGGCTTTTTTTAAGGGCTATTTTAAGTAACTCAACCCCACGTTGAGAAGCTTTTAGTTTCTTGAAAGAATCTGTATCAAGAAAGGGATTAGTTTCAGATTCACCCAATGGATCGCCTGAAGGTGCCAAGGGGTGATTTTTTTGGGCATTAGAACGAGTCATTTGTTACACAATATCACAAGAATTATGAAAATAAAATATAAATCTTTCTACTTGAATAAGTTATGAGACATCCGCACCAATTTTAAAATCGCTAAAAATGTATATAACGAGCGTATCTATGATTCAAACAAACAAAATTTCTTTAAAAATTTCAACTTTAAAAACCCAAAAATATTCTCGGAACCGAGAATTTAATAGGAATCGAGGTGATGTGCATTGGTTAAATTAAATGTTTTTAGTAATTAGGAAAAATAATCGTTAAAAAATTAAAAAAAGGACATTCAAATGAAAAACCAAAAAAGTAACACCAAAATGAATAAGGAATCTGTAGAAATGGCTCAGTTAGCCCTAATGGCTCAGGCTCATGCCTTTGTTTTGTCAGAATTAGAATCTGTAACAAAATCTTTGGATGAGTATAACCGAGACTATCCAATCAAGGCTCCTGGTTGCCCGTACATATCACGAATTTGTGTGATTCGAGATGGTTTAACGGCAATAAAAGCTGCAAGGGTTAGGTGTCTGCGCAATTTCTTTGATATTTGCGCTGGTCGAGAGGACCAGGTCATTATTAAAAATGAAACTTCGTTTATAAAGGAAATGGGGTATCGTCCTTTAAAAATGAATGTAGCGACGATTAATTACATTGCTGTATATAAAAGGACAGTGAAATGGATAAGGAATAAAATTAAATTGGGATAGTTCAGGGTGATCAAAACCATGAATATTAAAAAAGTTAGAATAAATAAACCAGATCCCGCCGCGGCTTAACGCGGCGGGATCTCAAGGCTGGTAACTCAGGTCATGAGAAAATGAAAGGGATAAAAAATGGCAAATAAAAATAACAGCATCGATGAAAATAAACAAGCCTCAATAACAAAGGCGCAGTTAGAACAAATGGAAAAAGCATATATTGTTGTTTTAGATTCGTTAGATGAAGGATCAGAACAATTCATGGAACTATTACGCTTAACCCATGGTGAACATACCGATCAGGTAATGGATCTTAGAGCTTTATTGAATGCAAGATTCATAGTTTTAAGGAATTTTTTTTGATATTTGTGAGGCTGATCAATTGCAATTAGCTATGGATGAAGAAAAATTTAAAAATCTTAAGCTAAAAAACAAGAATCGCATCAGAAATATATATACCGCTGAAGTTTTACGGTTGGCGTTGAGTATTAGGAAAATTATTAAACAAGGATAATAAGAAAGGAATTGAAAATGAAAATTCAAACAATTGAAATCAATAAACTTAACCCTGCCGAGTATAACCCTCGGCGGGATCTCAAGCCCGGTGATCCGGACTATGAGAAACTAAAAATCAGTATCAATACCTTCGGGTATGTTGAACCCCTCGTGTGGAATAGCCGCACCGGAAACCTTGTCGGTGGTCACCAAAGGCTTAAGGTTCTTATCGAGCAAGGTGTTCAGGAGGTTGAGGTCAGCGTTGTTGATCTTGACCTTGGGCAAGAAAAGGCCCTCAATCTTGCTCTGAATAGAGTTCAGGGGGAATGGGATAACGAGAAGTTGGCGGCATTGTTAAAGGACTTAAGTGAAATGCCCAATTTTGATGTCAGTCTCACCGGCTTTGATACACCAGAAATCTCCAGCCTGTTTGATAGATACCTGGATAAGGGCGGAGAAGAAGATGATTCTGATCTGACTGTGCCGGAAACTCCGGTAACTAAACCTGGTGATCTGATCGTTTTGGGCCAGCATCGGATTCTATGCGGGGATTCTTCAAAGGAAGAAGACCTTGCCAAGCTATTAGACGGTAAAAAGGCGGATTTGATTTTTACGGATCCTCCTTATAACGTGGATTATAGCGGGTCTGACCGTCCGAAACCAGATGGGCAGCAGTCTAATAACGGTGAAGAATGGGCAAAAATCGAGAATGATAATTTGCCCCAGGCCGAATATGAGGCTTGGCTTAATAAAGTTTTTACCAACATGGCGGCTTATATAGGGAAAGGTGCCGCCTTTTATATATGGAATGGTCACCGGCAATTTGGGCCGATGTACCAGATGTTAATTAATCTGGGTTTCCATATATCTTGTGTGATTACCTGGGCAAAAGAGCGTTTTGCTTTAGGTTATGCTGATTACAATCAGCAAACAGAATTCTGTCTTTATGGTTGGAAAGAAGATAATGGTGCCCATAAATGGTACGGCCCGGTTGGTCAGTCAACTTTATGGCAAATTGACAGGGAGGCAAGTAAAACGTATCAACATCCCACACAAAAGCCGGTGGCCTTGGCCGAATTAGCGATTAAAAACAGCTCCCAAAGGGAAGATTTGGTGTTGGATCTTTTCTTGGGCTCAGGCACTACTCTTATCGCTTCCCAGAAACTAGATCGATGCTGTTATGGAATGGAATTAGATCCAGGTTATTGTGACGTCATCGTAAGACGATATATTAACCTTGTGGGTCAAGAAAATATCACCGATGAAATTAAGAATCGGTATTTACAGGAGGTTAAGTCATGAGTAAAGAAACAAATAAGGATTCAGATTTACCAGTTGTTGAGGTGTTAAGAAAGATAAAAGAAGGCGGGTTAGACCCCGCCTTGCTTTCCAAAGAAAGTCGCCAGGCATGTATTGAGGCCTTGGCCGTTGAAGGTTATGGCACTAGTCAGATAGCTAGTTTGTTAAAAAAGTCTGACCGGACAATTCGACGGGATTTAGCGGAGGTTAGAACAAATAATTCTATTTTCGCTTCTCCAGAGTTCACTGCTATGATTTGCGGTGAGCTATTGTCAATGGCCCGTAATCAGTATGCGCGATTAAAACAAATTGCGCGTTCGAATGAAGTTCCTGGTGAAGAGAAAGCCAGGGTCGAGTATATGTCCTGGTTAATCTTTAAAGAGCTTACAGACAAGCTTTATAAGATAGGGTTTCTGCCTGTTGGTAAGAAATCAGTCGGTGAAAAGCAGATCATGCCTCAAAATCTTGAAAAGCAAGAGGATTCAGGAGAATACAAAATTGATCCAGGTACGCTCAAACTTTACGAGATGATGACCCCAATGGACCGGGAACGGTTGATTGAAAAACTACACAGAGACATTGTTGGGTTTAAAGAGGAAGAA
>JADFXH010000027.1 GCA_015233675.1 Candidatus Omnitrophota bacterium
CGCAGGTCTTTTAGCTCAAGCGATGACCATGTGAAACCATCACTACTCTTGCCCTGGCCTCGAAAATCGCACACGAACACATCGTATTCTTTACTATAATGCTCAGCCATACGTCTAAACAAAACCGTATCCTTTTTGTTATAAAAACACGGTGCTATAATAACAACTTAGGAAAACCCTCCTTTAATATGAAGAAAGGCAATGCGCTTGCCATCCTCGGTCATCACGTAACGATCAGGCTCGCTTCCCTCCGAAGGAGAAGGCGTCGTTTCTGTGGTTTTCACCGTTTCACCAAGCGGGGCTGTAGATAGGTCGCTGGTTGTAATTTTAAGAGAGAGGTCTTCGCGCTTTACTGTCGTATCTTTAATCTTGATGGGTTCTGTTTTCTTGAAATTTCCTTCAAAAATTGATGTGCCTATGGCTTGAATATAATTTTGGTAAATATCCCACTCAGCTCTTATACGCCACAGGTAAAGATACTGCGAATTGTTCCTCTTGCCTACAGAAATGGATTTCTTTGATCTAGCATCTTCATAAACTTCTAACATGCGTTTGGCAGAAAGCTCAATAGAGTATTTCTGTGCCGTCATTCTGGAGGCCTGCTTCATAGCTTGTGATTCTTCGCCAGAACAACCTAAAACCCACAGAAGCGCATCAACAAAGCTTTGTTGGTCCATCTCCTTAAGCAACCGGCCGTTGTGATGATCTTTTACAACATCCCGTGCCCCCGGCGCATCCAACGCTACCACAGGAACCCCTGATGCCATGGCTTCAATAAGAACAATACCTTGAGTTTCGCTTAAAGAGGCAAACGCGAAAACATCCATGGCAAAATATGCATCAACCAAATGTTGATAATGTAAGACCCCAACTAAATGGACTCTTTTTTCAAGGCCTGCTTTCTCAAAAGTGTCCTTGATCATTCTTTCTGATGAGCCGCGACCCACAATCAGGGCATGAGCTCTTGGCTCTTTTTTCAATGCTTCGACCATACAATTTATTAAAAAGTCCAAATTCTTCTCTGCTGCCAATCGCCCCGCGTGTCCGATCACCAAAGCATCTGGAGGGATACCATTACGTTCGCGAAAGCCTTTTCCATCACCTTTTGAAAAACGCTTCAGATCCACCCCAGTCGGAACAATCTCCATAGGAGTTTTAACCCCTCTTTTAAACAAAATTTCCTGTACACTTTCACAGGGGACGATCAACCGATCTACGAAATTAGCATATCCAGCAGCAAGTTTGACAATAAACCGTTTGACCCCTTCATTCTGTACCGGCCAATCTTGTACATACTCCTCGAACATGCAGTGGTAAGTGAATACTAACGGTATGGCGTGCTGTCGACTGAGACGTAACGCAAAATCTCCCATAAAAAATGGACAATGGCTATGCACAATATCCGGAGAGAATTCTTTCATTAATCGCGTTAAAAGCCCTGAGACCGGAAAATTAACAGAAAAAATAGTCCAGCTAAATTTCTGGAAGGCAGGAAGACGAATAACGCCCTGTTCTTCTACCGGCGCACCCGCAAAGGTAGGAGTAACAATCAAAACCTCATGACCCAAAGCTCTAAATTGTTCGCTAAAAGAATACACCGATTGCTCCAACCCTCCGACAATCGGAAAATAGGTATTTGTCATCATGAGAATTCTCATTTTTTCTGTACCTCCTTATTACTATTTCAAATTATTACCTAGAGATCTGCCGATTCCTTAATTTTCATTAGAAATTTGGCCTCCCTTTAATTCCACGAGCGCTTTTCTTGCCGCCACGCATATAGCGTCGTAACCATTTTGCACCCCCATCTCTGAGCCTTCTTTTTCTAAATCTTGGACCTGAAGTGGTTTACCGAATCTCACTCTAATTGGATAACATCGGGGGTACTTTGCCGCAGAGCCCCAAGCTTCATGGGCCCCTTCTATGGCCACAGGTACCAGCTTTGCCCCCGTCTCCTTAGCCAAGATGCCAAAACCTTTTTTAAATTCTCCAATTTCGCCGGTAACACTGCGCATCCCTTCTGGGAAGAAACACAAACCTTTCCCTTGTTTTAATATAAAATAACAGCTGCGGAGGGCTTCCAAAAAATGCGTTGAGAAATCAAAAGGAATAAATCTCCCCATCTTGACAAGATTCCTTAATAGATGAGACTCTATAAACGGCCTAAAGAAATACGGGCCGAAGACGAAGTAAAAGATCTGAAACACAGGTCTTCGCGGTAGACAAGCGGCAATGGCTGGACCATCAAGAAAGCTCGTGTGGTTACCATATAATATATACGCTCCTTCTTTAGGCACATTCTTAGCCCCTTCTGCCTTAATACTAAAAAACAATTTGAAGATCAAACAATCTACGGCTGTTAAAACAAATCGAAAAGCCCACGCAAAGAAACCTGTACCTAATTCGAGCATCTGAAAATTTTCTTTTTTAGGAAGCACTTGTAAATTTTTTTTCCAGTAATCCGATCCTAAAGACAATTCTTGATCCTCCGGTGAGATGTTTTTAGCATCCCTCAACGCATCTGTTATTCCCAGGATAAGATCCTTTACACTAAAGGCCCGCGATATAGCCTCTTCTTTTATATCGGCGCTAAAAGCAAGCTCCAGACCAGATGCAAGCTCTATTCTGCCCAAGGAATCGATACCAAGGTCCAACTCTAAAGAATCTTCAAGGATGATCGGGCTCTTAACACCACTTTGCTCCTTTAGACATTTTAAAATCTTTATGCCAATCTCGGACTCTGTTAACAAAAGTTCCTCTGCAGAAAGCTTTCCTGATACCGGAAGAGCCCCCTCTATTCCTGCGATTACACGAGGCTCATATATTTTCTTGACCGCATCTCTTTTTACCTTACCAAACAGCATATGCGGCAGATTCTCAAGCGTAATAGTAAAACCTTTAAGCCTTTTATAATAAGGGAGCAATTGTGAGGCATTATCAAATCTCTCCTTAATGACGGAACGCAGATTCACTTCACCAAATTCCCTGAAATTATCAAGATTCGGCTGGATGACAGCCCAAAGAACAGCTGATCCGGCACCTCCCATTCCAGTGACAGTAAAAACGCACATCTCTTTGACAGGAGCAACCTTTGTATAAATCTCCTCTATCTCTCCAGGGTAAATCGTCCTCCCCGAATCCAATGTTATAAAACTTTTAAATCTACCTGTAAGAGCTTCTATCATTTACCCTCTGCTTTCAATTCCAAAGAATTCGTTGCGGATTTTACCTTTACATTAACAAAACCGGTCAAATGAATTTCAATAGGAGGCTCTTTCGTAAACCATTGTCCATGCCATTCGACAAGAACATTTTGCCCTTGTGGTTTTATGTAGATCTGAATATCCCCAAAGCTTGTTGGTGCAGGCCCAAAAGCAATTATTTGTCTTTTATCAAGCCAGATTTGAGGGATTCCTGAACATAAAATTAACCGTTCTGCTTCTTCTCTGACAAAACAATTTCTTATCATTAAAACCCATTCCGCTGCGGCCCATACATGCTGCCCATCACCCATGCATCCGCCGCCAGTGCGCGGATGTACTGATTCAGGCCATTGTCCTGTCGGGGACGATAGATTCGCCACAGCCGTCATCAAACCAAAATATCTGGAATCCCCCGCTCGCAAAAGCACTTGAGCTAAATGTAAGGTAAGATACGGATTGATCCCTGAATGAGTCATGTCGTGAAAAAATCCGCCATGAACTAAACAGTTTTTCATTAAAAAATCAGTTGTATCTAAAATCCTTGGGTCGTTAGGCTCAAAAACACGAAGTGGATAGCTGGATGCTAAAGAACCGATCGCTCCCGAATCCATTCGCCGGTATGGAGAAGCGGGTAGCGCCGGTCTTTTTAAACGTTCCTTGGCTTTCTTTAAACTTTGATTAATACAATCCAGTAACGCATTTGATTCCCATTCAAAATTAACACTTCTCTCTTTATCGTTGTAAGCATTGCTCAAAAAGGCCGCTGCTTTTAATCCCGCAACAGCCCAAAAATCATCCCAATAATAAAAATCATTAGGGCCCAAATGCTCAGCGCTGAATCCCGATGGTAACAAACCTGCATGGGGAAAATTGTCCTCATGCCGGACACTCCCAGTTGGTAGCAATTTATCAGACAAACGTTTTTTACAAATCCACTTACCCGCCCTTTTGATTGATTCCTCCCATTCTTTGGGAGGGACATTTCCCGTCATCTCACAATACTGACGCATAATCCATAAGGCCTCGCCGTTAGAGTCCCATTCTCCTTCCTGGGATAAAAAATAGCCTTGAGGTGTCTGACGCAAGCGAAAACAGTCTAAAGAGCGTCGAACACGCTTTTTTAAGCCCACACATAACATCGAATATAATATAAAAGCAGCATCACGAAACCAAAAACGCCGGTAAATAAATGGGCCCGGATATACCTCCTTGGGAGAATGCAAAACCATCGTGTGAAGTGCGGCTTCGTAAAGAAATTTAGAAAGGTCATCGGGAATTTGTAATGCACAAGCCCCCTGAAGACTTTCCTTCCATGCCTCTTTGGCTGTTGAGTCATCAAAGACTTGTTTGTCAATTGTGTTTGTCGTTAACGGTAATGAGACTGTTACTTCCAGTGGAACTCCCATGTCGAGTGGATATAAAGCGG
>JADFXH010000028.1 GCA_015233675.1 Candidatus Omnitrophota bacterium
TACCACTCTTTGTTGCCATTAGCCCATTCAACAGCCGGACCATCGGCTCGATGTAGTTGGCCATGCAGATACCACCATTTGTCCCCATTAGCAAGCTCAACGGCAGGTCCATCGGTTCGATGATATCGACTTTGAAGGTACCAATATTTGTTGCCATTAGCATACTCAATAGCGGGCCCATCGGTTCGATGCAAAACTTTTTCATGGTTTCGATGATCCAGAATAGAACCATCAGAGTAGTAATACCTGTTGTGAATTACCCTTGGCACAAGGCCAAGGGCTTCTGAAACAGTTTAACCTGTCGCAAGGCTCATTCCGAGCCTCTTGATATTGATAGCGGCATTAACATCTCGGTCAATGGCGAGGTCGCAGGCCTCGCAATGATACTCTCGATCCTTTAATGTCAGATCGGTTTTGATGTTGCCACAATCAGCAGGAAGTTCCCCAGCCTGTATATTATATGATAGGCCTGTCCCATAGGTTTTGTAGAAGGAATTGCGCTCTTCCAGAGCGCAATTATACAGGAAGCAGCAGAAAGAAAAATTGCTTCGCAATATTGCGGCTTGCTCCTTATTCGGATACAGACGGTATTTGTAGGACAGTTTCATGCAGCATCAATATAACCATGCATGGCTTGCTGCGCAAGCCATGCCGAATTGTTTTTAATATCGCCAATTCATCCACCACCATAAAGGTGGTGGTTTTCTTGGCAGAAGATCATAAATTTTCCTGCCCTATCTCTAGAGGTTGCAATAGTGGATACATTAAATTAGCGATGGCTAATGCATATTGTCTGATTTCAAATTGAGCATCCTTTTTAAGACGCTGGTGCAAAACATAAAGAACGCACTGCAAACTACAAGTCCAGACACATTCAGAGTAAATATTCTGTGGCAAAAGGGCTCGAGCCTGCTCCTTGGCTGCGCCTGATTTTACCATATACTCGTATCGTTCATACGCATTTAGGCAAGACTGTTCAAAATAAATTATGGGATCTTCACCTTCCGACAAGAACTGTAATTTACCTTCACTTCCCTGTTTGTTGTTTTTAGATTGAACACGTATTTCTTTTGGAATGTAAAACTCTGGCTGAAACTCCACATAGCGACCACTCATTTCATTCCAATTAGTTTCTGGAATTTGAATTGTTCCTATATTTTCATTCTCTACCCAATCACAGCCAATTTGATATTTCCAAAATTGTCGAAAAACTAAAAGTGGAGCTTTAATGCGAAAAGAAAAGTAGGAGTGTCGGAATGTAGAATAATGTTCGTGTTTATGTAGGAATTCTATTAGTTTGACATCCTTGTCGGATAACTCGAATACTTCTTTGCTGAAGGAAACTCTGGCAGCATTTACAATTTTTAATTTGGGATCCATTATCATGCCATCAAATAATTCTACATGTCCCTTATCCAAAACTTCTTTTTTTCCGAAGAACTCTGAAATATTAAATTTATTTTCGTGCATCTGTTTCCTCCGTTGCCTCTGTTGCCGTAATACCCTCTGGGAGCCAAGCAAAAGACCTGGGGTTGAACGGCATATCCTTGAAGCCCCCGTTATGCGGGTTAATGATCAGTCGGGTCCCCATAGCGTAATTGTTAATAAGTTGATATCGAGCATCCTCCATGATGAAGGTAATGCCGTCGTACCATTCACACTTAAAAGTTTCTACTTTCAAATAGGTAGGATAATGGATACGATAGGGACCGAGAAAATATGTTTTATTTGATAATAACATCATGGGAGTGTGATTCCTTCAATCCTGCCGAAGTAATTTTAACGAATTGTGGGCCCTCTTTTAGATCCTGTAAATTATTGACGCCTTGATAGCTCATGCCGGAGCGCAATCCTTCCAGCATCTTAGTTAAGATGGTTCCAAACCTTCCTGTGCAAGGAACCCAGGCCTCTACTCCTTCAATGTGGTTAGTTTTGTGCGTGGAACTACCTACGTATTCCTTATGCGGTAATCCGTTGATAACATGAATGGAGCTGGAAGTTTCTTCACAACCGGCAAAAATATTCCCCGCCATCACCATGTCGGCGAAACAAAGTGCCTTTACTATATCTCCGGCATTTTTAATACCGCCATCAGAAATAAAAGGATATTTACGCTGTCGCCCCGCCGCCTTGCCACGAGCCAACATTTCTTGTTGTACTTTTTGCACATCCATTAGGGCAGTTAGTTGGGGAACCCCATTGCCCGTTTCGATGCGGGTAGTGCAAAGGCTCCCCGCACCAACACCGATCTTTAAAATATCAGCACCCGCCTCCCATAAACGTCGGGCTCCATCCCCAGTAGCAACGTTGCCCGCAATCAGATAAATGTCGGGATAATTATGTTTGATAAATTGGATCATTTCCACACAGAGTTTAGAATTGCCATGAGCAATGTCGATACAAAAAATACGAGCACCTAAGGTGTATAAATCCTCTACATTATTTTTGTCTGAATCTTTTACTCCTACGGAGACACCAATATGTCTTTGATAATCTGGTGTCCCTACC
The DNA here is from genome assembly GCA_015233675.1 of Candidatus Omnitrophota bacterium. GTDB lineage: Bacteria > Omnitrophota > Gorgyraeia > Zapsychrales > Fredricksoniimonadaceae > JABDGZ01. The sequence goes on from JADFXH010000028.1 coordinate 2,509, forward strand.
TGGGTAGCGCACACAAAACGATTGATGATATCTAATTGATCTTCCAAAGGCATAAATCGATGTAAAATGGCTAACCCGCCCGATTCGGCGGCAGTCCTTACCATTTTTTCGCCACTAATACTTAACATATTGGCTGGGATTATGGGGTGCTTGAATTGTAAATCACCTAAATTGACTGAAACATCCAATAATGATCGACTTATCACTTCTGAATATTCCGGCACAAGCAGAATATCGTCAAAAGTCAGACCCTCTCTAATTTCCATTTTAGGCACCTTTCATACGATAAACTATTCTGCCCTGGGTGGTATCATATTCGGAGACTTCTATACGAACTTTATCTCCCAATAATATTTTGACCGAGTTGAGTCTTATTTTCCCACTCAACGTGCACATGACGGTCATGTTGTCATTGACTTTAACCTTGAACTTCCCTTTATTACTTTCGATCACTTCGCCTTCAAACTCTAAACGCAGTCTTTTATCATTATCAACCATTATTTATTTCCTTAAAAATAGGTAGCAACGTTTCGTATTGATTTTTAATTACATTCAAAAAATCATCACTTGCCGGCAGATAAGATAACCAAACTTGTTCCTTTTGGCAAGGTATCGGATTTTCTTTGTATTTTTTTATTTGTTGAAAATGCTTGACATCCAAATTATGAAACAATATTTGGAAATGTTCTTCGCCCAATAACAGGGGCGAGACCGGCTGCCATTCTCCGAACCAAGACAGATAGGTACGGAGAAAATTATCTATCCCGACAAAAGTAATGAGAAAACAGTTTTGATACAGATCTTCATCTTTGCCAGCACATAAATACACTAATTTGCTGATCTGAGCTATTTGCTTCATCGATAGCCCATAGTATATGTCAGTGCAGATAATTTTGTTCTTATCCAATCGCAAATCGTTGTAGGTGATTTGTAGTTTCTTTTTTTTGGTTATTTCCAAAGAATTACGGTACTCGTCTACCCACCAATTCTGCAATTTGACGCCATGACGGAAACCTTCAAAAATATGGGCATGAGGCTTTAGTCGAGCACTTTTAATTAGCCAGCCTAAATAATCAATTTCCGTGTAGGATTGAACTAACCTAATAGTACGATCTATTTTGGCATGAAAATGTTCGGTACTCGGGCTTTTCATTTTACCAGAACACCTTCAATTTACATAGTCTCTCAAACATCTCTTGACTATCACACTTGATCTTTTCGTCATGCAGATACCACTCTTTGTTACCACTGGCATACTCAATAGCCGGACCATCAGTTCGATGCAGGTGGTCATGGAGATACCAATATTTGTCGCCATCAGCAAGCTCAATAGCAGGCCCATCGGTTCGATGTTTTTGGCCATGGAGGTACCACTCTTTGCTGCCATGAGCCGACTCATAAGCAGGTCCATCGGTTCGATGATATCGACCTTGAAGGTACCAATATTTGTAGCCACTAGCAAGCTCAACAGCAGGACCATCGGTTCGATGGAAAGTCTTTTCAGGATCGTGATGATCCAGAGTAGAACCATCGGAATAATAGTATTTGTCTTTCACCAAATCCTCCTCGATTTATGTATCCAAAAGGGAAATGTCCAAACCTTCATCATCGTTAGGAGTAGTAACAGTATGGATAGCTGTCTTGATAAAAGGAAGATAGTCAATCTTTTTATCTTCTACTAAATTGCGATGGAGCAAATAGGTGTTACGGCTGTCCACGCGGGCGTTGTGGGCTTCTGACAATTTTTTTACCCCCACCCAGTCCAGCGAGGCATGTAAATTGACGGGTGGCTTCTTCAATCCCTTAGCCTTATGCTCGGCTTCGATGCCAGTCTTTTTAAGAAATTCGCGGGTTAGCGACATGGTGTCGAGCCAGAGGTGAGCTGGAAACTCTTTTCCAAATTGCTCCCAGAGGGC
>JADFXH010000029.1 GCA_015233675.1 Candidatus Omnitrophota bacterium
ACATCGATCTTGAAAAAGGCGAACTCTGCGTTAAACAGTCTTTCTCAAAAGGAATACTCGGCAGCCCTAAAAGCAACAAAATCCGGTATGTTCCTCTTACTGATTCAGTTCGTGATTCATTAGATAGAAATAAAAAAAGCAAGGGATATGTTTTTTCGGATATTAACGGTGATCCGCTAAAACAGACGCCCTGCATTAATAAGTTGCATAGTATTTGCAGAAGGGCTGGGCTTAGAGCAATCGGGTGGCATTGTCTTAGACATACCTTTGCCTCTCACCTTGTTCAGGCCGGTGCCAATCTCGTTGCTATACAAGGTTTGTTGGGACACTCAGAAATTCAAACTACAATGAGATACGCCCACATCAATGATACTGTTCTTCGAGAGGCCATAAATATTCTGAATATGAAAAGCACAAATGGAAACACTGAAATGCTTGGTCACAATATGGTCACAGATGCCCCTTTTCTATCTAAAAATAGAGGTTCAATTGAGGGCGTTAACAATCATATTTCCGCTTGAATAAACGAAAAAAGAGCCTAAGCTCTTTTCTAAAATCCGGAGCGGGTAACGGGATACCAAACAGAAAAGTGGCTTTCTCTAACAAGGTAGCAGATAAGCAAAAAATCGTGATTATTCTCTTATATAAAGGATAATTCAAATTCTCACTAAGTGCCATTGCTGCTGTTAGTCACTTAATATATGTCATCTCTTGGTCACAATATGGTCACAGGTTTTGCGATCATTAGCAATACAGGGGAGATGATATTAATTGAAATTGATACGCGCTGTTAATAACCCACCTGTATTGTATATTAATTTACAATATTTGCAAGGTGATGGGGTTATTTGTCGTTTCCGATTATTTTTCTACAATCTCCCAATGTCCGCCCTTAGCGGGGCCAATTCTCTTAATCAATCCTTTGTTTTTTAATGCTTTTAAATTATTTCCTATGTTCTTTTCCGCAATGCGCACCTGTTTGGCAAGTTCAACTATTGAAATTGTCCTATCTTTCCTAATTAAATCTAATATCCTCTCCTGATTTAATGTTAATTTTTCACTCACCTTTTCACTCACCTTTTCACCCACCTTAGCTTGATAAGCTTCTCGCCGCTGTTCAATACTCATTTTTTGCAAATCCGGTCTTTCAAAGGTAATGCTAAAAACAGCATCACTAACATCAATAATTGGATGGGGTAGGAGATATTCTTCCATCAATTCATTCATTCTCATTAACCCTGAACCGATTTTTTCCACTAAGTCCATTCTTTGCATCAGGCCAAATAAGAGCCTGTTTCTGGGAAAGCTCTTTTTATACAAATCAGCTATTTTAATGTTTCCCATAAGTTCGCCCGGATTATCAATGACCAAGCGGTCATGGAAAATACTGATCTGAATATTGGCATTGGAAAAATAGTCACGGTGAGCTATGGCGTTTAACAAGGCTTCTCTTAACGCTTCTTCGGGTAGTTCCAGCACTTCTTCACGCGGGCCGACCTTGATTATGTATTCATTGTTTAATTTCGATTTTATGTATTTAAAGGCTTCATCGTAATTTCTATACAAATCATAATCGTATTCTTGGCTATCGATTACTTTAGTTTTGGTTTTTCCCATGAATACAGCGCAAGTTATGGTACCGCCACGGATAAATTTCGATACCTGCTTAGTGAATAAAAGGACACCGGCATTTTTCAATCTGTCGTCATCGTCCAGAAGTTCCATGTTTTTTAAAACTTCTTTGGATTTTAATTTAGTCTTTATCCCTATTGCTTCCAAAAATCTCTTGTAGGCTTGTTCTTTAAAGTCTTTTGCAAGATTGAATTTCTGATTGGGAATTTCATCAAAATGAATCAGATTTTCGCTGATAAAAAAATCCCTGATTTCATTTCGAGAGAGTTGCTGGCTATTGGCGCCTTGCCGGACATAAAATTTTCCGCCGGTTGAGTGAGGCTTTTCTTTGCTCTCCGGAATGTTAATAATCAAAATACCTTCAATTTCTTCAAGGGAAACGGTCAGGCTTGGATCAAAATTTCTGGCTAAATCAATTAGCTCGGATCTTAGCTTGTTGGTAACATTGACCGGCTTTAGCTTGCCGTCATCAGTCACACCGATTAAAATCTTGCCGCCGGTGGCATTGGCCATGGCGCAGATTTCACGGGATAGGCTATGACTGTAGTTTTCCTTGAATTCTACATTATACCCTTCGCCTTGTTGGATTAAGAATTGGAGCTGAGAGCTTATCATGTCTTATTTTACCATATTTTTAGTGGTTTGAGCAGCAATGGAGCATAAAAGTACCGATTTTGTCCTTTTTCAGCTCAATTTTGCAGATAGTGTCTGCACAAAGGTTTTAGCCTGTCTGTAAAAATCCCATGGCAGATTTCTCCTAAAGGGCCGTTTGAAACCAGCCGCATAGGGCCGAAGCAAAGACCGCCATTAAGAGGTAAACTGTGTATCTTGAGTGAAAAGTAAAAAGTCCTCTTTATTCAGATTCACAATCCCGCCTTCTTTTCATAATCATCTACATTAAGACATCCGATTCGTTATCGTTGAAATCTAAACACTTACCATGCTGGCACCATGAGGTAGAAAGTATTCATCACTTTCCAAAACCCGCACACTCGGAATCGTCTTTAAACTCAAAAAATTGTGCTTGACATTATCTGGTGCTTTGGTAATCAGCAACAGTCATAACTGCCGGTACATCTGTTGCATCCCCTGCTCTTCTTATACCATTTCTAAATCATGTGTGCAATAATATATTTCATCTCACTCAGCAACTAAACAACCGTCTCCACCTGATTTGCCTTGTTATCATTCCGTTGTCGGTCCTGTCGTCATTTCC
>JADFXH010000002.1 GCA_015233675.1 Candidatus Omnitrophota bacterium
TGGATTTCGATTTCCCGTAACTTTAAGATAATATCTTCCGGTTTAAACCTTTGTCTTCCCATTTTTTGTCCCCTTTCTGTTGCCATTATACTACAACAGAATCGGCCGAATCTAGGGGGCTAGGTCAACTGGATGAGCTGTTAGAAAAAGCTGGAATAGCCAAAGGAGGCCCATTTCAGTTCAATACCGTGGCTCTTGAAGCAGATGATTCGATCGCTCTATATAAAGAGCAGGGGCAGGAGGATGCGCGCGAAACTTTTATTTATAATTTGCAAAGAGATTCTGAGGGGACTACTCTTGGACTTTTGCAAGAGAACCATGATTTGTTGAAAGAACTTGCAAGCCCTGACAAGGTTAGACAGAGAGCAGCGATTGTCGAGTTTTTGCGCGGGATCAATGTCGGTTGGCGATTAAATTCATGGAGTTCTCTCGAAGATCGTTTGTTAAGGAATCCTTTTGGTTTAGCAAAAAAAGGCGGTATCGGGATCATGGATATTTTAAAGGATCTGATAGCGTTTAACGCAACAATGAGGGAATTAAATAACGCTATCAGAAATGGAGATGTGGTCTTGCAAGATAAGGTTGCTAATTACATAGAGCAAGCATTCGATAACGGACTTGGTGAAGTTCTTGATGAGTTGATGAATGTTGAGACTTTTTTAAAGAATGGGAAACTTCCAGAATCAAGGAATGTTCCTTTGGTTGCGGCAATAGAAGATAATCCTAAGGTGCTTTTCTCACCAGATGAACTCAAGACATTCGATAGGCCTGATATGAAGCCTGGCGAGGTCATTGATTTTGTTATTGGCACCTTATCAAGACTGAAGGGCACTGCTGAATTTTCAAAGAATTTCGAAAGACCTACAGTAGACGGTTTATTTGTTTCTGAACTTGTGAACCAGGTGCAAGAGGTGATAGAAAAAATTTCGGGTAAGGAAGATGCTCCGTATCCGAATCTGTCTGTCCGCCTCCGGGATGCATTAGATTTGTTATTAATAACTATTGCAAATAATCCCGATATTTCTAAAAAGGAAGTAGGTAGCCCTGACCTGGCGATGAGGGCTAACACATTAGACGAAGAAAAATTTATTGAGGGAATTAAGGGTACAATTGAAAAATCCCTTGGTATTGTGCCAAAAGAATCAGCAGGTGAGTTTCAAAGTGCACTGGAATCAGTCAAGCCAGGCGAAACGACGCTGGAAGAGTTTAGGAATACTATTAATGCTCTCTGGACAAAATCTGCTAAAATAGATTTCTCCAAAGAGCCATCTAGTGATGAATTAAAAGACGTACAACTGAAAAATGCACTGATGAGTATGTTAGCGGCACAAGCAGAAGAAATCAATAAGAAGCTCGGGGCAAAGTCGGAGCCTAAGTCGATAAAGGAAGTCCCTCCAAACGTAAAAAAAGTCATTGGTGATTCCCTGGGTACGCTGGTGGGGCTCTATGATAGATATAAAATGTTAGGATCCACTGAAAACTATTTGCCAAAAGAATTGGCTAATATTAGACAATTTGTTCAACAAGGGATCATGGGCACAGATGATGTTTTGGCCAGGCTCACAGATACGTTAAATAATATAAAAGGAAAGCAGGGTAAGTTTTTTGCTCGAGATAGGGAGGATGACGCCGGGCCTATAGCAGTAATGGAAGCATTAAACCAAGCTATTGAGAAAATAGGCGCTGCGGCTGGCCAGGAGATGAAGAAATCTTCCCAAACAGTAACGGCTGATATGGTGGAAGAGAGTAAGACAAAAGAAGGTGGTATCGACTTAAACGCCGCTAATTTGAATTTAAATATCAAGCGTGACGGCAATGGGGTGCCCTTGCCAGTCAGTCAGCAGAATTTGGAAAATATCAAGCTTGATGGGCTAACTCCGGTGATCCTTGATATTAAACCAGCAATAAATTCGCCTTTGCTGTCCCAACTGCAGGTTGCGGGGGCATAGGCAGTATAGGTGAAAGTTTAAATTATTAAAAATTACCAAAAGAGGACAACTTCTTTGAAAAGTTATGTTTTCAAAAGCATAGCTGTTTTGGTTATTTTTGCTTTTATTCAAACCAGCATTTTTCCTGTTTCTTTTGCACAGCAAACTGATGGTTTATCTTTTTCCCTACCCAAGCCCGGATCGATGGTTCGTCTAAGTTCTGACTTTACACCGGCGATTTTAAAAGGGATTATTATTAATCCACAGAACGCTTTTAAGTTTGATTTTATCGTTTATAAAGGCGATAAAGTTTTTACTGACAGCCAGAAAAAGCAGGAGTATACCAAGCTTATAAAATATTTTTTGGCTTCTTTGGCTGTACCTGATGAAGACCAATGGGTCAACCTGTCTCCTTATGAAAAGAACCGTATCATTAAGGATGATTTTGGAAAGACCGAAATGGGCCGTGACCTGTTGGCCCAAGATTATATATTAAAACAGATCACCGCTTCCTTAATATATCCGCAGGACAAGCTAGGCCAGAAATTTTGGAATGAGGTCTACGAACGCGCCCACAAGCAATATGGCACCACCAATATTCCGGTCAATACCTTTAACAAGGTATGGATCGTGCCTGATAACGCGAATATTTATGAGAAGGGCAACGTGGCGTATCTGTATAAAAGCCATTTAAAAGTGATGCTGGAAGAGGATTATCTTGCGCTATCAAAGAATGCCCTCCGTCCTAACTCTCCCCGACTAGGGGAGAGAATAAACTCTTTAGGTTCTCAAGTAATCCGCGAAGTAGTATTGCCTGAATTAGAGAGAGAAGTCAATGAAGGCAAAAATTTTGCTCCGTTAAGACAGGTCTTTAGCGGCATGATCTTAGCGGCTTGGTATAAACGAGCTTTAAGAGAATCATTGCTGGCCAGAATTTACGCTAATAAGGCCAAGGTCAAAGGGGTTGACCAAGATCCCAAGAATAATGAGGCCATTTATCAGCAGTATCTGCAGGCATTTAAGAAAGGCGTTTTTAATTTTATTAAGGAGGATGCGGATAAATACACTAATGAAACAATGCCAAGGAAGTATTTTTCCGGCGGGGCTACTTCATTTAGACAAGGCAATTATAATCCTAAAACACGTCTTCGTGACCTGATAGGTTTAGATGTCAACCCTCCGGGAGCAGAAAGGGGAGCAAGTGCTGATTTGAAGAAGGGGAATATGGATCTTGCACAAACATCAGTAGATCCAGCCGACGCGGCGATGTCAGCGTTATTGGATCCTTATAATAATAACGGTGATAAAAGAATACCGGATGCAAACAGTGCAAAAACTGGAAAAGAACTTGCTGAGCGGTTGAAAAAATATGCTTTCCATCCTATAGAAGCGATTCAGGAAATTGGGAATCGTGATGCTTTTGTGCTTTTCGAAGCGCTGTTGCGGCCAGGTGCTTTTGTCGCAAGGGAATTCGAAGAGAAGATTGGGGACGTTGATATATCTAATGTGACGGGAGAAGGACTTGTTCGTTGGTTATATGACAGAGGTGTGATGAAATACGTCCAAGGCAGCGAAGTCCCAGCTTCTTTCACGATTAATAGGGCGCCTCCGACTCCGAGTGTGACTGCTCAAATTTCGAGGCCGCCTGTTCAAACTTCGAGTGCGCCTGATCAAACTCCGAGGGCATCTGCTCAAAATCCTTTTGTCCCGCAGAGTGCCAATTTGTCAAGTTGGTGGACTGATCTTGAAAAAAAGATTAATAGTTCAGTGGGGGCAGGGTATTTTGTTTCTTTGACACAGCAGGCGGATAATAAGGCGGCTGTCGAAATTAAAGTCCCTGCAATAATTGGTCAGGAAGGGTTTGTCTCCAAGGGGGTTATAGATTTTAACGATCCTGATATTGACAAACGGTTTAAAAGGATCATCTATGATGTTTCACAGTTTGGAGAAGGATATGGCGGACCGGAAGGAACTGTTAGGCAATCTTTAAGAGAATTAGGCATGACATTTACTGACAGGCAAGTTACAGAGCCTGCAAAACAACGGACCATAGGCCAGGTCAAGAGTGATTTGACGCTAGAGCTCCCGGATTATAACAGCATGAAGTTTGTGGAAAACAAGGGTGGCCAAGAAACTGCACAAGCATTCCTTGATGCTTTTAGAATTGCAGTTCAAGAAGCTCAACAAATGACATTTCATTCTTCATCGGAATTTTATGCTTACAGAGAATCTTTGCAGTATGGTCCTCTTGATAAACAAGCATTTCTTAATGCTGGTCTTAAGGCTGATGAGGTTTTTAAAGAATTGGAAGCTCATTTCCCTTGGTCAGATAATGGTTCGGTAGGAAGATTATCCGGGGATATTAGAGATATGTATACGCAAATGAGAACATCTTTCGGAGAAAATGCAGATAAAGTTAGGAATGTTTTGTTTACATCGTATGCCTATGGCCAAACAGCGGAAAGCAAGATGAAAGATATTGCCATTAGGTTGTTTTATAACGATAACGGTTATGCTATGTCCCTGAATCGAGCTAGGATAGAGAGAAAATTTGCATTGTTAGAGGAATTTTATAAAATGCGCGGCGATATGGCTATGACGAAGCCTTTTCATGCTGACGCAGCGATGGTCATTGCTAAATTAAGAAATGGATCGGAAGAATATTTATCAGCTGTTAATTTGATTTTTGTGAGCTTGAAGACATTGATGGAAGAGGGATTTTTAGGAGCGTTGGCTTTATATGAGTTGCATCAAAAGGCCTTGAATCCGAGCCATAAAATTGATGAAGAGTATAGCCAGCCTTTGCGAGAATTGAATTTAGTTCAGTCTGACGGGGAGTTACATGATACTACGAAAAATATTGTGCTTTCATCTATTGACGGGGAAGGCCTTGATATGCATCTGGTAAAACCGGTTGTCAGCACCCGAGATGCAGCGATGGCGGTAAACTTAGAAGATGCTAAGAGTAAGCTTAGAGATATCCTTGGTGATCTTGAAAGTACAAGTTCGAGAGGAGTTGATCCTTACTATAATGACGGTCATCTATATATGTTTAATGCCAGGAGAAGCTCTTTGACGTCGTCTGAAAGCATTATCGGCTTTATCAACCCTATCATTGATTCATTACAAGGGATTTTGAAAAAAGATGGAGATAGGGGGCGCATAAGATATGGTGACCGTAATTGGAGCGCAATGACGAAAGCTCAAAGGCAACTGGGGGAGCTTGTTACTGCGTTAAATCAAAATGCAGTGTCGGATGATGCGATGACGGCAGAGAAGGCCTACAAAAATATCCGACAGGCCATTGCGAATGTTTCCCCGAAGAACAGAGAACAGGATAAGTATGTGAAAGAGTTTGTTACTAAATTTGAAGCGCTTGGGAATACGCCGTCTACTGATGATCTTAGGGCGCTTTTAGAAGAGTATCTCTTAATCAGGCCAGAGCCAGAAAAGCGTGATTTAAGTGTTATGAGGCACCATCAAGGGTTTGAAACAGTGCCGGATATTGGTTCTTATATGTTTTTTGTAAGTGATTTGGAGAATGTTTTAAGTCGTATCGACCAGGCGATGAAGACCGCTACCAAAGCAGGAACGGCTGATATGGCGGATTTAATTGAAAAGAGTAAAAAGAATGAAGGTGGTATCGACTTAAACGCCGCTAATTTGACTTTGAATATCAAGCGTGACGGTCATGGGGTGCCCTTGCCAGTCAGTCAGCAAAATCTCGAGAACATTAAAATTGACGGCTTAACGCCGGTCATCCTTGATATTAAACCCGCAATGGATTCGCCTTTGCTGGCACAACTGCAGATTGCAGGGGTATAGTAAAGAGAAAGCGCTTCCCTTGTCAAATGTGAAAAATAGTGTATACTTAAATTAGGTAGCAAGCGCTCTTTTAGAAGACATGAACGATAAAGGCAAACCCAAGGTAACTTGGGGACTTCAGCTTTGGCCTATTTGGGCCTAAGCTGATCTCCGCGTAAAGCGCGGGGGCAAAGCCGTGGATCCTATTTCATAAGGACTGCCTGGTTACCGAAAAATGTGCATTGCATATTCTTTTCTCTGCTCCTTTAAGGTAAGCCCTGGTCTTTATGACATCCAGGGCTTTTTTATTGCGGCTTAAAGGAGCCCTCGGTAAATAGAGGGAGGGGGAGGGATGTTGTAATGGAAAGAATATTACTGGTGTTCATCTGCATGTGTTTAGTCGCCGGTAATATCCCCTACGTAAGGGCCCAAACTTCAATCTTTACTCTTGATCCGCACCTGCTTAATTGGGTTAAGTTCAATATCAGCCCCGTCACACACCTGCCTTATAGTTTTTATATTCCTGAAAACGATAAACCTGAAATTTACCGCCGCATGGAATCATCCGGAGCCCTGAAAGGCACCATTGAACGGATGATCACGCATGAAGGGATGGATATTTATGACGGAGCTCTTTATCAGATCGTTTTGAGCATGACCGGCAGTGAGGAAAATTTAATCGAGGCGTCCCTGGCTGACCATTATTACTGGCAAGGCTCTGTTGGGGATACCTGGAATATTCGCGCCGGTTATCCGATTAACACCTTTGTTTATGATCCAAAGAACCCTGAAAGTGTCAGTTCTGACATTAGCCGGTTAGGCAAGCGGGGGTTTATTTTTCGTATTATCGATGCGGATGGGAATTATCTGGTTACTGATCCCCTAGATGGGAAAAAGAGTTTGGCCGGATTCCCTGATAATGATCGTCTGCATTGGGTAGACTGGAAGCCTGTAGCCGGAGAAAATGCATGGGTAGTGATCGCCGCGATGCAGATCTATCATAAAAAATATTATGATTTAGCGACAGGCTTGTATTCACAGCATTCAGACAGCGTTGAGCTTAAATTATCCCGTGAACTGGCCCGGGCAGCCATGATACTTCAAAGCGAAAGTGGAGGCATTCGCATGGCTCCGCTGGGGACATATCGGAATTTAAAGGATGAAGAAAAAAAGGATTTTAATGAAAAGGATTGGTGGTATAGGCATATCTCAACAGAGAATAATATTTCCTGGTACGCGGCCTTTCGCATGTTATATCAAGTCACCAGGGATCCTCAATATAAAAAAGCGATGGATGCCATTGAAAGATATTTGCGGTTTGTTTGGGATGAAAAACAGGGATTGTTTTATCAAGGGGCATATTTTATTAATGGCCGGTGGGTGATATCCAATGAAAATTTTGCCCTGGATGTGCAGACTTGGGGACTTGCTTGTATCGGCCCTAAGAATTTGGATGAATGGTTTGGCAGCGGATCAGCCTGGCGCATTTGGCAGGCGGGCCGTAAACATTCCGGATTCTTTGATAAACAGGGAAATCTTTTAGGCGTCGGTTTTACAGATGAGCATGACAGGATCTCAGTCGAATGGAGCGCCGGAGCAATGACAGCCCTTACAGAACTGGCAGATTATTATAAAGTAAGGAATCTCAGTTGGGCTATCCAAGCGTTGGGTGATAAATTTTCGATGCGAAAATCCATGGAGAGTTTACATGTTGATATTTCAAAAAGTCTTGCGGCCTACAGTTATTCATCCCGACGTGGAGACATCCCCTTTGGCTGGAATTCCCATGACCCCCAAGTCATGAGCCTGTCTTCAACAGGATGGATGATATTTGTTGATGCTGGTTTTAATCCTTTTTGGCTGGTATAATATTTTTCATTAAGATTCCCGCTTTCGCGGGAATGACATGGGACATTGTAGGGAATGACTAGGTAAGGAGATTTCAATGGCAACAATGGAAGATTTTAAGAAGATTGAGCTGGTGGTGGCTCAAATCAAAGAGGTCAAGGAACATCCCAACGCGGACCGTCTTTATGTTTTGCAGGTGGATACGGGGCGTGATGTCCGCCAGATAGTTGCAGGCATACGCAAAGCTTATACTCCGGAACAACTTATAGGCCGCAGAATTATCCTGATCGCTAACATGGAACCCGCGGTCATCCGGGGAGAAGCTTCCAACGGGATGCTTTTAGCAGCGTCGGATGCTAATGGAATGGCTTTATTGATGCCGGATAAAGACATGTTGCTTGGCAGTATTGTCAAATGATGTGATAGAATTATTAAGGAAGTTTGGTTATGACAGAATTGTCTTTAAAACAATTTGTCTCTTCTGAGGCTTGCCTTAAGTGTAAAGGCTGTTGCCGTTATAAAGAAGAGTCTTCTGTTTGGCGCCCTAAATTGGGAGCAGTCGATCAAGAGGCTTTAGCCGACTTGATAACCGCGGGTGATTTTTTAGATGCCCAAGCCTATATAAAAACCATTCAGGTCCACGGTGAGCATATTTGCCGGTTTCTGGATGCTAGTAATAACAAATGTGGTATTTATATCAATAGGCCTCTCGAATGTGTGTTATATCCGTTCATCCTTTCCCAGACATCCGATGCTGTTAAAGTCTATGCGCATTTAAGCTGTCCTTATGTCCAGGATCATATGTCCGGTACGGAATTTGAAACTTACGTGGCTTATTTGAAAGAGTTGTTTAGCCGAAAGGATATCAGGGAAATCTTATCCGTCAATAAGGACATGTTTCATGATTACACATCCTTTGCTCCTGAATTGCTTCATTTATTTGATCTGGCTCCTCTATGAAAGATAACGCCTTGCTTGATCAAAAACCGCTGGTGGACTCCTATCTTAACCAGGGCCCCCGCCCCTTATCCGGTTTTTCTTTTGTTAGTTTATTTGCCTGGTGCGATTTTTTTGATTTTGAGTTTAAGACAATCAGGGATTGTTTATGCATTTTTGCCCGCGGAGAAGCGGGTTGTTTTTTATTTTTGCCGCCATTAGGGAGGAGTTTTGACCCATCGACGATAGAGACTGCCTTTGAGCATATGGCCCAGGGAGGCAAGGTCAGGGCAGTTAACCGCATAGAAAATATTCCGGAAAACTTATTGTCAGGCTTCAATCAAGGCAGGTATAATCAATACTTAAAGCCCGCGGAGTATGTTTATCGAAAAGAGGATTTGATTGCCCTGAAAGGCAATGCTTATAAATCCCAGCGGCATGATTGCAATGCATTTTTCGCCCATCATGCCGCGCATTCTTTTGGGCCTTACGCGGACACTGATTTTGATGCATGCATGGGGCTGTTTGAGGACTGGGCCCGGGATCGTGCAATGCTAAACAGTGATGGTGTGTACCGTTCAATGCTGCTAGAGAACCGTTTGGTACACGCAAGGCTGTTAAAATTCTGGCGGAATTTGGATCTTGTTGTCAGGGTTTTAAAGGACAATGATAAGGTTATAGGATATACTTTCGGCTTTCCCGTCGATGAAAATACGTTTTGTGTTTATGCGGAGATCGCGGATTTGCAGGTGAGGGGTGCCGCGGCTTATATGTTTAAAAGTTTTTGTGCTGATGAGCAGTTAAAGGCCTTCAGCCGGATAAATACCATGGATGATTTTGGCATGCCAAATGTGGCCAGGGCAAAACAGGCGTATCACCCCTGGGAATTAATTTTTTCTTATACAATATCATTAAAGGATCCCGCCTAAGGCTTTTGCCTGATGCGTTGTGTTTCAGAAAGAAGAGTATCAATGAATATTAAGCTTACCGAATTTGTGATTTTCGACGTGGAAACAACAGGCCTTTCTCCTGTTGATGGCGACCGTATTATCGAAATTGCAGCCGCCAAGGTCAAAGAAGGAAAAGTGGTGGATAGATTTTATTCTCTGATCAACCCGCAAAGATCTATCCCGCCGCAAACGACATTGGTCAATAATATTACGGATGATATGCTGGAAGATGCTCCCTTGGCCGCGGATATCCTGCCTCAAATGATTCATTTTATCGGCGGAGCGTGTGTGGCCGGGCATAATGTGCGTTTTGATCTTAATTTTTTATGCTATGAACTGGCTTTGATCGGCCGCAGGCTTAATGACCAGACCCCTGCCGTTGATACCTTAAAAATGTCCCGCGACCTGCTGCCTTATTTAAGCAATCATAAGTTGGCCTATTTAGCGCGTTCCCTGGGAGTAGTCGTTGATCAGACTCATCGTGCGATGGCGGACGTCGATATTACCGTCGGGGTATTCTTGCGCCTGATGGAAATGGCAGGGGACAAGGACCTTCAGAAAGTGTCCATTTTTCTAGATCACTTTGGAGTTGAGAAGCCCAGTTTTAAATTAAACCAGAAATCCCAAGCATCACTTTTTTAATTGTTAATAGATAGAGTTCAAGATGAATATCCGTACCAAAGCGGTACATACGGGCGTTAAGATTGATAAAACATTTAATTCGGTGATCACCCCGATCTATCCCACTTCAACTTTTTATTTTGACGATATTGGTAAGAATAAAGGGTATGATTACACCCGTTCCGCTAATCCAACCCGTTTTGCCCTGGAGGCGAATATCGCTTCTTTAGAGGGTGGAGTCAACTGCTCGGCCACTGCTACCGGCATGGCTGCCATCACCGCGGTGATGTTTTTTCTAAAAGCCGGAGACCATGTCATCACGGGGGATGATATTTATGGAGGGACCTACCGTCTGTTCAATGCGGTTCTCAAGAATATGGGGTATGAGTTTTCTTTTATCAATATGAGGGACCTTAAAGCGGTTCAAGCGGCCCTGCGCAAGAATACCAAAATGATCTGGATTGAAACACCGTCGAACCCTTTGCTTAATATCGTGGATATAGAACAGGTAACTGCTATTGCCCGCAAAGCAGGCGCTTTAAGTGTCGTAGATAATACTTTTATGTCGCCGTATTTCCAAAAGCCTTTTGAGTTCGGGGCAGACATGGTGGTGCATTCGACAACAAAATACATCAACGGTCACTCCGATGTTGTCGGAGGGGCGATCGTTTATGGCCGGCAAGAGTTGCAGGAGCGCGGCCGTCATCTGGTTAACGCGCTGGGGGTGTCCCAGTCGCCTTTTGATGCCTGGCTGGTTTTGCGCGGGGTGAAAACCCTTGTGCCTCGCATGCAAGCGCATCAGGACAATGCTATTAAAATCGCAAATTTCCTCGAGGGACATAAGAACATCAAGAGAGTTTATTATCCGGGCCTTAAAAGCCATCCGCAGGGCCAGCTCATTAAAAAGCAGATGAAAGGTTTCGGGGCTATGATGGCCTTTGAATTGAATACCCGGAAAGTGGCGTTAAATAAATTCTTTAAAAAATTAAAATATTTTTCCCTGGCTGAGTCTCTCGGCGGGGTAGAATCTTTGGCTGAAACCCCATGGTTTATGAGCCATGCCTCCATGGGTGTTGCAGGGCTTAAAGCATCTGGTATAACCAAGGAAACCGTGCGCGTGTCCGTCGGGATTGAAGATGCCGGGGATTTGATCGCCGACCTTGACCAGGCATTGAAAGGATGATATGAAAAACAGATACTTCTTTGTTTTACTCGCCATGACACTTGTTTTAACAACTGCTTTTCAGGCTTGGGCGGCAATGCCGGATATTGAAGCCGCGGTCATGAACAAAGACTATGCAAAAGCCAGAGAACTGGCTTCACATATCCTTAAAGACAGCAATAATCCTTTAGAGCGTACTGAGGCTCAATATTACTATGGTTTGGCGCAATTGCGCCTGGGACAATATGCTGATGCGCGTGGTGCATTCCAAATTGTTATGGATTCTCATATGTCACAGGACACTTATGACAAAGCCGCGCTTAGTTTAACCGAAGGTTTTTATATGGAGGGTTTATACGCGGACGCCCTTAATACGGCTAATCAGTTATATAAAAAGAGCCCGCACTCATCATTTTTGAGTTCAATTTATTTTAAGATCGCCGGTGCTGATTTGAAATTAATGAGGTGGGAGGATGCGCATAAATTTTTAAATAAGATTCTTAATGAGTTTCCCGGAAGCCCTGAGGCTTCCATTGCCAAACAGCTATTGGAAGAAAAGCAGTATTTTGCTGTCCAGGTTGGATCTTTTTTGGATAAAGGCAGGGCCCTTACTTTAATTGATGATCTAAAGGGCAGCGGGCAGTATGCTTATGTTATTGAGACCAACACCCCTGATGGGCAAACATTTTATCGTGTGCGCGTAGGGCAAATGAGTT
Source organism: Candidatus Omnitrophota bacterium (assembly GCA_015233675.1). Lineage (GTDB taxonomy): Bacteria > Omnitrophota > Gorgyraeia > Zapsychrales > Fredricksoniimonadaceae > JABDGZ01. The sequence continues at coordinate 11,966 of JADFXH010000002.1, forward strand.
CTTTAAATGATGCCGAAGAGTTGAAAAAACGCCTAGATAAATTGGGATATCCTACCTTGATTTATCCTTGATGAAAGAATGCTCTCTTATTTTTATTGTCGGACCAACAGCCGTCGGAAAATCCGAAACGGGCTTGTGTTTAAGCCGGCAGATTAATGCTGAAATCGTTTGTTGTGATGCCATGCAAGTTTACCGGGAAATCGCGATTGCCAGCGACAAACCATCGCTCAAGGCACAATCCCAGGTCCCTCATCATCTGGTAGGTATACTTTCGGTGACACAAGAATTTAATGTGGCCCGCTACCGCCAGTTGGCCCTGGAGGCCATCCGGGATATTCAGGCCCAAGGGAAAACTCCCTTGATCATCGGAGGAAGCGGGATGTATATGTCAGTCCTGCTTGATGGCATTTTTGAAGGATCAAATAACAGGGATGGCTTAAGGGAAGAATTGACCCGGGAGCTTTCATCACAAGGCTTGAAGGTTTTGCATGATCGTCTTAAAGCCTTAGACCCGCAGGCAGCGGCAAAGATCCACCCGAATGATCCCCAGAGGATCATCCGGGCATTGGAAGTGGCTATATTGACAGGAGAGCCCATTTCGAGTTTACAGCATAAGCGTGAGGGGCTGTGGGGAAAGACTCCTATTAAAATTTTTGCCCTTAACCGGCCGCGCGAAGAACTTTATCAACGGGTCCAGGGGCGTGTAGAAGACATGTTCGCAAAGGGACTGGTTGAGGAGATTAGAAAGGTCTCAGAGCTCCCCTTAAGCAATACGGCGCGCAAAATTATCGGTATCCCGGAGGTCATGGGATATTTAAAAGGAGAGCATGATCTTGAGCGTGCCAAATACTTGATGAAACTTAACACCCGCCACTATGTCAAGCGCCAATTGACCTGGTTTCGACGGGACAAGCGCTTGACGTGGATAGATATTGCATCTAATCAATCTGCCGGTCAGGTAGCGGAAATTATTATGAGGGAATAGGATATATGAAAGAAAAAATTATATTAGCCGTTGTTATTGAGCATGCGCATAGCTCCTGGTCCCCTGAGGATGAAGCTGCTGAAATGCTCCAGCTTATCACGACTTGCGGCGGTGAAGTTGTCCACACGGTTTTTTGTAAGACCATGCCTCCCACCGCTTCCCATATGCTCACCAAGGGCAAGGTCGAGGAGATACAGGCCTTGTGCCAGCTAGGCAGTATTGATGCGGTTATCGTCAGTTGCGACCTTAAGGGGACTCAGCAGCGGAATCTTGAAGCTGATTTTGGCGTTAAGACCCTGGATCGTACCCAGGTCATTCTCGATATTTTTGCCAGGCGCGCCACTTCTCAGGAAGGTAAAATGCAGGTGGAATTAGCTCAATTGCAGTACAGGCTTCCAAGGCTTGCGGGGCATGGAGAAGAAATGTCCCGTTTAGGCGGCGGTATCGGCACTTCCGGGCCAGGTGAGACTAAACTTGAAATCGACCGGCGGCGTATCGGTGAACGTATCACTAGGTTAAAAAAAGATCTTGAGGAAGTCACTCAAAGCCGTCAGGTCAAGCGCAAAAAGCGTCAGGACCAAAAGATTCCGACTGTGGCATTGGTCGGTTATACCAATGCCGGTAAATCGACCTTGTTAAATGCCTTAACAGGGTCTCAGACACTGGTACAGGATGGCCTGTTTACGACCCTGGATTCACTTTCGCGTCAAGCCTTATTGCCTAATCATATTAAAGTGGTTTTTTCAGATACTGTCGGGTTCATGCACGCTTTGCCCCACGGGTTAATCGAGGCATTCAAGGCGACACTCGAGGAAGTTCAAGAGGCGGATTTATTATTGCATGTGCTGGATATCAGCCATAATGACTATAGGAAATTCTATGATGCGGTGCGTGAGGTGCTGGATCAGCTGAAAGTTTTGGAGAAGCCTCTGATCATGGTACTTAATAAAATAGATAAACTTGAAGACAGGCTGCGTTTGGATCAGATCAAGAGGGAAGTTCCCTATTGTTTAGGAATTTCCGCTCTTAAGGGTGAAAATATTCAGCAGTTGTTTTTGATGATAGAGGAAATGTTATCCCAAGGTTCAGTGGATATTGACATTGTAGTGCCGGCTAATCGTATGGATTTAGTCAATTTGGCCCATCGTCAGGGGCAGGTGCATGAGGTTAAATTCCTGGCCAAGGGAATACGCCTTAAAGCTTCTCTGCCGGCTAAAACCGCGGGAGTCCTTAGTTCCAAGCGCATTGACAAAGCCGATTAACTATGTTAAATTTACAAAATATGTTCCGACGAAATTTTGTTTTGTCCCTTATATTCTTAATCGCTCTTCCATCGCTGTGCCGCGCTGTCTGGATTTGGACTCCGGAGACAGGTAAATTCATTAATCCTAAATGGGATGTAAAGCCCACCCCCGAAGACCAGTTGGAATACGCGCAAAGTTTTAAGGATCAGGGCAATTGCAAGAAAGCCATAGCGGAATTTAAAAAATTGATCAAGGCCTATCCCCGAGCCAAAGAAGCTCCGGAAGCTGAATTTTTTACAGGCCAATGCCTGGAAAGCATGAATAAGCCTTTTGAGGCGTACCAAGCTTACCAGTTGGTCATTGATAAGTACCCTTTTAGTGAACGTGCCGCACAAATTGTCGCCTTGGAATACAATATCGCTAATCATCTTTTGGAGAACAAAGGCCGCAGTAAATGGGCGGAGGCGGTTGTAGGCAGTGACAGCAGGGTGATTGAAATATTCCGTACGGTTATCAAAGACGCCCCATACGGCAAATTAGCGGCGATTTCTCAATATAAGATCGGGCTTTATTTAAAGGAAAAGGGTCTGTATCAGGAAGCTCGGGATGAATTTGAAAAAACGATGAATGATTACCCAGCCAGCGAATGGGCCCAAGCTGCTAAATTTCAGATTGCCATGGCAGACACCAGCAGAGCTTCGGATGCGCAGCATGAGCAAAAGGTGACCAGTGTTGCCATGGAAGAGTTTAATGAATTTGTAAAAAATCATCCGGATAGCCAACTGGCCCCTGAAGCCCAAGCACAGATGGCTCGCCTTAAGGCCAAGGAAGCGGAAAATAGTTTTGTCATCGCCCAGTTTTATGAAAAACAGAAAAATTTAAAAGCCGCGCGGATTTATTATAAAGAGGTTACTAATAATTACGCTGACACCTCCTGGGGAGCTAAAGCATCGGCCCATTTAAAAGTCATTGGTGAATAATGTCACGTTTGTTCCTGTCTATATTGTTGGTTTTGACAATTGCCGGCTGCGGGTATACGACAGGATCGTTGCTGCCTAAAAATTATAAGAAAATTGCCATTGAACCTTTCCAGAATAAAGTAAACAATTCCCAAGAAAATAGTAATGTGATTTATGTGCCGCTTTTGGAAAGCAATGTCCGCACCGCTATTATAGACAAGTTTTTATTTGACGGGAATTTGCGGATTGCTGACCCTGACAAGGCGGACCTGGTTCTCAACGGGGATTTAATAGGCGTTGAACAGGACACCTTGCGCCAGGATGTGAATCAAAATGTCCAGGAATACCGTGTCCGGATCATTGTTTCTTTGTCCTTGACGGATACCGCCACCGGCAAGGTCCTTTGGAAGGAACCTTCTTTTTCCGGTGAAACAACGTATTTTCTGACAGGCTCCCAGGGCCAATCGCAGAGCTCCGCGATAGACGCCGCGTTGGCTGATCTGGCTTCCCGTATCGTTGAGCGTACCGTCGAGAATTGGTAAGATATGATCTATCTTTTCCTTGGTGATGACCTGCCAGCAAAAGATGCCAGAATTACCGAAATAAAAAATAAGTTTTTCAAAAACTCTCAGGAAGCTTTAGCTTTTGACTTGGATAATCTCGATGGCAGAGCTCTGGGAGAAGACGCGTTAAAACAAGCGTTTTTGACCCTGCCGGTCATCGCTCCAAATCGTTTGATCATTTTGCGTCAGATCCATAAATTAAAATCCGCTGACATCCAGGTGTTGATCAATTTTTGCCAAAAACCGGCAAAGCATTGTGATGTTATTTTAGAATCCAGTGAAAATACACTCAAAGGGGATTTAAAAGATATTCCCTTGTACGCCAAGTCACTCGTGTGCTCCAAGCCCGAAGGTCCAAATGTTTTTGATATGACCAGATTGATAACAGCCCATCGAAGCGGCGACGCGCTAAAAATGTTAGATGGATTTTATCGGGACAATGTGCATCCATTACAGATCATGCGGGCCTTGGTGTGGTATTGGGGCAAGCAAGGTAAGCTTCTGGGCAAAGAAGGATTTGAGCGGGGGCTTAAGGCCCTAGAAGAGGCGGATCTAAACATAAAACGAAGCCGCCTTAACCCTCAGCATGCGGTGGAAAAAGTGGTGGTAGAATTGAGTTTACTTTTGCGCCGCTAAAGAACGTGCGAACCGGGATTTTCGACGGGCCGCTGTCTTTTTGTGCATGACGTTGCGTTTGGCCGCTTTATCGAACTTTTTATAGATTTCTTTAAGTAACTCTTTGGTGTCAGCCTTTTTGTCAGCAGCCGCGGTCGTGAATTTTTTGACCGTCTTTTTCAGGTCCGTCTTAATCTGCAGATTATGCAGGTGCTTGGTATGGGCTTTACGTAAATCTTTAATGGCAGTGCGGCGTTGTGGCATGAATAAATTCTCCTTTTAATTGTTTAGAGCGTGAATAATAGCAAACCACTCAATATATGTCAACTGATAAATCTAAGCCGCTTCATAAACATCACGCCCTTTTAAAATCCAGCGGCATTGTCGCTTGCGGGGTATTGGCTTCGCGCATGCTGGGATTTGTGCGGGATGTGGTCATAGCCCGCTTTTTAGGGACAGGGTTTTTAGCCGAGGCGTTTTTTGTGGCCCAGCGCATCCCTAATCTTTTAAGAGATATGGTTGGCGAAGGAGCATCTAACGCGGCCATTGTGCCGGTCTTATCGGAGTATGAGCAGAAAAAATCTAAAGAAGAATGGCAGGAATGCATTAACGCGGCTTTGGCTTGGGGTGTTATTATTTTAGGAATCATCACCCTTTTGGGCATCTTCGCAGCACCCTGGATTGTGCGGCTGATGGCGCCCGGATTTGCCAGAGAGCCGGGGGAATTACAGATAACAGTCGATTTGACGCGGATCATGTTTCCCTATTTGATTTTGATTGCATTAACTGCTTTTCAAACGGGTATTTTATATTCTTTAAATGCGTTTTTCGCCCCGGCTTTCGGCCCATGTCTTTTGAATTTAGCCATGATCTTAAGCGTGTTGGTATCGACTTTATTGTCATGGCAAACATATCAACTGGCGTATGCTCTATCAGTCGGCGTGTTAATTGGTGGCGTATGGCAGTTGGGGGCCCAATGGGAGGCTTTGCGCCGAAGGGGAGTTTATTGGAAAATGCCGTTGAGATTCAACCATGAAGGGGCACGGCAAATCGGCAGGCTTTTGCTTCCGCGTTTATGGGGGAGCGCTGTTTATCAGATCAATGTGTTCGTGGATACTTTTTGCGCTTCGCTGGCGGTGATTGTTGGCGCTGGCGGTATCGCCGCGATTTATTATGCCAATCGGATGATTCAATTTCCTTTGGGAGTTTTTGGTTATGCACTTTCATCCGTAGCCCTGCCGTCTTTGTCCAAAATCGCACAGGAGGGGAACATGATCCTTTTTAGGTCAACCCTCCTGTTTGCTCTGCGAAATTTGATGTTAGTTTTAATACCTACGGCCGTATGCATGGGTATTTTTTCAAAATGGATTATTCATACTGTTTTCCAGAGAGGCGCTTTTGATGCGTATTCGACGATGGTCACCTCGCAGGTGATGTTTTTTGCCGCGCTGGGATTGCCCTTTTTTGGAGCTTCAAGGATACTGGTATCCGCTTTTTACGCTTTGCAGGACACTAAGACACCGGTTAAAATAGCTACGGTGTGCCTGTTGATCAACGTGGCGTTAAATGCGATTTTGATGTTTCCTTTGAAGGTTGGAGGCATTGCCCTGGCCAGCAGCATCGCCGGAGCGGTCAATTGCTTCCTGTTGTGGAAGCATCTTAATACGAAATTATGGAGGCCTCTGGGGCCAAAAGGATAAATTTATTCTTACGCGCGTGCATTGAGATGAACAGCTATTATGTATTCGGCACGGGAATATTTTCGCCGTCTGCTACGGTTTACAGCTTGGATGCTATCGCGATAAGGCATACGCGGCATCCAAGCTGTAAAACCTTGCAGACTTTTGGCGAAAAATTCCCAAATGTGCCTCACACATAATAGCTGTTCATCTCAAACGCGTGCATCATTATAAGTCTAAACTTGTTCTTTGAAGTGACTATGATTCAGTATATTGGCTTGGATGAATACCTAACCCTATTCATCCATCACGCAACAAATTGAGCACGAGCACGAAGAATAAATTTAACCCTTACAATGTATGCTTGAGTACTATGGACATCAAGACAAAAATAAAAGGGTTGCCGGCAACTAGCGGGGTTTATTTGTTCAAGGACGCCGCGGGAACTGTTATTTATGCCGGTAAGGCAATCAATATTCGTAAGCGTGTGGAGTCTTATTTCCGTGCGAATACACGAAGCCTTAAGACGGACGTTTTAGTCAGCCATATTGCCCAGATCGACACCCTTCAAACAGCTTCCGAGGCTGAAGCCCTTTTATTGGAGGCCAGCCTTATCAAGAAATACCAGCCGAAATACAATGTTGAACTCAAGGACGGTAAAACATATCCTTTTATTCAAATTTCCAAAGATGAGTTCCCTTTGGTTTCGGTGGTGAGGATAAATACGCGCAAATATAAAGATGTGGACGCAGAGCTTTACGGGCCGTATGTCAATCCGGCGCTTATCCGCGAGGCATTGCAAATCATTCGTAAGATATTTCCGTTTCGCACTTGCGATCCTTTCGCAGATAAATTGTGTCTTTATTATGACTTGGGACTTTGTCAGGGCCCTTGTGAGGCAAAGATCAGCAAGAAAGACTATCAACGCAATATCCGGAGCATAAAATTTATTCTCGATGGTAAAAAGGAGGGGATTTATCGTAATTTGCGCCTGGACATGGAAAAGCTATCCCGTCGCCATGATTTTGAAGGCGCGGTTCGTCTGCGCGATCAGATCCGTGCGATTGGAGCCTTGTATTCAGGGACAGGGGACATTAATTATTTTAAAGAAGCAGAGCAGCTGCAAAGGGCCATAGGGCTTAAACGCGCTCCGGTGCGGATTGAGTGTTTTGACATTTCTAATACTATGGGCAATCAGCCGGTGGGGTCCATGGTTTCTTTTTTAAACGGGAAGCCCGATAAAAACAATTACCGCAGGTTTCGTATCAAAACTGTCGAAGGCATCGATGATTTTAAGATGATCGCCGAAATCGTACGCCGTCGTTACTCCCGTCTTCAAAAAGAGAAAACGGGTTTTCCGGATTTGATCGTTATTGACGGCGGTAAGGGTCAGTTGGGTGCGGCGGTGGAGGAATTAAAAAAATTAAATTTGTCTCTGGATGTCATTGGTTTAGCCAAGCAGGAAGAAGAGATTTTTACGCCGGGCAAACGCATGTCCGTCAAGCTGGCCCATGACTCGTTGGGCTTGAAGCTTCTGATGCGCGTACGCGATGAAGCGCACCGTTTCGGCCTGAAATACCACACTCTCTTAAGAGCGAAGAAATTTTTAGAAAAATAGGATTCCCTCCCCCTCGAGGGGAGGTCAAGGGAGGGGGAAGTTTATCGTCCTTTTTAAAATATGAAGACTAAAAAACAATTAACCGATTTCGAATGGCAGGTTTTACGGGCAGCCTTGACAATACCTTTAGGTGAAACCCGTTCGTATCAGTGGGTCGCCGATAAGATAGGACGGCCCAAGGCTGTGCGTGCGGTTGGTCAGGCCTTGCGCCAAAATCCTTATCCTCTGATCATTCCCTGTCACCGAGTGGTTAAATCAGATGGAACGCTTGGAGGCTATGCCGGCAAGATGGATGATCAAAAGGCAAAACTTCTGGCTATTGAGCAGGTCATTGCCCGCCGGATCGGCCTTAAAAAACACCTCGACAAGCCCTGATTTTAAGACTATCATGTACGAGTTTTTAAAGATCACCTAGGCTGTTTAGATGTTTTGCGAGTAGAGAGAATGGCGTCATTCTGAGGAGCGATAACGACAAAGAATATTAAGACGACTTAAGATCCTTTGGCAACGCCTCAGGATGACATCGCCGACGCTCTCTATCTGTTAAACAAAAAAGTTTTTATAACATGAATCTGAGTGATTCCCTTTGAAAGGTTTTTGAATGGAAATTGGTATTGTAGGGCTGCCTAATGTCGGCAAATCCTCATTGTTTAATGCTTTGACCGGCGCCGCCGCGGCAGCTGAAAATTTTCCTTTTACCACCATTGAGCCTAATATCGGCATCGTCCCTTTACCTGATGTCCGGTTGGATGTTTTGGCGCAGGAATGGAATTCCGCCAAGGTCACTCCATCAGGCATCCGTTTTGTGGATATCGCCGGAATTGTTGAAGGGGCTTCCCAGGGAGAAGGGTTAGGCAATAAATTCCTTTCACATATCCGTTCGGTTGATGCCATTGCCCATGTAGTGCGTTGTTTTAAAGACGAGAATGTTGTCAATGTAATGACAGAACTTAATCCTCAGTCTGCCGCAGATATCATCACTACGGAACTTTTATTGGCAGATATACAGCAATGCCAAACCGCCCTGGACCGTTGGTCTAAAAAAGCTAAGTCGGGCGATAAAGATTCTATAATAAAATGCAATGCCTTAAATGATTGCGTAAAAGCGTTTAATGAGGGGATCCCTGCCCGCCGGTTGAAAGACATCCCTCAGGAAATTTTAACTGAATTTCAGTTTTTGACAGCTAAGCCGTTAATGTATGTTGCCAATACTGACGAGGGGACACCGGATGAAGCTCTGCTTAAGCCCTTACGCGACCGTGCACAATCAGAAGGCGCGGCATTGGTTAGTTTGTGTACGAAATTAGAAGCGGAAATTGTGCAGCTGCCTCCTGAGGAGCGCGATGCTTATTATGAGTCTGTGGGCATTGCCTCTCCGGGTTTGGCTCGTCTGGCCCAGGCGGGCAAAGAATTGCTTAAGCTTATATGTTTTTTTACGGCAGGCCCGCAGGAGACGCGCGCTTGGCTTATCCCCCAAGGGACGGTTGCGGTCAAGGCCGCAGGGAAGATCCATACGGACATTGAGCGGGGGTTTATCCGTGCTGAGATTTATCGGTATGATGATTTAAAAAGGCTTGGTTCCTATAAAGCGGTGCAGGAAAAGAATCTGGTGACCCTTGAAGGGAAAGAATATATTATGCAGGATGGCGATTGCGCATATTTTCGTTTTAGTGTTTAAGGAGTAGTCTTCCTGAGCTTAGCGAAGGATCTTAAGACGCCTTTAGATTCTTCGGCCTTGCCTCAGAATGACAGATAAAATTATGAATGACCAGTTAGCAAAACAATTTGATGAACTTGCCAACAGGCTGGCCGGCCTAAGGGGGTATCTTTGACTTGCCCCATAAAGAAAAATCCATAGCAGAGATACAGGCACGGATGTCCCAGGAAGGATTTTGGGAGAATCAGGAACATGCTAACAAAGTTATGCGTGAGCTTAAGCTGTTAAAGAACATTGTAGAACCTTTTGCTTTGGGCACTAAGCGTGTTGATGAAGCCAAAGAATTTTTAGAACTGGCGGAAGATGATGAAGATCTCAATAAGCAATTAGCCGATGAAGCCGCCCTTTTAAAGATTCAAATTGATGCGTTGGAATTGCAAGCGCAGTTAAGCGGCCCCTTTGATAATGCCAATGCTATTTTAAGCATCAATGCTGGTGCCGGCGGTACAGAGTCCTGTGATTGGGCATCTATGCTCATGCGTATGTATGTGCGCCATGCGGATTTGAAACAATACAAGTGCGAAACCATTGATATTTTACACGGAGATGAAGCCGGCATTAAGAACGTGACTTTGCGTATCGATGGAGATAATGCTTACGGGTTATTAAAATCCGAAAAAGGAGTGCACCGGCTGGTTCGTATTTCTCCTTTTGATGCCAATAAGCGCAGGCATACTTCTTTTGCTTCCGTCGAAATTATTCCGGAGGTGGAAGATGATACGGATGTTGAGATCAATCCTGCGGAATTGCGCATTGATGTTTACCGCGCTTCAGGCCCCGGAGGCCAGGGAGTCAATACCACCGATTCTGCGGTACGCATCACACATTTACCGACGGGACTTGTGGCCCAATCCCAAAAAGAGCGTTCGCAATTACAGAATAAAGCCCAGGCCATGAAAGTTCTTCGGGCAAGGCTTTCCGCGTTAAAAAGCCAGCAGCAGGAAGAAGTGATGAGCAAAGAAGCCGGGGACAAACAAAAGATCGAATGGGGCTCGCAGATCCGTTCTTATGTTTTGCATCCGTACCTCATGGTCAAAGACCACCGTACAGGGGTAGAGACGGGCAGTGCCCAGAAAGTTCTTGACGGAGAGATTGATCCTTTTATTGAAGGGTTTTTAAAAACAAAACCTGAAGACAGGGACAAGCGTCTTAAAGAACGCCAGCAGGAAATATAATAATTCACCGAAAAATGACATTGGAGACTATATGTTCGACTTTCTTATACGTAAGGGGATAGTGCAAAATGCCCAGAAGTTTATCGACCGGTTAAATCCGCCGGTACAGATCCACATCCATCCGGAAGCCCCTCTGCCGTCCATTGGTTTAGTTAAAAAATTATCTGTCAGGGCCTCCGAGATTTGTGCCTTGGAAGAAAAGATAAAATCATTATCCGATGAGGAGCTTCGCTCCAAGACCTCGGAATTTAAAGGGCGTATTGATAAGGCGGTAAGCGCTAAAAAGAATGAATATGAGCAAATTCAGGCTAATTACCGTAAAGCCTCTTCGGGACAGGAGCGCGAGGACCTGGTTGTTGAGACCAAGCGCCTTGAAAAAGAATTGTCCGAATCTAAACAAGGCGTCCTTGATGAAATCCTCAATGAGGCCTTCGCGGTCATTCGCGAGACAGGGCGCAGAGTTTTAGGCTTGCGCCATTTTGATGTGCAACTAGTCGGGGGTATGGTGCTCAATAGCGGGGGTATTGCGGAGATGACTACCGGTGAAGGTAAAACTTTGGTGGCAACTTTACCGGTTTATTTGAATGCGTTGACGGGTGACGGTGTACACGTGGTCACGGTCAATGATTACCTGGCTCACCGTGACCGCAACTGGATGGGGCCCATTTATGAATTTTTGGGGCTTACCGTTGGAGTTATCCAGCATGATATGAACCCGCGTGAGCGTCAAGCCGCGTATGGCTGCGATATTACCTACGGGACGAACAATGAATTCGGCTTTGATTATTTGCGCGATAACATGGTTTCTTTTAAGGAAGAAATGGTCCAGCGCGGCCATGCTTTTGCTGTGGTCGATGAGGTTGACAGTATTCTGGTGGATGAAGCGCGAACCCCGTTGATTATTTCAGGCCCAGCGGAAGAAAGCACGGACAAGTATTACAGGGCTTTTCAGATTGCCCGTCAGCTTAGAGGCCGCCGTGTTACCGAGGCCCAGGAGATCGATGCCAAGCATAAGGGAGAAGATTTATATAAGGGATATGATTATCTGGCAGATGAAAAGGCTAAGTCCATTTCCCTTTCTGAAGAAGGAGAATCCAAAGCCGCAGAACTTTTTGGTGTTAAAAATTTGCATGAGATCGATACCAATGAATACCGTCATCATGTGATCTGCGCTTTGCGTGCCCAGGAGTTTTTTACCCGGGATGTGGATTATGTGGTTAAAGAGGGCAAGGTCATAATTGTTGATGAATTTACCGGACGCATGATGCCCGGCCGCCGCTGGTCTGATGGGCTGCATCAAGCGGTGGAGGCAAGGGAAGGCATCAAGATTGAGAGGGAAAATCAGACGCTGGCAACCATCACCTTTCAGAACTATTTTCGTATGTACCGTAAATTATCCGGCATGACAGGTACTGCTTATACCGAGGCCAATGAATTTAAACAGATTTATAACCTAGATACAGTGGTCATTCCAACCAATCGACCGCTGATACGTATTAGTTATCCTGACTGCATTTATAAGACCACTCAGGAAAAATACAATGCCGTCGTCGATGAAATTAGTGCCTGCCATGAAAAAGGCCAGCCGGTCTTAGTGGGTACGATTTCAATTGAAAAGTCTGAGCTCATCGCTGCCCTCTTAAAGAAAAAAGGCATCCCTCATCAGGTCCTGAACGCTAAATACCATGAGTTAGAAGCGCATATCATCGCCCAGGCAGGCCGTTATAACGGGGTGACCATTGCGACTAACATGGCAGGCCGCGGTACGGATATTGTCCTGGGGGGTAATGCCGAGTATTTGGCCCGCGCCCTTGCCGCTGAAAAAAGCACAGACCTTGATGATCAGGGCAGGGAAGAGATGATCAAAAAGTTCATCACCCAATTTAAAGAACAAGTTTCTAAAGAAAAAGAACAGGTGCTTTCCGCCGGAGGGTTGCATGTCATTGGTACCGAACGCCATGAATCACGGCGTATCGACAATCAGTTAAGAGGACGGTGCGGCCGTCAGGGAGACCCTGGTTCATCGAGATTTTATGTGTCCTTGCAGGACGATTTGATGCGATTATTCGCCTCTGAGAGCATTATGGCAGTTATGGATAAGTTAGGAATGAAAGAAGGCGAAGTTATTGAATCCCGCATGGTGTCAGGAGCTCTGGAAGTTGCACAAAAGAGGGTTGAGAATTACAATTTTGAGATCCGCAAGCAATTGCTGGACTATGATAATGTGATGAACAAACAGCGAGAGGTTATTTACAGCCTGCGCCGGTCCATCCTTGAAGGTGAAAATTTAAGAGACGTAATCATAGATGCTGTTTTGATGGCCTCTGACGATGTGGTGGATAGCCACTATGCGATAGAACAGAAAGAAGAAGCATTTAATCATTTGGCCGCAGATGTGCAATCCAAATTTGGGGCGAATATTGATGCCCTTAAAGAGCAATGGAGCCCTTTAAACAGCCAACAGATCAAAGAGGAATTAGAAAAGGTCCTGATTCAGGCTTATGAGGTCAAGGAGGCCCAGGTGACCTCGGATATGATGCGCCGTATGGAGCGCATGATCCTTTTGCATGTCATCGATACAAAATGGAAAGAGCATTTGTACAGTATGGACCAGGTCAAGGACGGTATCAGCCTGCGGGCTTTAGGCCAGCGAGATCCTTTGGTGGAATACAAGAAGGAAGGATTTTCCATGTTTAAGGCCATGTATGCGTCGATCAATCATGATGTGTCAGGGATGATCTTTAGGCTGGAAGCCATGCCGCAGGACCTTCGGCCTCGCTCGGTATTTAGCGCCATTCCCCAGAAAGCGGTGCATCAGGAATATCAGGGCGGAATTCCTAAACCTGTGGCACCACAGCAGGCGGCGTTAGAGGAAACCCAAACTTCTCAACGTCCCTCTGCCGCAGCCGCGCGCACCGGTGATAAGGTCGGACGTAATGAGCCCTGTCCCTGCGGGTCGGGTAAAAAATACAAAAAATGTTGCGGAGTTTAATTCTTAAAGAATTTTATTTAAATCCATAGTAAAATTAACCTCTTTCGAGGGTAATTTCTAAAGAAAGCGTTTCCCTGAAATAGCCTTCCAGCCCTTGTTTTCCTTGTATAAATATTCCATATTTAAAGTATGGGGACAAGGGCTCTTTTTATCCATATTTTTATCCTGACGGCATTCCTGTTTAATATGCTTGGGCCCCTACCTTGTGCCCAAGCCCAAGATTTTCGCCTGCCTGCTCCCGGGGTCATGGTTCGCTTAAGTCCGCTATTTGATCCCCTGATACTTAAAGGGGTCAAAATCCATCCGGACAATCCATTTCGTTTTGATTTCATTTTGGATAAAGGAGACAGTCAATTAAACAATGATCAACTCAAAGAGCAGTCTGCCAAGCTGATTAAGTATTTTTTGGCCAGCCTGACTATTCCGGAAAAAGACCTGTGGGTCAATCTATCGCCGTATGAAAAAGACCGTATCATACCGAACAGTTTTGGTTTAACAGAAATGGGCCGGGATATGTTAAGTGAAGACTATATGCTAAAACAGATCACCGCAAGCCTGATTTATCCGGAAGATGGAGTAGGTAAAAGATTCTGGAAGCGGGTGTATGAAGAGGCCGTCCAAAAATATGGAATGACGGATATACCAGTGAATACGTTTAATAAGGTGTGGATCGTCCCTGAGAAGGCGGTTGTATATGAGAATGCCAAAGCAGGCACAGCTTATGTAGTTGAAAGTAAATTAAAGGTCATGCTGGAAGAAGATTATTTGGCATTGTCCAAAGATCAAGGCCAGGTAAAAAACCTATTGCCTAATAACTCAACGCATTCTTTAGGCTCCCAAATCGTCCGTGAAATTGTTATTCCCGAACTGGTCAAGGAAGTCAACGAAGGGAAGAATTTTTCCCAACTTCGTCAAGTCTTCAATTCGCTTATTTTAGCCACTTGGTATAAGAAGAAAATCAAAGACAGCATCTTGACGCAGGTATATGCGGATAAAAACAAGACTGCCGGTGTTGAATATACTTCCACGATCGTTCCCGTAAAAGAGGGACTCCAATTTAAGAATGATGTTGAAGGTCTCTATCAGGCATATTTAAAAGCTTTTAAAAAAGGTGTTTATAACTATATTAAAGAAGAATCCGATCCTGTGACTCAAGAAAGGATCCCCAGGAGGTATTTTTCGGGCGGTATTATATGGGATGCGGCGATGAGCATTTACATAAATCATGTTCCTGAAAGTGATTTACTAAAAGGGCACGGTTTGTTCTTGGAAGGGGTAGATGTTGAACCATTGATGGCCCCAACAGGCAATCTGTTTAAAGAAGAGAAGGGTGAAATTAATTATTATAGTGAACTACATCGCCTTTCTGTAATCCTTAGGCAAATGCAGACAGATAAGGAAAAAGATTGGCATGGACACACAATACAATCTGATTTCCTTGTTCCAATGTTAATATCATTAATTCGTGAAGCCATGGCTCAAAATAAAGTGGTTATATCGGGTGAGATGGTAAGGGAAATGTCGAGGGCGTTTCATGTAATAGGTTCAAATCCAAACAAGAAATGGCCAGATGGGATTCCCTATTATGGGCAATATTATGAAGTTATAAAAGCCATTGTGATGAACGCTTCAAATATGAGATATGTAGAAGATATTTTAACAGAAAAAGTATCGCAAAGAAATGATGGGCAGCTCGTGAGTTCTCAGTTTAAAGAGTTCATAGAGAAGAATTCCCCCCAAATGCCTAAATTGAATGCCAAAGAAATGAAGGGAGGGCCAATTATTCAGGTTGTTGATTTGGGGGCTCCAGAAGTTCAGGATATGATAGTCACGCGCTTTACAGGGCACATTATTATTCCTAACGGGGATAGTCTAACTTTATATACTGATGGGCAATTATTAGAAAAAGCCCGGGAGTGGTCAAATAGTTATTCGGGGCACCGCCTTGTTATGACTCAGGAAGGGACAATATATTTTAGTAAACTTTTAAGTGATGGACAATATGAAATCTTATATCCTTTCCTTTTAGATTATGAAGATTCTGGCATATTAGCAGAAATGTTGAGTAGAAAGACAGAGCTTCGCCGGGAAGTCATGGAAAAAGTAAATAAAGAATATCAAAAAATGGAAAGGAATGGACACCCTGATGCCCGTTTAGGCAATCTTTTAGTAAAAGTTGAAATTGATCAGTCTGGTAATCCTATAATAGATGTTAAGGCAATTGATTGGGGGACTAAACCTGGCCATGCAATGGATGTTTCCACCCCAACCGGCGGTATCGACCTGACCCCCGCGAATATGAATTTGCAGACACAAAACAATGGCGGCCCAATTAAATTCCGTATTGACCAAGCCATGCTGCGGCGACTGCAATCTGCCCCGGGTTTTACACCGGTGATTATTAATATACGGCCAATTCTTGACTTATCAGCGTTTTTAGGCATTAATAATATACCGGATAAATAACCTTGATAAGGGATTGCTTCGGCTTTTCACTCATCGAAAAGACTGCCTGCAGGGCAGCTCGTAATGACAATATTGACTTTCTCTTCTCACCCGCTAAAATAGCCCAATGATATTTTTTTCCTGTTTCTTATCCGCATTATTATTAATACTGTGCTTCCCTCAAATTGAATGGGCCCCTTTGGCATGGATTTCTCTGGTGCCGTTTTTCTGCATTCTTGACGGACAAGGGACATGGCGGGCCTTCAGGCGTGCTTATCTCTACGGTTTTGTGTTTTTTTTAGGCACTTTAGGATGGTTTGTTTATGTTACGTATCCCGGCGCATTTCTTTTGGTGGCCTTTCTGTCTTTATATTTTGCCTTCTTCGGGGTGATCTTTGTTTATTTTCAGCGTCTGGCGCTTATGCCGCGCATTTTCGTTCTAGCTTCGTGCTGGACTGGTTTAGAATTTATCCGCGCCCATCTTTTTAGCGGGTTCGGCTGGGTAATGCTCGGAGATTCTCAATATAAAAATCTCTGGCTTATCCAAATAGCAGACAAGACGGGCGTCTATGGGATTTCTTTTCTCGTGACTTTAGTCAATCTTTTAATTTTTGAAACGTGGCGGGCGCGTTCTTTGTTTTTCAAAGCGAATGTTGTTGTGACAGCAATATTGGCGTTTGCTCTTATTTATGGATTTTGTCTCACAAATCAAAATAAACATTATAAAATGGTCCGGGTTGGTGTTGTGCAGCCTAACATCCCTCTGGAAGTCGATTGGGACGAGAATCGTAAACCTTGGATTATTGACAAGACCATTCAATTGACTCAAAAACTTCAAGATCAAAAATTGGATTTGATCGTCTGGCCGGAAACATCGCTGCCGGGTAATATTAATGACGCTCCCTTTTTGACCAATAAAATTCAAGCCTTAGCTGAAAGTTTGAATACACCTATACTGATCGGCTCCATTGCCCAGGAAGAAGAGCGGTATTATAATTCCGCATTTTTGATCGGTGCGGATGGACTTATAAAGGGCCGTTATGATAAAATTCATTTGGTTCCTTTTGGTGAATATTTGCCAATAAGGCCTCTTATGGGATGGATCAATAAATTTGTCCCTTTGGATGATTTTACATCGGGCAAAGTTTATAAGATTTTTTCGATTTCTTCTTTGCAAAAGAAGTTTGGCGTCTTGATTTGTTTTGAGGATACCATAGGTTATTTACGCCGTAATTTTGCCTTGGCAGGGGCGGATTTCTTTGTGAACATGACCAATGACGCATGGTTTAAGGATACCAAAGCGCCTTTTTTACATTTACAGACTGCGGTTTTTGGATGTGTAGAAAATCATCGTTCACTTGCCCGAGCGGCTAATACCGGTGTAAGTGCTCTGATAGA
Source organism: Candidatus Omnitrophota bacterium (assembly GCA_015233675.1). GTDB lineage: Bacteria > Omnitrophota > Gorgyraeia > Zapsychrales > Fredricksoniimonadaceae > JABDGZ01. The sequence goes on from JADFXH010000002.1 coordinate 29,356, forward strand.
CCCATGGGGCCGCATAGTCGCCACAGTTAGCAATGAGCATGGTAAAAAAGCTTTTGTTGAAGGGGCGAGCTGGGGATCGTTGCCATTAAATCATGAAAAGACCTTTTATACAAAATACGGAGATATTTTTACTTACTTGTGTTTTTTGTGTATATTAGTGGCAGCGCTAACCGCATAAGGGCGTTGGCCCAACCTAATCAATGGAAAAGCTCACGGAATTTTAAGGAAGGGGCGTGTATGGGCAAAAAAATCTTATTAGTTGACGATGATCCAGGGATCCATTTGGTCATCGTTCCGATTTTAAGTAAAGCGGGGTATTTGGTGGTTTCTGCAAAGCATGGAGAGCAAGCTTTACACCTGGCGCTTGATGAACGTCCGGATTTGATCATTCTGGATGTTATTATGCCGGGAATCAAAGGACGTGACTTTTGTAAAAAAATTAAATCGTATGATGTCCTTAAAGACATTGCGGTCATTTTTTTGACGGCTAAAAATTCCGAAGACGATATTAAGGCCGAGTTGGATGCCGGTGCCGTCACCCACCTGACCAAGCCGGTAAATCCGGCGGATCTGCTCAAGACCATTGAGGGGATCATCGGGAAATAACCATGTTTAAAGATCTGAAGAAAAAGATTGAGAGAACCCTTGCGCGCTGGGCTTTTTATTTTTTTTCCTGGTTGTTCAGGGTTTTGCCTTATTCAGTCATTAAGTCGATATCAAGCGGATTGCTGACGGTTATTTATTTTGTTTTGAGGCGTATGCGCAGGGCAGCCATGAGTACCTTAAGCATTGCATTTGGTAAGGAAAAATCTGAGGCGGAGTTAAAAATAATTTGTAAGGATTGTTTTTATAATGCCGGGCGAGGGGCTATTGAACTCGGGGTTTTTATGACCCGTCCTTTTTTGATCAAGGAAACATTCTCTTTTGAAGGCAATTCACGTGAAAATTTGGAGGCGGCTTTTAAAGAGGGACACGGCGTCATAGGTATTTCTGCGCATTTCGGTAATTTCCCTTTGATGTTGCTTTATTTAGCTCAAATTGGATATCCCACTAATGCAATCATCCGTCCTAGCCGTGATGAGGTCATTGAAAAGGATTTTCAAGCCGCGCGCACTCGTTTGGGGCTCAAGACAGTTCATAGTTATCCCCGCGAGGCCTGTGTGGCGCAGTCGCTGAAAGCCTTACGTGACAAGGAATTGCTGGTGATTTTGCTGGACCAAAATACCGGCAGTAAGTCGGGTGTTTACGTTGATTTTTTTGGCCAGAAAGCGGGAACAGCAACGGGTCCTATAATTTTTGCCATGCGCACGGGGGCCCCGTTATTGCCAATCTTTACCTTACGTAAAGGCGATAGCGATATGCATACACTTGTGATCGAAAAGCATTTTTACCTGGAACAAAAAGCGACCGACGAAGAAACCATCCAGTACAATGTCCAGAAACTGACGAATATCATTGAAGGGTATATCCGCAAGTATCCAGCTGAATGGGGATGGATGCATCGTCGTTGGAAAAGCCGCCCGCAATCAGCAGGAGTGCAAGAACAAGTGAGGCAAAATGTGGCGTAAAGTGATTTTTTTTATAGCAGGATTTATGTTAACAACTTTAGGGATCACCATTGTTTTACAGCAATGGCAAGCGGTGGTCCTGGTTTTTAAAGCATTTATCGGGGCATTTTTGGCGGTGACCGGTCTGGTCATTTTGTTTGCCTCTACACTTAAAAGTCATGATTAAAGCAGTTATATTTGACCTGGATGGCACGCTGGTCAATGCATATTCGGCGGTGAGCCAAAGCGTTAATTACACCTTGAATGCTTTGGGCTTTTTCCCTCGTTCTCACGATGAGATCAAGCGCAGTGTCGGCGGCGGGGATCGCAAATTGATGGTCCATTTCGTCGGAGAGAAATTAGCGGACCGGGCGATGAAGATTTACAGGCCGCATCATACCAAAGCTTTAGGGCTTGAGGGTGCGGTAAAATTATTGCCCGGAGCTTGGAGGATTTTAAAGTTTTTAAAAGGCAGGGGATATAAGCTGGCCATTGCCAGCAACCGGCCGACTAAATTCACGCGTATTATTTTAAAAGTGCTTGGTATTTTGGAGTTTTTTGATGTAGTGCTTTGTGCGGACCGTGCCGACCGGCCTAAGCCTTATCCGGATATGTTATGGGCGATTGCCAAACGCCTTAATTTTAATAAATCAGAAGTTCTGTATGTCGGAGATATGACGATTGATGTAAAATGCGCTCACAAGGCAGGCGTGCGCATGGTAGCGGTGGCCACGGGCTCAAGTTTCAAGAAAGAATTAAAAGAATTGAAACCGTGGCATATTATCAGTAGAATAGATCAACTTAAAAAAATTATAAGTTCCTCTGCAAGAGAGGGGACTACAGGGAGGGGTAATGAGTAAAAGATTACGTAAGGGGAAATTAAATTGGCGTTCTAAAAAAGCTAATCATGGGGCCAAACCCGGCAAGGGTTGATTTAAAATTTTTTCAAATCAAAAAGCAACGGTTGCAATATAAATGTTAGGATAAAGAAATGAAATATCCAGTCAAAATTTTTCACATTTTACTTGCGGCTATTTTCTGTACCTGCCTAAACGGTTGTGTGTTTTTAGTAGTCGGAGGTGTCGCTGCAGTCGGCGGTTATGCTGTAAGCCCGGATACCTTTGAGGGGGTCAGCAGCAAAGGCCAGGAAGAGTTGCTGGCATCTGCCCATAAAGTCATCTCGATCATGGGTACAATTACGGATGAGCGACCAAAAGACGGGGAAATTGTGGGCAAGATTAACGGTGTCCATGTGACCGTCGAAGTTATTCAATTAAATTTAACGACCAGCAAGCTTCGTGTAAAAGCCCGAGAGGCGATTTTTCCGCGGGTTGCTGTTGCGCAGCAGGTTTATACTAAGATCATGAATCAGCTGGAACAATAAAAAGGAGAAGAAACAATGGCAGTCAAAGTCGGTATTAATGGATTTGGACGTATCGGCCGCATGGTTTTTCAGGCCATTTGCGACCAGGGGCTATTAGGCAGTGAAATTGATGTAGTGGCCGTCGTGGATGTTTCCACTGACGCGGACTATTTTGCCTATCAGATCAAATATGATTCAGTTCAGGGTAAATTCAAGCATGCGGTGTCAACGAGCAAAAGTGATCCCTCTAAAGCAGAGGCAGATACTATTGTGGTCAACGGACATAAGATTAAATGCGTGCAGGCAACCAAAACGCCGGCCGAGCTTCCCTGGAAGGCTTTGGGCGTTGACATTGTGATTGAATCGACCGGCCTTTTTACTGACAGCGAAAAAGCTTCCGGACATTTACAGGCCGGGGCTAAAAAAGTCATCATATCAGCACCGGGCAAGGGGGATGTTAAGACCATTGTCATGGGTGTCAATGAGAATGAATATGACGCGGCCAAACATAACATTATTTCTAACGCCAGCTGTACCACTAATTGCTTAGCTCCGCTGGTTTACGTCCTTATTAAAGAAGGCATCGGTATTGAGACCGGTTTGATGACCACTATTCATGCTTATACCGCTACCCAAAAAACAGTTGATGGCCCTTCTAAAAAAGATTGGCGCGGCGGACGCGCGGCGGCGATCAATACTATCCCTTCTTCGACTGGTGCGGCAAAGGCCGTGGGAGAAGTTTTACCGGTCACTAAAGGCAAGTTGACCGGAATGGCTTTTCGTGTCGCGACCGCGGATGTGTCAGTGGTTGACCTGACCTTCCGTTCTGTTAAAGAGACGTCGATCGAAGAAATTGATGCCTTGTTGAAAAAGGCCTCGGAGACTTATCTTAAAGGATATCTTGGGGTTACTAATGAGGAATTGGTGTCCACGGATTTCATCCATGATCCTCGCTCTTCCATTTATGATTCTTTGGCGACGGTCCAGAACAACCTTAAAGGGGAGAAACGTTTCTTTAAGATCGTTTCCTGGTATGACAATGAGTGGGGATATTCTATGCGCGTGGTTGATTTGGTGCGTTATATCTCTAAAAAATAAGAAGGGATTTCTATTCTTTCAAAAAGCCAGTTATCGAAAGGTAGCTGGCTTTTTTTACAGGTGTCAGGCTTAAATTAATAGGTTTTTTTAATGCGAAAAATCCTTCCGGCGGCCCCGTTTATTTTATTTTCATTAATAGTAGTCGTGAGCTTCTTATTTTATGCTCCTGGTTGGGGATTTATGGATGACTTATCGTGTCGCCAACTGGCGGGATTTTTTTGGTCGGGCAAGGCTTCGTTTGCTTCGTTAATTAGAGAGGACATCCATGTTTATGGAAGATTCCGACCGGTTTATTATGTGTGGATTATTTCAGTATATTGGTGTAAATATCCTTTGTTGATTTATTTGGCTGTTTTTTTAATTGGATTTTATATGCTTTCCTTGTGGGGGGAATTGATTAACCGGATTATTTTTAAGGACCCTGCCCATGACTACGTTAAATGGGTGTTGCCTCTGGGGTTCTTCTTGTTTCCTGCTTTTTGGAATATCTTTATGTATATTTCTGTCCAGGAAAAGTTTATCTTTGCTTTTGGTTCTCTTTCTTTGTTTTCATTATTTAAGAGTTATGAAAAAGAATCGTTGAGGCATCTTGTTACAGCTTTGGTGCTGGCGATGTTTGCTGCTTTAGGCAAAGAGACCGGTATAGTTTTCTTTATTTTATATGCAATGTATGCTTTATTAGACCTTATTTTATTTAAGCGCAATAATTATTTATCACGGATCCTTATCGTCGTATCTTTAATTATAGTCGTGGCGTATGGTGTTTTTATTAAGAGAATTATAGGAATGTATACAGCCTCTTATAAGGCGAATATGTCCATTGGTGTTTTGTTGGGGCGGTTTTTTATGCTTTCGGGTGTTATCAAATTGATTTTGGCAATATCGGTTATTTCTTTTTTAATTTTTATTTGGGATACATTACGGGGGCGCAAGTTATATGATTCCCTTTTCGTTGTTTTTCCTTTATTTATCTTTGTTTATACATTTTTGTTGTTACCTTGGAGATTCCCGGCGTATCTTTTAGCCCCGATGGGACCTTTTATTATAATTTGTGTTTATTTCTTAGTTGCCCGGTTGGCAAGGCAACAATTTTGGCCTGTTCAGTCACTGGGCATTGTTATCATTGCGGGTGCTATGTTGACTTTAGCATTGGACATTATTCCTAAAATTTCCAAGATGGCAGACAAAAGGAAAGTGGTACAAGAGTTAAGGTATTTAGACCAAGAGGCGAGAGGGCAATTTTTTTATCCAAAGCCATTTGAAGAGACAGCGGATAGCCTGCGAGGATTTTCTTTGGCACGGGTGATATATGTAGATACGATTAATGCTTCTTCGCTCGGGAAAGGGAATAATAACTATTTGGTAATCAACGATGAAGCAGGTGCAGTTCTCTTAAATGGTGTTGATGTTGGCCAGCAACTTTATCATAGCGGGACTTGGGGGATATGGTTGCTGCATAAAGCTGCGGATGTCCATAAAGAATTCAGGCTTGTATTGCCGCAAAATATATTACAAAAGATAAAGAATATGATTAGGCGGGGATAAAATTTTTAATGGAATTTTTTGTTTAACTCGAGGAGTTTTATCAATAAGACAAGTATTGGGAAATTAAATAATAAATACACGTTAACGGATGGTGTTAAGAATTGCCTCGCAGTCCTTTAATGATTACATCAACCGGGTGAACTTTATTGAGCGTGTAAAAATGCAAGCCGGGTGCTCCTCCTTGCAGGAGGCTCCGGCTTTGTTTTAGGCAAAAATCAATTCCTGCGGCCAGGGTTTTTTCACGGTCCTCTGCGATTGGCTTGAAAATATCATGCACCTCTTGAGTAATGGATGCTTTACACATCGAACAGAAACGAACTAATGCCTGATAATCAGTGATCGGAAGGATGCCCGGTATGATGCGGGAGCTGACTCCTAATTTTCTAAGACGGCTCACATAATCGAAATAATCCTGATTATTGAAAAAAAGCTGGGTGATGACATAATCAGCGCCTTCGGTAATTTTATTTTTTAAATGTTGGGAGTCCAAATTACGGTCAGGGCAAAGAATATGCCCTTCGGGAAAACCTGCTACCCCGATGCTGAAATGATCTTTGAAGTGCTCACGGATATAAGCAACTAATTCCCAGCTGTATTTGAAGTTATTTTTTCCCGGTGTCCAATCCGGGTTATCCTTGGGAGCATCTCCCCGTAAGGCCAGCACATTGCAAATCCCACGCTGTTTCATTTCGGTTAAGATGTTTTTGACCTGGTCCTTAGTATGCAAAACGCAGGTTAAGTGGGCCACCGATGGGACATGGTGATGGATTTGAATGTGCTCGACAATGTCCAAGGTTTTTTCACGGCTTCCGCCCCCGGCTCCGTAGGTACAGGAAATAAAATCCGGGTTTAGGGCGCAGAGTATAGGTGTCATGTTAAGAAGTTTTAAATAGCCTTCTTCTGTTTTAGGGGGAAAAAATTCGAATGAAAAGGTCTTATTTTTATGGCTGAAAATATCGGTGATTCGTTGCATGGGCGCAGTATATCTCAATTTATTTTTATGGCTGGTTTAATTTTTTAGATTACAATAACATAAGAAGTTGATTAATATTGTCTATCTTATCAATTGGAGAAGCTTCGTGCAAGCATAAGGATTTCATTTCTTCTGCCTTGACGGGTAAGCTCAGTCGGGGTGAAAAATAAATAAATTATGGCACAAGAATTGTCTCGTCATTATGATTTTTTAGCTTCAAATCGTGATAATTTTCGTCGCAAAAACCGGTATTATTATTCTCTATTGGAAAAACAATACCGGTATTTTGTGCCTGAAGGTAAAAGGATCCTTGAGATTGGATGCGGAACCGGAGATTTGCTGACTGCCTTGAAGCCATCCTACGGTGTAGGAGTGGATATAAGTTCCAAGATGGTTGAGCTGGCACAAGCAAAATACCCGTCGCTGCATTTTTATACCGGGACCATCCAGAATATCCCCGTCGATGAAAAATTTGACTATATTATTCTTTCCGGACTTTTAGGGGAGCTTGAGGATATACAAGTTTTTTTAGAAATTTTAAAAAGGTTCTGCGCTTCCGATACGCGAATCGTGATTGAATATTACAGCTATCTTTGGCGTTCCTTATTAAAGGCCGCTGAATTTACAGGCCGTAAAATACCCCAGCAGGAGCAGAATTGGCTTACTTTTAATGATATTAGCAATTTTTTAAAATTGGCAGGTTACGATGTTATCAAAAGTGAGCGCACCACCCTATTGCCTTTTAATATCTGGGGCATAAGTTTTCTCTTGAATAAATACCTGGCCAAACTGCCTCTTTTTAATGCGTTGACTCTCAATCATTTCATTATTGCCCGCCCCTTATTTGATCAAGCCAGGGAATATTCTGTGACTATTCTTGTGCCCTGCCGCAATGAAAAGGGAAATATTGAGCAGGCCCTCCTTCGCACTCCAATTTTTGGGGCCCATCAGGAATTTGTTTTTGTCGAAGGGCATTCTAAAGATGGCACGTATGAAGAGGTTCAACGGGTCATCAACGCTTATCCGCATAAAGACATTAAATTATTTAAGCAGCAAGGAACAGGTAAGGCAGATGCGGTGCGTTTTGGATTTTCTCGGGCTCAGGGTGAGGTGCTGATGATCCTTGATGCAGATTTGACCGTAGCTCCTCAAGAGTTGCCAAAGTTTTATAAAGCCATCCAAAGCTCTAAAGGTGAGTTTATCAACGGTTGCCGTCTGATTTATCCCATGGAAGATGAGGCCATGCGATTCTTGAATTTGGCGGCCAATAAAATTTTTGGTTTATTTTTTTCATGGCTTCTGGGGCAGCGGTTTAAGGATACCTTGTGCGGGACTAAGGTCATGTTTAAGCATCATTATAATGAGCTTGTGGCCAACAGAGATTATTTTGGTGATTTTGATCCTTTTGGCGATTTTGATCTGATCTTCGGCGCGGTGAAACTCAATTTGAAAGTAATAGAGCTTCCCGTTCGTTATAAAAGCCGCGCCTATGGCGCGACCCAGATACAGCGCTTCCGTCATGGTTTTTTACTGCTTAAGATGTGCGGCTTTGCCATGAAGAAGATAAAGTTCATATAAATATAGGGCTGAGAAACAATGAATTCGATGAATTATTTGACCATTTCAGGTTTATTGATCTTCGGTACTGGAATTTTTTGTTCATTGGCTGTTTTGATGAGCAGGCCAGTCTCGTTTCTAAAATCGACATGGGGATTGTTTGGTCTTGCAGTAGGACTGTGGGGGGAAGGCCTCTATTTGGCTTATTCGGCAAATGAGTATTATAGGGCCTTATTTTGGTTAAGATTTCTTAATCTTTTTTCTATTATAATACCGGTCTTTTTTGTTCATTTTGTAATTTTATTTACCGGTAAGTCCCAAACTAAAGCTAAAGAAATGACAGCTTATTATGTGACATCTTTAATTATTATCATTTCTTCTCTTATTATGCCAAGTTTTTTTATCCCAAGCCTGTCCCCCCAGGCAGGGTTTTACGCATATCCCAATTTAGGGCCGCTATATTATGTTTTGTTTCTTTTTTCCGTTTATTTAGCAGTATACGCAGCCTATTTATTAATTAGATTTATAAAGTCTGCGCCATCAGTTTTAGCCGGTCAGGGAAGGTACATATTGCTTGGGACAGCGGTTTGTTTCCTAGGAGAAAGCACGGTATTCTTGCCTGCCTTTAATATACCTGTGTTGCTTTTGAGCACGACGCTGGTTATTTTATACCTATCGTCCATCACTTATGCGATTGTGCGTTACCGCCTTATGGACATACGCCTTGCTGTATCCAATACGGCAATATTTATTGGGGTGTATGCGCTGGTTTTAGGCATACCATTTTATCTTTATTCAATCGGTTATAAACTTATTGCGTTTATCCAGGTAATTCTTTTAGCTACTACAGCCCCGTTTATTTATTTGTATTTTCAAAGAAAGGCGGCAGATCTTTTACTGGATGAACAGCGTCGCTATCAAGAGACCCTCCGCCAGGCTTCGGCAGGGATGGGAAGAATAAAAGATTTAAAAAAATTATTAAACATGGTGGTCTATGTGCTGACGCATGTCATTCAAATTGAACATGCAATAGTTTATATTTATGACCAAAGTCAAAAACGATATGTTATCGGCGCCTCTAAGAAAAGAGCGGGCAAGAGGCGCTTCATTGATAGTATTGAGGAACACTCTCCTTTAGTGCAATTCTTGTCAAATAATAAGGACCTGATTGTTTATGAGGAGATCAAACAAAAATCTCAGGATGATAAGAATCATGGATTGGAACAAATCGTCAAGATAGTCTCATCTCTTGAAGGGGAGCTTCTCGTCCCTGTTTTTAATGACCAAATTCTTATCGCCATAATTGTAATGGGGAAAAAAGGTTTAGGGAAAATATATACCGAGGATGATTTGGGCGCTTTTAGCATTCTGGCCAACCAAATAGCTTTGGCTATTGAAAATTGTTTATTTATGCAAGCAGAAAAAGATCGTATTAAGAAGGAAGGCGCCCAAGCAAGGCGGGAATCCTTGGATATGCTGGTGGGAACCATGGCCCATGAAATCGATAACCCTATAACAATTGTCGTGGGAGAAGCGGAAGAGCTGCAGGAAGACATCAAATCCAAACAGGGAGAGATTATTACTGCGGATTTTATAAAAGGAATAATTGCTGCCTGCAATAAGATTAAAGACAACGCCTGGCGGGTGTCAAAAATCATCAAAGCGGTTGAAGATTATGCCAAAGCGGAGAGCGGCCAATACAAAGCAGTGCTTATAAATAATGTAATGATCCCTTTCCGGTCATTTTTACTTTTATTAAGTAAAAAATATCCCGGCATTCAATTTACACAGGACATTCAACTTGATTTGCCCCCTGTCTGGGCAGAAGAGGTCACCATCGAAGAAATTCTTTTTAATTATGTTGAAAACGCGTTTCACGCCGCGCACCGGCATAATGCCAGAGGTGAAGGCAAGGTTAGTTTGCATATTTTTAAGAGAGACGATTTTATTATCATTGAAGTGTCGGACAACGGCTATGGCGTTGAGGCCAAGGTCTTGAAACAACTATTCCAAGTGCCGACGACAACCAAGGGAAGCGCCGAAGGGACAGGGATTGGGCTATACCGGGTCAGGCAGGTTGTAGACAGGCTTAAGGGGCAGGCATGGGCAGAGTCGCAAGGAAAGGCTAAAGGGGCGAAATTTATTGCACAGTTGCCTGTTTATAAGGGAGATGCTTCAGATACGACCAAGACGTCATCACAAAGAATTTTTTAAGAGTTAGCAGTTAGCTTATCAGCAGAGGGGAGAAGAATTAATTATGCATGAAAATACGCTTAAAGTCCTTGTTGTTGATGATGAAGAAGGGATCCTTGATTTAACCCAAAGGATCCTTCGTCACAAATGCGGGTATGATACCGTTGGCACGACGGATGGAGAAGAGGCGGTAAAGCTGTTTGTTGAACATAGTCCAGATATTTGTATACTTGATGTGCACCTTGATGACTCTGTGCTGAGCGGGATTGATGTTTTGCGTGAAGTAAGAAAGATAGCTCCAAATGCCCAATGCATCATGATCACCCGTATTACCGAGGAGCATACCATCAAACAATCCAAGGAATTAGGTGCTGCGGCGTATTTATTAAAACCATTGGATACGAAAGAATGGCTGGATGTGGTCAAAGAGCTGGCAGACGGTATTCTGAAAGGTAGGCCATAAAATGGCCAAACCCCTGCCTAATGAAGATGCTCTTTATGAAAGAATCAGAGACGAAAAAATTACCATCCCGCCGTTCATTTGGGATGCCATGTATAACCTTCTAGGCGATTCAGTGTCATTTATTAATTTTCAAGTCAGCTATTATTTAGATCAGAATAAGCCGATCCCTGTTGAAGATTCCAGGAAAATTCTGGATTATGTTATGCGCAGCGTGGAAATTGTACGCAAGATCATCTGTCCTGAAAGAATAACAGACAAAGATGCTTCTTTGCAAAAGGTCAAGAGGGAAGGGACTATCTTAAACCCTTTGATCAGGGAATTTTATACTCATTATTTAGGTAATGATTTACATATTATGGGTTTGTGTGTTCAATATTATTTGGACCCAGCGGGAGAGAGGCCAATACCGGTGGCAGATGCCCGTAAAATCCTTGATGCCACATTATCAATGCGTAAATTTTTAAACCGGCTCAGGCAAGCAACTTCGCCTTCCATTGCCTCATAGAAAGGCCTTAAATGATAAAACTTTTGGCTGTAGATGATGAGCAGGGCATTTGCGAGATCATTGAAAAAACATTTTCATATATTGGTTTTTCTGTGTCCATAGCAACGAATGCAAAAAAAGCCATGCAGCTGTTTCAAAAAGAAAAACCTAAAATTGTTTTTCTGGATTTGATCATGCCGGACAAAGACGGCGAAGATTTACTTAAGGAGATGAAGGCAATTGACCCGGGTGTTATTGTTATTGTTGTCACTGCCAAGAAAGACGAAAAGGCCCGCGAGCAAGTCTTAAAACTTGGCGTCGATGAGTATATTACAAAACCTTTTAGCCGTAACTATCTTCGGGATGTGGTGGTTCAAAAGATACACGATGTCTTAGACAAGGGCGGTCACATGAAGCCTCCCAGGGTTCTTGTTGTTGATGATGAGGTTGAACTGAGAAAAAATATCAAAGAATATATTGTTCCCCGTTTTGAATGCTTAATAGATGAGGCACAAAATGCAATTGAAGCCCTGGGCAAAGTCCAGCAATTAAAACCTGATGTTATTTTGCTCGATGTAAAAATGCCGGGTTTAAGCGGTCTGGATGTGATTGAGCAAATGAGACAGGCTTCGCCTGCTTCAAGGATTATTGTTGTCAGCGCTTGGAGGAGTGCGGAGGTTGTCAATAAAGCGATCAGCTTGGGAGCTGTTGATTATATTGATAAATCTGCCTCATTGGCAGTCATGGGTGAGAAGTTAAGGGCGGTTTTACTAAGCATAGGCAAGTTGATTATTAAAAATGTTTAGGGTTAGCGATGACAATGCAAAGGCATGGCTTGCCGGAGGAGTTTTCAAAACAATGAGGTATAGAGCTTTCAAAAGAAATGCTATCGCGTTTATCCAATACAAATTTTTCATTACCTAGATAGCAGGTCAGACGTCCGTTAATGACATAGATCCATTTTTCGTAATTTCCTATCAGGGGTGAATGTTCCCATACTGTTTTACCACCGACTTCCAGGAGCATTTCTAAGGCCAAAAAAGACCGGCTGGGTGAGCTGATCACATTGGCTTGTACCTTATCATTATAGGTATATTCATCTAACCGTTCATCCTTTCTAATTATCAGCCTGCCTTCTAATTCAGTGTCCTTGATCAGTTTTTCCAAAGGAATACCAATGGCGCAGCAAATTTTTAATATAGAAGAAAACTTGGCAATATCTCCTTCTTCAATCCTTTGGAGGGTCCTGTAGCTAAGAGCTTTCTTGCCAAACACGGCAACGCCACGGTCAAACACATTTTGCAAGCTTAATCCCAAATCCTGGCGTATAAATTTAATCTTTTCGTGTATTTTCATCTCTTAAAGAATAGCGTAAATTAAGGTATTCGTCAAGACAAAATTTAACTATTTTAAGATAGTTTTGTCATAATTATTTTAATATTTTATGGTAAATATCGTAATATTAATTATTGCAATATGTTACATTATGACAAAATATGATATGTTTGCTTGATTATTGTCGTATTAGATGGTATATTTTCTAATATAGGGATATCAATGCATCTTTACATTACTAGAAAGGAGGAATAAGGCCTATGTTAATAGAAATTATCCAAAGATTTGCTGAAACTAAGACAATTCTGGCTTTGCCTTTATTCTTAATGACCGCTTTTGGAATTACAGGGCATAAAATAAAGGAGAATGATCAAAATTTATACAATATAGCACCAGGAGATAATTTTCCTTATGGAATAATGTCTAAAAACTAAAAAAGTCATTTGAACTGTTAAATATAAGGGAGGATTAACAAATGAAAGTTCTATTGATACTTCACAGTGAGCAGGATCCGGGTGCTGGGCTAATTGTCGCCGTAAAAGAAAGGTCAACAAAGGACAGGGTGCTTGCTTTATTAGAAGAAAACAGAGAACGCGAGGCTTTTGATCTTTTGAAAAAGAAAGCAGTGCCGCAGATGTATCTTGCTCCGGGCCAAAAGCCAAGAGAAGCTATTGTAACTCTCATAGAGGACGACTTGCGTTAATTAAAGATTTTTTAAAGCAAGAATTTACAAATTTATCATTTCAAAAGGCTTTATTTTGTTGGTATACTAAAAAATTATTATGCCGCAATGTGAGAAATTAAAACTGCTCCTTGTAGAAGATGAGCCTGATACCTGTGAGACTTTTCAGTCTTATTTTGAAAAGAGAGGCTTTGTTGTTTTGACTACAGACAGCGGGCGAGAAGCCCTTTGTGTCATCAAATCATCCAAGCCGGACGTTGTCATGCTGGATATTACCTTGAGAGACGAAAATGGCGTCGATGTTTTAAAAAAATTGCGCGGTTATGACAAAGATACCAAGGTCATCATGGTTACCGGACAACAGTATTCGGATGAGGAAATTGAAAAGATTAAAAGTATGGGATTAAGCGGCTATTATGAAAAGCCGGTCCTGCTTGGGGATGTTGCAAAAAGGATTTTTGAGGTTACCGGTTTAGAAGAACCACAGCCCTTGTTGTTTGAGAAAAAGGCAAAACGTAGAACATATTCATTTGAGGATGATTGCACCCATGATTTAAAAAATTTAGTGGGGATTATCAGTCAGAAATGTGAAAATTTTACTTTGGGGATCAAAGATGGTATATACAAATCCCCAAAAGAGAGGGCGCAAAGATTTGCCGTGCTTATGGACGATATCCAGGAAACAGTCAAAAGAGGCAAGAAGTTTCTAAAGGAGATATGAATCCCCAAAACTTTTTTTCTACAAGTTAAACAGGTTCTAACATCCTCTCGCCAGTGACACATAACACTTGACATCCACCTCCTTCATTTTATAATTAGATGCTTTATAAGGCGTTGTATATGAGCATAATACTTTGTAACTTTTAACAACGACGAGAAGAGCCTATTTTTAACAATGGCATGGCCAATCTTTTTGATTCGTCGTCTGGTGCCCCAAGGCCATGTTGCTGATGGTAAACTTAAGTGTTAGATCTCCTGTGGAAAAAATGTCTAAAGTGGCTGGCGTGTTATCCACTATGAGATCGGTGACCCTATTTCGCTTCGCCCTCGGTGGCCAAGCAGGCAGGCTGTGATGCCATCTGTATCGTCAACGCTTCGATATTGAGTTCTTTGCGTTCAAAAACACTGGATGCTGGTGCTGGTCGCATATAATGCCGTCACCCTTGTGTCCTGTACGCATTCTCAGAGCTTCCGACGTAATATTGATTACTTCCGTCGCAAGGTGCCATTAAAAAATTTACAGTTGCTGACTCGGGTTAGCGTTTAATTTTGCCAAACTCAAATTGGTTATTTAGAGCAACATGATATTCAGACGCGCAATCTTTTTGCCGGTAATCTATTGCGGCAGCCTTGCTTTGATGGCATGAAAGACGGTATTGATTATCGTGTTATAGGAAACCTGAAGAATACGGAAAATATTATGCGTGATACATTCTGGATCGGGGGTTTATCCCGGCTTGTCTCAGAGAGCTTTGGAGTATATAGTTGATACTATACATGTTTTCCTTAAAGAGGCTAACGCAAGTTAGCAGGGGCGTCTGAAATGAAAAAAGTAAAAGTTGGCATTATTGGAACAGGGAATATTGGCACGGATCTGTTGATCAAGGTGCAAAGGTCGGAGATCTTAGAATGCGGTCTTTTTGCCGGTAAGAATCCTGATTCAGTTGGGATCAGAAGAGCGGAGAAAATGGGCGTCCGCACTTCTTTTAATTCAATTAAGGAAATCCAGGATGACCCGGATTGCTGCGCGATCGTGTTTGACGCCACTTCCGCTCAAGTACATTCTTTTAATGCCCCTATTCTGACAAAGCTGGGCAAATTTGTGGTTGATCTTACACCATCTTCCATTGGAAAAATGTGCGTTCCGGTCGTTAACCTTAAGGAATGTCTAAATTCCGTTAATGTTAATCTTATTACCTGCGGCGGGCAAGCCACAATTCCTATAGCCTATGCCTTGATAAAAGCGCATCCTGAAATTGGATATATAGAAGTTGTAGCCAGTATCGCTTCAAAATCAGCTGGTTCCGGGACCAGGGCGAACATTGATGAATATGTTCTGGCGACCAAGGAGGCTGTCAGGATTTTTACCGGAGTGGATCAAGCCAAAGCAATTATTATATTAAATTCCGCGGAGCCACCTGTTTTTATGCGCAATACGGTTTACGCGAAGATCGAAAAGCCAAATCTGGAAAAAATTACCGAACAAGTCTTGATCATGGCGCAAAAGATACAAAAATATGTTCCAGGGTACAAGATTGTTCTCGGGCCTGTTGTGGAAAATAACCGCGTTACGACCATGGTTGAGGTGGCGGGGAGGGGGGATTTTCTTCCAAAATACTCCGGCAATCTGGACATTATTACCTGCGCGGCAGTAAATGTTGCCGAAGAGTTTGCCAAGAAGAAAATTCTTAGACTAAAGGATTAAAATTTATGACTAAAGATATCATTTTTTTTGATTCCACCTTACGGGACGGGTCTCACGCCATCGGCCATAAATTGACGGTGGACAATATCAGGAACTATTGCACAGGGATCGATGGTTCCGGATTGCACGTGGTCATAGTAGGACATGGCAATGGTTTGGGAGCATCTTCTTTGCAGATCGGGCTGTCAGCTTTACCAGATCAGGAGATGCTAACAACTGCCAGAAAAGCATTAAAGAAAACAAAGCTGGGCGCATTTTTGATCCCGGGTCTGGGAACCATAAAAGACAATCTTGCCCCAGCTATCGACCTGGGGGTCGATCTTGTGTGCGTGGCTTGCCACTGTACGGAGGCAGATGTTACCGGTCAGCATATTGACTATGTTAGGAAAAGAGGGAAAGATGTTTATGGCGTATTAATGATGTGCCACATGGCAGCGAAAGAGAAATTATTAATGGAAGCCAAGAAAATGCAAAGCTATGGCGCGTTAGGGGTGATTTTGATGGATTCCGCAGGGGCTTTTGATCCGAACATGCTGGAAGAGACTGTAAGTTTTTTATCCAAAAAGCTGGATATCCCGGTGGGATTTCACGGGCATAACAATTTGGGGTTAGCCGTTAGTAATTCCTTAACTGCCATAAGGTCTGGAGCCAAAATTATTGATGGAACGATCCGGGGCTTTGGGGCTGGGGCCGGCAATTGCCAACTCGAGGTCTTTATCGGGTTATTATCAAGAATGAAGATAGAAACAGGCGTTGATCTTTATAAGCTGATGGATGTAAGTGATGGGGTCGTGGCTAAAATTATGCACAAGGCCCAGGAAATAGATTCAGTATCTTTGACCAGCGGGATGGCAGGGGTTTTTTCCGGCTTTGCTCCCTATGTAAAAAAAGCTGCAGAACGTTTTTCTGTTGATCCGCGGGATATTTTCATTGCCTTAGGCAAAAGGAAGATAGTCGGGGGACAAGAAGATTTTATTATCGATGTGGCTTTAGAAATAGCTAATAAAAAAGCCAAAGACCAGAATTTGTCCTTTTAAAATAGAGGGAGATCTTGAATGTTAAAGGAATCATTAAAAAATGGGGGGGTTGCCTTAGGAACATGGTGTGATTTGCCCAGCCCCGCCGTTGTGAATGTATTGGCTAAGGCTAAACTGGATTTTGTCATTATTGATATGGAACATGGCCCCATGGACTTCAAAATAGCCCAGGACATGCTCATGGCGGCTGAATGCGAAGGAACAGAGGCTCTGGTGCGCGTACCACGCTTGGATGAATCAGATATATTGCGGTCTTTGGACCTGGGGGCGGCAGGCATCATTGTGCCACATATTGAAAGCGTAGAGGATAGAAAGAAGGTGGTCGCTTACAGTAAATTCCCTCCGGTTGGCCAAAGAGGGTTTAATCCTTATGTGCGTGGCGGTGGATATCGCAAAGCAGACCGGGAATATTGTGTCATTCAGAATGAAAGAATAATTGTAGGGTTGATCATAGAAGGAGTAGATGCTTTAGCCAATTTAGAACGTATCATTGATGATCCCAACGTTGATCTAATTTATATTGGAACGTATGATCTGTCATTAGCCTTAGGGATGCCTGGGGATGTAGGCCATCCTAAGGTCTTAAAAGCACTGGAAAAAGCGGCGGCTAATGTGATCAAAGCTAAAAAAAGTGTCGGCTGCATGATCCATCAAGCTTCGGATCTGGCAAGGTTCAAAGAGTTGGGTATTCAGTTCATAACGTATAAGATAGATAGCGCGATTATCTATGACTCGGTGGCAAGCATTAAAAGGGAGTTTGATCGGCTATGAAACTGTCCGATTACATGGTTAAATTCTTAGAGGACAGGGGCGTTAAAGATGTTTTTATGCTTTCTTGACATCTACCGCGTTTATTTTATAATCAAATGCATAATAAATTTTTGCATATAAATGTAATACTTTATAAATTTTAACAATGACGAGAAGCGTCTATTTTTAAGCATGGCATGACTAATCTTTTTGATTCGTCGTCTGGTGACCAAAGGCCTGTTGCCGATGGTAAACTTCAGTGGTAGATCTCCTGTGAAAAGAATGTCTAAAATGGCCCAACATTTGTTGGGCCAGCTCATGTTTAAGCTCCTGGTGCATGCCCGTCATATAGAAAGAGGGGCGGATGAGACTGTGTGATTACATTGCTCAATTTTTGGTCAAGCAAGGTGTAAAAGACATTTTTATGCTTACTGGCTACGGCGCTATGTATATGAACGATGCCATCCAGCAGTCAGGTATTAAGTATTATGCCACTCGTAATGAAGCAACTGCGCCGATGATGGCCGAAGCCTATGCCCGCGTGCGCCAGTCCTTAGGTGCTGTGTGTGTTACTGCTGGACCGGGCGCAACCAATGCCATACCAGGGTTAGCGGAAGCTTTCGTAGACTCTGCCCCCATTTTAGTGCTCTCTGGTCAAGTTGAATCCAGGTATACCACTCACAAAATAGGAATCCCTGGCTTGAGAACCTTTGGTTCCCCGGAAATCAATATTGTCCCTATTGTACAAAGCCTAACTAAATTTGCTGCAGTGGTTGAAGAGCCTTCGCAGATCCGTTATTTGTTGGAAAAGGCCGTCTATTATGCACTTTCCGGCCGTCCAGGGCCGGTGTGGCTGGATGTGCCTTTAGACATGCAACAGATGGAAATTGATCCTTCCAGCCTTAAAGGATTTGTTCCGACCGCTGAATCCAATATTGGGGACATAGATAAATCTGTTAAGCAAGCATTTGAAATGCTATCCAGTGCAAAAAAGCCGTTGATCATCGCTGGTCATGGCATTCGGCAAGCCTGTTTGGCCAGCCAACTGCGTAGTTTGGTAGAGACCTTGAAGGTTCCGGTTATTTTTTCGCGGTTTGGTCAGGACCTGATGCCGCATTCGCACCCCTTTGTATTTGGACACGGAGGGGGCAAAGGTTCGCGTTACTGCAAAGCTATCATGAACCAGGCTGATGTAGTAGTATCTTTAGGTTGCCGGCTCGCCCCGCAATTTACTGGCCATGATTTTGAGGCCTTTGCCAAGGATGTCAAGATCATCATGGTCGATATTGATCCAGCGGAACTGGAGAAACCGGGGATTCCACTGGCCCTAAAAATCCGCGCGCACCTGCGTCCATTCATGGATGCTTTGTTGAACGAGGTAAAATTACAGCCTTCCGGAAATTGGGAAAGCTGGGTCAATACTTGCAGGGAATTTAAACAAAAAAATCCAATGGTCACGGTGGCATCTAAGCGTAATCCTATTGACCTGTATTACTTCATGTACCGGTTAGGAGAACTTTCCGGGAAAAACCATGTCCTTGTTACAGATGCAGGTTCTAATTATTATGTTGGCGGACAGGTATGGAATTTCGAAAGCGGCCAGCGCGAGATCATGTCAGGGACCAATGCAGCCATGGGGACTTCAATTCCTTTGGCCATTGGGGCGGCTGTGGCTGCGCCGGATTCCCAAATACTGGCTGTCACCGGGGATGGCTCCCTAGAACTTAACATCCAGGAACTTAAGACCATATCGCATTATAAATTAAATTTGAAGCTTTTCGTCATCAATAACGGCGGCTATGCGTCCATGCGTAAATGGCAGGACACTTATTTTGACGGACGGCGTATTGATACTGAGGAATCAACTGGTGCGGGGACGCTCAATCTCAAGCAGGTGGCCAAAGCATTTGATCTAGAGCATGTTTGCATTGAGCGCTATGAAGACATTGATGTCCAACTAAAAAAGATCATGTCGGATGATCGTCCACTGTTCGTGGAAGTCATGACTGACAATAACCAAAAAATATTTGAAGCCTTTAAGGACAAAGATGGTTAAACGAGCAGGAAAGGAAATTGTTGATCAATGAAGAATGAAATGATTATGGATGAGAGATCACGTTATCTTCGCAAACTTATTTTACAGGGATGGGAAGGGGCAAGGAAAGGACATATTGGCTCGGTGTTGTCCCTGGTAGAGATTCTTAGGGTCCTTTATGACGATATTATGAATTATCGCCCTCAAGAACCCTTATGGCCGGATAGGGATAGGTTTATTCTAAGCAAAGCCCACGGCTGCTTGGCATTATATGCTATCTTGGCGGACAAGGGTTTTATTGGAATAGATGAATTGAAAACATATTCTTTGGATGGCTCAAGATTGGTAGCAGCTTGTGAGTATAATACCGTGCCTGGCGTAGAGGTAACAACAGGCGCATTAGGGCATGGGCTTCCTATAGGGGTAGGGATGGCGCTTGCCGCCCGCATACAAAAAAGGCCAAGCCGCGTTTATGTAGTAATGGGCGATGGGGAATTAAATGAAGGGTCGGTATGGGAAGCGGCATTGTATTCAGCACACCATAAATTATCGAATCTTACAGCCATCATTGATTATAATAAATTGCAGATTGCCGGGCCCAATGAAGAAATTATAGGCCTTGAACCATTAAAAGAAAAATGGGCCAGTTTCGGTTTTGCTGTTGAGGAAATCGACGGCCATGACGTTGATACCTTAAAGAAAACTTTAAAAAGATTGCCATTCTCCAAAGGGAAACCGTCGGTTGTTATATGTCATACCATCAAAGGAAAAGGGATTGACTTTGTAGAAAATGATTATAAATGGCATTGGAAAAATAGTTTAGACGACGAAACGGTTTCAAGAATGAAGTCTTTATTGGAGGAAGAATAATGCTTAACGCATTTAAAGATGCCATCTATGAAGCTGCAAAAAACGATAAGCGGATCATCCTCATGGTTACTGATAACGATATCGGATTAAGCCATATGCAAGCTGAGATGCCCGATCAATATTTTGTCGAAGGTATTTCAGAGGCAAACACTATGGGGGTCGCCTCAGGCCTCGCTGCCGATGGATTCATGCCTTTTATTATCAATATCGCCAGCTTTTTGGTCAGACGGAGCTATGAACAAATAGTCCTGGATGTTTGTTTGCAAAACAGGCCTGTAAGATTGATAGGTATAGGGGGAGGATTCTCAATGGCACATTTGGGGACTACACATACCACCATTGAAGATATTGCTATCATGCGGGCTGTTCCTGAAATGACCGTTATTGCCCCCTGTGATGCCCTCGAAATGAAGAAACTAGTGCCTTCCATATTAAAATGGCCGAAACCTATTTATATAAGGCTTGCCAGGTACGGTAAACCCGTCGTCACTAAGGAAGAAAGCGATATTGATATTGGCAAAGCAGTAGTGCTCCGTCAGGCCTCTGCAGGCCATAAAAGCGTGCTTTTGATTTCCACAGGTGCCATGACTTCCCGTACAATTAAGACAGCTGAGGAGCTTCAAAATCTTGGAATTGAATCAACGGTCCTGCATCTTCATACGATAAAACCTTTGGATGAAAAGGCCATTATTGAACAGGCACGCCGAGTTCCCCTAGTCGTTACCATAGAGGATCATTCGATTATAGGCGGGTTAGGCAGCGCCTGTATGGGAGTCCTTATGAATAATATGCATCCGGATCTTCCCCGGCTGCATTGCATAGGAGTGCCGGATAAATTTATTCATGTATATGGGACCCAAGAGTCTTTATTAAAAAGCGTAGGACTTGAGCCGTCACAAATGGCAAAGACAATCTACCAGCTCACTAAGTAACTTCATGCCATTAATAAGAAGAATTTGAAAATTAATATTTCTTTTAGGCAGATTCTAATATCCTCCCGCCAGTGGCCCCATATGTAACAGTTACATTAAGTAATCTTAGTTTATACTGGAGATTTTTGGGAAGATCTATTAAATTGCAGTATACGCGTTTGCTTCAGTATTTGTATTGACATTGTTTTTGTATTTTATATAATGTTCATTAATTGAACATTCCTATGAATGCCTCTAAAGACCCCCTTAATGAACGCGATTTTGAATTGATCAATATTGTCGGTGGTCAATTAGCCTCTAACCAGCGCGACCTTTCCCGTTATATGAACCTTTCTTTAGGAATGACCAATATGCTTTTAAAGCGTTTGGTTACTAAAGGTTATATCCGTATTAAACAGCTTGACCGTCGAAAAGTTGAATATTTCCTGACTCCAAAAGGATTTGCTGAAAAGATGCGCAAGTCTGTCAAATACACGCTAAAAACCATTAGTTCCATAGGTTTAATTAAAAAACAACTTTTAGATATTCTTGGAAATCTTTATGCAAAAGGCCATAGGAAATTTTATGTTTTGGGAGATTCGGATTTCGCTCAATTGGTGGAGAGCGCTTTAATACAGTCTCAATGGGGAGGGGTTGAAGTTGGCCGGGTTAAATCTTTATCGGAAAATCCTGATGGTTTGGTGCTTATTTGCAGGGAAGATGAAAACAGCCCGGAATTAAGCGGGGAGCGTTATGTGGATTTGATTAAAGAGTTAGCTAGCCGGGAGAATAACGAATTTGAAGCGGTAGAAAGGTAAGGAAGATGGGGAAAAATGTTTTAGTAACCGGAGGAGCGGGTTTTATCGCAAGTCATCTGGTAGACCGCCTTTTAAATGACGGGCACAATGTCACCGTTATTGATAATTTATCTACCGGACGTATGGCTAATGTTGAACACCATAAAGATAATTCGCGGTTTAAATTTATCAAAGCGGATATTGCTGATTTTGAGGAAATTCGAAAGTATTTTCAAGATCAGGCAATTGTATTTCATTTGGCGGCATTGGCAGACATAGTGCCTTCGATCGTCAATCCCAGGGGATATTATATTTCGAATGTTTTAGGGACAATGAATGTATTGGAAGCCTCGAGATTAAACGGGGTTGGGAAGTTTATTTATACAGCATCCTCTTCTTGTTACGGCATTCCTCCAAAGGAGTATTATCCCACATCTGAAACAGCTCCCATCAGCACGGAATATCCTTATGCATTGACTAAATTTTTAGGTGAAACCACAGCGTTTCATTGGGCTCGTGTCTATCAGCTTCCTGTTGTGTCTTTACGATTATTCAATGTGTACGGCCCGCGCGCACGTACTTCAGGGACCTATGGCGCAGTGTTCGGTGTTTTTCTAACCCAGAAACTCAATGGAAAGCCGTATACCATAGTCGGTGACGGCGAGCAGACGCGTGATTTTATTTACGTCAGCGATGTGGCTGAGGCATTTGTCGCCGCCGGATTTTCTGCCGCAGATGGCGAGATTTTTAATGTGGGGACAGGCAAACCTCAGAGCATTAATAAACTGGTGTCTCTTTTAGAAGGGGAAAAAGTTTATATCCCTAAAAGGCCCGGAGAGCCGGAATGTACTTGGGCAGACATTCGTAAAATTCAATCCCAGTTGGGCTGGCAGCCGAAGGTTTCATTTGAAGAAGGTGTCAGTAAGATCCTGAAACACATCGATTATTGGCGCGAGGCTCCGGTGTGGACACCCGAAAGTATAAAAGAAGCGACACAGGATTGGTTTAAATATTTAATAAGGAGTTAAAAAATGAATCAGATTAAGACTGTTTTAGTGACCGGCGGCGCTGGTTATGTGGGGGCTGTGTTAGTTTCCAAACTTTTAAACAAAGGTTACCGTGTGAAAGTGTTGGATCTGTACACTTATGGTGAGGATATTTTTGACGATATCAAGGACAAGTCTGATTTGGTTGAAATCAAAGGCGATATCTGTGACCAGGCATTGCTGCGTTCTTCGCTGAAAGGATGTGACGCTGTTATTCACTTGGCTTGTATTTCCAATGATCCGTCTTTTGAATTAAATCCTGCGCTAAGTTTGAAAGTCAATTATGAAGCTTTTGAACCGCTGGTACGCATTAGTAAAGATAGCGGGGTCAGACGTTTTATATATGCATCAACCTGCAGTGTGTATGGGGTCAGTGATGCTCCCGAAGTTACTGAAGATCACCCTCTGCTGCCCATCACGGATTACAACAAATATAAGGGAATGTGTGAACCGGTTTTATCAAAATATCAATCACCGGAATTTACAACGGTCACCATACGCCCGGCTACGGTTTGCGGATACTCTCCCCGTCAGCGTTTTGATCTGACAGTCAATATCTTGACCAATCATGCCTATCATAACAACCGTATCAAGGTTTTTGGAGGTAAACAAGAGCGTCCCAACATCCATATCGGGGATATTACTGATTTGTATGTACAGTTATTAGAACTGCCTGATGCCAAAATTGCCGGTAAAATTTATAATGCCGGCTATCAGAATCGGTCAGTTGCGGATATTGCCTTGATAGTACAGAAAATAATGGCCCGGGAATTTCCGCAACGGCCTCAACCTACTATTGAAACTTTGCCATCAGATGATATACGTTCTTACAGGATCTCTTCCGAGAAAATTAAAAAAGAGTTGGGCTTTGTTCCCCGCTTTACCATTGAAGATGCGGTACGCGATTTGATCAAGGCATTCCGTGCTGACAAGTATCAGGATTCACTTAATAATCCCCGTTATTTTAACATCAAAATGCTTAAATCTTTGGAGGCTGGGGTTCATGGATGATAAGACAATTAAAAAAATTTTACCGCTTAAAGAAATAGCCAAACGCATTGAGGATATTAAAAACAAGGGTAAGAAAGTGGTGCAATGCCACGGCGTGTTTGATATTGTCCATTTGGGGCATATCCGTCATTTTAATATGGCCAAAAAAGAAGGGGATGTTTTGCTCGTGACGCTGACCGCCGACCGTTATGTTAAACGGGGTCCCGGCCGGCCGATTTTCAATGAACAATTACGGGCCGAGTATTTGGCTTCTCTTTCAATAGTAGATTATGTTGGGATCGTCAATGCAGAAACTGCCACGGAAAGCCTCAAGATTTTAAAACCGAATCTTTATGCCAAGGGGTTAGAGTACAAGAATCATAAGCAGGATGTCACCGGGAAGATTTCCGAAGAAGAAGAGGCTATCAAATCGGTGGGCGGTAAAATTGTTTACACGGATGATATTACTTTCAGTTCTTCAAAAATCATTAATAGTTATCTGGACGTTTTTCCCCAGCGTACGGTGAGGTATCTTCAGGCCATTGAGAAACGCTATCCGGTTGAAAGCATCGTTGAATCAATTGAAAAGTTAAAGAAGCTTAAAGTGCTCGTGATCGGGGACGCCATTATCGACGAGTATCATTATTGCGTGCCCATGGGAAAATCTTCCAAGGAACATTTAGTTGTCAACCGCTACACTTCAGAGGAAATGTTTGCCGGAGGGGGTTTAGCTACGGCCAATAATGTGGCCAGCCTCTGCGGCCAGGTGGACCTGGTGACTGTTTTGGGGCGCCAGGATTCAAAGGAAGATTTTATTCGCAGCCGTTTAGCCCCCAATATCAGGCCGCGTTTTTTTTACCGTCCTGATACTAATACGATTATCAAACGCCGCTTTGTTTCCGAGGGCAATAATCGTAAGCTTTTTGAAGTTTGTTTTATGCATGATAATGATATTCCCAAAAGGGAAGAATCCCATATTGCCCGTCATTTAGAAAAAGTCCTGGGTAATTATGATTTAGTGGTTGTTTCCGATTTTGGCCATGGCTTATTGACAAAAAAGCTAATCGATATTATTTGCTCAAAGGCCAAGTACCTGGCTGTCAATGCCCAAACAAACAGCGCTAATATCGGTTTTAATATGGTGACCAAATACCCTCGCGCTAACTGTGTTTGTATCGATGAGCTTGAGCTGCGTTTCGCGGCGCATGATAAATTCAGCGATCCCCGCCACCTGGCTAAAAATGTTTATGAGCAGATCGGATGCGAACATATTATTACTACTAGAGGGGCTCTTGGTTCATTATGTTATTCACGTCAAGATGGATTTCATGAAACACCGGCTTTCGCTTATCGCGTGGTGGACGCCATAGGTGCAGGGGACGCATTTTTTGCTTTTGTGGCGCCGTGTTTTGCCGGGGGCATGCCCCAGGAACTGGTATCTTTTATAGGTAATGCAGTTGGTTCTTTGGCCGTACAGATTGTTTGTAACCGGGAGCCGGTTAAGAATGTGGATTTAATGAAATTTATAACGAGATTATTGAAATATTAGGGTGTTTGAAGATTCGGACATGTTAAAGCAATAATGGCTCCCCCTCTTTCTTATAAAGAGGGGGTTAGGGGGAGTTGTGGGTATAGTCGTAGGTGTTGATTTTGACAATACACTGCTTAATTACGATGATGTGTTTTTTCACAGAGCTTTGGATTTAGGCTTGATTAATGATAGTGCGGTTTTACATAAGAGGCAGTTGAGGGAACGGATAAGACTTTTGCCTGATGGGGAATTATTATGGCAGCAAATACAGGCGTATGTTTATACAAAAGGTATTGTTCAAGCGCATTTGATCAACGGGGTTAAAGAATTTTTTATTTCTTGTTGCCGGGAGGATGTTCGAACATTTATTGTAAGCCATAAAACCATGTATGCTCCAGTTGCACCTAACCAGATTAATTTACGGGAAAGGGCATTGGATTGGATGAAAGCCAATGGCTTCTTTGATCGGATGGGGATGGGGTTAAACATAACCCAAGTTTATTTTGAATCAACCAGAAAAGAGAAAATTGAAAGGATTAAAGTTCTGGGCTGTACGCATTTTATCGATGACTTACAGGAAGTTTTCCTGGAAGATGAATTTCCATCGGGAGTGAAGAAAGTGCTTTACTCGCCTGATTTGGAGAAGCCAGTCAGGGGAGATATCGTCGTAGCAGATAGCTGGAGAAAAATTCATGAGTGCGTTTTTAACTGACCTTCAATATACACCGGCAGAGATAGCCAAGATGGCAGGGGAATTAATGGGCCAACCTGTGACATCTGCAGAACCTGTCAGTAAGGGGGCTAACAGCAGGGTTTATCGATTAAGGTCTTCTTTAGGGAATTATGTTATGAAATTTTATTTTCAACACCCTAAAGATACCCGGGACCGGCTGGGGACAGAATTTAGAAGTATGTCTTTTTTATGGGCCCAGGGCATTCGTCAGGTTCCTCAGCCGCTGAATGCCTGGGACAAGCATGCCTGTGCGGTGTACACGCTGGTAGAAGGTGTTTCTCCTCTAGGGCAAATATTAGACGCCGATTTTGATCAGGCCATTGATTTTTTAAAAATTCTTAAAGGCTTGACTAAATCTATCGCCAGCAAAGAATTTGCTCCGGCCTCGGAAGCCTTTTTTTGTGCTAAGGACATCGTCAACAGCTTAAAGGCGCGTTTAAAGCGGTTTAATTTTGATGATACTGCCGATGAATATTTAGCCTTACGGAAATATTTACAGAATGAATTTATCCCTTTATTAGAGGATGTTGAGTTGTGGTCAAAAGAATATTTAGCCGGGCAGGGAGTGTTATGGGAACAGGAGCTTTTAGATCAATACCGGACACTAAGTCCCGCGGATTTCGGATTTCATAATGCTTTACGCACCCCGGCAGGGAGGATGGTTTTTTTAGATTTTGAATATTTTGGTTGGGATGACCCCGTTAAATTGGTTGCGGATTTTGTGTGGCATCCAGCCATGAGCTTAACACAAGCACAGAAAGAAAAATTCATGCATCAGATGCAGAGTTTTTTTGATGATGACCCGCAATTCCGGACTAGACTAAAAGCATTCTTCCCGTTGTTTGGTTTGAAATGGTGTTTAATTTTTTTAAATGAGTTTGTTGCTGTTGATATGCAGCGCCGGGGTTTCGCCGGAATGGTCGCTCAAGATAAAACGGCAGTTCGTCTAAAGCAGCTAGCCAAGGCCAAGGCCATGAGTGATCAGGTTAGATGTTGTTATAAGGAATTCCCATATGGAAAAAAATAAGGGCCGACGTATTCTTATTACAGGGGCGGGGGGATTTATTGGCAGTGCCCTGTTAAAAGAGTTATCCGATTTATCGCCCGTGGCGGTTTATCATAATACCAAGCCTTCAATGGGGTACCATTCATTGAAGTCTGTTGACTTGCGCGATGAACAGGCCCTTCGGGTTCTTATGATGGAGCTAAAGCCGGAAATTGTTTATCATTTCGCGGCATTGGCATCTCCTAAACGTAATGAAGAAGACCCTCAGCTTGCCAGGGAGACACATTTGAAGGTCACAGAGAACTTGGTAAATAATTTGCCGGAAGGCTCGCATATTGTCTTTACTTCGACGGATAAAGTTTTTGACGGCTCAGACCCCAATCCGGATGAAAATTCCAAGCCTCATCCAAAGTGGCTTTACGGGCGGCTTAAAGTTGAGTGCGAAAATCTTATACGCAGCCGTGTCCCAAGGCATCATATCGTGCGATTGCCGATAGTTCATGCGCTTGGTGAAGAATGGGTTTTCAAGACAGGGTCAGCAGGGGGATCATTTATTGATAAGGGCATGGCCGATCTGAGACTAGGCAAAAAGGTTGAGGCTTTCAATAATGTCGAGCGCGGGTATGTTCGCATATCACGTTTAGTTGACCTGTTCAAAGTCATGCTTGAAGATGAACATTATGGCTTGTATCATGTTAGTTCTCCAATGATGAGTTATTACGAACGTATGAAGCAGCTTTGCACACATTGCGGTATTGCCTGGCAGGATCTTTTGGTTCCCTCTTTAGGGACAGCGATCCCTATGACACAGAATTTGAATACTGTTAAATTATCATCGACATTTAAGATTGTTTTTGATTAAAAATATTTTAAAAGGAGCGTTATGTCCATCCAATATCCTTTTCAATTTCGTGCGGCGATCCTTGAGGAAAACAAAAAGCCTCTTGTTATCAGGAAAATTGAATTCCCGGGGCCACTTCAGGCAGGGCAAATTCTGGTGAAACTTTTTTACAGCGGTATCTGCGGCAAACAGATCGAGGAGATTGATGCTTCGGCCGGGCCGGACGCATTTCTTCCTCATTTACTGGGACATGAGGCGTCTGCTGAGGTTTTGGATGCCGGTCCGGGGGTTACGAAGGTAAAGCCCGGTGATCTGGTAGTGCTTCATTGGATGAAAGGCAGCGGTATTCATTCTGCTACGCCCTTGTATTATTTTGAAGGTAAACGAATTAACGCAGGATGGGTGACAACATTTAATGAATGTGCGGTTGTGTCGGAAAATCGTGTGACGCCCATTGACCGTAACGCTGATCTTAAGGTCGCGGCTCTCTTGGGTTGTGTTGCCACAACAGGGGTAGGAGTGGTGGTTAATGAGGCAAATGTACAGCCTTATGACACTGTTGTGATTTATGGTTGCGGGGGGATTGGCCTTTGCGCGGTCCAAGCGGCGCATATGCGGTATCCGCGACGATTGATTGCGGTTGATCTTAATGACCATGCCCTTGAAGTGGCAAAGCAATTTGGGGCAACGGACATTATCAATCCTTCCAGGATTGATCCGGTCAAAACTGTGCGTGAACTGACGAAAGGCCAAGGCGCATCCAAGGTGCTTATTACCACGGGGCACCCAAAGGCTGTTGAGCTTGCGATCAATACAACTGCTGTTCCCGGCGATTGCATCATTGTGGGTGTCCCTCAAAAAGATACGATGATTCCTATAGATGCTTATTCGATTATGCATAAACGGACTCTCCGCGGCACTCTTGGCGGGAGTATGTGGCCGGATCGGGATATTCCGACGTATTATTCGCTTTATAAAGAGGGAGTCTTGAAGCTGGATAAACTGGTATCATCGGTATTAGAATTTGACAAAATCAATGAATCCATCAGTAAAATGCGAAGTGGGATGCCGGGACGATGTGTAATTAAATTTTGAAAGGTAATTATGGATTTGGGATTAAAAGGAAAGAAAGTATTGATTGTGGGAGCCAGCAAAAATATCGGGGCTGCCATAACCCGATTTTTGGTCAAGGAAGGGGCGGCGGCTTTTTTGGTTTCTCGTGATGAGGATAAGCTTAAAGCGCTTTGCTCAGAGATTGGAGGCCGAGAGGCGGGGCATAACTATTTGGCAACAGATTTGCGTATGGAAGGTAAGCCCACAGAAGTTGCCCAAGCTGCCCTTCGCTGGGCGGATGGTGTTGATGTGATTATTCATAATGTCGGCGGGGCTTTAGGTTATAAAGATATACTGGGAGCTCGCAGCGAATGGGAAGATGTTTGGCGATTTAATGTTGGCATTGCCATTGAGATAAATCGTATTTTGATTCCCTCCATGCGGCAGAGAAAATGGGGAAGGCTTGTCCATATTTCTTCCATGGCGGGTCAACTCGGAGAGCCGCTTAGGCCTTTCGGCGGGGCATTGCCTTATGTGGCTGCCAAGGCGTATTTAAATTCTTATGTCAAAGGGCTTGGGGCTGCCTTAGCCGTTGACAATGTTGTGGTTTCCGGTGTAATGCCGGGTGTTGTGCTTTCTCAGGGGAAGTTTTGGGAGAAGATGCAACAAAATGAGCCCCAGCTGGTTAAAGATTTTCTTGATCATTATTGTCCGGCGGGACGTTTTGGAAAACCGGAAGAGATCGCGCCGTTTGTCGTTTTATTGGCATCGGAATATGCATCTTTTGCCTCTGGGGCATTGATCCCTTTGAGCGGCGGGCAAGTTTAATAAATGATTGAAACAATGATGAAAAAGTGCGGTTAATACTTATGGGGAATGCTCCTGGGAAAGTAGTGAAGAAGTTCATGAAGGCGTTATTTTTTCTGCCTGCTTTTTTGTTCGTTATTGTCATGCGTGTCCTTCGTCCGTTTGTTTTGATCAGGCTTAATTGTTTGCACAGTTATCGCATCGGGCATTTTTGCGGTAATACCGAGGTCTATTTATGTGAGAGGGATGCGGGGATGCATGGGAACCGCGTCTTTGATATTTTTTTTTATGATTACAAAGTCTGCAATCATCAAGTTCTTAAAATGTGGAAACGCATTATTCCTGTGGTCGGGCCTTTATTTGCCTACGGGATCATGTGGGTCAATCGTAAATTTCCGGGGTGGGAGGCTCATGAGTATATTTCCAAACCCAGCCAATATTGTGATACTAATGGACTGCTTGATAAATCCAAAGCACATTTATATTTTACACAGCAAGAAGAACGGAAAGGGCAAAAGGCTTTACGGGATTTAGGGATCCCTGAAGGGAGCCCATTCGTTTGCTTTATCGCTCGTGACGGCGCTTATTTAGATAAAGATTTTTCAGGTGAAGATTGGTCATATCATAATTATCGCAATTCTGATATCAAGAATTTTGATCCGGCAATGAAATGGCTAATTGATCGCGGCTACTATGGCGTCAGAATGGGAAGTGTGGTTAAAAACAAACTTCCGTTTTCTTATCCGGGCATCATCGATTATGCGGCTAACGGGATGAGAAGTGACTTTATGGATGTGTATTTAACGATGAAATGTTCCTTCTTTTTATTTTCAGAATCGGGCATTTCCATGCTTGCGATGATTTTGCGCAAGCCGGTTGTCGGCGCCAATTTGATTCCCATAGGGTTTTTTCCTGCGTGGGGGAAAGACTATGTGTGTCTCCCTAAAAAGTTATGGTTGACAGGTGAAAAAAGGTTTTTGACGTTTCGGGAAATCGTTAAGTCTGAGATAGCTTTTTATTTTGAAGCACAACAGTATCAAAAAAGAGGCTTGGAGGTTGTTGAAAATACTTCAGAAGAAATCCGTGATGCTGTTGAAGAAATGACGGCGAGATTAGAAAATCGATGGGAAACCAATGAGGAATATGAAGATTTACAGCGTCGGTTTTGGAGCTTATACGAACCTAATGAGATCCTGCGTGTTTTCAGGGCACGGATAGGGGCGAAATTTTTGATGCAAAACCAGGATCTTTTGAAATGAGCTTTGAGCAGGCAGTAATTTTTGCGGGGGGGCGCGGTGAACGGCTGAGGCCGTTGACGGATATGATCCCCAAACCAATGGCACCGGTAAATGGACGGCCGTTTGTGGACTATCTATTAAGGATGCTTCGAGATGCAGGTATTAGGCGTGTTGTTTTTTTGCTGGGATACAAGGCCGAAAGCGTGATTGATCATTACAGGAAACAGAGCATACCTGGTCTTGAGATTGACTATTCAATTGGCAAGGAAGAAGATCAGACAGGGCGCCGGTTGATCAATGCATATGAAAAATTGGAAGATAAATTTTTGCTTTTGTACGGAGATAATTATTGGCCGGCGCCGCTGGAGAAGATGAAAAAGAATTTTGAGCATTTACAGGTTCCTTTGATGACGACAGTCTTTAGTAATAAAAAAGGGACCGGAGAGTATGGTTTTGGGAACAATGTGATGGTTGATCCAAGCGGCAGGGTGAAGGCCTATGATAAAAGCCGCCGGCTGTCAGGGCTCAATGGAGTGGACATTGGTTTTTTTTTGATCGATAAGAACATTATTGATCCCAATGAAAACGGGAACATCTCTTTTGAGGAAGTTATTTTAGCAAAGATCGCATCTGAAGGAAAATTGGGGGCTTTTCTAACAGATGAGCAGTATTATTATATTACCTCGTTTGACAATCTGCAGAGGTTCGAACAGATTATCAGGCAGAAAGTGATCCCGGGAAGGATTGAATGATGGAACATCAGGATAAGATTAAGATTGCACAAGAAGTGTTAAGGCTCAGGCTTAGCCAGATATTGGTCAATGACAGGTATAAAAAGGGTGATTTCAAGGTGCCTATTCATCTGGCCCTGGGACATGAAGCGATCGCCGTGGCGGTGAGTGCTATTATGGAGGGGAAAGACCAGCTGGTTTTGACCCACCGGAATATTCATTACAATTTGGCTAGGGCAGGCTCGTTAAAAGGCGAGTTAGATGAATATTATCTAAAGCCGCAAGGGCTGGCTCGCGGGCTGCTGGGTTCGATGAATTTGGATAATGATAACCGCGGGGTGGTTTATTCTTCCAGCATTTTAGGTAATAATTTACCGGTGGCGGCCGGCCTGAGTTTGGGTAATAAGGTCAAATCCCAGGAAAGCATCGTCATAGTAGTCACCGGTGACGGGGCCATTGAAGAAGGAAGTTTTTATGAAAGTTTGGTTTTTCTAAAGAGCAATGGATTATCAGAGCTCATCATTATCGAAAACAATCAATGGTCATTGGCTACGCGCATTGAGGAGAGACGATGCCCCATTGATCTTGCCAAATTCGCAGATTCTTTAGGGGTCCGTTATGAAATTTTTAGTTCTAATAATCCTTTTGAATATATTTCAAAATTAGCGGATTACCGTCAATGGTCTTTGAGCAATAAAGCTCCTGTTTGTGTTGAAGTGCAGCTGACCACCTTAGGCCATTGGAGAATGAAGACCGATGGATATCCTGAGGGAAAGTTTATTAATTATCACGCCGGCCCGGCACCAGACGTGGATAGCCAAAAGGATTATATCTTTACGTCGACAAAAGAGGACGTTGTCTTCGTGCTCCGGGAGCATTTCAAAAAGGAAGAGATCGAGGCCATGGCGGATCGTATATTATCCCAGTTACAAAAGGAAATAGCATGAAATACGTAGAATACATTAATAAGCTCATTAAAGACGAGGTTCTCAGGGCCGATCGTATGGTCATATTCGGACAAAATATCAATGCCGGTTCATGCCTCTCGGGATTGACCAAGAACCTTAAAGTTAAAAAAGGCAATTTGATCATCAATACCCCTAATTGCGAGAATTCCCTGGTAGGTATCGGCTTCGGGGCTATGATGAACGGGGTATCCGCTGCCTTTATGATGAAGCAGCAAGATTTCCTTTTGCTAGGCATCGACCAATTGGTCAATACGTATAATATCATCCGTCAAAGATCCGCGGGAGAAGGGTCATTTACCATCATGACCATTATCGTAGACAATGGTTATGAGGGCCCCCAGTCACGATTAAATCATTTTGGTGATTTTTGTTCGATCGCGGGTATTCAGGGCTTTACCATCACCAATACGGCGGATGCGAAAGAGATCATCTCCTCACAGTTCAATGCGCCGGGATTTCGTATCATCGGCATCAGCCAGCGTTTGTTTAAACAAGAGATCATGGAGATGAATGTCCTGAGCGTGAGCCCTGACCGTTCGGTATTTCAATATGCCCAGGGCAAACAGGCGACCATTATATGTTTCAATCTATCCTTACCTTATGGGGTGGTAATGGCCGGCCGTCTTAAAGAAAAAGGATTATCAGCATCGTTATTCTCGGTGAATAGTCCGGTCCCTGTTAACTGGGATGAGCTGGTCCATGATATAAACAAAACAGGGACATTGATTCTGATCGATGACCTTAAAAGCAGGAATTTGGCCAGCGATAATCTTTTAGTCAAGGTCCTGGGACATTGTACGTTGAAGCAAAAGTTCATTATCCGTAGAAGGCCTGAGGAAAATGTGTTTAGTCCTCACCATGATCAGATGGTCATTGACTATGACCATATCGTTGGGCAATTGGCAACGGAATGGCAGGGGGGCTTAAAGTCCGCTGAGATCTAATGGATTTAATCCATAGAAAGGGTCGGGGTCGGGTATGGATTTTGGTATTCATTTGAAAACAGTCGCTGAGCATATTCTTTTGGTAGACTTGAAAGTGCTTGAGAAAACAAAGGGCCTGATCAAGGGGACGTCAGCCGTCGGTGGAAAGATCATTATCGCGGGCAATGGCGCGAGCGCGGTCATCGCCAGCCATGTGGCAGTAGACTTGACCAAAGCTTCCGGAGTCCGGGCAGTTAACTTTAATGAAGCAGACCTTATTACATGCTTTGCAAACGATTACGGGTATGAACATTGGATTGAGAAGGCGCTTGATTTTTATGCTGATGGCAAGGATGTGGTCATTTTGATCAGCAGCAGCGGTCAGTCAGCCAATATTGTGAATGCCGCCTTGAAGGCAAAGGCAATGGGACTAAAGGTCATTACGTTATCAGGTTTCCGAGAGGATAATAATTTAAGGAAGTTAGGGGATATAAATCTTTGGGTTAACAGTTCTGAATATAACATTGTTGAAACAGTTCATCAGGCATGGCTTTTAGCTGTGGTTGATCAGATCGCGTCAGAAAGGTGATATTATGAAGGTTCTGGTTACGGGAAATCAGGGCTATATCGGAAGCGTCTTGGTAGACATGCTGTTGGAAAAGAAATACGAAGTCGTTGGTTATGATATTGGTTATTACGCGGATTGTTTGTTATATCCCTATAATCCCAAGATCAAACAGATCATTAAAGATATTCGTGACATTAACCCAGAAGATATGAAAGGCATCGATGCGGTCATACATCTGGCTGCCCTTTCCAATGACCCGCTTGGCGAACTGGCACCAGGGTTGACTGAAGAAATCAATTTCAGTGGTACGATCGCTGCGGCAAAAGCGGCAAAGAAGGCGGGGGTAAAGAGGTTTATTTATTCTTCTTCTCAGAGCATGTATGGTATTTCAAAATTGGATGAAGAGCTCCAGGAGGATAATAGCGAGAAATATCCCCTGACTGCCTACGCGCGTACCAAATGGGAGGCGGAGTGTGAGTTAGCCAGGATTGCGGACCAGAATTTCCATGTGATTTCTTTTAGGCCCTCAACGGTCTTTGGCGCGAGTCCTAGGCTGCGCTGTGATATTGTTTATAATAATTTAGTTGCCTGCGCCTATACTACAGGCAAAATTGAGATCAAGAGTGACGGAACGCCTTGGCGCCCGGTGGTGCATATAAGGGATGTTTCCAATGCCTATATCGCGGGTCTTGAAGCGCCGCTGGATATTGTTTCCGGGCAGGCTTTTAATGTAGGTATCCCCAATGGTAATTTTACCGTTCGAGAGCTTGCGCAAGCGGCCCAGCGGGCGGTGGTAGGCAGTACTCTTATATTTACCGGAGAACATGGGAATGATTCGCGGACGTATAGAGTCAGTTTTAATAAAATATTGACCAGGCTGAAGGACTATTTCAAACCGGAATGGGACCTTGACCGCGGTGGGAAAGAATTGGTCGAATTTTTTAAAAAGACCAATTTTAAAGAAGATCATTTCCGCGATCGTGCTTGTATCCGGTTAAAGCAAATCAATTATTTGCGTTCGCATGAAAATATCGATGAAAAACTTAGATGGACGGTTAAAAGGGAGATTTCATGAAGTTCTTTGAACAGAAACTTCCAGGGGTTTTTATTATCGAGCCGGAACCTTTTGCTGACGAGCGAGGTATGTTCCGCAGGCATTTCTGCCAGCGTGAATTTGAAGCTCATGGCATCAGCAGTCGTGTGGCCCAAAGCAATATTTCAGAGAACAAGTTTAAACATACCTTGCGGGGTTTTCATTATTTGCTTGCTCCCCATGCAGAAGCAAAAACCATTTCCTGTTTAGCGGGAGGGATTTACGATATTATCGTTGATCTGCGCCCTCACTCGCCGACTTATCTGCAATGGCAGTCTTTTGAACTGGATGGGAAAAACCGCAGGAGTCTCCATATCCCGCCGGGATGTGCCAATGCGTTCTTAACCATGGAGGATAATTCCATAATTCATTATTATTTTTCGGAATTTTATTTTGCTCAAGCTGAACGCGGGCTGCGTTATAACGATCCTTTGTTTAAATTTATATGGCCCGTGGAGCCTAAGGCTATATCTGGAAAAGATAAGAATTTTCCAGACTATACGCCTGTAAAATGATAGTCATATGAAAATATTTGTCACTGGCATAACCGGTTTTGTCGGATCTCATCTTTGGGATTTCTTTAATTCATCCGATAAGGTTTATGTCCTTGCCCGCTCTCCTTTAGAGCTCAATGGACGTAAGGCGAAGGTTGTTAAAGGCGATCTGAATACGCCGGCAGAATTTTTTAATGAACTTAAAGAAATTAAACCGGATGTCTGTATACATTTAGCTTGGGAAGGCATTCCTGACTTTAGTTATGAAAAATCTTTTAAGAATTTACAGCAGGGCGCCGCATTGTTACGCTGTCTGGTTGAAGAATGTGGATGTCGCAAA
The DNA here is from genome assembly GCA_015233675.1 of Candidatus Omnitrophota bacterium. Classification (GTDB taxonomy): domain Bacteria; phylum Omnitrophota; class Gorgyraeia; order Zapsychrales; family Fredricksoniimonadaceae; genus JABDGZ01. Next base: position 65,783 of record JADFXH010000002.1, read on the forward strand.
ATCATTGTTGGAGGGACCTGTTTTGAGTATGGCAAGCCATTTGGAGCCTGCCGTGAAGATGAAGAAGCGGCGGTGAATTCATATTTTGTTTGGGCAAAGCACTCTCTTTATAATTTTGGCAAACTATTGGCATCAAAAGACAATGTCTCGTTTATCTGGTTTAGGTTCTTTTATGTTTATGGCCCCGGGCAACGCGGGGGATCTCTTATCCCAACCTTGGCCGATACGCTGATTAAGAATGAATTTCCGGCGGTCAAGACACCATTGAATGCTAATGATTTTATTTATGTCAAGGATGTTGCCGAAGCCCTGGTTTTGGCAGCCCGTAAGGAAATCCCGACGGGTATTTATAATCTTGGCACAGGGGTATCGGTGCCGGTATGGAAGGTCTGCGAACATCTTGAGAAATCTATGGGAAGAGACCCCCTGTACGCCAAGCGATTGCGTGAAGCACATGTTCAACCGACAGCAAACTATTGGGCGGATATGTCCAAGTCTGCCGGTACTCTTTCCTGGAGCCCAAGGATTAAAATTGAGGAAGGTATACGTCAATACGTTAAGAGCATGGAGATAAAGGTATGATTATTTCAAGGACACCGCTTCGGATGAGTTTTTCAGGGGGAGGATCGGATATTCCGGATTATTACAGGCATCGTCAAGGAGCTGTCGTGTCCACGGCCATCGATAAATATATTTATATCACCGTCAATCAGAAATTTGATGATTTGATACGCGTTAGTTATTCAAAAACGGAGATGGTTAAGTCGATAAAAGAGGTTGAGCATAATATTATCCGTGAAGCTTTGAAGATGGTGGGTATTACCAAAGGGATTGAAGTTGTTTATATGGGGGATATTCCTTTGGGATCTGCAGGTATAGGGTTGGGCTCATCAAGCAGTCTGGCGGTTGGTGTTCTTAACGCCCTTTATGCCTATCAGGGACGGCATGTATCGGCAGATCAACTGGCACGCGAAGCATGTGAGATCGAATTGAATATTTTAAAGAATCCTATTGGAAAACAGGACCAGTACATTGCGGCGTATGGAGGATTTCAGCATATTCAGTTTAATTCAGATGAAAGCGTATTTGTTGACCCTGTAATTTTTCCGGCGGAAACAAAGCAGGCTTTGAACAAGAAACTTCTTTTGTTTTATACAGGGATCACTCGGATTTCTTCTTCGATTCTCAAAGAGCAGGGTCAAAATACGCCGAAGAATATAGAGCATGTTAATGGCCTGGTAGAACTTTCACGTCAGCTTTTAAAAAAACTTCAGGCAAACGATCTCCATGGGTTCGGAGAGATTTTGCATGAAGGATGGAGGCTCAAGAAAAAGCTTGCCAGCGGAATAACAAACGTTGAAATTGATGATTATTATGAAAAAGCATTGAAGGCCGGAGCAGTTGGCGGAAAGATTTTGGGGGCAGGCGGAGGAGGATTTTTGCTTTTTTATTGTGAAGAATATAACCAGAACAGTGTGCGCAAAGCCCTTGCCGGCCTCAAAGAGACGCCATTTAATTTTGAACCGCAAGGAAGCAAGATCATTTACGTTCATGACCAGCAGTGATTAGGAAAGGGAGCAAGTATGAAGAGTGATTTGGATATTTTTGATTTGGAGCTAAAAGGTGTCGTTGACGCGAAGGAAGCTGACGGGATTCTTAGAAAACTGATCGGGAAGGCAATTGAAAAACATTATCAATACGTTCACAAACCCCGTTTAGATTTTGTGCCCGGCAAATCGCCTGTTCCTTTGGCTGGCCGTGTTTATGATGCCGAGGAAATGAAGATGCTGGGAGAAACAGTGCTTGATTTCTGGTTGACGGGGGGAAGATTTGAGAAGCAATTTGAAAAAGAATTTACTCGTTTTTTAGGGGAACGGTTTTGTGTGCTGACCAATTCAGGCTCTTCGGCCAATCTTTTAGCGGTATCAGCATTAACATCGCATTTATTGAAAGACCGTCAGCTTAAGCCCGGTGATGAAGTGCTGACGGTTGCCGCTGGTTTTCCAACGACAATAGCCCCCATTGTGCAAAACGGACTGGTCCCGGTGCTGGTTGATATTGATACGGGAACATATAATGTAAACGTCGACCAACTTGAGGGGGCCGTTTCTACTAAGACCAAAGCCATCATCCTGGCGCACACCTTGGCTAATCCATTTAATCTCCAACGCGTACAGGCTCTAGCAGAGAAACATCATTTGTGGTTGATTGAGGATAGCTGCGATGCCTTGGGGTCGCTGTATCAAGGGCGTCCGGTCGGAACTTTTGGACATATGGCCACATTTAGCTTTTATCCCGCCCACCATATTACTATGGGGGAAGGCGGAGCTGTTGTAACGAATGACCCCATCTTAAAGAAGGCGATCGCTTCTTTTCGTGATTGGGGCAGGGACTGTGATTGCGACACGGGCAAGGACAACACTTGCGGTAAAAGATTCTCCTGGCAGCTGGGGGATTTGCCCCAAGGCTATGACCATAAGTATATTTATTCTCATCTTGGGTACAATCTGAAATTAACGGATATGCAAGCGGCCATTGGCGTTGCTCAGATGAAGAAGTTAGGCTCTTTTATACAAACCAGGCGTAGTAATTGGCAACACCTTTTAGACAAGTTAAAAGATTTGGAGGAGTATTTTATTTTACCGCGCGCGGAAGAATTTTCAGAGCCAAGTTGGTTTGGTTTTCTTTTGACCATTCGTCCGGCATCTCCTTTTAAAAGAATTGATCTGGTGAGGTTTCTGGAAGAACACAAGATTGCAACACGGATGCTGTTTGCCGGCAATATTACCAAACAGCCGGGATTTAAGAATATTCCCTGCCGGGTGCCGTTTGATCTTAGTAATACAAATTTTACTATGAGCAATACATTTTGGGTAGGGGTATATCCGGGAATATCACATGTTATGTTGGACTATACTGCCGGACAGATCAGGGATTTTGTCAACCGTTTAAGGAAGGTGTAGCCATGCGGATATTTATTACAGGTTTATATAGTTTTGTCGGGCAGGAATTGGTCAGGCAGTGTAAGGCCAAAGGCATTGAATGCCTGGGTGTTGATTTGATTGACGTTGAGGCCAAAAACTATTTTAAAGCGGATATCCGCGAGCCTAAGATAGCGGATTTGATCCCTGAAGGCATTGATGCGATAGTCCATTTAGCGGCAATGTCAAGGGACGGGGATTGCAAGAATAAAGGCTATGAATGTTTTGATTCGAATGTCATGGGGACTCTTAATCTGATCAACGCCGCTCAAAGAAGGAACGTGAAGCAATTTGTATTTGCCTCTACCGAGTGGGTCTATGATTCGTTCAAAGAAAATGAAATTAAGGATGAAAATTCCGTTATTGATATAAGTAAATTAACATCGGAATATGCGCTTTCAAAGCTTGTGAGCGAGGCCAATTTCCGGCAAAAATTCGCTCACGGGTTTTGTCCGGTGACGATCCTGCGTTTTGGGATCATCTACGGACCGAGGGAAAAGAACTGGTCCGCAGTGGAATCTCTTTTTAATACTGTTAAGACCAAGGATGAGGTGGCGGTTGGTTCATTTAATAGCGGGCGATGTTTTATACATGTTGCGGATATCGTAGCAGGGATCATTGCTTCGCTGGGATTGCAGGGCTTAAACATTATTAATCTTCAGGGAGACAGGCTGATAACTTTGGGCGAAGTCATAGAGGCTTCAAAGGAAATTTTAAAATGCAATCCGCGTTTAATTGAAAAAGACCCGGCTAATGTCAGTGTCCGGTTGGTCTCCAACGCGCGGGCCAAAGCAGTATTGAATTGGCGCCCTATGTTTGACCTGAAAAAGGGCTTGGAGTCATTACAGGGATAAACATAAAATATTCAAGAATTCTTAATTAGGCAAAGGAGTGATATGTGTTCAACATTACAGAAATTATCTTCCTATTCCAAATCAACCAGAAAGAAAATCCTGGATATCATCAATAAATCTAATGCCGGTCATATTGGAGCTTCTTTTTCAGTGGTGGAAATACTCAGGTCGGTTTACAGCTCGGTTGATGTAAAAAGATCAAGGATCTTGCCGCAGACCGTGACAGGCTCATCCTCAGTAAAGGCCATGCGGCCGCGGCGCTGTATACCACACTATTTAAGTTTGGTTTAATGAGTGAAAAAGATTTGGACACCTATAATTTAAATGATTCTCTATTGAGCGCTTATGTTAATCATCTTGTCTCTTGTGTCGAACATTCCACCGATGCCTTGGGGCATCGGATTGCCGGTAGCTTTAGGAATAGCCAACGGGGAAGCCATCATGCTCGCGGGAAAGGATTTATTCGGTAAATATAAAAAGATTGTAATAGTTGAAGATAATTTTAATTCAGGACTATTCAATTCAGTGTGCCAATGGACGGTTGAAAATAGAATGAGCGCCACGCAACTTTATTCCATAAGTCCAAAAGAATATTATGAAGAAAGGATAGGAGATTCGCAATACCTTGAAGATAAATATGGGTTAACCCCGCAGAAGATAGCTGCGCGGATGGGGATCTTGTAAGACACCGAAATGAAATGGAGACTGGATATGGCTCGGGAACCTTTATTTACGTTTATTTTTTGTGTTTATAACCGGCCTAATTTTACCCGGCTGGCTTTAGAAGCAATAATGGGGCAAACATACAAGAATTTAGAAATCATTATCGTTAATAACGGAGGAACGCCTGAAGTCGTTGAGTATGTGTTAAAGGCACAAGCTTCGGACAACCGTATCAAAATCCTTCATCATAAAGAGAATCAGTTCTCGTTGGATGATCATGCGTTGATATATAGAGTATGTATTTCCCCTGCCCTTATGACAGCTACGGGGGAATATGTGTATTTGCATTTTGATGATGACCTGCTTTCCAATGACTACGCAGAAAAGATGGTGGCTCTTTTTTTGGGAAACCCGGATTGTACAAGCGCCGCCGGCCTTCCTAAGAGAATTAATGCAACAGGGGAAATTATTAGTCCGGAGGCTCGAACGAATAACTATCGTCCGCGCTATATGCCCGGCCATTTGCTGGTATTAAGTACTTTTTGTACGAATAGTCGATTTCTGTACGGTATAATGTTTAGCGCTCCTGGGGTCATTTTTTCGTTTCACAGGGAAACTTTGATTAAAGCAGGCGGGTATAATGTTTGCATTGAGCAAAGTCAGTTATATGGAATAGTTCCTTTTGGTGTGACGGGATATGATGAAACCGCTATTGCGTATTGCAGGATACATGCGGGCCGGACGAGTGCTTATCTAAATCGATTAGGATGGACTTCGTCGAGATACATAGTTAATTTCGTCAAAGATTGGCAGATTGAAGAACGCTGGAAGGTTTTCGGTGAAGATGTTGCCAAATATGTTGTAGAAAACATTGTCAATAATACCTTTGAGGACGACACGCTGTGGTTCGTTGTCAATTTTTATTTCTTCCGATTTAAAGCCTGTGTGTATGCATTTAGAATGATGTGGTTCAGGTCGTATTTCTGGAAAAGGCTTCCCGTTCTTTTGTGGATAGAAAAAAGGCAGTTTAAATATTTCATGAAGCCGCATATTCGACGCATTTTCGAATCTCAGGTTTGGCTGCAAAAAGTTCCTGCGTTGTCCTGGCTTAAAGAAAAGGCTTTTAAATAAATATTAAATATTAGGAGAAAAATGAAAAAAGTCTTGATCACTGGCGCGGGGGGGTTTATAGGGTCTCATCTGGCTGAATATTGTGTGAGCCGGAAAATCCAGGTGCGGACTTTTGTCCGGTACAATTCTCGTAATTATTGGGGGTGGCTGGAACAAAGTCCCTGCCGTGGGGATATTGAAGTATTGACGGGAGACATCCGCGATTATGACTCGGTTTTTAGTGCCATGAAAGGCTGTGACAGCGTTTTTCATTTGGCCGCCCTGATCGGTATTCCCTATTCGTATGTTTCGCCGTTGGCGTATATAAAAACAAATGTTGAAGGCACCTATAACGTTCTTCAATCATCTAAAGAATTAGGCCTAAAGAATGTGATCGTGACATCAACCAGTGAGACATATGGGACCGCCCAGTATGTCCCGATTGACGAAAAACATCCTTTGGTGGGTCAGTCTCCTTATTCGGCCAGTAAGATCGCCGCAGACCAGCTGGCGCAAAGTTATTGTCGTTCTTTTGGGCTGCCTGTAAGAATTGTACGTCCTTTTAATACGTATGGCCCGCGGCAATCCGCGCGCGCTGTCATCCCGACAATTATTTCTCAGATATTAGCCGGTTGCAGGGAATTGAAACTTGGTAATGTTACTCCCACACGGGATTTTAATTATGTCAAAGATACGGTCCGGGGGTTTTGGGAAATTTCCCAAGCGAAAGAATTTTTGGGGGAGACGGTAAATATTGGGACGGGGACAGAGGTCTCTATTAAAGATTTGGTGGGGAGCATTTCCAGGCTATTAGGGCAGAAGGTAAAAATTATTCAGGAGCGTCAGCGGATCCGTGGGGCTGAGACAGAAGTTGACAGGCTTTGCTGTGACAACACTAAATTGATCCGAGCCACAGGGTGGAGGCCTCAGTATGATTTAGAAAAAGGTCTTCAAGAAACAATACCGTGGATAAAGAAGAATTTAGCGGCATATAAGCCGGATTTTTATAATGTTTGATAAGAGGTCTCCATGAGAAAAGCAGGAAAAGATTTCTTTATTACGAAAAAATTGACAGTAAAAGAAGCTATGCTGCGCATGAGCCAGATTGCCGAGAAACAGCTTTTTGTCATTGATGAGAAAAAGAAACTCTTCGGAGCTCTTTCCGACGGAGATATCCGTAAATGGATTTTAAAAGGAGGGCATTTAAGAGAAAAGGTTGAGCATGTATGCAATCACCAGCCGCGGTTTGTAAAAAAGAATTATGATATAGATTTGGTTCGTAAGTTAATGCTCAAGCTTAAGATTACGGCTATTCCGGTTCTTGCAGAAGATAGCTCTGTAGATGAGGTATTGACCTGGGAGCGTGTTTTTGCGGGAGAAGTAAAAAGACATATTAATAAGATCAATGTCCCGGTTGTCATTATGGCCGGCGGTAAAGGGACGCGCCTGGATCCTTTTACGCGCATTCTTCCCAAGCCTCTTATTCCTATCGGAGAGAAGCCAATCTTGCAAATCATTATGGATAAGTTTGTCGAACAAGGGGGGCGTAAATTCTTTCTCTCGATTAATCATAAGGCCAGGATGGTCAAGTCCTACTTTGAGGAGTATGGTGCAGGGTATCGCATTTGTTATATTGAAGAAAATAGGCCTTTGGGGACGGTCGGAAGTTTGCGGCTTCTTAAGGGCAGGATCAAGGGAGTATTTTTAGTTACGAATTGCGATACCATCATTAATATTGATTACAACGAGATCGTCAAATTTCACAAGGACAACGGATATGACATGACCCTTGTTGTTTCATGCAAACGCTATGTCATTCCCTATGGCGTTTGCGAGGTACATAGCGGAGGGCTTTTGAAGTCTATTAATGAAAAACCAGAGCATGACTATTTGGTCAATACGGGGATGTATGTGATGAGCTCAAGAATTTTTGATTTTATACCTGTGGGGAAGGTCATGCATATCAACGAGCTGATCGCTAAAATTAAGAATAAGGGTATGAGTGTCGGGCTTTTTCCCATTGATGAGAAAGCCTGGATCGATATCGGGCAGTGGGATGAGTATCATCGTGCTGTCAGGCAATTGGGTGGATAAATGAACGAATATGGATCTTACATTAAATCTGAAGGCCTAGACCAGCTGATTGATTTTAGAGAAAGCGCTAAATATCTAAAAGGGGGCATTGATACTGTAAGCGGAAAATTTAGGACGCCTTTTCCTCCCGAGCCGGAAGATTTGGCGTATTTGCATAAAATCATCAGGCAGAGAAAATGTTTTACGGTTTTAGAATTCGGGATCGGTTATTCAACAATCATCATAGCAGATGCCTTAAGAAAGAATAAAAAAGAGTGGGAGGCTCTTGCCCATAAACCAGCGATCAGAAATCGTTTCATGTTTCAAGTTTTTTCCGTTGACGCTTCTAAGAAATGGATCAAAAGCGTAAAAAAGATAATCCCGAATGATTTTTGTTCTATGGTTCACTTGCAATACAGTCTGGTTGAAATAGGGACGTTTAACGGACAACTTTGCCATTTTTATAAGGACCTTCCGGATATTGTCCCGGATTTCATTTATCTTGACGGGCCTTCGCCTAAGGATGTCAAAGGCAATATTAACGGTCTCAGTTTTCAATGTGATGAACGCACTGTGATGTCGGGAGATCTATTGTTAATGGAACCAACCTTTTTGCCCGGCACTTTTATTTTAGTTGATGGGCGAACAAATAATACCCGTTTTTTAAAGAATAATTTTAAAAGAAAATATGAAATTAATTGGGACAAGAAGAGAGATGTAACGACTATCGAATTAACTGAAGATAGGCTTGGGAAATACAACCTCCTCGGGGCTGATTTCTTAAAATGAGCCAGAAATTTGAAAAAAAGAAAAAGCTTAAGGTCCTTGTCTGCGGATTTGGATCAGTAGGCAGCCGGTATGCCCGTATCCTGCGCAAAGGCTTTGATCTTGATATTGTTTTGTTTCGCCGGAAGCATCGGGGTAACTCCTTTGGGATACCGGAATTATACCGGTGGGAAGATATTCGACGCTATGCCCCGGACATTGCTTTTATTACTAACCCTACGTATCAGCATATTTCCACTGCCTTAGCCGCAGTTTCAACGGGCGCTCATATTTTTTTGGAAAAACCGATTTCCCATTCATTAGCTGGAATTCGGCAGCTGGAACAGGAGTGTAAACGGCGCAGGAAAGTTTGTTATGTCGCCTACACACTGCGGTTTGTACCGATTGTCCAAAAAGCAAAACAAATTTTAGTTGGGCGAAAAATTTTGCACGGCCGGGCGGTTTGTTCTTCATCCCTTTTAGACTGGCGGCCCGGAAGGCAGGTTAAGGACTGTTACTCTTCTTATCGTGGTCAAGGAGGAGGGGTCATCCTGGAGGTCTCACATGAGTTTGACCTTATGGAATATTTAATTGGTAAAGCTGACCAGATCAGTGGTTGGCATGGCAGGCTGGCTGATATCACTGTTGATGCTGAAGATACTGCGGATGCCATCATGTGGTTTGCCAACGGGGTATGTGCGAATATTCATCTGAATTTTATGAGCCGTAAGCCGGAGAGATTCTTTCATATTGATTTCGAAGGTGGGTTTTTGCGTGGGGATTTATTGAAGCATACGTTGGTTTTCCATAATAAGGGAATCGAAAAAGTCTATCATATGCCTTGTGAAAAGGACGATTATTTCGGTAAGCAAGTTAAGTTTTTTTTAAAGCATTTGGATGATCCGGGAATGATGAACAACCTTTCTCAAGCTAAGGGGTTATTTGAGAAAATTATTAATTTCAGGAGAAAGAAATATGGCAGTATTGCTGACCATCGCCGCTCGGGGCGGATCTAAAGGTGTAAAAAATAAGAATATTCGAGAGCTGTGCGGGAAACCTTTAATTGCCCATAGTATTGACCAGGCGAAACGGTGGGCAGGGGCAAAGAGGATTGTCTGTTCGACAGATTCCCCCGCTATAGCGGAAGTTGCCAAGGCTTATGGGGCCCAAGTGCCATTTATGCGTCCGGCAGAATTTGCCACGGATACGGCGGGCAAGATCGATGTTTTGCGTCACGCTTGGCTAGAAAGCGAGCGGGTCTTTGGGGAGCGCTATGATATGCTGCTTGATTTGGATGCAACCGCGCCAATTCGTAAGATCGAAGATATCGAGGGGGTTTATCAGTTATTCTTAAAGAGTCAGGCGGACGTGGTGACCACAGGGACCTTGGCCCGCAAAAGCCCGTATTTCAATATGTTAGAGGAAGCTACTGATGGTTATTGCTATCTTAGCAAGAAGCCTCAACAACCGATCCTTCGCCGGCAGGATGCTCCCAAGGTTTATGATCTTAACGCTTCAATTTATGTTTATAGGCGTGAATATCTTTTAGATAAGAAAATACGGTCTTCAACCCAGGGACGTACACTGATCTGGACAATGGATGATACCTCCGCTTTTGATATTGACAGAGAGGTGGATTTTTTATTTGTGGAGTATCTTGTGTCCAAAGGAGTAATTATTCTATGACAGATTACCTCAGTTTATTCTTGTTGAAGAAAAAAAGAATAGTAGTGACCGGAGGGTGCGGCCTTATTGGCAGGGAAATCGTTGCCGCATTGGGGCAGGCCGGAGCCAGTGTGGTAGCCGCAGATGTGGATGAAGTCAAGGGGCGTCTGCTCCAACGGGAATATCCTGCAACAGGCGGGAGTGTTGTGTTTCGTTGTTTTGATATGACTAGTTTAGAGAAGATGGAACAGAATATTACTGCTCTTGTAAAAGAAGCCGGCGGGTTGGATGTTTGGGTTAATGCCGCCTTTCCCAGGACAAAAGATTGGTCAACAAAAGTTGAAGATATAACGGTTGAGTCCTGGAATACAAATGTTGAATGGCAGCTTAATAGTTACGGTTTAAGTGCAAAATATGCCGCTGAACATATGAAAGAAAAGGGCGGGAGCATTATTCTTTTTGGTTCCATCTATGGTGTCGTCGGAGGGCAATTTGAGATTTATAACGGTACAGGGATCAACCCCTGTTCGCCGATCTATGCCGCGGTCAAAGGCGGAGTAATTAATTTGGCACGATATTACGGAGCTTATTTTGGCAAATATGGGATTCGCGTTAACGCTCTTTGTCCCGGAGGAGTGTTTGACGGACATCCCCAGGCATTCGCTGAAAGTTACGGCAGACGGACGCCTCTTGGCCGGATGGCCAAACCGCAGGAAATGGCAGCCGCAACTTTATTCCTAGCTTCGGATGCTTCATCTTATATGACCGGAGCCGTCATGATGGTGGATGGGGGGTGGACAGCCATATGAACCAAGAAATTATTATCAATGGACGGCAAATAGGAGATCAACATGAGCCATTTGTCATGGCAGAGGTAGGCATAAACCATGAAGGAAGTTTTAAGAAAGCTAAACAATTGGTTGATGCGGCTGTTAAAGCAAAAGCGGACTGTGTTAAATTTCAATGCCACATCGTTGAAGAAGAGATGATCCCCACAAATATGAGGCCCGGCAAGATTTCTACAGAACGTTTATGGGATATTATCAAGCGCTGTGAGTTGTCTGAAAAAGAGGAAATTGCGATTAAGGAGTATTGTGAACAAAAAGGTATTATTTATTTATCGACTCCTTTTTCTCGTAAAGCGGCGGATCGTCTTAATGGTATGGGTGTTGCTGCTTTTAAGATCGGCTCCGGTGAATGCAATAATGTTCCTTTGCTCGAACACGTTGCAAGGATGGGCAAGCCGATTATTTTATCGACAGGGATGAATGATATTGCCTCTATCCGTCGATCCATTGCGGTAATTAAGAAATATAAATGTCCTTTGATGCTCATGCATTGTACCTCCATGTATCCGACCCCTTATGAAAAAGTACGATTAGGAGCGATTGCTCATCTTAAAAAGACCTTTGAGCTGCCGGTGGGCTTAAGTGATCATTCATTAGGGATCTATACTTGTCTTGGAGCGGTCGCATTGGGGGCTTGTGTTTTGGAAAAACATTTTACGATTACCCGTCAATGGCCCGGTCCCGATGTCCCGATTTCCATTGAGCCGGATGAATTGGAAGAAATGGTCAAGGGTGCCCGTGCTATTTTTGCCGCTCGGGGAGTAGTTAAGGCCATATTACCTGAAGAGCAACCGGTGATCGATTTTGCTTATGCATCGGTTGTATCCATTCGCGCTATCAAGGCCGGAGAAATTTTGGATCATGGGAATATTTGGGTTAAACGTCCCGGAACAGGCCCTTTGTTAGCCAAAGATTTTAAGAATATTTTGGGCAAAAAGGCGGCGAGAAAGATTGCCGCGGACAAGCAAATAAAGCCCGAGGATATTTTAGGTTTTTAAATAAATGACACCTCACCTTAAAGAGCATAGAGTCATTATTACAGGAGCCTGTGGGGCCATTGGTTTTGCCTTATCAAAGCGTTTGGCAGAAGCTGGGGCCATGGTCATAGGTTTAGACCGGGCAGGTTCACAAGAGACGTTTGCTGCGGATGTTAAGGGGTCAAGATTATACATAGGAGATCTTTTAAACATAGCTTTCTTAACGAATGCTTTTCAGGAAGCCAGCAAGTTTGGATCTGTGACGGCGGTATTGCATCTGGCCGGACAAAGCGATGCGAATCAGTGTGAAGTTGACCCGCCATTGGCGTATCGGCAGAATGTCATACTCACGGCCAATGTCCTTGAGGCAAGCATTAAGCATCGTATCTCCAGATTTATTTTCCCTTCCACAGCGTATGTTTACGGGACGGAATACCAGGAAAAGATCAAAGAAGATTTCCCTGTTCTTCCTTGGGGAGTGTATTCTCTTACGAAACTATCCTCGGAAACGATCATTAAGAGTTACGTTAATCTTGGGTCTATTAATGCGGATATCCTGAGGATCAGTAATACTTATGGCCCTTCATGGAAACGCAACACAATTTTGGGAGACATGATATCCCAGGCAGAGGGCAACAGTAAGATTATTTTACGTAATTTGCGGGTAGTGAGGGATTTTATATATATGGACGATGTGATTGAAGCATTTATGCGTTTGATCGTCGCTGAGCGTCCGGGATGCCATACCCTCAATCTTTCGACAGGACAGGGGACTTCAGCAGGGGAGTTGGCGAGTTTGTTTTGTGATATTTGGGGACTTCCCCAAGAAGCCGTTGAAAGCCCGGCGGATCCTAAAGCAACGGCATCGTGGCTGGTTTTAGATAATCAAGCTCTTTATGGCCGGCTGGGATGGCGTCCGTCAATCAGCACCCGGGAAGGGTTAAAAAAAATCTTGGCAATATTAAAAGAACAACGGAAAATATGTCAAAACGAAAAATAGCTATCTTTACCGGGAATCGGGCAGAATACGGGTTGCAATATCCGATCATTAAGGCCATCCATAGTCATCCACAGCTGGAGTACTATTTATTAGTTTCCGGCGCCCATCTTCAGGAGAATTTTGGTTACACGGTTAAAGAAATCGAACAGGACGGATTCAAGGTGCATCGCGAAGTAAAACTTGATATGCCCAGCGATGATTTGTTTGGTACCGCCCAGGCTATTGGTTCTGGAATTTTAAGTTTAAGCCAGATCCTTAAGGATTTAAAACCGGATATTCTTGTAGTTTATGCCGATCGTTTTGAAGGCTTTGCCGCCGTTATCACTGGTACTCAAATGGGAATACCGACGGCACATATCGAGGGCGGAGATATTACCGAGGGAGGAGCCCTGGATGATATGGTCCGCCATGCGATGACTAAATTGGCTCACTTGCATTTTACAACAAATGCCGACGCATCCTTGCGTATTACGAAAATGGGAGAAGAGCCTTGGAGAATTTATACCGTAGGGTTCCCTGCCATCGATGTGATCATGGAAGGCCGATACGCCAAGCCGGTAGAAATTCAAGAAAAATATCATATTGATTTAAACCGTCCGGTTGTCCTTTACACCCAGCATTCTATCGCAACCGAGTTTAAGCAAGCCGGGGAGCAGATCATTCCCGCTTTAAACGCTTTGTCCAATTTGGCCGCGGAAGGCCTTCAGGTGGTCATGACCTTCCCTAATAATGATGCAGGAAGCTCGTTGATCGTGGATTGCTTGAAAGCGCTTGATGTTAATAAAAAGAAAAATATACAACTCCATGCCAGTTTGGGCAGGTATTTTTATCACGGTTTTTTGTCATTATGCGGCCGCGTTGGAAGGGGCGTATGCGTTGGAAACTCTTCCAGCGGTATTAAAGAGACTGTTGCCTTTGGTTGTCCGACGGTTAATATCGGGGACCGGCAAAAGGGACGTTTGCGGGCATTGAATGTCATTGATGTCGATTATGACGAAAATAAGATTTATGCGGCTATTAAAAGGTGTATAGAGGATAAAGACTTTAGGCATCTTTGTCAGACCTGTGAGAATCCATATGGTACAGGTGATGCAGGGAAGAAAATTGCTGAGACCCTGGCGGGGGTGCCATTAGATTTGAAATTATTACAAAAGAAAATGACTTATTGAAAATGAGCCGGAAAGGCGTGCTGTGTTCAAATTATTAGCTCAGGTTAAGAATCTTTTCGGGAAAGAAGATCATCCGAAATTTTTCGGTCTTTTTCTGGGCATTGCTCTTAATTCCCTGTTTGAGATTATAGGTATCGGCCTTATCCTTCCCCTGATTGCGCTCTTGGGCCGGCCGGGCCTTTTAACAACCAATCCGACATTGAGCAAAGTTTATAATTTTTTCCATTGCCCGCCCTTTTCCCAATTCATGATTGCGATTGCCTTTGGGGTTCTGGTTGTTTTTGTAGTTAAAAATATAATATTGTTTTTCCTTTCCTATTGGCAGACCAGATTTATTAATGAAAAACAGGTATTTCTTGTGTCTAGGCTTTTTCGGGCCTATTTAATGAGTCCGTATAGCTTTCATCTCAAAGTCAATTTAGCTCAATTGCAGCGAAATTTGGCAGCGGTCAATGGAGTCATGCAATTTCTCGTGCTGCAGATATTTAACGCTTTAACCGAGATTGTGTTGGTGGCATGTTTGTTTATAGTGCTTTTGTTAACAAATGCTCTTCTTACTATTGTGGTCGTTGCTGTTTTGGGAGTCAGCATGTTTTTTTATTTGAGATTTTTTAGAAATAGGTTATACAGGTGGGGAGAGAACTATAATAGAAATATGGCTTTATTAATGCAACAGATGAATCAGGGATTGGGAAGCATCAAAGAAGCAAAGCTTTTGGGGAAAGAATATTTTTTTGCCAATCAGTATCAATATTATTGGGAGCAGATTGCCCAGCAGACAACCAAGAGCGATGTGGTAACAAAGAGTCCTCGGTTGTTCATAGAGACAGTTGTTATCAGCCTTATGATGGCGGCGATGATCATTTATCTTTCTACAGGGCAGGCACCGGAAAGAATTTTTACAACAATATCGTTGTTTGCGATCGTGGCCATTCGTTTGATGCCAAGTCTCAACCGGATCAGTGCGGCCTGGGGCACAATAAAAGGCTGTATGCCGGTTTTTGCTACAATTTATGATGATTTGGTCAACTGCGAAAAAATGGGCACAATACAACAAAAGCGAACGCAAGAAGGCCAGCAGATAACATTCCAAGAAAAGATTACAATGGACGTTATTGATTTTTCGTATGAAAGCACCAAAAAATTAGCTCTGGAACATGTTTCATTAACAATTTTAAAGAATAGTACTGTTGGATTTGTGGGGCCGTCAGGCGCGGGAAAAACCACTGCCGTTGATATCATTTTGGGACTTTTGGAAGCGAATTCAGGTGAGGTCAAGGTCGATGGCATCAATATCCAGCGTAATCTCAGGGCTTGGCAGAAAAAAATCGGTTATATCCCCCAAGCTATTTATTTATGTGATGATTCGATCAAAACCAATATTGCTTTTGGGGTAAACCCTGCGGATATCGATGAAGAAAAAGTACGGCAGGCACTGCGTTTGGCACAATTGGATGAATTCATTAATTGCCTGCCTGACGGCTTGGAAACTACGGTCGGTGAGCGAGGGATCCGGCTTTCAGGCGGTCAGCGCCAGCGTATTGGAATCGCGCGGGCTTTGTATAATAATCCTCAGGTGCTGGTCATGGACGAAGCGACGGCGGCGCTTGATAATGAAACAGAGCATGATTTTATGGATGCGCTCAATAATTTGTCCAAAGATAAAACAATTATTATTATAGCTCACCGGTTAACGACGGTTAGCCACTGCGATAAGATCTTTTTTTTAAAGGATGGAAAACTTATTGCCGAGGGGAAGTACCAGCAATTGCTAAGCAACTGCCCTGAATTTCGTCAAATGGCCGGGGCAGGGCATTTTTGATGGTTTGGATTTGAAATTTCTGAGGGGATTAAAGGATGCGTAATGTATATTGTGTTGTGCCTATAAGAGAGCAAATCCGCTACAGGATCAGGACTTACTGGCATTTGTTTCGGTATTACAAAAATTTTATGTGGCCTCACAGGGAATTGTTAAAAAAGACTGCAAATCTTCGCGGTATTCATAAGGGGCAAAACGCGTTCGTTTTTGGCTGTGGGCCATCGCTCAAGAGATTGGATATTCAGAAAATCAAACAATACCAGAAGAAAGAAAAATTTAATATATATGCTGTTAATGCGTTTATCAATTCTGAATTTTGTCAGGAAGTTATTCCAGATTATTATATTTTATCTGACCCGCAAAGTTTTAAGCCGGAAAAAGAGTACAGTGCCACTGCAAGTCTTGTATGGAAGAAGTTAAACCAATATCATGTGCCGTTATTTGTCCCTGCTGACTTGTATCAACAGGCAGATTATCAACATAAGTTTATTTTTTGTGATCAAGCCAACCTTTATTCACGCAATGTCACAGACCCGCTTAGCCCTGCAGGTTTTTTGTCTTTAACGGTTCTAAAGGCCATACAAATCGCTTTGTTCATGGGGCATGAGAAAATATATATTTGCGGTGTAGATCATGACCATTTTAAATCTCTCTATGTGGATGAGCATAATGACCTTTATTTTGATGATACACATTTTTACGGGGGTGATAAGAAAAACATTTACAGGTTGAAGGGTTGGGAAGCAACAATGATGAATCAGTTTTATCTGTCTTGTCTGGTGTGGGAGTCTTTTGCCAGGTTCAGGCATTGCCCGATTATCAATTTGAATCCGGAAAGTTTTGTCGACACCTTTACCAAGCAGCATGATTTGGATGTTTATAGATGAATGGTTATCCTTTAAGAAAGGAATTTTAAGTGAAGAAAGTTTTGTTAATAAATCCTCCACGTAATCATTATTCAAATTCTAATCAGCTGGTAATCGGACTTCCACTGGGGCTTATGAATTTGGCAAAGTACCTACAGAGGCATTCAATATCGGTATCTATTTTAGATTGCCTGGTTGGTTCTTTTGAGGTTCAGCAAAAAGACAATCATGTAGTACAGGGCATGCCTTTTAATGAACTACAACGCAGAGTTTCTCTTGCAGATCCTGATATTATCGGGATTGCATTCCCTTTTTCGACCCAATATGATATTTGTGTAGAGACAGTCAAAATTATTAAACAAGTATTGCCCCATGTGCGCATTATCGCAGGTGGTGCCCATGTAACTGTCGCGGCTGAGGATCTAATGAGGGCTTCTTCACAAATTGATATATGCGTTATAGGTGAAGGAGAACGAACGCTCTATGAATTAGTGGATAATTATAGCAGTAGGAATAAAAATTTTACATCTTTAGACAAAATAAATGGCATTGTTTTCAGAGATGCGCACGGAAACTTGCAGCGCACAAAACCTCGTGAAAATATTATGGATCTCGATGAGCTGGGCTATCCAGCTTACGATTTGGTAGACATGGAGAAATATCTTCACAACGAATACTCATACGGAAGGCCGCCAGGGTTAGAAAGCGTAAACAGGATCAATATGATCACAAGCCGGGGCTGTCCTTTCAATTGCGTATTTTGTTCGATTCATCTTTCCATGGGACGGAAATGGAGATCTCAATCGGCCGAACATGTAGTGAGCCATATTGAATTTTTGGTAAAGAACTTTGGTGTTAAATATTTTCATTTTGAAGACGATAATTTATCTTGTGATGTTAACAGATTTGACAGGATAATGGATATGATTGTTGAATGGGGTATTAAGATAAATTGGGATAACCAAAATGGGATGCGAGCTGACAGATGGACCTATGAACGTCTTTTAAAAGCAAAAAAAAGCGGATGTTCGCTGTTAAATATTGCAATAGAAAGTGGAAATCAGGAAGTATTAGATCTTATTATTGGGAAAAAGTTAAAATTAAAAGATGTGCTCACAACTGTGAAGATGGCTAAAAAAGTGGGCATTCCGGTTTTTGCCTTCTTTGTTATTGGATTCCCGGGGGAAACTATTGCTCAGATGAAACAAACCCTTAACTTTTCGATTAAATTACGTATATTATATAACGCGTCTTCTGCGGTCATGGTTGCAACGCCATTTTTGGGCACGCGTCTTCATAAAATATGTGTAGAAAATGGTTATATTACAAAACCAATTGATCCTCAGAATATTGCTAATGCAACGCTTGATAATACGGATTCAATAATTCGCACACCTTTATTTGGGCCTGAAGATATAAAGTTGCTTTCAATGTGGCATAGCAGGCAAATGTCTATGGCTCGCTATGCCAGGTTATTATTTAATCCAAAAGTGGCTTTTAGGAAGACTGTTAACAAATGTCAGCATTTTTTAAAAGGGCGGGATTTTGTTTAAGTGATAGTTGACAGAATTAAGAATGAATAACATGAAGAATACTATCCTGGCATCAATTATAATTCCGACTTTTAACAGGTGTTTTTTGCTTGAGAAAACCGTTGTTTCGTTGGTTAACCAAATCTTTGATTACGATAAGTTTGAGATCATTGTTATTGATAATGGATCAACTGATGAGACAAAAAGTGTTGTAGGGAAACTTACTATTGAACATCCTCAACATACGATTCGTTATATTTATGATGATGTCCCTGGCCTTCTTACTGGAAGACATAGAGGAGCAAAAGAGGCAAATTCAGATATTCTTTGTTTTGTTGACGATGACATTGAAGCGGCTCCTTGCTGGTTACAGGCTATTTGTGATGATTTTAAGGATCCTAATGTTCATCTTGTTGGGGGGAAATGTTTGCCGATTTATGATGTCCCACCACCGGAATGGGAAAAGTCTTTGTGGAGCAATAATAATGATCTTAAGATGTGTTTGTATTATAGTTTGATAGATCAGGGTGATGTCAAAAAGGGCACGGATCCTAACTATATTTTTGGATTAAATTTTTGTATTAGAAGACAGGTATTATTGAATTTAGGGGGGTTTCATCCGGATTGTATTCCAAAAAGGCTACAAAAATATCAAGGTGATGGGGAAACAGGGTTAACTATGATGTTTGCCAAAAAAGGATTAAGAGCGATGTATGACCCTAAGGCGTTAGTTTATCATCATGTTACTAAAGAAAGATTAACCATGGAATATCTGGAAAGTCGAATGTTTTATAATGGCGTAGGCTATTCATATTTTCTTGTTAGAAATCATTGCAAGCCAATACTTGTATTTAGATTGTTGCTCAGAGCAATAAAAATAAGAGTTAGAGGTTTATTAAGATGTTCAAAAGATGCATTCAGTGAAAGAATGAGAAATGCTTATCAAAGAGGGTTTGATTTTCATCAAAGTGAGATTAAAAATGATCCCAAATTGATTGGCTGGATAAAGAAAGAAAATTATTTCGATTATAGTTTGCCTGTTTGAGCCTCAATAGGGGTTTTATCAATAAGCGTTAGCTGCTAAAGCCGGCAAGGCGCGGGAAGGTAGAATATGGACGTTGAACAGATCGTTTATAAGGAACATATCTTGGCCTTTATCCTACGTAATGACTTCGACCACCAAGGGATTCATTTCTTCACCCCCGATGATTTTTCCCAGCAATTGGCTCATATGAGACGTCCCGGAGGCTATGTCATTGATCCGCATGTCCATAATGCTGTGCCCCGCAAAATTGAATGGACTCTGGAAGTTCTTTTTATTAAGAGAGGCAAGGTTCGCGTGGATTTCTATGACCAAAAGCGCATTTATTTAGAGAGTCGAGTGTTGACTCAAGGGGATGTTATCCTGTTGGCGCAAGGCGGACATGGATTTACGATGCTGGAAGAAAGTGAGATCATTGAAGTAAAGCAGGGGCCGTATGCCGGTGATCAGGATAAGACGCGTTTTTCGGGCATAAAGGACAATCAAGTGCAGTTTAAGGATCCATCCTGATGGACAAGAGAAATGCAAAACGTACTATACCTGTCTGTCAGCCGTTTTTAGATGGAGATGAGCTTTCCTATGTGACAGAAGCCCTTAATACCGGGTGGATTTCGTCATCGGGAGAATATGTCACAGCGTTTGAAGAAAAGTTTGCGGAATATTGCGCAGTTCGATACGGTGTAGCTGTTTGTAATGGGACAGTTGCTATTCATTTGGCACTGGTTGCCGTAGGAATAGGCCCTGGCGATGAGGTCATTATCCCTGACTTCACCATGATTGCTACTGCGGTTGCGGTTATTTATACAGGAGCGAAACCTGTATTCGTTGATGCTGATGCCTCTACATGGAATATTGATATTTCAAAGATAGAGGCTGCCATCACATCCCGTACTAAAGCAATTATGCCTGTTTCACTGTTCGGCAATCCTTGTGATATGGATCATATCCACACCATCGCCCGTCAGCACGGTTTGAAAGTGATAGAGGATGCGGCAGAATCCCATGGGGCGGAGTATAAAGGGAAAAAAGTTGGCTCTTTGGCAGATGTCACTGCGTTTAGTTTCTTTGCAAACAAGATTTTGACCACAGGTGAAGGCGGGATGGTTGTGACTGATAATAAAGAACTTGCTGATCGCTGCCGTTATTTTAAGAATTTGTGTTTTCCCCTTTCCGGTCCCCGCAACTACATTCATGAAGATGTTGGGTTTAATTACCGGATATCAAATCTTCACGCTGCCATTGGTTTAGCCCAGGTTGAGAAGGCAGATGCCTATCGTGCGATGCGCATCCGAAATGCGGCGTTTTACCGTGAATGTCTTAAGGATATGCCGGAAATTAATTTTTCCAAAGATATGGCGGACAGCCTTAACGTGCATTGGATGAACGCCATTACCATTGACCCGGGGAAATCCGGCCGTGGACGGGATTTGCTAATGGAACATTTGAAGTCCCAAGGCGTAGAAACCCGGTTGCTTTTTGTGGGGATGCATCATCAGCCATGTTTACGTAAAGCCGGATGTGACTGTCAAGGTGATTATCCTGTCACGGATTATCTGACGGCAAACGGCCTGTATTTACCTTCAGGTAGCAATCTGAGCGAAGCCGATATCCAATATGTTTGTGAGAAGATCAGGGAGGTTGTCCGTGCCTGAGGTTTTTAATGCTTACGCCAGTTATTATGATCTCCTTTATAAAGATAAGGATTACGCCGCGGAAGGCCGCTATATTGACGGGGTTATTCGGAAATACAAGCCTGGAGCAAAAACTGTTTTGAATATTGGGTGCGGTACGGGGAAGCATGACAGCTTCCTTGAAAAATTAAATTATCAGATATCGGGCGTTGACTGTAGCGATACCATGCTTATTGAGGCACGCAAGCGCGCTATTTTGGGGAAACTGGAATTTTTTAAGGGCGATGCCAGAGATTTCGATTTAGGCAAGAAATTTGATGTTGTTATCTCTTTGTTCCATGTGATGAGTTATCAAGTAACGGATAATGATATTCTGGCCGTTTTTCGTACAGCTGAAAAACATTTGGAGCAAGGAGGTGTTTTTATTTTTGATTTCTGGCATGGGGCAGGTGTTCTTAATGATCCGCCGGTTCTTCGTGTGAAACGCCTGGAGGACGAGATGGTCCGGGTGGTGCGTATTGCAGAACCTGTGATGCATAAAGACAGAAATGTGGTTGATGTGAATTATCAAATTTTTGTTCTTGCTAAACAATCAGGCGGTTATAGCGAACTGCAAGAGACTCACTCCATGAGGTATTTCTTTCTTCCTGAGATCAAAGATTTTCTTGCGAAAACGGGGTTTTTATTAACGGATGCCTATTCATGGATGTCAAATAAGCCTCTGGGGTTACAGTGGTACGGACTTGTTATTGCTAATAAAAAAGGCGGGATGTAATGCGTATCGCGGTCATATTAGAAAACAGGGTCCAGGCTGGCGGAGGTTTTCAGCAGGAATTCTCCACGGCTTGCCTGTTGAACAAGCATAAGGGCCAGCAAGATTTTGTTTTTTACACAACCCGAAAGGAAAACATTGCAGCATTAAAGAACGAAGGTATTTATGCGAAGCATCTCAACACTGCTTCCGTTGCCCACAAAGTTTATGCCCGTATTTTTCGCCACAGAACGATATATGAGTTATTGGGAAAATTAAAAGTTCCGTTCGAGAGTTTTCTTATTAAGGACAAAGTTGATCTGGTTTATTTTTTATCTCCATCATGGTTAGCTTTATCATTGAAGAACCTTAACTATGTCATTACGGTTTGGGACCTGTGTCATCGTGATCACCCGGAATTCCTGGAACTCAATTTAGATGGTGAATTTGCAATTAGGGAAGACTTTGCCAGGAATGCTATTCCCAGGGCTGTGGCCGTATTGACAAGCGGGGAGAGTCTAAAGGTTGACCTTGTGAGACGGTATGGTTGTGATCCTGAAAAGATCCATGTAGCGAAATTTTTGCCTTCTGTTTTGATCAAATCGGGGGCTTTGACAAATGTGAGGCAGAAATATTCTTTAAGCAATCCATATGTTTTTTATCCGGCCCAATTTTGGCCGCATAAAAATCATGTATATATTTTGGACGGGTTGAAAATTTTGCGGGATAAATTTAATTTGACCATTGATGCGGTCTTTTGCGGTTCTGATAAAGGCAATCTGCAATTTGTACTTAATTATGCAGGAAAGCTGGGCTTAAAAGAAAACGTTCGTTACGTTGGGTTTGTTCCTAATGAGGAAATGGCATCTTTTTATCAACAATCTGTTGCTCTTGTTATGCCGACGTATTTTGGCCCGACTAATATTCCTCCTCTGGAGGCTTTTGCCTTGGGGTGTCCGGTTTGTTATTCCGACTTGCCGCAATTAAGAGACCAGGTAGGCAATGCGGTTTTTTTAATGGATTTGGACAATCCTGAATCTTTGGCGCAGCATATCATGACGATATTAAATGATCCCCAAGCTGTTCGTGAGAAGACCAATTTAGGCAAGCAGGTGATATCGGGGTGGACCGATAATGATTACTATGATGTGCTTAAAGGGGTTTTTGACAAATATGCCCAAAAACTGCACTGCTGGAAAAATGATTGATTAACAAGGATAACCGGTGTATGAAGTTTTCAATTATAACCCCATCTTTTAATCAGGGGGTTTTTATTGAGCAATCCGTGGGAAGTGTTATTGCTCAGGGTTATGATGACTTTGAACATATCGTCATGGATAATTGCTCTACGGATGAAACGCCGCGTGTTTTAAAACAATACCGCTCGTTAAAGGTGACCACCCAGCCAGATAAGGGCCAGAGCGATGCGCTTAATAAAGGCTTTCGCCAGGCATCGGGAGATATTATCGGCTGGCTTAACGCTGATGACCTGTATTTACCCGGTTGTTTTAAAACTGTGTCTGATTTCTTTACAGCCAATCCTTCCTGTGATATCGTTTATGGCCATTATCGTTTAATAGATGAGCAGGGAAGGCTTTTGTCTTACCGAAAGGAATTGGGATTTGATCTTTTTATGCTTAAATATCTCCATATACTTTATATTCCCAGCACGACTGTGTTTTTTCGCCGTCGTATAATTGATGACGGCAATTTCTTGAATATCAATTATCATTACGCGATGGATTATGAATTCTTCTTACGTTTGGCGCTTAAAGGGTATAAGTTTTTTCACATCCCTGTATTTTTGGCGGATTTCAGAACCCACGCGGCCAGTAAAAGTCAAAAACAAACCTTGGCCCAAAAGCAGGAAATGGCACGGGCGTTATTTCAGCAGGACTTATGGCTAGGGCGCTTTCATGGCCCCTGGCGTACAGGGATGCGTTTGGGACTGATGACGGCAGCACGTTTGAAAAGGTATATATTAAAATTTGTCAGCGGGGCCTATTTTTGCGGCGGGAAATGATAATATGTTAATAATGGGGCAGGGTTTTCAGTGGTGACTTTGACAGAAAAAATACAGAAACAAGTTTGGAGCGCCGTAGTATTATTCCCCATAGGTGTCTTCTCTTTATTGTATATCCTTTTTAAAAGAAGTTTTGCCAAAATTTATTTGGAGTTTTCATTCTTAAGTGTTCCTGTTTTTGTGGGTGAGATCCTTTTATTATTTTGTCTGCTTTTATTAGTCTGTTATTGCATTAAATACCGGTCTCAATTTAAACCAACCCATTTTTTTGTTTTAATTTATCCTTTATGGGTTGCCTTTAAAAGCCTGGTGGGATGCCATCACTGGGGTTCTTTAGCCTTCCGTCATGCCGCGCTTTTTTATTATCCTTTCTTTTTTATAATTGGTTTTATTTTTTTTAACCGGTATTTTTTTACAAAAAATGCTCTCTTATCGCTTATTGCCATGATTGTCGGTGTTTTTGCTTGCAGGCATTATGATTCTTATTGGACAGTTACTTTAGCATGCCTGGGATTTATCTTGATTTTAGCGCTTAAAGAAAAGAAATTAATTATTTTCACGTCTTTAATCTTGATTATTGTTATCCCGTATTATTTTTTATTTAAGACAGCGCGCATGATGTTTGTGTCCAATACGGCCTCATTACTGATCATCATGGCAGGCCTATTGTTTTTATGGGAAACCAAATTTTATATCAAAGCGGCTGTTTTTATTTTTATATTATTAGCAGTTTCCTTTGGGTTTTATAAATTTTTTATTTTAGGGGAATCTGGCCGTATATTTTCATCGCCGGGACAAATAGTGGAAAATTTTAGGAAGATGGACAGGGATGTGCAAGAAAAGGGAAAGCTGTTTAAGATGGCCCCCTTGCAGGTCAAGCTTTTTCATCAGGACGGGAAGATTAAAAAAAAGGTACTTACAAAATGGTGCAGCCTTAATTATGAAAGCTTTGAACAAATGCCTGCTAACAGTGTCACCTTGGATGAAACTAATATCGGAGATGATGCTTTGAGAAAATCTAGTGCCGGCCATGAAGTTTTGAGCGGATCCAATGCCAGCAATGAGGCCTCGAAGAAAATAAATGCCGAGAATGAAATTTCTAGACAAGCTAATATTTTACACATGCAGGAAGAAATTATCTCGGATGCTAATATAAATTTCCGTATATTTATCTGGCGGGATATGTTTGTAGATTGGAAGGCGCGCAAGCTGCTAATGGGAATGGATTTCGGCAAGCCATTTCGTTCGCCTTGTCTGGAAATGATGCATTGGGCTGAGACGGAATGGAGCAGAGACGGCTGGATTGAACCTCATAATTCTTATTTTAATATTCTTTATCGCGGCGGAGTCATTGGCCTCATTTTGGTCGGCTCTATATGGGGATCGCTTTTTTGGTTTATTAAACTGGCTTTTTGCCGACGCTCATGGATTTTAATTTTATTGGCCGCGATTTTGCTGAACTGGATGGTAGCGGCGAATTTTCTTTTGATACTTGAGTTGCCTTATACAGCCATTCCTTTTTGGTCTTTGGCGGGAATGGCTTTTGCTTATGCTTATGAGAATATTAGAGTTTTATGAAATGAGATATGCAGGAGCCTTCTAAAAAGATTAAAATTTTAATTTGCGGGATATTGCCGCCGCCTTATTTCGGCCATAGCATGCTTTACAAGATGCTGATGGCTTCGTCGTTTCCCAACGCGTTTGAAACTAAATTCTTAAATATGCAGTTTTGGACCTATGGCACGCATAAAAAAGTGACCATTGAAAAACTTTTTAAGATGGCCAAATATTACATTATTTTTATCGGGATTTTGGTTTTTTGGCGGCCTAAATATTTTCTTTATAACAGCAGCTTTTATCGGATGCCATATTTAAAAGATTTTTTATTCTGTTCAACGGGGATTTTTTTGGGATGTAAGCTTGTGATTCATGATCATGGGCAGTATGTCAGAGAACTTGATGAGTCCTTAACAGGTTTTAGTAAAGCATCCTTGCGCTGGATGCTTAAGAATATGGCGGGCAGTATCATCATGGGTGAAAAGGTGCGTCAGGATTACGAGGGGTTGGCAGACCAGGCAAAACTCATGGTAGTACCCGGAACGGTAGAAGACACAAAAGAAATCATGATCGATTCTCCTAAAATTCCTGGGGTAATCAATGTTTTGTGTTTTTCACATATGAGCCGTTTAAAAGGAGTGTACACGGCATTCGAGGCGATACCAATTATTCTTACAGGGCGTGCGGACATTATTGTGACTTTTGGCGGGCCCTTTGAGGATCAAGAAGTCAAAAGTTGCCTGGAAGAGTTGCAGAAGAATTATCCCGGACGCATCCGTTATGGAGGGTATGTGGAGGATGTGGTTGAACGAACAAGGATTTTTAGGGAGGCTGATATTTTTATTTTTCCGACATTCAGGGACGTTTTTGGGCTTGTTCTTTTGCACGCTATGGCTGAGGGATTAGCAATTGTAGCTTCTCGTGAAGGGACGATACCTGAAATTATTCAGGATGGTACGAATGCTTTGCTTGTTGAGAAAGGGGACGCAAAGGCCTTGGCTGACAAGGTCCTTTTATTGGCAGGCGACCACCATTTACGCAAACTGATGGGCCAAGCTAACCGCCGCAGGTTCGAAGAGATGTACACTCTAGAAAAGTACGGCGATGCTATGATTAATGCTTTCAAACAGATAGATGCTCTTGATGGCGATGTTGATTCAATAAATTTATCCCACACCTTCCTTTTCTGATATATAATATTTCTTTTTGAATTATGCTGAAAACCATTTCCCTATTAGGTGTTAATGTCAGTCGGGTCGATCTTGCCTTAGCTGCTCGACAAATTTTCGAATGGGTTAAGCAGAAAGAGCGAACCTATGTTTGTGTGGCTCCGGTGGCAACCTTGGTGGATGCACAGCGTGATCCTGAATACTTGGGCGCAGTCAATGACGCGGGCATGGTGACACCAGATGGTATGCCGATTGTCTGGCTGGCGAGGTCCCGTGGTTGCGCTGATATCGCGCGTACTTATGGCCCGGATTTAATGCTGGAGGTTTGTAATCACGGGCAGGATTTAGGGTTAAGACACTTTTTTTATGGGGGCACTGAGGATACTTTGCGGAAGTTAAAGCAAAAACTCCTTGAGTCTTATCCGCGGATGATGGTCGCGGGCAGTTACGCGCCGCCGTTTAAACCAGGAGTGTGGCAGGAAGAAAGAGAAGTCATTGACCACATTAATGGCGCTGCCGCTGACATTGTCTGGGTTGGGTTGGGATCACCAAAGCAGGACTTTTGGATGCATTTGCACAGATCCTTGTTGAATGCCCCTGTTATCGTTGGGGCGGGTGCAGCTTTTGATTTTTGTTCGGGAGTAAAACCTCAAGCCCCTCGATGGATGCAGGCCTGTGCATTAGAGTGGTTTTTTCGTCTTTGTTGTGAACCTGGGCGTTTATGGAAACGTTACCTGATCGGTAACAGCTTGTTTTTAATTTATTTGATCAAAGATTTGTTTAAAAAATCGCATTAGTCTATGAAATTACGGATTCAACCCATTTTTATTATCAGTATATATGCTGCCATTGACGTGGCTTGTATCGTTTCGGCATTTTATCTGGTATTGCTGTTAAGGCCCCAAACGGTGTCTTTTAAGGTTTCATTTCAATCTTTTTTTTCTGAAAATGACCCTTTTAAGCTGCTGTTCATGGTTTGGACTCTTTTGATCTTATTTTTTCACTATACTCACGGACTTTACCAGACTCGTCGTGAACAGCTGGAGAGCCTGGAAATTTGGGAAGTTGTCAAATCGATCTGTGTTTCAACCTTTATCATCATTGTTATAGCTTTTTTATTGAGGACCCGGGATTTTCCCCGCAGCGTTATGCTTCTTAACGCTTTCGTGATTACGGCATTTTGTTCCATTTGGAGGGTGTTAAAGAAATTATTGGTCAATTATTTAGTTTCCAACGGCTATAATAATTTTAATACTTTGATCATCGGTGCCGGTAAAATCGGCATGTCGTTAGCCGGCGAAATTAACAGGCAGCCGGCCTTGGGGTTGAAGATTAAAGGATTCCTGGATGATCATAAAGCTGGAAATTGCGAGAAATGGCCTGTTTTGGGCAAACTGGCCTCTCTTCAAGAAATCATCCATCGGGAATTTATCCAGAAGATTTTCATCACGATTTATCCTGACCACCAGTCTTTTATTAAATTGTTGGAAATAGCGAGGGAAGAGGGTTTGGCGGTGAGGGTCGTGCCGCAGGGTTATGAGTTTATGTCCCACGATTTTATTAAATTCAATATCGGGATCATCCCTATTCTGGAATATTCTGATATTGATATCAATTATCGTCAAAAGCTCAAGCGTGTATTTGATTTTATTTTATCATTATTTTTGTTGATTCTATTACTGCCGGTTTTTGTTGTGTTGGGCTTGCTCATCAAATTCGACAGTCCCGGGCCTGTCTTTTATCGGTCCCATCGTTATGGCCGTTATGGCCGGATGTTTAACATGTATAAGTTCCGTAGTATGGTCGTTGATGCTGACGACCTGTTATTCCGGCTTAAGGACAAGAATGAAGTGGATGGCCCTATTTTTAAAATCAAAAAAGACCCTCGCATCACCGGGATGGGGACATTTTTGCGCCGTTATAGTCTTGATGAATTGCCGCAAATATTGAATGTGCTCAAAGGGGAAATGAGTTTGGTGGGCCCCAGGCCATTTCCTATCACCCAATTGGAGAAGGAAGACCTGCGCCAGTTAAAGCGTCTGGGCATTCGTCCGGGCATCACAGGTCTCTGGCAGATCAGAGGGCGCAGTGATGTGTCTTTTGAAAAGTTATTGCGTTGGGATATTTGGTATATCAAGAACTGGTCTTTTTGGCTTGATATGTATATTTTATACCAAACTTTTCCTGTCGTCGTCAGAGGTAAAGGAGCTTATTAATATGAAAAAGGCATTAATCACAGGGATCACCGGACAAGACGGTTCCTATTTAGCTGAATTTTTGATTAAGAAAGGCTATGCGGTTTATGGTATTATCCGCCGCTCCAGCAGTTTTAATACCCAACGCATTGACCATCTGTATCAAGACCCTCATGAAAGACCGCGCAAATTGAATTTGGTTTACGGAGACTTAAACGATGCCAGTTCATTGAATTCACTGATTAAAAATATCCGTCCGGATGAAATTTATAATTTGGGAGCGCAAAGTCATGTGAAGGTCAGCTTTGAGGTGCCGGAATACACTGCGGAAGTCACGGGTCTTGGGACGACTCGTCTTTTTGAAGCCATCAGGGACAGCGGAGTTAAAACTAAATTCTATCAGGCATCCTCGTCAGAGATGTATGGGAAGGTTTGCCAAACTCCTCAAAATGAACAAACGCCTTTTTATCCGCGCAGTCCGTATGGCGCGGCCAAGGTCTACGCGTATTGGATGACGGTTAACTATCGTGAAGCCTATAATATGTTTGCCTGTAACGGGATTTTATTTAACCATGAATCTCCCCGACGGGGAGAGACTTTTGTTACCCGTAAGATCACCATGGCGCTGGCGCGTATTAAACTTGGGCTTCAGAAAAAATTGTATTTGGGAAACCTTGACAGTAAGCGCGACTGGGGTTTTGCGGGCGATTATGTCGAAGCGATGTGGTTGATACTGCAGCAGCCTAAAGCTGACGATTATGTGATAGCTACCGGTGAAACCCATTCCGTGCGTGAATTTCTGCAGGAAGCTTTTGATTATGCCAAGCTTGACTGGAAGAAATACGTGGCTATAGATAAACGTTATTTACGCCCCACGGAAGTGGATTTGCTTTTAGGCGACAGCTCTAAAGCGCGGCGTGTTCTTAAATGGAAACCCAAGGTCAATTTTAAACAGTTGGTACGCATGATGGTTGACAGTGATATTCAAATGGTCCGGCAAACGATATATGGATTGAAAGGCAAGTAAGGATATGAATTTTTGGAAAGACAAAAGTGTGGTGGTTACCGGCGGCGGGGGGTTTTTGGGACGGGTGGTTGTCAAAAAGCTTCAGGATAAAGGCTGTAAGCGTATCTGCGTGCCGCGTTCGGCACAGTATGATTTACGCAAGGCTTCCGCCATACGCAGGCTTTACAACCACGCTCGGGCTGATATGATCATTCATTTGGCCGCGGTCGTTGGAGGTATAGGCGCTAACCGTGAAAATCCGGGGAAATTCTTTTATGATAATTTGATGATGGGAGTCGAGTTGATGGAGCAGGCGCGCCTGACGGGCATTCCCAAATTCGTTGCTATCGGAACGATATGCGCCTATCCTAAATTTTGTCCGGTGCCTTTTAAGGAAGAAAATATATGGGACGGTTATCCGGAGGAGACAAATGCTCCCTATGGGTTAGCCAAGAAAATGCTTTTGGTACAATCACAGGCCTACCGTCAGCAGTATGGATTTAATTCCATTTATTTACTGCCGGTCAACCTTTACGGGCCTGGAGACAACTTTTCCCGGGAAAGCTCGCATGTGATTCCAGCTCTTATCCGCAAATGCGTGGAAGCTAAAAAGTGCGGGGACAAGCAAATTACGGTATGGGGCACGGGCCGTGCCACCAGGGAATTTTTATATGTGGATGATGCTGCCCACGGTATCGTCCTGGCCGCGGAGAAATACAACAGTTCCGAACCGGTAAACTTGGGGGCAGGTTTTGAGATTTCTATTAAAGAATTAGTACAATTAATTGTAAAGTTGACCAAATTTAAAGGGGGTATTGTCTGGGACCAGACCAAGCCTGACGGCCAACCGCGGCGCTGTCTGGATACGACGCGGGCCCGCAAAGAATTTGGTTTTGAGGCCAAAGTTTCTTTTGAAGCGGGATTAAAGAAGACCATTGCCTGGTATACACGTAACCCCGTTAAGGATGAATAGCTATTATGTATTCGGCACGGAATATTTTCGCCGTCTGCTTCGGTTTACAACAAAAATGTTCTAAAGATTCTCTTTATTTGGAACATTTTTGTTGTAAAACCTCGCAGACATTTGGCGAAAAATTCCTTAATGTGCCGAATACATAATAGCTATTCATCCTTAACGCATGAATACGCGAATGGAAAGCGCAAATTGACAAAACAGCACTCTTCGCTATAATACAGCGGACTTCTTTGAGTATATGGGATGAGGATTGACTTATACATAAATATACAAGAATGAATAGGAGTTAGTATATGCAGAAAATGACCGTGCAGGATATTGATATTAAGGGTAAAAAGGTAATTATCCGCTTGGATTTTAACGTCCCTTTGGACGAATCCTTCCATATTACGGATGAGCGCCGCATTACGTCAGCCTTACCTACGATCCGATATGCTTTAAGTAATGGCGCTTCAAAGGTCATTCTCATGAGCCATTTAGGCCGCCCCAAGGGAACCGGATTTGAGAAGGACTTTTCGCTCTTGCCCGTGGCCAACCGCTTGCAGGAATTGTTAAAAGAAAAAGTTTTGTTTTTAAATGACTGCGTAGGACCGGCCGTTAGAGAGGCAATTGCAAAATCAAGCGAGCGTGTGGTCCTGCTGGAGAATTTACGTTTTCATAAAGAGGAAGAAAAGAATGACCCTGCTTTTGCGAAAGAATTAGCATCCCTGGCAGATGTTTATATTAATGATGCTTTTGGCACCGCGCATCGCGCCCACGCCTCAACCGCGGGGATAACGGCATATTTGCCGTCGGTGGCAGGATTTTTAATAGAAAAAGAACTGTTATATTTAGGCAATGCCATCAATAATCCCAAACGTCCTTTGGTGATCATTTTAGGCGGGGCCAAGGTTTCAGATAAGATTGAATTGATCAAAAACTTGATCCCCAAAGCCAACAGTATCATCATTGGCGGAGGGATGGCCTATACTTTTTTAAAAGCACAGGGGATCAATGTCGGCAATTCTAAATTAGAAAAAGATAAAGTTGATATGGCCCGTGACTTGATGGAACAAGCCAAAAAAGCAGGGGTTGAGTTTGCCTTGACGTCAGATTTCGTCATTACTCAAGACTTTACCAGTGATGATTGCAAAATTTCGGATGTGATCCCTGACGGCTGGCAAAGTCTGGATATCGGACCCCGGACTATCAAGCGTTATGAAGAGATCCTTTCCAAGGCCAAAACCGTTGTGTGGAACGGACCCTTAGGAGTTTTTGAGCGCGATGCTTATGCCAAGGGGACCCGTGCTATTGCTGATTACCTGGCCTCTTTAAAAGATGTGACGGTAATTATCGGCGGAGGGGACTCTGCGGCAGCGGTAGCTAAATTCGGCCTGGAAGATAAAATGACGCATATCTCTACCGGCGGCGGGGCATCATTGGAATTCTTAGAAGGCAAAGAATTGCCGGGCATTGCGGCATTAAACGATAAAAAATAGGGGAGTTAAATGCGAAAACCGATCATAGCAGGTAATTGGAAGTTAAATAAAACTCCGCATGAGGCCATTTTGCTGGTCGATGAATTAAAGCGTGAGCTTGTTGATGTTATAGGGGTGGATGTGGTGCTCTGCCCGCCTTTTGTGGACTTAACGGATGTGTCAGATGCCCTGGTCGATCATGATATTGCATTGGGCGCGCAGAATGTGTTTTGGGAAGATTCCGGCGCTTTTACCGGAGAAATATCTGCGCCAATGCTCAAAGATCTAGGTGTGGCCTATGTGATTATTGGTCACTCTGAGCGCCGTCAGTATTTTCATGAGACGAACGAGACTGTTAACAAGCGCCTTCGTGCGGCTTTAAAACATGGGATCACCCCCATCGTTTGTGTGGGTGAGAATTTGGCCCAGCGAGAATCTAATAAAACATTCGATATTATCAAGGATCATTGCGAGGGTTCTTTAATTGGTTTGTCGGTTGAAGAAATGAAAAAAGTGGTTTTGGCTTATGAGCCTGTTTGGGCAATAGGAACGGGAAAGACTGCAACTCCTGCTCAGGCCCAGGAAGTACATATATTTATCCGTCAGTTATTAGGGAAGATGTTTAACGGAGAAACAGCCGGCAGTGTGCGTATTCAATACGGCGGCAGCGTTACGCCGGACAATATCGTTTCTTTAATGGCTCAGGCAGATATCGATGGGGCATTGGTGGGTGGGGCGAGTTTAAAAGCGCCTTCCTTCGCAGCCATCGTTAAAGGCGCTAAAAAAGGAGTTTAATTTCATGGGGTTTATTCTTGTTATTCACGTTATAGTTTGTATTCTCTTGGTGATTGCTATTTTAATGCAGGCAGGCCGCGGCGGCGGCTTGACCGAGACATTTCAATCCGCGGAGTCCATGTTCGGGACGCAGACCAATGTGTTTATGGTCCGTTTCACGACGATATTGGCAGTGATTTTTCTGTCAACTTCATTGATTTTAGCGTTTAATTCTTCTAAAGTTGATAAGTCTTTGATGGCCAATAAAAAACTTTTATCTACGGTTCCAAAACAGGCAGCCGTTCCCAAAGCAACTGATGAGGGCGACGTTCAAATTAAGGTTGAGTCCCCCAAGCCAATGACGCCGGCAGAAACAGCCATCCCAAGCAAAAATGTTCCGGTTAGCCCCGTGACGAATGCCAAGAAATAAAGTCCAGTTACTTTTTGTTCTGTGTTCTTTGTGTATTTGCTCTGCTGTTCAAGGAGCATATGCCGCAACCAGCCGCTTCGGCGGCAGCCTTGTCCTTGCCACTTCTTCTGATCCTAAGACGTTTAACGATATCGTCTCAACCGATGTCAACAGCGCAACGGTTACATCCTTGATTTTTGAAGGATTGACTACGGCGGATCCTTTTACTTTAAAAGTTATTCCTAATTTAGCTAAATCCTGGGATGTCAGTCCCGATGGACTTCAATGGACTTTCCATTTAAGGGAAGACGTCAGATGGTCTGACGGGGTGAGTTTTGGCGCGGATGATGTGGTGTTTACTTTTAATGGCCTGATTTATAATCCGGATATCCCTTCCTCGTCTAAGGATGTTTTGACCGTTGACGGTAAACCGTTGAAAGTTGAAAAAATAGATGAACATACGGTATGTTTTACCTTGCCGGTAAAATTTGCGCCGTTTTTAAGGGCCATGGGGCAGACGATCTTGCCCCAACATTGTTTGTTTCAAGCTGTAAAACAAAAGAAATTCTCTTTTACCTGGGGCATTGATACTCCGCCGGAGCAGATTGTAGGCACCGGCCCCTTTATGCTAAGCGAGTATCATCCGGGTGAGCGTTTGATATTCAAGCGCAATCCCCGCTACTGGAAAAGATCCCCGCAAGGTGAAGCTCTTCCTTATTTGGACCAAGTGATTTATTTAATCATTCCGGACGCTCAAGCCCAGCTGTTAAAATTTATAGATGGTGAACTTGATGCCGCGTCAGTGAGCGGCAGCGAGTATCCTTTACTTAAGCCTTTGGAGGAGCAAAAGAATTTTCATATTCACGAGGCCGGAGCTAATTATGACAGTAATTTTGTGACTTTTAACCAAAACGTCTCTATTAATCCTAAAACCCGCCGGCCTTTTGTAGATCCTGTCAAGTTGTCCTGGTTTGCCAATTTAAAATTCCGTCGGGCTATTGCGCATGCGATTGACAAAAGGAAAATTATAGAGATCCTCAATAATGGTTTCGGCCAACCCCAGAACGGGCCTATGAGCCCTAGCAGCGGGTTTTTTTATGATCCTGATGTGACGGTTTATGATTATAATCTGGAAAAAGCGAGGATGATCCTGCAACAGGCCGGTTTTAAATATCGCCGGGGGCATGAGACGCTCGAGGATCCTTCGGGACATCCGGTAGAATTTAATTTATATACCGCGAATGCCAATACCGCTGGGCGTGAGCAAATGGCGGCTATCATACGATCGGATTTGGGGGCAATCGGCATGAAGGTCAATTTAGTGCCGGTAGAATTCAATACTTTGGTTAATAAATTGATGTCTTCTTTTGATTGGGATATGGTCATGATAGGATTAAGCGGCGGCGTGGAGCCGCATTTTGGTCAAAACGTCTGGAAGTCTTCCGGCGGTCTGCATTTATGGGCCCCTCGTCAGGATAAGCCCGCAACTGCCTGGGAGGCGCGCATGGACGAAATTTATGATCTGGGGGCTCAGGAGCTGGATGAAAATAAGCGCAAAGTCTTATATGACGAATTTCAGCGTATCGTGGCAGACCAACTGCCGGTGATTTATACGGTTTTAAACATCGACATGTACGCCGTGCGTAATAAATTTGGAAACCTAAAACCCACCGTCAACGGAGGGGCGTTTCATAATATCGAGGAGATTTATATAAAGAGATAGAAGAATAAGGGCCGAATAGATTCGGTCCGTTAAAGTTTTGAGCAAGTAAAAGATTTTATTTCCCCCTCTTTTTTATAAAGAGGGGTTAGGGGAGTTTAAGGTTGAAGCAATGAAGACTTTTAACCGTGAAGCAACAAAAGAAAAACGGAAAGAACTAAGGAAGAATCAAACAGACGCGGAAAGAGTGCTTTGGAATATATTAAGGAACAAACAAATGGGCGGGTATAAATTTTTTAGGCAATACGGCATAGGATCTTATATTGCTGACTTTTATTGTCCGTTATTAAAAGTGGTTATAGAAGTGGATGGCGGGCAGCATTATAGTGAAGAAGCAGTGGCGCACGATCGTAAAAGGGAAGAATTCTTGAAGGGGGCAGGTATAAGAGTGATCCGGTTTAATAATTTGGATATTTTAAAGAATATAGAGGGAGTTTTCGAATGCATTCAAAAAGAACTCTCCCTAAACTCCCCTAACCCCTCTTTATAAGAAAGAGGGGAAAGAATTTGATACACAAAGAGGTGGAATTCACTTGATGATGCTAAAGCACGTTTTTTATCGTCTATGTTCCACTATGCTGCTGTTGCTGGCGGTCAGCTTTTTTACTTTCTGGCTGATGCACGCAACTCCGGGGAATTTTTTTGACAGCTTGCGTTTAAATCCTCAAATTTCTCAGGAGACGGTCGCCCGTTATGAAAAACTTTATCACCTTAATGATCCGCTGCTTGTTCAGTACGGACATTGGATTATTAATATCTTACACGGAGAGTGGGGGTATTCTTTTTATTATAATGTACCCGTTACCCATGTCTTAGGCGGCCGTTTGTTTAACACCTTTATTTTGTCTTTTACCAGTTTGCTTTTGACTTGGGGCGCGGCCATTCCGCTTGGTATATGGGCGGCACTCAGGCGCAATCAATGGGTTGACCGGACCCTTTCTGTTTTTTCCTTTGCCGCTTTTTCCACACCGAGTTTCTTTTTGGCTGTGCTGGTTTTATATGCGGCCAGCCGCTGGGGAGTTCTCCCTTTAGGCGGCATGCATAGCCCCCATTATGATTCCATGACCATCATCGAGAAAATTAGGGACACCGCGCTTCATCTGATAATTCCGGCTGGAGTCCTTTCCTTATCCAGCATGGCTTCTTTGCAGAGGATCATGCGCGGTAATATGTTGGGTGTTTTACGCCAGCAGTATATTTTGGCGGCCCGCGCTAAAGGGTTGCCGGAAGGTGTGGTTATTTATCGTCATGCCCTGCGCAATGCGTTTAATCCCCTGGTCACTCTTTTAGGGTATGAATTTGCTTCTCTTTTAAGCGGGGCCGCTTTGATAGAAATTGTTTGCTCCTGGCCTGGACTGGGCTCTTTGCTTCTAACTGCGGTACGGTCCAAGGATGTTTATTTGGTGATGAGCAGCACCTTATTAGCGGGAGTTCTTTTGATCGTTGGCAATATTTTGGCTGATATTTTGTTGACCTTGGTTGATCCGCGTATCCGTTACGGGGCAAGAAAGTAGTCAGCAAGGAGAGTATGAAAAAAATATTTAATCATAATAGCCGTATAGAGCAGGCGTTTGCGTCTTTTCACTGCAACCGATTAAGCATGCTTTGTCTATGGGTTTTGGTGATTTTGTACGGGTTGGCTATTTTTGCTGATTTTATATGCCCCTATTCCTATAAAGATGAAGATCGGGATTTTTCTTATTGTCCTCCGACGGCTGTTGAGTTTTGGGACCATGGCCGATGGGAGCGTCCTTTTGTCCATGGCAGGGCCTTGACTTTTAATTCTGTCCATCGACGGGTATATGTGATTGACTTATCCCGCAAGTATCCGTTACATTTTTTAAAAGGGGGACGCCTTTTCACTGTGGATGCGCCGGGCCGTTTTTATTTATGGGGCGCGGATGCGCGCGGGCGTGATTTGTTCTCACGCGTTTGGTATGGAGCAAGGATCTCTTTGTCTATCGGGCTATTGGGCGTTGCTATCTCTTTTATACTGGGCCTTTTGATTGGCGGTATTGCAGGATATTATGGCGGTTGGGTGGATCGTGTTTTGATGCGTCTATGTGAAATGTTTATGATGATTCCCGGGTTTTATTTGATGCTGGCCTTGAGGGCGGCGGTTCCGGAAAATTTTAATTCCGTACAAGTGTATGTGAGTGTCGTTGTCATTTTGTCCCTGATCGGATGGGCATCTTTAGCGCGTATTATCCGTGGCATGGCGCTTTCTTTGCGCGAGCGGGATTTTGTATTGGTTGCGAAATCTCTTGGAGTTCCAGACATTGTCATTATTCTTAAACATATTCTGCCCCAGACGGTCTCCTATTCAATGGCCACCTTGATGTTGACGGTTTCATCGTATATTTTGGCGGAAGCGGGATTAAGTGTGGTAGGTTTGGGGATCCAGGACCCTGTCCCAAGTTGGGGCAACTTGCTTTCAGATGCCATGGGGATAGTGCCGGTCATTTTTGCTCCCTGGATATTGCTGCCGGGACTTTTTATTTTTATCGCGGTGATGTGTTTTAATGTCATCGGGGATACGCTGCGTGATGCTTTGGACCCGATGTTTCGTGATTGATATGAAAGAACTTTTATCAATAGAAAATTTAACCGTTGCCGCAGGTTCTAAACTGCTTGTGGATCAGGTGTCCTTTGATGTGCCTAAGGGCAAAATCGTGGCTATTGCAGGAGGGTCCGGCAGCGGCAAGACCACGATCGGGTTATCTATTTTACGTTTGTTGGCATCTCCTTTGAGCATCAGGCAGGGTAGCATTTTTTTTGAGGGCCGAAATCTGCTGGAACTTTCCGATGAAGAGATCCGCCGGTGCCGGGGAGCCCGTATAGGCGTGGTTTTTCAGGAGCCTTTAAGCGCTTTTGATCCTTTGTTTACCATTGGCCGGCAATTAGATGAAACTTTAGTTGCTCATACGAAAATGTCCAAACAAGAACGATATAAAAAGATTCTAGGAATCCTATCTGAGGTGGAATTGTCCAACCCTCAACGTGCTTATGAAAGTTATCCGCACCAGTTAAGCGGCGGTATGCGCCAGCGTGCCATGGTCGCTCAGGCCATGGTTTGCGGGCCTTCTTTAATTATTGCTGATGAGCCCACCAGCAGTTTGGATGTAACTTTGCAAGTCAAGATTGCCGGAATTTTGGACAGTTTAAAAAAGAAGGATGTGTCCGTTTTGCTTATCTCCCATGATTTAGGGATGATTTCGCATGTGGCGGATGAAGTTATCATTCTTTGTCAGGGCAAAATGGTGGAACAGGGGCCTGCACGCCAGGTGATAGATTCTCCTCGGCACGAGTACACAAGACAACTAGTATTGGCAACGATGTAACAGGGGGAATGGTTTTTAAATGAGCGTCTTGCAAGTTCAAAATGTAGTGAAGTTTTTCGGGAACCTTCGCGCTGTCGATGATGTCAGCTTTGCTTTGGAACATGGTGATAATTTAGCCATTATAGGCGAATCCGGGTGCGGCAAGACAACGCTTGCGAAAATGATCATGGGCCTGACAATCCCTGATACAGGTTTCGTAAAGTCAGAAGCAAATAACCTGCAGATGGTTTTTCAGGACCCCAATGGATCTCTGGATCCTTTATGGAATGTTCGGGAAATTTTAAAAGAAGCGTTATGGCGGGACCATTTTTTAACAGCTAGACAAGTCCAAG
Organism: Candidatus Omnitrophota bacterium; assembly: GCA_015233675.1. Classification (GTDB taxonomy): domain Bacteria; phylum Omnitrophota; class Gorgyraeia; order Zapsychrales; family Fredricksoniimonadaceae; genus JABDGZ01. Next base: position 104,488 of record JADFXH010000002.1, read on the forward strand.
AAAGATTGGAAGGAATGCTTTTAGCCGTAGGCCTTTCGCCCTGCGTGTTACAACGTTTTCCTCATGAGTTTAGCGGTGGGGAGCGCCAGCGCATCGCCATTGCCCGGGCACTTTTAGCGTCTTGTAAGGTGCTTGTTTTGGATGAAGCTGTTTCAGCATTGGATACCTTGGTGCAAAAGCAGATCATAGACCTTTTAAAGAAATTGAAACAAGACTTTAATCTCACCTATATATTTATTTCTCATAATTTACGTCTGGTACGGAATTTTAGTGATAAAATAATCGTCATGTATCAGGGCAAGATAGTTGAGCAGGGCAGAACACAGGCAGTCCTGCAATCTCCTTCACATCCCTATACGCAACAATTGTTGGAAGCGGCGTTTTATCCGAAAGAAAAATTATGAGCGAACGGTTTTGGAAAAATCTTAGTACGGCTCTTGGTTGGCTGTCCATTGGCATGCTTTTTGGCCTGGTCACTTTTACTTCCAGCCTTGAAATTAAGGATTTGGATCTATGGCTGCATTTGAGAATGGGCTATTGGATTTGTCACAACGGGTTTGTGCCAAATTATGATGTTCTTTCCTGCACCATTTCCGGAAAACCATGGGTCAATCATGAGTGGTTATTTCAAGTCTTGGTTTATCTGGTACAAAAAACTCATGGTTTCAATGGGCTTATTTCCATGCAGTCTTTTGTGGTGGCACTGACATTCTTGGTGTTGTTGTTCTTGGGCTATAGCCGGGACCGCCAGTTACTGACGGTGATTTCCCTTTTAATGGTCCTGATGGTCTATCAAAGCCGCTTTACCATCCGTCCGGATATTTTCAGCCTTTTATTTTTTGTGATCGATATTTATTTGCTTTCATTGCACTTAAATAAACGCTGGGCGCTTTATGCCCTGGTGATTATACAGATACTGTGGTCGAATATGCACGGCTTTTTCTTTTTCGGACCGGTATTAGCGGGCGTTGGTATCCTTTCAGAGTTTATCAAACGCCGGCTGCCCTTACCCTATGAATGGAATACGGCAGGTCGTTTAAACGATGAGGAATATAATTCGCTGAAGAGAATTTTTCCGCTTTTGATCCTGGCTTCCTGTGTTAATCCTCTGACATTTAAGGGGGCGTGGTATCCGTTAAGTGTTTTTTTCCATTTAGGGGGGGATACTAAAATATTTTTTAACAATATTGTCGAGTTACAAAGACCGTTCACTTCAGGTACGGTTTTTACCGAAAGATACCTTTATTATAAAATCCTGATTATTGTTTCCGCCGTTAGTTTTGTCTTTAACCGCCGTAAAGTTGACATCAGCAGTCTTTTGATATGGGCTCTTTTTTTAGGGTTTTCTTTAGTGGCCATCCGTAATCTGATTTATTTTGCGGCAGCAGCATATATGGTTTTGATGGTTAATGTGATTTCTATCTCCTGGGAAAACCTGGTTCCTTTGCGTTTTACTTCCTTTAAATTCAAGAATATTACAGGGATCGCCTGTAAGTTATTGCTTATGCTTTGGATGTTAAACTTTAGCATGGGAATGATGAGCAACGGGTATTTCGATTTTGATACATATTACCGTAAAAGCGAATTTTTTGGCGTTTCTAAGCGGGTTTATCCTTACAAGGCCGTGGATTTTCTCCTGCTAGAGAAAATTAAAGGTAACTTTTTTAATGATTTTAACTCTGGAGCCTATTTAATCGGCAGGGTGAGCCCGAATATTAAAGTCTTTATCGACGGCCGCACAGAAGTTTACGGGGCCAATTTTTTTGAGACTTACCAGAAAATATGGCAGGCAGGTAATGCTAAAATTTTTACCGAATTCGAACGAAAACATAACATCACTGGGGCTTTTTTGAATAATTCACATCAGCAGATCCCCAGGGGAGCCCTTAAAATGTTTCATTCTTTTAAAAATTGGTCCATTGTTTATTTGGATGATGACGCGGTCATTTTTTTAAAACAGACACCTTACAATAAACCCTTCATTGACCGGTTGTCCGTAGATTTGTCCAAGTGGAAGCCCAAGCCTATGGATCTTTTAAGATTGGGGACAAAACGTGTTGATCCGTTTCCTTTTACAAGCAGGGCCTATATCTTGGAAATACTTGGGGCTGACGAGGCGGCTATCAATGAGTCTAAAGAAGCCCTTCGGGTGGCGCCTGATTGCCCGTCAGCCTACAATATGATGGGTAAAATTTATAACAAACGTAAGGACTATAAAAAAGCATTTGAATGTTATCGGTTGGGAACCATGTATTCAGGTGAAACGCAGGCGCGCTTAGGTTTAGCCCAAGCTTATGAGAATTTAAATGAGTACAATGAAGCGATCGGCCAGTATCAAAGGGTGATTGATGTTTCTCCCAAAGATGTTCAGGGGTATTTTGGTTTGGCACGGACCTATGCCGAAGCAGGTCAGGATAAAAAAGCTTTAGACTTAGTTGCCCAAGCTCCTAAATTGGGATTAGAGGATAAGGTTGATGTTCAGAAAATTCATGATATTATAAATAAAAGAAAAAACAAACAGGGCGCCCTGAAGCATCCTTTATTAAGGAAGGGCGTTGGCTCGACCTAATCAATGGGAAGGCTTAGTGGAATTATAAGGAAGAAAGCGATTTAATACAATGCGAGATGCGTTGACGTTTATTTTAGCCGGGGGTAAAGGCGAACGTTTAGACCCATTGACCCGTGACAGGGCCAAGCCCGCGGTGCCTTTCGGGGGGATTTATCGCATTGTTGATTTTTCACTTTCTAATTGTGTCAATTCCGGACTTCGCCGTATTTTTCTTTTGACCCAGTACAAATCATTTTCCCTGCAGCGGCATATCCTGGAGGGTTGGAATATCTATTCTAATCAATTAGGGGAATTTATCGATGTTGTTCCGGCTCAGCAGCGCATTTCCAGCGACTGGTACCGCGGCACTGCGGATGCCATTTATCAGAATTTGAACATGGTGGGTGATTATGATCCTAAAAGGGTGTTAATTTTAGCGGGAGATCATGTTTATAAAATGGATTATCGCCGGTTGATGGAATTCCATTTGAGTAAGGGCGCAGACATGTCGGTGGCATGCATCACGATGCCTAAAAATGATTCTATCCATTTTGGGGTCGTGGAAGTCAATAAACAGAACATGGTTATTGGATTTCAGGAAAAGCCTGAAAAGCCAAAGACCATTCCTTCCAGTCCGGGAGAGATTTTTGGTTCCATGGGGATTTATTTATTTAATACGGATATACTTAAAAAAGAACTAGTTGCAGACGCATCAAAGATTGATTCTGATCATGATTTTGGAAAGAATATTATTCCTCAGATGGTGGCTAAAAAATTAAAAGTGTACGCCTATGATTTCGCTAGGGAAAACGAAGCATCATCATACTGGAGGGACATCGGTACTCGTGATTCGTATTATCAGGCGAACATGGACCTTTGCGGGGCGAAGCCTAAATTTAATTTGTATGACAAGGCATGGCCTTTGCGCACCTATCATCATCATTACCCTCCGCTGAGGGTTTATACGACCGGCAAGACATCGGGCACCATTGTTGATTCACTTGTTGCAGGAGGATGTGTTTTGGAAAGCTGTCATATTGATCACTCGGTTGTTTCTAACAATGTGATGATCAGAGACGGGGTTATGATAAAGAATTCTGTGATTATGGATAGTGTTACAATCGGCAAGGGAGCCCATATCCAGGGAGCTATAATTGATAAAGATGTGGATATTCCCGCAGGAACAAAAATTGGTTTTGATCCGGCCTTGGACCGCCAGCGTTTTGTGCTGACCACATCCGGTATAGCTATTGTTGCAAAAAAAACGTCTATATGATATTCTTTCGCCTGTGATTATTCAGCCTAAAATTCGAGGATTTATCTGCGTCACTGCCCATCCGGCGGGCTGTGCTGCTCACGTGGCAGAGCAAATCCAATATGTGCAATCGCAAAGTCCTATTATTGATGGTCCCAAAAAAGTGTTGGTGATCGGGGCGTCAACGGGTTACGGCTTAAGCTCGCGCATTACTGCTGCTTTTGCCTGCGGGGCTGCTACGATGGGAGTCTTTTTTGAAAAGCCGTCTGACGGGCCCCGAACGGCAACACCCGGCTGGTATAACTCTGCGGCCTTTGAAGCTCAAGCGAAAAAAGCGGGCGTATATTCCCGCCATTTTAATGGTGATGCCTTCTCTGATCAAATGCGGCGGGATGTTTGCAAGGCGATCAAAGAGGATTGGGGACAGGCTGACTGTGTTATTTATTCATTAGCTTCTGCCCGAAGGGTTGACCCTAAAACCGGGTACATTTATAAATCGGCCATTAAGCCTAAGGGCTCCTCTTACAGTAATAAGACGATTGATTTTGAAAATACTCAGGTGGTCCCGATCCTTTTGGAAGCGGCCTCACAGCAAGATGTCGAAGAAACAGTTAAAGTCATGGGAGGAGAAGACTGGCAACTGTGGATTGAGGCTTTGACTGCCGAGAACTTGCTGGCACCCAAATCAGTAACGATGGCGTATTCTTACATCGGTCCGGATGTGACAAAGCCGGTTTACCGTAACGGAACCCTGGGGGCTGCAAAAGACCATCTTGAGGCTACGGCTCAACGGCTCGACCAATTAATGCGCAAACATGGAGGTCGTGCTTTGGTGTCCGTTAACAAAGCGCTTGTGACTCAGAGTTCTTCGGCTATCCCTTTTATTCCTTTGTATTTTGTCATTTTGATGAAGGTTATGAAACAAAAGGGGTTGAATGAATATTGTATTCATCAAATGTACCGTCTTTTTAGCGAGCGACTTTACGACGGGCGGCCTCTGTCTAAAATTTCTGTTGACGATCATGGGCGTGTGCGCATAGATGATTGGGAGATGCGAAGTGACGTCCAAGAAGAAGTCAGGCATCTCTGGGGACAGGTTGATAGCGGGAACCTTCCTAAAATCGCTGACATTCAGGGTTACAATGAGGATTTTTTAAAACTTTTCGGTTTTGGCTTTCAAGGAGTAGACTATAATGCCGATGTCAATCCCGAAGTTCCTTTATAAAAAGTGGCATGAATATACTTTATTTTTTCATCTTTTATGCTATCATTGATGAAATTTCTATAAATTTGACCATTTTAACAGGGCTAATGCGCACTTTTTAATAATCCTTAAATTTAACGGAGGCGGAATGATAGATTATCTTCTTAACGACCAACAAATAATGATCCGCGATTTGTGTCGTCAGATAACGGATGAAAAAATACGTCCGGCAGCGGCTGAATACGACAAGAATGAGAAGTTCCCTTGGGATATCGTAAAAGTTATCGCTCAAGCAGACCTCTTTGGTGTTTATATTGAAGAGAAGTACGGCGGAATGGGTGGTGGTGTTTTTGAGTTATGTCTTGCAACGGAGGAGTTCTCGAAGGGGTGCGCGGGCATTGCGCTTTGTTATTCAGCGACAGCGTTGGGAGCCTACCCGCTTATTTTATATGGCAGTGACGAACAAAAACAAAAATATCTTCCTGCCATAGCCCGTGGCGAAAGATTGGCCGCATTTGGTTTAACTGAGCCTGCCGCCGGATCTGACGCCAGTGCCCTGCAAACAACTGCCGAAAAACAGGGAGACCATTATATCCTTAATGGGGTCAAGCATTTTATTACCAACGGCGGTGATGCGGAAATTTATACGATTATTGCCATGACGGATAAAGAGAAAGGTGCCCGTGGAGCCAGTCTTTTTTTAGTTGAAAAAGGGACTCCTGGTTTTAGCTTTGGGAAAAAGGAAGAAAAGATGGGTATCCGCGCCTCTTCAACAAGAGAGCTTATTTTTAACGATTGTAAAATTCCTAAAGAGAATCTATTGGGCCGTGAAGGAATGGGATTTATTGCTGCCATGAAGACATTTGACAAGTCAAGGCCGGGAATCGGTGCTCAAGCCCTGGGCATAGCTCAAGGGGCTCTTGATGAAGCTCTCAAGTATGCCAAGCAAAGAAAACAATTTGAAAAGTCAATTACCAGTTTTCAGGGTATCCAGTGGATGTTGGCAGACATGGCGACAGAAGTGGAAGCGGCCCGGGCGTTGGTCTATGCTTCTGCCCGCGAAGTGGATGCCGGCAAGAAAGACATCGGCTCCCATTCAGCCATGGCGAAAATGTATGCTTCAGATGTTGCCATGAAGGTCGCGGTGGATGCTGTTCAGATTTTTGGCGGTTATGGTTATATGCGAGAATACCCCGCTGAGAAATACATGCGGGATGCTAAAATTACACAAATTTATGAAGGGACAAATCAAATCCAGCGCAACATCATTGCAGCGGGTTTGATTAGGGATAGCGTTCGATGAACATCATTGTCTGTATAAAACAAGTTCCTGATACCGCTGACATCAAGATTGATCCAGTGGCCAAGAGACTCCTTCGAGAAGGCATCAAGTCTATGATCAATCCTTTTGACATGTATGCCATTGAAGAGGGTTTGCGTCTTAAAGAAAAGCTCGGCGGAAAAGTGACAGCTCTTACCATGGGGCCGCCCCAGGCAGAATCAGCTTTAAGAGAAGCTGTTTCTTTGGGTTGTGACGAAGCAATTCTTATAAGTGATGGCGCATTTACAGGTTCAGATACACTTGCTACCAGTTATGCATTGTCTTGTGCGATTAAGAAGATTAAAGATTACGATATGATTTTTTGCGGGAAACAGTCTCTTGATGGTGATACTGCCCACGTGGGCCCCGGGATCGCCGGACATCTTAACATTCCCCAGATTGTCAATGTGCGAAAAATTCAGGACATCAAAGAAGGCCGTGTTACTGCGCATCGAATGACCGAATACGGATATGATGTCCTGGAAGCAGAACTTCCTTGTCTCTTGACGGTGGTTAAGGACATCAATGTGCCGCGCTTGCCGTCTTTAAAAGGGAAAATGAAAGCCAAGAGTACCGCCATCACCGTTTGGAAAGCTGCTGATATTCAAGCAGAAGAGAACCGTATCGGGGCCAAAGGTTCTGCCACAGAAGTTTGGAAGGTCACGACGTCGCCGGCCAGGCCTCAAGGAAAAATTTTTGAAGGTGAAGGGGCTGTTGATCAACTTGTCTTGACTCTCAAAGGATTAATGAAATGAGCGAGATATCTGAATATAAAGGAGTTTGGGTCCTTTGCGAGCATCGACGCGGGATCATTCAACCTGTCACCTATGAACTGTTAGGAAAAGCCAGGGAATTGGCCGATAAGCTAGGATGTGAAGTGTCCTGTCTTTTGCTTGGGGTCAAAGTTAAAGATAAAGCCCAGGAGTTGATTCATCGTCAAGCGGATAAGGTTTATGTTGTTGACGATCCCAGGATCGAACATGTATTGGAAGAACCATATACGCGCATTGTTTCTGATTTGATCAGAAAGCATCGACCCGAGATCTTGCTTTTGCCTGCAACATCGCTGGGGAGGTCTTTGTCCTCAAGATTGGCGGTTGAGTTAAAAGCAGGGCTGACAGCCGATTGCATCGGGCTTGATATTAATCTTGAAGACCGCTGCCTTTTGCAGACGAAACCGGTTTTTGGCGGAACGATAATGACGACGATTGTTTCAAGGACCCATCGGCCACAGATGGCAACGGTCAGGCCAAAAGCCATGAAAGAGGGCGTTTGTGATCCACAGCGAAAAGGAGTTGTCGAAGTTTTAGAATTGCAGGAATCATTTTTTTCCTCCAGAGTTAAGGTTTTAGATGTTGTCGATGAAGTGGCTTCAACCATTTATATTATGGATGCTAATGTGATTGTTTCTGGTGGACGGGGAATGGTAAAAGCGGAAAATTTTAAGATGCTTGAAGATTTGGCGAAAGTGTTGAATGGCGCCGTGGGAGCCTCACGTGCCGCGGTTGATGAGCAATGGATCCCGTATTCCCATCAAGTCGGCCAGACAGGAAAAACAGTTTGTCCCAAGATTTATATTGCCTGCGGTATTTCCGGTCAGATCCAGCATCTGGTTGGCATGCAGTCTTCGGATACGATCATTGCGATCAACAAGGATCCATCCGCCCCGATTTTTAAAGTTGCCAACTATGGAATTGTCGGTGACGTCTTTGATATTGTTCCCCGTTTGACAAAACGTTTTCAAGAAGATTTATGAAATACATGGACGGCTGACACCGATATGTTCCTCCTGCGCGTGATTGGCTAACGGCAAATCTAGGATAACAACTTTATGAGTAATGATAATTTAATTGAAACAGATGTCTTAGTTATAGGCGCAGGGCCTGCGGGGCTTGCCTTTTCCATCCACTATGCGAATCTGATCGGTAAACACAATATCCCTTTGAAAGTCATGATCCTGGAAAAGGCCGCAACGGCTGGCAATCATACCCTTTCCGGGGCTGTGATGAATCTAAAAACTCTTGGGGAACTTTTGCCGGAAGTTGATCTTAAGGGAATTCCTTCTATTACAGAGGTCAAACAAGAAGACATTTTGTTTTTAACAAAGAGTAATGCTTTTGGTTTGCCATATCATCCAAAGGTCATGTCGAATAAAGGCAATCATATCCTGTCTTTGGGGGCCATGGTCGGATGGCTTGGGGGGCTTGCCGAACAAAAAGGAGTTGAGATATTTGCCGGAGTCGCTGGGTATGAACTGATTTTTGAGAATGGTAAGCTTGTTGGAGTGTTTACCGGGGCATCCGGGCTTGATCATGAGGGCAAGCCCATGTCTAATTACCAGCCTCCTACTGAAGTCAGGGCGAAAATTGTTGTTTTGGCTGAAGGCGCAAGAGGCCATTTAACAAAACAACTGATTGATAAATTTAATTTAACCCAAGATAAGAATCCGCAGGTTTATTCGCTGGGCGTTAAAGAGGTTTGGGAGGTTCCCGAAGGCTCTTTTGCCCAAGGACGCATCATGCATACTTTGGGGTTTCCTCTTGGCGCTGACCAATTCGGAGGAGGATTTGTTTACGGTTTAAACAAAACGCAAGTGGTTATCGGGTTTTGTTCGGGACTGGATTATTCAAATCCGGCTTTTGATCCTCATCGCGCGTTACAACAGTACAAGCAACATCCGCAAATTGCTGAGATCATTAAAAATGGTAAGCTCATAAAGTATGGGGCCAAGAATATACCGGAAGGCGGATTGTTTTCTTGGCCGCAACTTTATCATGATAATTTTATGATCATTGGAGATTCCGCCGGCTTTGTCGCAATGCCCAGTTTAAAGGGGATCCATCTAAGCATTAAGGCGGCCATGACTGCGGCACAGGCGGCCTTTGAGGCCATAAAAGCCCAAGATACCTCAAAAGAACGCCTTAGCCTCTATGAAAAATTATTTAAGGATACGCCTGAGTATAGTGAGATGTACGCAGCCAGGAATTTCCGTCAATGTTTTACATCAAATTTATATCTTGGTTTCTTAAAATATGGTATCAATTTAATAACCGGGGGAAGAGGCCTTTCATTAAACGGGAAATCTCGCCTTGAGGCCGATTATAAGCATTGCCGGCCGGCATTAAAGGGCAGGCAGCTATCACCAATGGTTTTTGACAACAAGACAACTTTTGATAAAGAAGCGGATGTTTTTTATTCCGGGACTAAACATGATGAGGCACAGCCTTGTCATATTCTCATATCGAGCGCTCAGGTTTGCCGTGATTGCATAGAAAAATTTGAAGCTCCCTGTCAGCATTTTTGTCCTGCCCGGGTGTTCGAATTAAGCCCTGAGGCTCAAGGCAATCCAGCGAAAATTATTCTGCACCCGTCGAATTGTATCCATTGTAAAACATGTGACATCAAAGATCCTTTCCAAAATGTTACATGGATGCCGCCCTATGGCGCTGATGGCCCTAAGTATGAGAATATGTAAGGCCAATTGAGTTCTTGTGACCTTAAATGATTTTCAATGGCCCTCGGCTTCTTCCATAGATGTCCATATCCACTATTTTAATTTATACATGGTATACTTAAATTAGGATGAAAAGATCTCCATTAATTCATATTGTAATTTTTGCGGCTTTTTTGGTAAATGGTTTTGGGCCTTTGCCAGCCGTCCGGGCAGATAACTCAACGGTGTTTACCCTTGGTGAATTGCATTTGTCTGCTGTGGGGGCAATGGTCCATTTAAGCCCTCAATTTAATCCTCCGATTTTAAAAGGGATTAAGGTACATACGGATGATCCATTTCGTTTTGATTTTATTTTAGATCAAGGAAATGCCCCCTCTTTTGTTAAAGAGGGGGATGGGGGGAGTTTGAAACAAGAAGCCGCCAAACTGATCAAATACTTCCTTGCCAGCCTGACAATTCCCGAAAAAGATTTGTGGGTAAACCTGTCTCCGTATGAGAAAAACAGGATCGTCCCTCAAAGTTTTGGCTTAACCGAAATGGGCCGTGATTTATTAGCTGAGGATTATATGCTCAAGCAGATCACGGCTAGTTTGATTTATCCGGAAGATAAAATCGGTAAAAAGTTTTGGGGGAGGATATATGAAGAGGCAGCAAAGAAATTTGGGACAACCAATATTCCGGTGAACACATTTAACAAAGTTTGGATAGTGCCAGAGAAAGCGGTAGTGTATGAGAATGCGAAGGCGGGTACGGCGTATGTAGTGGAAAGCAGATTAAAGGTAATGCTTGAGCAGGATTATTTGGCATTAGAAAAACATGCTAAAGATGATTCCCTCCCCCTTGCGGGAAGGGCAAGGGAGGGGGGCCTAAAAGCACCCCAGGGAAACCGCCTTACACCAAACAGAGACCTCAACGCTCTAGGCTCTCAAATCGTCCGTGAGATTGTTATTCCCGAACTAGCAAAAGAAGTCAACGAGGGCAAGAATTTTGCCCAGTTGCGCCAAGTCTATAATTCTTTAATTCTTGCCATATGGTATAAAAAGAAAATCAAAGACAGCATCCTGACGCAAGTTTATGCAAATCAAAATAAGGTTAAAGGTGTGGAATATGCTCAGAGCATTTTACCTCAGGGGAGCAACCAATCACCTGAAACCAGTGACGTTGAACTTATCTATCAACGTTACCTGCAAGCTTTCAAGAAAGGCGTTTATAATTACATCAAAGAAGAGCAGGATTTGGTCACCCAAAGTATTATATCGAGAAAATATTTCTCAGGCGGTTTCGGATTTGTTGATGTGGCTATGCGTGTTGAAACTACTTCAGCGATGCCGGTGGCTGTTCCTTCTAATATGGTTGTTGTTGATATGGCTATGTCGGTAATATCTCCCAATGACGGGGCGCCTTTAAAATCAGATACAGCAAATCCACTATGGAGTCCGGCGATTTCCTATCAAGATATTATTAAGGATAAAAATGAAATATTTAAATCTATAATTGCGAATGAGCCTGTTAAGCCTTATGACACGACCGTCTCTTTAATTAAAAGATTGGCAACGGATGGTTATAAAATGGGGGTGGGTTCTTCTAGCAGCAGGGCATTACAATATTTAGATTCTTTCGGCATCAAGGATGATTTTAGATCAATTATTGACGGCGAGATGGTTCTCAGAGGAGAGGTCCCGGGAAAACCATCGGGTGAATTTTTTAAAGCCGTTGCCGGCAAGGCAGGGATTGACCCGGTAGATACCATTGTTTTTGGAGATGCCGTTGCCGATGTGAAGTCAGCTAAAGCAGGGGGTTTTGGATTGATCGTTGCTTTGGCTCGTAACGAAAATGCCCAACTGCTTAAAGATGCGGGAGCAGATCGGGTCCTTCCTGATATCGGTAATTTAAATATTGAAACAATGAAAGCTTGGCTCAAAGAAAAACAGCCAAATGCGGTGTTTAAGGGCGCTATTTTTGATGTGGATGGGGTCATAGCAAACTCAGGGAAGCAGCATTTTGATTCCTGGCAGCAAGTGCTCAACAAGTATCTTCAATACAGGCAAGGTGAAAGTTACAAAGAATTTACTATGAAAGATTATGAAACATATTTTGCCGGCCGGACGGGCGATGTCGTCGTGAAAGAATTTTTGGATTCCCGCGGCATACAGTTACCAGCACGCAGTACAGCAGAGAAAAATATGTTGCAAGTGGCCGTCCCTAAGTTTGCTGGGGTCGGCGGTAAATATGTTTATAATAGTTTTATATTCCAGGCCAAGATCCATCCGGAAGATAAAAAGGAAACGACTGTCATTGCCGGAAGGGTAGAAGCCAGGGTAGGTGGAGTGAGCCAGGTGGTGTTTTTTCAAAAGGGGCCTGGTGGTAAATGGTATCCGATCAAAGGTGCCCCTGTTTTTGAAAGTTCTGAGGACCCTTCTTTGCAAAAGATTGGTGATAAATGGGTCTTGTCGGTGGTCAAGGTCGAAGACACTGGGGAAAAGTTGGAGAGTGGGATCCCTAAACTCGTTTGGCAAGAGAAATTTTTTCAATTTGACACTCTTAATGATCTTAATCCTAAGGAACCGATTGCTCAGGGGCCATTATGGATGAAGGATATTCATTTGGTAGAATTAGAGGATTCCCGAATTATGATCATGACTCGTCCGCAGGGCGGGGAGTATAATGGGGGGAGAATCGGGTATGTTATCGTTGAGAATTTTAAAAAGTTTGTTGAATTGGGACAAGGCGGTAAAAAAGAAAGTGATCTGGCGAAAATGATGGAGAATGGGAAAGTCCTTGAAGGGTTGTTCACTAAGGATCAATGGGGCGGGGCGAACGCTCTTTATCTTTTGGAGAACGGGAAGATCGGCGTCTTGGGCCACATTGCGCAACGTAATAAGGAAGGAAATAGAGAATATTCTCCTATGACTTTTGAATTTGATCCCGATACAGGGGAGGTTAGTAATTTTAAAATAATAGGTACCTGGAAAAGTTTTGAGGAATTGTTGAAGGCTCAGCATATCTCCATTCCTGTCAAGGTTCTGGATGAGAATAAACCGGAGGACCTTCGTGAGGTGCTGTTTCCCACTGCTTTGTTAGTGGGCAAGGATGGGAAATGTTTTTTGTGTCTTGGGGCATGTGATTCTACGACAGCAATGGCTCAAATTCCGTATCCATTTTCGAGTCCCATCAAGAACTCCCTTCCTTCATTAGTATTGTCAACAGTGGAAAAATCATTTGCGATAAACGCAAATAACAAATATGGCGGTATAGACTTGACTTCCAATAACATGAATTTACAGACACAAAATGCGGGTAAGGGGATCAAATTTCATCTTGACCCTTCACAGTTAACGCAACTTAAAAACGCCTCTGGTTTTGTGCCGGTGATTATCAATATTCAACCAATGACAAATTTGCGGGGATTCTTGGAACTCGGGAATGAATGAGATACGGATTCCCTGATAGCGGGGGTTGAATGATCCATTTTAATATCAGTTTGTTTATCGTGTCAGTTTTAGCCGGGGGGATTGCCTGTATTTCCGGGTTTGGGATAGGAAGCCTTGTAACGCCGCTACTTGCTTTTAAAGTCGGTACAAGTGTCGCCGTTGCGGGTGTATCCATAGCGCATTTTTTGGGAACAGCCTTGCGGTTTTGGTTATGGAAAAAATATATCAACAGGAAAGTCCTCTTAAGTTTTGGTTTGACCAGCGCTCTCGGAGGGCTTATCGGAGCGTTGTTCCACAATATTTTTCAAAATATCATTCTGACCGATATTTTCGGTTGTTTGTTAGTTTTTGCCGGATTCATGGGATTGACCGGGCTATCGGAAAATTGGCGGTTTCGTGGGGCTGTCGCATGGGGAGCAGGTGCGTTATCCGGGATATTCGGCGGGCTTGTGGGAAATCAGGGTGGCATCCGTTCCGCGGCCATGTTTGGATTTGACCTTAAAGGAAAAGAGTTTGTGGCAACCGCTACAGGTATTGCCCTTGCAGTGGATACTGCGCGGATGCCTGTTTATTGTTTCATGCAATGGAAGGATATTCAGAGCATTTGGCCCTTGATCGCTGTTGCCTCGGCAGGAGTTTTGATCGGAACTGAGATAGGCGTACGGGTTATGGGTAAAATCCCTGAAAATTTATTTAAAAGATTTGTTTCGGGTGTTATTTTGCTTATTGGCGTGTTCATTTTGCTCCATAGATAATCTTGCCATGTTATAGATTTTTGGTAAGTACGTTTCCTTGCCCCTGCATTCTCTTTCGATTTCTCTTGATAAGAAAATCTTATGGGAGGTATAATATAAACCTTGTTGCCAACACTCTAAATAGAAAGTAAGATATTAACCATGAAAAATCTTAACTGTATTTTTAAGCCCAAACGGGTTGCCGTTATCGGCGCTTCACCGGATTCCAAAAAAATCGGCCATCAAATCCTGAAGAATATTATTGAAGGGGGATATCAAGGGGAAATTATCCCTATTCATCCCAGCGCTGATACTGTCCTTGGGTATAAGGCGTATCGGTCCCTTAGTGATGTGCCAGAGGGAGTGGACCTGGTTGTTATTGCTATCCCGGCGGTATTAGTAGTAAAGGCCATGCAAGAATGCGCCCAGCGTAAAGCGGGAGCGGTTGCGGTTATCACCTCAGGTTTTGGCGAGGTGGGGAATATGGCGGAAGAGAAAAAATTAAAACAAATAGCGGATGAGAATAACATAGCCTTATTAGGCCCCAATATTTTCGGTTTAGCTTACCCCCCTAATAAACTGAATGCTAGTTTTGGCCCTAAGGATATTTATCCGGGGAGAATTGTGTTTATTACTCAGAGCGGGGCCTTGGGGATTGGTCTCATGGGCTGGACGTTCATGAAAAAAATTGGTCTGGCGGCGCTGGTCTGCCTCGGTAATAAAGCGGATATTGATGAAGAAGACTTAATCACCTATTTTAATAAAGATGAGAATGCCGATGTGCTTTTGTTATATATGGAAGGGCTTAAGGATGGGCGTAAATTCTTAAAGACCAGGATTGAAAAACCGACAGTTGTTCTTAAAGTCGGCCGTTCATCCAGAGGAGCCAAGGCGGCAGCTTCACATACAGGATCATTATCGGGATCAGATAAAATTTATGATGGGGTCTTCAAGCAGTTGGGGATCCTGCGCGCCGACACTTTCATCGAAGCTTTCAGCTGGGCCCGTGCGTTAGCACTTCCTTTACCTAAAGGAGAAGACACTATTATTATAACTAACGGAGGCGGTATAGGAGTGGCTACTACTGATGAATGTGAGGCCAGAGGCATTAAGATATTAGATGATCCCGAATGGCTGGAAAAGAAATTCCGTTCTACCATGCCAGATTATGGGAGCACTAAAAATCCTATTGATGTTACGGGAGGAGCAGGGGTTGCGGGTTATGAGCAAGCCTTGAAGATTGCTTTTGCAGAAGAGAGGATCAAAGCTGTCATTGTTCTTTACTGTGAAACGGCGGTCACTGATCCAATGGATATTTCCAGGGCTGTTAAGGATGCTTTTGAAAAGGCGGGACGGAATAAACCGGTAGTTGTTGCCATGGTTGGCGGGGACAGGACACGCGATGCCCTTGTTTATTTAAATGAGAATTATATCCCTGCATCCAGTCTCGTTGATGTATCTATTTCTGCCCTTAAGGCTGTTTATAGATGGGCAGAGATCAAGTCCCGCACATCATCCAAGCCTGTTATAGAACCTTTGCCTTCACAGGCGGCTAAAATCCTTGATGCGGTCAGAGCACAAGGAAGAGATATTTTAATGGAACATGAGGCCCGCGAGGTCATG
This sequence comes from Candidatus Omnitrophota bacterium, assembly GCA_015233675.1. Taxonomy (GTDB): domain Bacteria; phylum Omnitrophota; class Gorgyraeia; order Zapsychrales; family Fredricksoniimonadaceae; genus JABDGZ01. Next base: position 120,058 of record JADFXH010000002.1, read on the forward strand.
GAGATTTGCGGCGTTCCGACGCCTCCCTGGGGATTTGCCAAATCTGTCCAGGAAGCTGTACAAATCGCAGAATCCAAAAAATTATATCCCCTGGCCATGAAGATAGCGTCTGTTGATATCGTTCATAAATCCGACGTAGGCGGTGTTGTTCTTAATATCCGTGACAGTCAGGAATTAAGTGAAAAGTATGAAGCTATGATGGCCAGGATCAAAAAGGCCATGCCTGACGCCAGATTATTAGGCGTTAATTTGATAAAAATGAGCAGCGGCATAGAATGTATTGTCGGCATCACTCGGGACCCGCAATTTGGCCCGGCGGTGATGTTTGGTTTAGGAGGAGTTTTTGTGGAAGCTCTTAAGGATGTGTCTTTCCGGGTCGTTCCCTTTGACGGCGCAGAAGCCGATCGGATGATAGGAGAGATCAAAGCTAAAAAGATCCTGGAAGGCTTTCGCGGAATGAAGGCCGATAAGCCATCCATTATTAAGACCCTTCTGGCAGTTCAAAAACTGGCTCCTTATGTAAAGGAAATCGATATTAATCCATTATTGACTAATCAAGAAGGTTCGTATGCTGTGGATGCCAGAATTGTGTTAAATATGGATAGCTCAGCGGCAGATCCGCACTTAGTCAAAGATGATGAAGACATAGAGATACCATCGGCTTCTCTTTAAAGTAGCCCTTTAATATCAAGACCAAGACAGGCCCCGTGGCTAGGGGATAAAAGTAACATTTTTATAGAATTTTAAAATTAGATAGGGGTAGTTATGAATAATCGTCGTCAGGTAACCATTGATGGGAATGAAGCCGCAGCTTATTCGGCTTTTGCAGTTAATGAAGTGATCGCTATTTATCCGATAACTCCTTCTTCGCCGATGGGTGAATGGGCAGATGAGTGGTATAGTGCCGGACACAAGAATATCTGGGGCACAACGCCTTTAGTTCAGGAGATGCAAAGTGAGGCGGGTGTTGCTGGTGCTGTCCATGGAGCGATTCAAACAGGTGCTTTGACCACAACGTTTACCTGCTCACAGGGTTTGCTTTTAATGCTTCCTAATATGTATAAGATCGCCGGAGAACTTTCTTCAACGGTTTTCCATGTTGCCGCTCGGTCTCTTGCCACCCAGGCGCTTTCGATTTTTGGAGACCATCAAGATGTGATGGCCGCGCGAATGACCGGTTTTGCCATGATTTGTTCGTGTTCTGTCCAGGAAGTAATGGATTTTGCCCTCATCGCCCAGGTTGCGACCCTGGAGTCCCGTATTCCGTTTTTACATTTTTTTGACGGATTTCGTACCTCCCATGAAGTTGCCAAGATTGAACAGCTCTCCATGGATGATATACGTGCCATGATTGATGAGAATCATGTTTTAGCCCATCGTCAAAGAAGACTGACCCCTGATAACCCTGTTATCCGCGGAACAGCGCAAAATCCGGATGTCCATTTTCAAGCCAGGGAGACTGTTAACCCGTTTTATCAAGCTTGTCCTGCAATGGTGCAAAAAGCCATGGATAAGTTTGCAAAGGTCACAGGCCGTCAGTACACATTATTTCAATATTATGGCGATCCTGATGCCCAGCGTGTCGTCGTTATTATGGGTTCCGGCGCCGAGACGTGCCAGGATACGGTTGATTATCTCAATAGCCAAAAACAGAAAGTGGGTATTCTCAAAGTCCGTTTATACCGGCCGTTTGCCAAGGAATTATTTATTGAGGCCCTGCCAAAGACAGTCAAATCTATTGCAGTTTTAGACAGGACAAAGGAACCGGGAAGCAGTGAGCCTTTATATTTGGATGTTGTCAATGCCTTAGTGGAATGCGGACAAAGTCGTTTTGAACACAACCCTAAGGTGATCGGCGGACGATATGGAATTTCATCCAAAGAATTTACACCGGCAATGATTAAAGCCGTCTTTGATGAATTAGCCAAGCCCCAAGCAAAGAACCATTTTACTGTCGGCATTAATGATGATGTTTCTAAAACCAGTTTAGACTATGATGAGAATTTTATTATAGAACATAATGAGGGAGTTAGGGGCATTTTCTATGGCTTAGGAGCAGACGGGACAGTGAGTGCCAATAAAAATTCCATTAAGATTATCGGCGAGAATACTCCGCTTTTTGCCCAGGGTTATTTTGTCTATGATTCCAAGAAGTCGGGGTCAATGACGGTGTCTCATTTACGTTTTGGGCCCAAACCCATTCATTCTTCCTACTTGGTTAATAAAGCTAATTTTGTGGCGTGCCATCAGTCACAATTTTTGGAATCCACAGATGTTCTCAAAGGGATTCAAGAGGGAGGCATCTTCCTTTTAAATACTCCTTGTGCGCCTGAGCAAATTTGGGAGAGGATTCCGCGGTCAATGGCCCAGACGATAAAGGACAAGAAACTGCGCTTCTTTGTCATTGATGCTTATAGTGTTGCGCGTAAGTCCGGCATGGGCATGAGGATTAACACGATCATGCAGACCTGCTTTTTTGCTATTTCAGGCGTTCTTCCTAAAGAAGACGCAATAAAAGCCATTAAAGATTCTATCAAAAAAGCTTATGGCAAAAAAGGTGAGGACGTCTTAAAGATGAATTATGACGCCGTAGACAATACGCTTGCGAATTTATATGAAGTCAAGATACCCGATCAGGTCACCAGCCGTATTGAAATTGATCATAGGGTCCCTGCGTCAGCGCCGGAATTTGTCCGTCGCGTGACCTTTGAGATGATCAAAGGCAACGGCGAGATGTTGCCTGTCAGCGCCATGCCGTGTGATGGCACCTTTCCGGTTGGGACAACGAAATGGGAAAAGCGCAATATAGCCCAGGAAATCCCTGTTTGGGATAATGAGATTTGTATCCAATGCGGTAAATGTGCCATGGTTTGTCCGCATTCAGTAATTCGCATCAAGGCTTACGATAATAAGTATTTGCAAGGGGCCCCGTCAACCTTTAAAACAATGGAAGCCAAGGATCGTGAGTGGGCCGGGATGAAATACACTATCCAAATCGCCCCGGAAGATTGTACCGGCTGCGCTGTTTGTGTGGATGTTTGCCCTGTCAAGAATAAGTCGGAGACTAAATTTAAGGCTATTAATATGAAACCTCAGCCGCCGTTGCGTGAGGAAGAAAAGAAAAACTGGGAATTTTTCTTAAATATCCCTGAAGTCGACCGTAATTTAGTAAAAAAGAACGCGGTCCGTTCCTCTCAAGCACTGCAACCCTTGTTCGAATTCTCCGGCGCATGTGCCGGCTGCGGAGAGACCCCGTATGTTAAACTAGCGACCCAATTGTTTGGGGACCGGATGGTCGTTGCCAATGCCACGGGTTGTTCATCAATCTACGGGGGAAATTTACCGACGACCCCTTATACCAAAAACAATGAAGGCAGGGGGCCAACGTGGTCGAACTCGTTGTTTGAAGATAACGCTGAATTTGGATTGGGATTCAGGCTTTCCATAGATAAACAGAAAGAATTAGCTTGTGAGTATGTGAAAAAATTAGAAAGCGTGATCGGAACCCAATTAGTTGAAGAGATCATCAGTGCTCAGCAAAAAGATGAGCCTGAAATTTTCCAACAACGACAGAGGGTAGAGATCCTTAAAGAAAAATTAAAAGGCCAATCATCTGCGGATGCCAAGGTATTGCTGTCAATTGCAGATATGCTTGTCAAAAAAAGCGTCTGGATCCTCGGAGGAGACGGATGGGCGTATGATATAGGATATGGCGGGTTAGATCATGTCATTTCCTCGGGCCGGAACGTCAATATCCTGGTCCTTGATACTGAAGTTTACTCTAATACAGGCGGGCAGGCTTCTAAATCTACTTCACGTTCGGCTGTGGCAAAATTTGCCGCTGGAGGCAAGTTAACTCCGAAAAAAGATTTGGCAAGAATGGCGATGACCTATGGGTATGTGTATGTGGCCACTGTTTCTATGGGAGCTAAAGATGAACATACGCTTAAAACATTCCTTGAGGCAGAAGCTTTTGATGGCCCGTCTTTGATCATTGCTTACAGTCATTGCATCGCTCATGGTATTAATATGACAACGGCTTTGCAAAATCAAAAGTTAGCTGTCAGTACCGGTTATTGGCCGTTGTTCCGATTTAATCCTGACCTGATAAAAGAAGGGAAAAACCCGTTAATACTGGATTCTTCTGCGCCTAAGGGCTTTTTGCAGGAGTTCTTGAATATTGAGAATCGATTTAAAATGTTAAGTAAAACTGATCCAGAAGCAGCTAAGAGATTAGCAGCTTTGGCCCAGAACGATGTGAATGAACGCTGGAAAATATACAGCGCCATGGCGTCTTCACCTGAAGCAGCGCAAAATACCAAGACGTCAGCATAAATTAGAAGGGAGCAAAAAGGTGGATTTAAAAACTTCGTATATGGGGATGGAATTAAAAAATCCTTTGGTGGCGTCCGCATCTCCCCTGTCTAAAAGTATTGATAATTTACGCAAACTTGAGGATGCCGGGATCGCGGCGGTTGTCATGTATTCTTTGTTTGAAGAACAGTTAACTTATGAGAAATATGAATTAGACCACTATTTGACAGAAGGGACAGAAAGCTTTGCCGAGTCTCTTAGTTATTTCCCCCACCCTAGTGAGTTTACTGTTGGACCCGAAGAATATTTGGAACATATCTACCGTGCTAAGAAAGCCGTTGGTGTTCCTATTATCGGAAGCCTCAACGCCCATTCCGACGGCGGCTGGGTGACCTATGCGAAACAGATTCAAGACGCCGGGGCAGATGCCTTGGAATTAAATATTTATTTCCTGGCGACTGACCCTAGTATAAGCAGCCTTCAGGTTGAAAATGTTTATATTGATACGCTTAAAGCCATCAAACAAAATGTGTCGATACCTGTTGCAATTAAAATAGGTCCTTATTTTAGTTCAATGGCAAATATGGCCAAGAGGCTCGATGAGGCAGGTGCGAATGCGCTGGTTTTGTTTAACCGTTTTTATCAGCCTGATATTGATTTAGAAAATTTGGCCGTTGATCCTAAAGTTCTTTATAGTACGCCTCAGGCCATGAGATTGCCTTTGCGTTGGGTGGCCATTCTTTATGGAAAGATCAAGGCCAGCCTTGCCGCTACCAGCGGGATCCATTCAAGTGACGATGTCATTAAGATGGTTATGTCGGGGGCTAACGTCACCATGCTTTGTTCGGTGCTGCTTAGAAACGGAATCGGAACCACATCCGATATCTTAGCGGGAATCGAGAGGTGGATGAGTGAACATGAATACGTGTCAATTAAACAAATGCAGGGAAGCATGAGCCAGAAATCTTGTGTTAATCCGGAAGGTTTTGAACGCGCCAATTACATGAAAGCGTTAAATAACTTCAAAAAAATAGTGTAGAAATATCTGGTAATAGTTTATTTAGTCAAACGCTTAATTACGCCTCATAAAGCCACCCGGCCCTTATGCCGGACATTTATTGATATCCGTTGGAAGTTTCCCGAGGGTTGAACTGATACAATATTTGTGTTTTGGGTGAATTGGCGGATTATTTTGAAATGGAATCAATAAAGATCCTGGCGGCTTTTGTAAATATTTTCGTATCGCTATAGACAAGAGCTAAAGGCCTTTTTAGATCAAATTTTTGTACGGGAATAATTTCCAGGGATTTGTTTTCTAATTCTTGGAGTATGGTTGTTTTGGGAAGGATGGAACATCCCATTCCGACTTCGACAGCATTCTTGATTGTTTCGATATTTGTGTATTCTTTGACAACATTGGTTTTAATTTTATGATTTTTGAAGAATTGGCTGATCGCAGCTCCCGTGGGGGTAGATAAGTCAAAACCGATAAAATTGATGTTATTAAGTTTTTCCAGGGTAGATTTTTTGCTTTTAATAATCCTGTATTTAGGCGATTGCACCAGTACAAGCTGATCAAAAGCGAACACTTTACTCGTAAAACCTTTGATCTCTTTGGGAAAAGCTACTAAGGCAAAATCAACCGCCTTATCCTGGATCATTTGGTAAATATTGTTTGGGGAACAATATTCCAGATGGATATTGATTTTGGGGTATTGTTTCAAAACATGCTGAATGACGGATTTTAATTGATAAAGGCCGATACTATAAATAGAAGCGATTCGGATCGATCCAATGGAGAGATTATTGACTTTTTCAATCTCATTTTTAGCTTCCTGGAAGGAATCAAGCATCCGTTGAGCGTAAGCTAAAAAGATTTTTCCGGCGGGGGTCAATACCGTCTTTTTTGAGGAACGTTCGAACAAGGAACAATTAAGATTTTTCTCTAAAATCCGGATATGCTGGGATACCGCCGGTTGTGTGATGTTATTACGTTGTGCGGCTAACCTGAAGGAGCCGGTTTGGGCAACGCAAATAAAGCTTTTTACGAAGAATAGATCGACCATAGTTTTAAACATCTGTAATAAATATTATGTAGAAAGTATAACATAAAGAAAGTTGTTATTCTTCTTAAAATTAACGGGACACATGTCCTTAAGGCGTTTGGAATTTGTTTAAACTGGTGATCCTCAAATGCTGACAAAGCCGGAGCTCATATGAAAAAGAAAAAATTGATCCTTGAAGCAGAACTTTCTAAGACCGATCCGCGTGTCAAAATGTTGATGGTAAAGATCAAAAAAGAGAATTACCGGCCGGATGCTTTAATTGAAATTTTACATACGGCCCAAAATTCGTTCGGGTATCTTCCTATGAATGTGTTGAGGTTTATCAGTAAAGAGATGAAGGTCCCTCCCAGCCGAATTTATTCGACGGTCACTTTTTATCATTTTTTTTCTTTAAAATCCAAAGGCGAACACACCTGTCTGGTTTGCACGGGTACTGCTTGTTATGTCAAGGGCGCTCAAAATATTCTTGATGAAATTGAAAAGGAATTCTCTCTTAAGCCCGGCCAGGTGACGGCAGATAATAAGTTCGGAGTGCAGACGGCCCGCTGTATCGGCGCTTGCGGGCTTGCTCCGGCAGTGGTCATGGATGACGAAGTGTTGGCCAAGGCCAAAGCAGAAGATATCAAAAAAATCATAAATTCAAGAATCGGAGCGGGCGTATGAATCGTCAGGAGCTAAGAACGATCGCGGATCAGGCTAAAACTAAACAGGCCCAATATAAACATAAAGTTTGTGTTTGTTGCGGTGCCGGCTGTATTTCTTCCGGTTCTCAGGCAGTCCTTGAGAAACTTCAGGAAGAGATCAAGACCAGAGGAATGGAAAATGAAATTGAGGTTGTCCCTTCCGGTTGCATGGGGCCTTGTAATCAGGGGCCATTGGTAAAAATTCAGCCTGATCAAACAATTTATCAGAGGGTCACTTGCGAAAATATCGCTCAGGTCGTGCAGAGTCAGCTTATTGAAAAGAGACCCATAGAAGAGCTTCTTTTGTTTGCTGACTCACGTCCTAAGCCTTTTGTCAATGCCATGGAAGATCCGTTTTATAAAAAGCAGTTAAAGATTGTATTGGAAAACTGCGGCGACATAAATCCCGAGGTTATTGAAGATTACATCGTTTGTGACGGGTATAAGGCCTTGGATAAAGCATTGTTTCAAATGTCGCCCGAGGAGGTTATTGCAGAAATTAAACAAAGCCGTTTGCGCGGCCGTGGCGGCGCGGGATTCCCGACGGGGATAAAATGGGAAACAGTGCATAAATATGTGGCGGATCAAAAATATGTCATTTGTAATGGGGACGAAGGAGATCCGGGGGCGTTTATGGATCGAAGCGTTCTGGAGGGTAACCCTCATCGGGTTTTGGAAGGGATGGCCATTGCCGGATATGCGGTGGGGGCCAGCAAGGGATATGCTTATATCCGGGGAGAATATCCTCTGGCGATCAAACGTTTCGAGTTGGCTATTAAACAAGCCAGGAAATTAGGGATATTAGGAGTTAATATTTTAGGCAGTCCATTTTCTTTTGATGTTGAAGTCCGCATCGGAGCCGGTGCTTTTGTCTGCGGGGAAGAAACAGCGCTGGTTGCATCCATCGAAGGCAAGCGCGGCACTCCTCGCCCCAGACCTCCTTTTCCGGCGGAATCCGGTCTTTGGAATAAACCGACGCTTATCAATAATGTTGAGACTTTGGCTAGCATCGCCCCCATCATTAACCGTGGAGGGCAGTGGTATGGCGAAATCGGAACACCCAAGAGTGCCGGAACAAAGGTTTTAGCTCTGGCCGGAAAAATTAAATACTCCGGTCTTATTGAAGTGCCCATGGGCATGACATTACGGGAAATTGTTTTTGATATCGGCGGCGGTGTCCCTGACGGCAAAGAATTTAAGGCCGCACAAACGGGAGGTCCGTCAGGAGGATGTATTCCTAAAGAGCACCTGGATGTGAAAGTCGACTACGAATCTTTAGTCAGCCTGGGTTCTATTATGGGTTCAGGCGGCCTGATCATTATGGATGAAACCTCAAACATGGTCGATGTGGCCCGCTTCTTTATGGAATTCTGCATGGATGAATCCTGCGGGAAATGCGTACCTTGCCGGGTCGGCACCAAGATGCTATATGACCTTTTATGCAAGGTTTGTAACGGTCAAGGGACCAGGAAAGATCTTGATATGCTTGAAGAATTAGCTATTTATGTTAAAGAAGCAAGTTTATGTGGTTTGGGGATGTCTGCGCCGAATCCCTTGGTGAGCACACTAAGGTATTTCAAGAGTGAATATGAGCAACAAATAACAAAGAATGCAGCAGTACAAGGGGGTACTCATGGCTAAGATCCCTGTTAACATAGATGGGAAATCATTGGAAGTAGAATCAGGCAAAACCATTCTTGAGGTATGCAAAGCTAATGATATTGAAATTTTGACCATGTGTCATTTAGAGGGGCTTGGCGATATAGGCGCCTGCCGTTTGTGTTTGGTTGAGATTGAAGGCATTAATAAACTTTTGCCTGCTTGTACAACCAAGGTAGCCCCTAACCAGGTTATTAAGACTAAGACTGAAAAACTTAAGAAATACCAAAAGATTACGACAGAATTGTTTTTTGCGGAGCGTAACCACGTATGTGCTGTTTGTGTGGTTAACGGAAATTGTGAGCTTCAGGATTTAGGATACAAAGTCGGGATGACACGTGTCCGTTTCCCCTATCTTTTCCCTAAATGCGAGGTAGACACATCACACCCATGGTATGTTATGGACCATAACCGTTGTATTTTGTGTACCCGTTGCGTGCGGGTTTGCGGTGAAGTTGAGGGATCCTATAATTGGGGCGTAATGAAACGTGGAGTGGCGGCAAGAATTATTTCTGATTTTAATACCCCCTGGGGAGAATCAATCACCTGTACCTCTTGTTCTAAATGTGTCAACGCATGTCCGACAGGGGCCATTTGGCCAAAGGCTGTGGTGCAGGGTCAATTCAAAAAGAATCCTAAAATGATCACGGAACTTGTGGAAAAAAGGAAGATGCATTTATGACAAAAAAGAGAATAGCAACAGTTTGGCTGGGGGGATGCTCAGGATGTCATATGTCTTTGCTTGATATCGATGAGCGTATTCTTGAGGTCGCGAAACTGGCGGATATCGTCAAATGCCCTATTGTAGACGCTAAGGAATTCCCCGAAGTTGATGTGGCTTTAGTGGAAGGGTCCGTTACCAGCGATGAGCATTGGCGTGAACTTGAGCATATTCGTAAAAACAGCAAGGTGTTGGTTTCTTTGGGCGATTGTGCCTTGACGACTAATATCACAGGGATGCGTAATCAATTGGCCAAGGAAGATGTGCTCAATTGCGCCTATAAAGACGCCATAAGCAATGACAAGGAAGGCAAGATGCCAAAGCATTGGGTGCTTTTGAATTTGCTCGATAAGGTAGTGCCCTTGCATGAAGTGGTTTCGGTAGATTATGTGATCCCGGGATGTCCTCCGTCGGCAGATACTATTTTTTATGTTCTCTTTGAACTGCTTAATGACCGCGTTCCGGATTTAGCTGCTGAAAGGAAGTTGAAATATGGATAATCAAAATAAAGATACAAATACAATATTAATATCTCCTGTTACCCGTATTGAGGGGCATGCAAAGATTACGATCATGCTGGATTTAGAGGGAGCCGTTAAAGATGCCCGTTTTCATGTTAATGAATTCCGCGGATTTGAGAAATTTTGTGAGGGACGTCTGTTCACGGAAATGCCGACTATCGCTCCTCGTATCTGCGGCATATGCCCTGTCAGCCATTCCGTGGCCTCAGCTAAGGCTTGCGAAATGATTATGGGGATCAAGCCGACTTATACAGGTAATTTGTTAAGACGGCTCATTCATATCGGCCAAAATGTTTCATCGCATGCGTTGTCTTTTTTTCATTTATCTTCTCCTGATTTTCTTTTAGGATGGGACAGTGACCCCGCAGCACGTAATATCTTAACCGTTGCTGATAAATATCCGGATTTAGCCCTTCGCGGGATCCGTCTTCGTAAATTCGGCCAGGAAATAAGCGAACGCATTACAGGTAAAAAGATCCACAGTATGGGGATCGTTCCCGGGGGCATGGGTTATCCTTTGACGGAAGTTAATCGTCGCGCGTTGCTAGCATGGATTCCTGAAGCCACTGAAACTGTAAAAATGGGGATTGAATTAATCAAGAAATACCAAGATGATCATAAAGAGATGGTCAGTTCTTTTGCTAATTTCCCAAGTCTTTATCTGGCAACTGTCGGGCCGGATGGCGAGAACGAACTTTATGACGGGAAATTAAGATTTATCGACGAGAATGGCAAGATCCTTGAAGATCAGCTGGATTGTGCCAAGTACTTGGACTATATCGCGGAACGCTCAGTGGATTGGTCTTACTTGAAGTATCCTTATTACAAGCCATACGGATATGAAAAAGGTTTTTATCGGGTCGGTCCTTTGGCCCGCTTAAATGTTGCTTCCAGGATGAAAACCCCTAAGGCCCAGAAGGAATTTTTGAATTTTAAATCTTTAGGTAATGGCAAACCGGTTCATGGTACTTTTTATTTTCATTACACCAGGCTTATTGAAACACTAGGAAGTATCGAGGAAGCAGAAGGGATCCTTAAAGACCCCAAGGTTACTGATGAAGATATTCAAACCATCGGTAGGGCTAATTTTTATGAGGGAGTCGGTTCTTCTGAGGCTCCTCGCGGAACTTTGTTCCATCATTATGTCGTTGATGAGGGAGGCAGGCTGACAAAAGTCAATCTTTTGATCGCAACCGGCCAGAATAACCCGGCGATGAACCGCTCTGTTTTTGAAGTTGCCAAACAGTATGTGCACGGCAAGGATGTCAAAGAAGGCGCTTTGAACCGTGTGGAAGCCGCTATCCGTTGTTACGACCCCTGTCTGTCCTGTTCGACGCATGCCATTGGCATCATGCCTATGGTCATAGAAATCAAAGACCACTTGGGCGAAACCATCAATGTCATCAAAAGGGACTAATAAAGACTCCATCTTGGTTGTTGGTGTCGGTAATCCCTTACGCAGTGATGATGGGGCCGGTTCCTATGTGGCGGAATCCATAGAAGCCAGGGGATTCAATAAAGTTAAGGTCTGGGTGACGCAGCAACTCCACGTCGAAGACCTGGAATCCATGCTTTCTTTCTCAAAAGTTATTTTGATAGATGCTTCCACTTCAGGGCCTGTCGTTGATCTGCGGCAGGTCAATGGCACTGATCACAGCGGCCTTGCATCGTCACATCATTTATCCGCCCAAACGCTTGTGAACATGGCTAGCAATGTTTATCACAAAGAATTAAATATGCAGCTTTGTTCGATCCGTGGAAGTAATTTTGAAGCGGGAGATAAAATTTCACCGGAAGTTCTTTATTGTGCTCAAAAGGCTATTGAGTTAATATGCTCTTCGATCATGGAGAGTTAGTGCATGCATGAAGGGCATTTTACAGAACAAATTGTTGAAAGCATATTGCAGGAATTGGCTAAATACCCTAAAGCTAAAGTCAGGTCTGTAACAGTTAGGGTCGGGGAGGTGTTTCATTTAGTCCCGGAGTCAGTTTTGATGCATTATGATGTCATGACCAAAGATTCCCCTTTACAGGGGGTAAAACTCGATTTGATCCAGGAGACTCTGCAGGTTGTGTGCGGCCAGTGCAATAAACAAGGGCCCGTCGAAGATCATCACCTTTTGCTTTGCTCGTTCTGTCATTCCCGGCAGGTCAAGCCTGTTCTCGGGGATAAAATTACTATTGAAAAGGTAGAACTGGAAAAATTATGAAATCCTTGCGCATGGACATGCGCGGGACCGTTCAGGGAGTAGGTTTTCGGCCTTGGGTGTACCGCCTTGCCCGCCAATTAGAACTTAAAGGTTTTGTACAAAACACTTCTCAAGGCGCTCGGGTTGAAGTCGAAGGCCAAGAGAAAGGGATAGAAGATTTTATAAAAACTATCCGAACACAGCCTCCTGTCCATTGTGTCATTACCCAATTGTCTTTTACTGATATCAAGCATCAGGGTTTTGGTCAATTTCAGATCTTATCAAGTCTGGACGATCACCGGCATGAGGCTTTCGTTTTGCCTGACATTGCAACCTGCCCGGAGTGTCTTAAGGAAATTTTTGATCCTTCGAACCCCAGATATTTATATCCGTTTACCAATTGCACACATTGCGGTCCCCGGTATTCTATCATTGAGGCGCTGCCTTACGATCGAAGCAACACTTCCATGAAGGGTTTCTTAATGTGCCCAAGTTGTCAGGCAGAGTATGACGATCCGTTAAACCGCCGGTTTCATGCCCAGCCCAATGCTTGTCCGGTATGCGGTCCGCAAATTTTTCTTTGGGATGATCAGGGACAGAAGATAGCTTGTTTCAAAGAGGCGTTGAATCAAGCAGCCGATTTGATCAAAGAAGGCCGCATTGTTGCGGTCAAGGGGATCGGCGGGTTTCATCTGATGGCAGACGCCCTTAATAGCCAGGCTATATTGCTTCTTCGTAAACGGAAAAAACGCCCGCATAAGCCTTTTGCTGTTATGATGCCTTCGCTAAATATGGCCAGCCAATATTGTCAGATATCTTTTCTTGAGGCTCAAAACCTTCAGGCTCCCGCCGCTCCTATTGTTTTGTTGAATAAGAATGAAGAATGGTTAAAGGTTTCTGAGGAAGTCGCACCCGATAATCCGTATCTTGGGGTTTTACTTCCTTGTTTGCCATTGCACCATATTCTCATGCGTATTCTTGATAGGCCCATCGTTGCGACCAGCGGGAATTTCAGTGAAGAGCCCATTTGTATTGATAATGATGAAGCTTTGGGCCGTTTAAAGGGGATCGCGGATTTCTTTTTACTTCATGACCGTCCCATTGTCCGGCAGGTAGATGATTCCGTAATCCAAATTGTTTGTGGTAGCCCTTCATTTCTTCGACGATCCCGGGGATATGCGCCTTTACCCGTAGACATCGGATTTGATATAAGCGGCACATTGGCCGTTGGGGCCCATCAGAAAAATACTATTGCTATTGGTTTAGAGCAGGGGGTCATTGTCAGCCAGCATATAGGTGATTTGGATAATGAAATATCCTGTAAAGCTTTTGAAAGCACCATAGATTCTTTAGAATCCATTTATGATACGCCCATTGAAAGGGTTGTTTGTGACCAGCATCCTGATTATGCTTCAAGCCGTTTTGCCCGTTCATTAAATGTTAAGACGATCGATGTCCAGCACCACCATGCACACGCGGCCTCATGTATGGCCGAGCATGGCATTAAAGAGGAAGTTTTAGGGGTTTGCTGGGATGGGACAGGGGCTGGACCTGATGGGACTGTTTGGGGAGGAGAGTTTCTGACAACCAATGGGGCTGATTATGAAAGGTTAGCCCATTTAAAGTTATTTTCCTTGCCTGGTGCAAAACAGGCAATTAGAGAACCTAGTCGCAGTGCGTTGGGACTTCTTTTTGAATTATGTCAAGGAAGGTGGGAAGAATTTAAAGACCTTCCCTGTGTGAAAGCGTTTAATCCTTCACAATTAGCTTTAATCAGGAAGATGATCGAACAGAAAATCAATACACCGCATACTTCAAGCATGGGACGTTTGTTTGACGGGATTTCCTCTATTATTGGTCTATGCCATAAGGCCTCATTTGAGGGACAGGCAGCGATGAGTTTGGAGTTTAGGGCAAGCAATACACTTGCTTTACCTTTTTATTGTTATAAGATAACATCGGCTCAGCAGGATGCCTCCTTTTTTGGAGGGGAACCCAAGCAGGGAGAAATGATCTTGGTTGATTGGTCCCCCATGGTCACGGGGATCATTGAAGATTTTCGTCAAGGAATACAAGCAGCCTCGATCGCCTCTCGTTTGCATCGAACGCTGGCTGAAATAATCATTGATATTGCCCGTCTGGCAAATAAAAATAAAGTGGTTTTGACAGGCGGATGTTTTCAAAATAAGTTTTTGACGCAAATGGCCGTTGATCGTTTACGACAGGAAGGGTTTAGCCCTTATTGGCAGCAACAGGTCCCCGCTAATGACGGAGGTATTTCTTTAGGGCAAATGTACATAGCTGCAAGGAGGCTTAAAAATGTGTCTGGCAATCCCGGGAAAAATTGAAAGCATCATAGGTTCTGATGCTGATGTGTTAAATAAAAAAGGCCGTGTGAATTTTGGTGGGATTTTCAAAGAAGTGTCCCTTAGCTTTGTGCCTCAAGCCAAGGTGGGCGATTATGTCATTGTCCATGTCGGTTTTGCCCTTAGCGTTGTGGACCAAGCAGAGGCTTTAAAAGTATTTGATTATTTAAAGCAGATGGAAGAGCTCGAGGAACTTAAATGAAGTATCTGGATGAATATCGGGACCCGAAATTGGCCATGCAGCTTTCCCAAGAAATCCATCACATAACAACCAGGCCATGGGTTATTATGGAAATCTGCGGTGGGCAGACGCATGCCATTGTTAAATATGGGATCGATACGCTGCTTCCAAAAAAAATTGAATTGGTCCATGGGCCAGGCTGTCCTGTATGCGTGACTCCGCTTGAAATGATTGACCGTGCTTTGTCAATTGCCGGCCGTCGTGATGTTATTTTTTGTTCTTTCGGGGACATGCTCCGTGTCCCGGGTTCTACAACAGATCTTCTTTCTGTTAAAGCCCAAGGAGGCGATGTGCGGATGGTTTATTCTCCTTTAGATGCTCTTAAGATAGCCCAGGAAAATCCCGGCCGGGAGATTATCTTTTTTGCCGTTGGGTTTGAAACAACCGCGCCGGCCAATGCCATGGCTGTCCACCAGGCTAAAGTCTTAGGGTTAAAGAATTTTTCCCTGCTTGTCTCTCATGTTTTAGTGCCTCCGGCAATGGAGGCCATTTTGTCGTCGAAGAGTAACCGGGTACAGGGCTTTTTAGCGGCGGGGCATGTTTGTGCGGTTATGGGGTATGACGAATATATGCCGATAGCGGCTAAATATAAAGTCCCCATTGTCGTTACCGGATTTGAGCCTTTAGATATTTTGCAGGGTATTTCCATGTGCGTTAAACAGCTTGAAGAAGGCCGTTATGAGGTAGAAAATCAATATGTGCGTTCTGTGACCCTGCAAGGCAATCGCCATGCCCAGGATCTGGTCAGCAAGGTGTTTTGCGTTATCCCTCGTAAATGGCGGGGGGTGGGGGAAATTTCTCAAAGCGGTTTGGGCCTGAGGGATGAATATAAGGATTATGACGCTGAGCTTAAATTTGATTTAACAGGAATTAAAACCATGGAAAGCCCGGATTGTATCAGCGGGCTTATTTTGCAGGGTGTTAAAAAACCTCATGAATGCCCGTCTTTCGGCAAGAAGTGTTCTCCTGAGCATCCTTTGGGGGCCACGATGGTTTCTTCTGAAGGGGCATGTTCGGCGTATTACAGATATAAAAGGAATTCCTGATGGAATCATTTGCCTGTCCCTTTCCTATTCAACAGTATCCGCAGGTGCTTTTAGCGCACGGAGGCGGCGGAAAGCTAATGCAGCAGCTCATAGAAAAAATGTTTACTGTTGCTTTTGGCCCAAAGCCTCAGGATGGTTTGCATGATTCCGTTGTATTGGATTTACCAAAATCCAGGATCGCTTTTACGACGGACTCTTTTGTGGTGCATCCGTTATTTTTTCCTGGAGGGGATATCGGAAGTTTGGCGGTTTATGGCAGCGTCAATGATCTGGCAATGTCAGGAGCTAAGCCTTTATATTTGAGCCTGGGATTTATACTTGAAGAAGGTCTTAGCATGCAGACCCTTTGGGGCGTGGTGCAATCCATCAAGAAAGCTGCGGACAGTGCGGGTGTTCAAATAGTTACAGGAGACACCAAGGTTGTTGATAGGGGCAAAGGTGACGGGATTTATATTAACACCTCAGGGATAGGGATCATTGAACATGGCTTTAATATATCTCCCGGACGTATTAAATCGGGGGATGCGGTTATCATTAATGGCGATGTGGGCCGTCACGGCATTGCCATTATGGCTTCCCGGGCAGGACTTGAATTTGAGACGATTATTGAAAGTGACTGTGCTCCTTTGAATTTTTCTGTTAAGGCGTTGCTTGATGCCGGTATTGAAATTCATTGCATGCGTGATTTGACTCGTGGAGGGTTAGCCAGCGCGCTTAATGAGATCGCCCAGGCAGCCGGCTATTCTATTGCCGTTGAAGAGTCTGCTGTCCCCGTACGCGAAGACGTGGCTTCAGGCTGTGCTATGCTGGGATTTGACCCTTTATATGTAGCCAATGAAGGCCGCTTTGCTCTGTTTGTTCCCGAGAAGCATTTAGGGCCATCGTTAGAAGTTCTGAAAAAATTCTCTTTAGGATTGCCGGCGGCTCACATAGGAAGGGTTTTAGAAGAAAGAAAATCTTTCGTTATCCTTAAAAGTTTTATCGGTGCTAATCGGATTTTAGATATGATCAGCGGCGAACAACTCCCGCGGATTTGTTAGAGGGGCCAGTGGAAATATGATAGTGTATAATTATTATTTGCCGGCAGTCATGGTTATCATTATCGGCGGATATATCGTAAGCTGTGTCATCGAGAAGCTGGATGTCATGAATGCGTCGCCAGTATTGCCCCGTGAATTTGAAGGATATTACGACGCCGAAAAATATCAGAAGTCACAAAGCTATCTTAAAAAGACGGTCCAGCTGGGAATTATCGAAGACACATTCTTTACTTTCGGTGTAATTGTTTTTATCATTACCGGTTGGTTTAATCTGATAGACAGCTTCGCACGTTCTTTTCAACAGGCGCCTATTGTTACAGGTCTTATCTTTATTGGGATAATATATCTGGCCTATTATATTTTTTCTATACCCTTTTTGGCTTACCAGACATTTGTTATAGAAGAAAAGTACGGTTTTAACAGGACAACGTTTAAGACTTTCATTGCTGACATTTTAAAATCTATTCTATTAACGTTATTCTTTGGGACGGTAATATTATCGGTTATTTTGTGGTTTTTCAGTGTTTGCGGAAGTTGGGCTTGGGCTTATTCATGGATTGCTCTTACTGTCTTCGAGCTGTTTGTTGCATTCATCGCGCCTGTTGCTATCATGCCGCTCTTTAATAAATTCACCCCTCTCGAAGAAGGTGAGTTGAAAGCTGCCATTACCGCTTACGCGTATTCGCAGGATTTTAAAATAAAGGGTATATATAAAATGGACGCTTCCCGTCGCAGCGCCAAATCCAACGCTTTTTTTACTGGCCTTGGGCATTACAAGCGGATTGTGCTCTTTGATACTCTGGTAACTAATATGAAGATAGATGAACTTGTGGCGATCCTCGCGCATGAGATCGGGCATTACAAGCATAAAGATATCTTTAAGGGTCTCGCGGTTTCTACCGCAAGCGCTGGGCTCATGTTTTTCACTCTGTCATTCTTTGTTTCTAATAAAGAATTTTTCGCGGCATTTAAAATGGAAAATATTTCTATTTATGCGGGGCTTTTCCTGTTTACATTCCTGTACCGTCCGGTAAATGACCTGTTCTGTATCGGGACAAATTATATATCTAGACGTTTTGAAATTCTGGCTGACAGCTTTTCAGTCGAAACATATAAACATCCGCAAGCAATGATAAGCGCGCTTAAACGTCTTAGTGTCGACAATCTGACAAATCTTACTCCGCACCCTTTAAAGGTGTTCTTGTCTTATAGTCATCCACCAGTTCTTACGAGAATAGAAGCGATAAGGATTAAAAGTGTCAGTTCTCCCTAACCTTGTAAATAGCAATGGGTTAAGAGCATATTAAGTTAATTAATGCGCAACTGCTTGCAATGTATGTAGTTCGCGAGAACTGACACTAATTAGAATGTTTTTCTGTTGGTAAATGGGGGTGGGCATGGGTGAATCCGGTATGACTGTGCCCATGTATATGGATAAGATTGTTTTCTTGTAACAAAATCTTGTCTTCCAGTATTTTTTCCGCAGGGCCCTGTTTAATAATTCTTTTGTCTTTGCCAAAAAGGTAAACAGTGTCTGCTATCTCACCGACAATATGCAGATCATGAGTTGCCGTGATAATCGTTTTGCCTTTTTGTTTTGCTTTAACAATAAAATCAACAATATGCCTGACCGTCAAGGGATCAAGCCCCGCGGTTGGTTCATCAAAGATAATAATTTCGGGATCAATGGCTAAAACAGAGGCGATAGCTACTTTACGTTTTTCGCCTATGCTTAATTGATGAGGGATCCTTTCTAATAAATGGCCGATCTCCAGAATTTCCAGGACTTGGGCAAGTCTATCTGCGATTATCTTATCATTAAACCCTAACTGCAAAGGCCCAAAAACAATGTCCTCTTTTACCGATGGACAAAACAGTTGGATATCCGCGTTTTGAAAAACAAGGCCTACCTTACTCCTGAAAAGATGGGCGTTTTTTTCATCACTTAAATAATCTTCGTTTAATGTTTGGCCCAAAGCGATCACTTCTCCGCGGTCCGGGAATATCAACCCATCCAAAATATGCAAGAGGGTCGATTTTCCTGTGCCGTTAGATCCAATCAGAGCGACCTGTTCGCCTTTGCGGATGGTCATATTAATATCTCTAAGGGCAGGGTATTTACCAAGATAAGAATACTGCACATCTGTTAATTTAAAAATTCTATCGTTCATTTTCTAAGCTCCATATAAAAAAGGCAGGCACTGACAATGACCGAGCCTATCAGGCAGAACCAGTCTTTTAATTGGGGATGAAATTTTTCTAAAAGCCGCGGCTCACCGCTATAGCCTCTCGAAAGCATGGCTTTGTAAACATCTTCACTCAACTGGGTTGATTTGTTGTATGTATTGGCAATATTCCAGGCAACAATATGCTGGCCTTTGCCGTGATGGGAGACAATACCTACCCGGCTTTTGATGGCAATGAAAATATTCTCAATGATAACAGCAAAAAGGTAAAGGTATCGGTAGCACATGGACACCGTTAAAACAAATACCTGCGGGACTTTAAAATTACGTAAGACCTTCAATAATTCACCGTGCCTGGTCGTTAAGGACAACAAAACAACCAGGGACACGGATGTCGCAATGCGTGCGACAAATAAAACAGCTCCGTCTAATCCCTGACGGGTAATGATAAACTTGATCCCTAAAGCATGAAAAGACGCGATTGCCTGGCCCCCGGAAACAAAACTAAATAAGGACGGGATAACAATGCACAAAGAAAATATGGGAATAAATACCCATGTCCTGACCAGGAAAAAAATGATCGGCACTCCGGAACAAAAAGCCAATGTCAAACATAAAAGATACAGTAAGGCGATAAAAATTGCGCTCTTTAAACAAACGGCCGTAATAAGAAAAAATAAAAACACAATTGTTTTTATCCTTGGCTCTAAAGATTGCAGAAAGCCTTTATTTACGGCAAACTCTTCATAAAGAGTCGCGTTTTTTACAAATGACAGAGCGCTTAAGGCTGAGCGTTCTAAGAAATTGCCATTTTTTATAGATGTGGTTCTAATCATTGTCTTTCACAAATATTTTTCCTAATAACAGGATAATGCCGATAATTAATGCTATCCCGGTGATAGCGGCTATGATATAAGCAAGACTTAAATGTGCAAGCCCTTTTGCTTCCCAGCCTTTAAAGGCATAGTCCGGCATAGGCGCTTTCCATAATTCTGACATTTGAGCCAGCCCTTGAGGCAGATAACCTGCCATTTTTTGAAGTTCGCCCGTACCCCATTCTCCCCACGCTGGGCAGGCCTTAAAACAGGCGGGAAAGATTAATCCTAAAGGGGAAAGAAAAACTAAAGCAGCAAGTCCGAAACAGAGTTTTTTGATGAGGGTCATGATTTATCACTTTTGTAAAAAACAAAATTTTGTTTCTGCAAATATTTTACGACGAGGGTAGTAACGATGAGCTCGACCCATCCGAATAGTAACAAGTACTCTGCGGCCATTGCAGGGACCGCGACGTTTATCCTGTAAGGACAGTAAAGTGCTTGTCCGTTAGAAGCATGAAATAAGAGAGGCTGAATACCTAACTCAACACCTGCCATAAATGCAGCAAAACAAATTCCTATATATGCGCCTATTCCTGCTGCGACGATACATCTTTTGGACCCTATCGGATGGCCGGCGCAAATTAATTTGTAAGTATAATAACCTGTGAAGGGCATAAGAAAAGCCATATTAAAACAATTAGCACCGATAGCAGTAATTCCTCCATCGCCAAATAGTAGAGCCTGAATAACTAAAGCAACGGTAATGGCGATACATGCTGCCCATGGACCTAAAAGAATGGCGATGAGAACGCCTCCCACCGCATGACCTGTCGAGCCGCCGGGGATGGGAACGTTAAACATCATAATAACAAAACTAAATGCCGCGCCAATGGCTAAAAACGGCACTTGCCGCGCTTTAAGAGTTTTTTTAACAATCTTTGATGCCGCTGTCCAGATCGGGACCATCACGACCGCAAAAACCCCGCAAGTTTGTGGGCTTAAATATCCATCCGGTATATGCATAGACCGCCTCGTAATTAACGTGTGCTTTGAATTCAGGAAAGTATTATATCCGAATTTTAGGAATTTAGTGATCCAAAAGTTTAAGAGACCGGAAATTGGTCCAAACCGCACTTTAATAAGTTGCATTATTTTTAGGGTTTATGTAAAATAAAAGAAATAAAAAATTTTAATGGCGTTGGCCCAACCTAATTAATAGAAAAACTGATGGAATTTTAAGGAAGGAGATCGAGATATGTCTTTATCAATGTATGAAGCTTCAATACCGGTTTTTATCAGCAAGTTAAATAATTTATTAGCGATTCTTAAGAAAGCAGAAGCGCACGCGCTGGCCAAGAAAATTGAGCCGGAAGTTTTCATTAATGCCCGATTGGCTCCGGACATGTTCCCGTTGTCCCGCCAGATACAAATTGCTTCCGATGGCGTTAAAGGTTGTGCCGCACGCCTTGCCGGTGTGGAGGTGCCTAGTTATCCAGATACCGAGAAAACTTTTCCCGAATTGCAGGCCCGAATCGCTAAGACCATTGAATTTTTAAAAACTTTCAGCGCTAAAAATATTGATGGCAGTGAAGAACGCAGGATTACTCTGAAGCTCAGAGGCCAGGAAACCTCCTTTTTTGGGCAACCGTATTTATTAAATTTTGTCCTGCCCAATTTTTATTTTCATATCTGCATGGCTTATGCAATCCTGAGGCATAATGGTTTGGATATCGGCAAGATGGACTATCTCTCCGATTTAATGACGTATTCGGTAAAGTGAGGACGGATTAAGACTGGCGCCAGTGCTTTCAATGCGACAAGGCCCTCTCTACACGATAAAAAATAAATCGTTCAAATAATAGCCTATTAGGATTTATTTTAATAAAAAATTTATATTTTTTTATCACATCCATAAATGTTTGACATTTATATAGTTATAACATTTTTTTACATGACAAATTTTGCTAAACCTTGAAATTATGGTATACTTATTAGACTAACCCTTCGTTATTATATATCTATTCTGCAGGTAAGGACAAGAAGCTCAGATGTAAGTGTCTTAAATTTCTCCGGTAGCCAAGGATCACATGATAAAAAAAACACTCCTCATTAAATTTCTTTATTTTTCTTTTTTATTTTTAATTAATTCCTCTATATTTGCTCAAGCTGCAACAAATGATAATTTGTGCACTCAAATACAATGTGTCAAAATACAAAATGGCTATTTGTGGGTTTTATCTTCCGATAATGTGACGTATGTGCCCTATTTTGTGAAAGCCGTTGGCTATCAGCCTTTGCCGATAGGCCGTCATCCCAGTGATTGGGGGTATGCCAGCACTGATTCGCGTTATAATATTAATAATATATATGACGATCCTGCTATTTTAAATCGTGATTTTTCCAATTTGCAACAAATACATGCTAATACTATCCGTATTTGGAATGGGAACAATTTAACTGACCCCAGTGGACGTTACCCGAATAAATTAACTATAAATACCTTGGATATGGCGCAGCAATATAATCTTAGAATTATCCCCGGGTTCTATGTTAATCCTTTGGTTTTCGACTTTGTTAATAACATTAGTAGTACGGATAATAACGGTAATCTTCTCAATAGGCAGCAGATCATTAACAATTTCGTTTCGTATGTTAATGCTTTTAAAGGTAACCCCGTCGTTTTATTTTGGGCTATCGGGAATGAAAATAATTATCAGCTGATTAATGGACAAAAATTGACCCCGCAGCAATTAATATCGTGGTATTCCCTGGTGAATGATATGGCCCAAGCCGCACATAATGCCGAGGGGGCTAATTTTCATCCGGTTGCTGTGGTCAATGGTGAAATCGCGGAAATAGGAAATTTTGCTGATGGAGCCGCGGATTCTCAACTTCCCGATTTGGACATCTGGGGAGCCAATATTTACAGAGGGCAGAGCTTTGGCACTTTATTTAGTGATTACGCAGCCAAATCTAACAAGCCGTTGTGGATTTCTGAATTTGGAGTGGATGCTTTTTCCACATCAACATCACCCGCGATCATCGCCGATGTTAATAATTGGCAGTTGCAGATGACGGATCCTGGTATCCTTATTCAGGAAGGATCTGCAGATCAAGCAACACAGTCTTCCTGGGATGGGGCGTTATGGAATGAGATAGTTAATAATTCACCTGTGACCATCGGCGGATCAGTGATGGAATATTCGGATGAATGGTGGAAGCCTAATGAATGGATGTGTTCAGTTCCTAATCCTTATAATGACCCTGCTATTCAGGCCGAGAACGTGCAAAGTGTTGCGTATTGTATTTCCACACATAGTAATTTTGGTATTTATCCTTATCCCCCTGCTCCCGATGATTTTTCGAACGAACAGTGGTTTGGGATGATGTCCATCAGTCAGAATCCTGTTGTGGGTGGTCCTGATATTATGACTCCCCGTACAATTTATCATGTTTTTCAAACGGATTGGCAGGCTAATCCCTGGCCATATTTGACCTTAAACATTTCCGGTTCAGGCATGGGGAGCATTAAAAGTTCTATTTCTACATTTGGAGGAGGACTTAATTGTAAATTTTCTTCAGATTCAAATACAGGCATTTGTCTGGCTCCTTTTACCAAAAACCAACAGATTACGTTAAGTTTTTCTTCTAGTAACAATTCTACAGTGACTAATTGGGGCGTAAGTGGCTGCGCTAGCGGCAGCACCACTTGTAATATAACGCCGGACACTGATATTACCTTAAATGTTACAGTAACAGCTCCGCCTGCGCCAACGGTCAGTATAACGTCCCCCGGCAACGGCGCTTCTTATACAGCGCCGACCGGTATTACATTGACAGCAAAAGCGGCTGCTAGCGCTGTTAATACAACGATCGCCTCCGTCACTTTTTACTATAATGGCTCAACTTTTATAAGTACGGTTATTAGTAGTCCTTATTCCTATTCTTGGAGTAATGTGCCTGCAGGAACTTACAATTTAACAGCGGTTGTGACAGACAGCAATGGATCTATGAGCGTTTCTTCGGCAGTTTTAGTGACAGTTAATCCGACACCGTTAGCGCCGATCATTACAACCCAACCGCAAAGCCAAACAGTAATAGCGCCGGCACCGGTAACGTTTACGGCGGCAGCGAACGGTGTTCCAGCTCCAACCTATCAATGGGAAGTAAGTACCAATGGCGGAAACAGCTTTACGCCGATCAGCGGCGCGACGGGTGCGACGTATACGATAACATCAACAACAACGTCTCTTGGCGGGAATAAATATAAGGTTGTGGCAACGAATGGAGTATCACCGGCGGCAACCAGTAGCGCGGCAACGTTAACGGTTAATCCGGCATCAGCAGCGCCGACGATTACAATTCAGCCGCTTAGCCAGACGGTGACAGAGCCGGCTTCGGCAACGTTTAGTGTGGCTGCCAGTGGTGCTCCTGCGCCAACATATAGATGGCAGCAGATGGCCCCTGGTGCTAATATTTATACTAATATAATAGGAGCAACAAGTTCTATTTTTACAACAACAGCAACAACAGTAGCTGATAGTGGAACAAAATATGAATGTGTGGTCGCCAATTCATTAGGCAGTGTAGCCAGCAGTGCGGCGACACTAATAGTCAATGCGCCACGTCCAACAGTAGAGATAATCAGTCCGGTCAATGGGGCCCGCATTGCAGGGGGCTTCAGGATTACCATCAATGCCATTGCTTCAGAGGCGGGTGGAATTATTAGTAAGGTTGCTTTTTACAACGGTAAGAAATTATTAGGGACAGTGGCCAGAAGGCCATATAATTATACTTGGTATAACGTGCCTGCTGGAGTGTACAATTTAACTGCAGTTGCGACAGACAGCGCCGCAGTGACGGCGACTTCCTCGGTGATTACGGTTGTAGTTGCGGCCATTTCCTATGTTGCGCCAACGGTCGATATAATATCCCCCAGCAACAATGCTACGTATATCCAACCAGCTAATATTACTTTGACGGCCAGTGCCAGTTCTCCAAATGGGATCCGCTATGTTAAATTTTATAATGCCTCAAAACTTATAGGGGTGGCTTTTGACAGGCCGTATACTTATACTTGGAATTCTGTAGATGAAGGCGTCTACAGTATAACGGCTGTCGCGATTGATAATACCGGGTTGCTTCAGACAACTTCTTCTGCGGTTAATGTAACAGTTTCTGCTTTGTCAACACCGGATGTTTCTATAGTAAGTCCGGTCAAGGGGGCTTATATTGGAGAATGGAACTCAAGCCTCACGATAACTGCCAACGCTTCATCATCCAAGGCGGCTATCATAAGCGTGGCTTTTTACGCAAGCAATCTGAAAGGCTCTAAAATATTGCTAGGTACAATAACCAATAGCCCATATACTTATACATGGAGGCATGTGCCAGAGGGTATTTACTATTTAACAGCTGTTGCGACTGATAGCGCTGGAGCAAAGGCAACATCCGCGGCGGTCTTTATTATAAGCCGAGCATCTCACGGAGCGGGAATTTTCCATTAAAAGTGGCGAAAATTGTTAATGGATGAGATTAATTTAATAAAAATTTAACATTTTTTTATTGCGTTCGTAAGCATATGGTATTTATGTTGTTATGAGCTTTCTTTTTAGATAATAAATTTGCCAAAGCCCAGAAATATGTTATACTTTTAATACAAACTCCTCGCTATTATATATACTATTTTATTTTTAATCCTTATAAAGAAAGTCAGAAATAGGAATAATTTTCCTGTTTTTTATTTTCAATTTATTTGTTAAATTGTCTATATAGAATTAAAGTCCATTTTTAGGAGGATTGGATGTTAAGACGCCTAACTATTGTAATTTTATTTTCTTTGCTGGGCCTTACACGGGCCTGCTTTGCCTCTGTCAGCTTAAGTGTTAGTCCGGTTGACGGTAGTAACGGTTTGCGGTTTGAGAGAGTGCCTGTAGCCGGAGCGGAAAATAAAAAGGAAATCCATATCCGCGTGAGCTCAACAAATGGGAATCGGTATCAGGTTTTTCAAAGAATTCTTGAGCCTATTGTAAATGAAAAAGGAGATGCTTTAAATTTGCAGGCCATTGTGACGCAGACTTTGCCTAATTCTAATAGCGCGGGGAGCCTTTATTTGCAGAATTCGGACCATTTGACTATGGGGGATCAGTTGCTGTATTCTTCCAGCCAGAGCGGAGCGAGTGATTCTTTTATGATTGGGTATGCTTTAGACAATAATTTATTCAATACGAGCGGAAGTTTTAGGGGGAGGATTGTCTTTACTTTACGCGGCATAGGCAATTCTTCCAGTGACCAGGTGACCCTTGATGTTATGCTGGAAACTCCCTCAAGTTTGAAAATATCGGTTAAAGGGGCGCATAATCTAGACCGGATACATATAAAGAGTTCTGACACCAGCGATAAAACAGCGGATTTTATCAATGTGTCTTTTTCAGGGAATTCCGGTCAGGAAATACGGATATATCAGGAAACGGAAAACTTCCTTGAGAATCAAACGGATGAGGGGCTGGGAGTTGGGCTTTTGCAATTAGATGCTCAAGGTGAGGGTGAAGGATTACGTATTCAGGGATTGAGCTCATTTGGTTTCGGAAGAACGCTTATTTATTCCAGTAATAAAACGGAAGATAATTTTGTAATTTATTTTTTGGTTAACGCCGATCAAGCCCAAAATCAGGCAGCCGGCTCTTACGACGGCAAGATCAAATATATAGTGGAAACAGCTCAGGGCCAAAAAGAATTCCCAATTAATGTGCATTGCGAAATACTGCCTGTATTTACCATGAACATAACGGCACCTCCCGGGGGGGTGAATTTTGCGCATGTGATTGCTAACAATCCTCCTCAGAACAAAGAAGTGCTGATAACAGTATCATCCAATTTACATAAGTCTTACCAAGTCCTTCAGGGTCTTCAGACGGGTATGACTAATCAACAAGGAAAGGAGTTCAATAATAAATATTTCAATATTCAGGTTGAAATACCGTCAGGTCAAAAAGGCCGCACGGACTTTACGGAGTTTTCTCCCGTGCAAACTGGAGAATATCCTATTTTTACTTCCGACTCTTATGGAAGCGGGGCTAGCTTTACAGTGGTATACCGCCTGCAGGGATATGCTCGCATGAGCCCGGGTGATTTTTCAGTACCGATTAGATTTTCGTTAAACCAAAAGTAACATTCAAAATGGAGGGATGATCATGAAAACCAAATTGATTTTAATCTTAGGGGGGCTGCTCCTAGCCACCAATGCCGCAATTAGTTTAGCGGCGACGGTGACAACAACATTAACGGTGCAAGCCACTGTTCCGGCAGCAACCGGTTTGAGTTTAAGTATTACCCCTTACACGGGAAATGGCACTAAACTTACGACTTCCACAGTCACCACTACGGGTGTTTTGGATTTCGGTATTTTGACGTATAACCCAGCTACCGGCACCTATGGCGCCTCTAATACAACCCCTGGTTATTTTGCTATTGATATTGGCACAACAGGTGGTGCAGGGACTCCAATTGTAGCGGTAACTTATGTGGAAGGGACTAATCTTAATGGTGCGTCTTCTCCTCTCGGTGGATTGGGCACTAAAACTACGGCCACGTTTTTCACAGAAACGTATACAGGCCCTACAACAAATCCCACAGAAGCGTTATCGTCTCTGGGGAAGAAAAGACTCATAGACTTAACCGGTACTGCTGGACAATTATCAACTATCCCCTCTGGTGCTTGGGAGAGGATTTATCTGGGGCTTTGGACCGGAAGCTCAACAGCATCACCTGCCGATCCGTCAAATGGTAAACCATTTACCAATGCCGATGCTGGCGGTCAGTATACTGGTACGCTGACTTTCACGTCAACGCTTTAAGGGGGTTGGTAAATAGGTATTAAACAAATACGTGTCATTGCGAGAAGAGGTTGCAACTTTGAAAAGCTCTTCTCGCAATGACACAAACAGGAATTATTATTTATGATTGTCAGAATAATTTTTTTATTTTTTTGTGCGTTGGGGATGCTTAACGCAACTGCTCAAGCTCAATTATTCCTTGAGCAGGCAAAAGTTTCTCTAGATGTCTCTGGCGGTGACCATCGCAATGGGTCTCTATTGATCCATAATACGTCTTCAGCTTCAGTGAATATCAGAGTCTACTGGGAGGATTTTAAGTATAAGCCGCCGTACGACGGCACCAAAGAATTTTTGCCGGCAGGGACAATGCCGGGCTCTGCAAGCCAATGGGTTGCTTTTTCTCCCCAGACGTTTTCCATACCTGCTTTCGGCCAGCAGAACATTGATTATACGGTCAGTATCCCAAGCGAGATACAAGAGGGGCATTACGGGGTATTGTTTTTTGAATCCAGCAATCAAGCAGTCGAAGGCAAAGAGGTGGTTTCCATCGTCGAAAGGCTTGGTTGTTTGTTTTTTATTGAACCAAGCAATAAGGTAAAGAAAGCGGTTATACAAGATATTGGATTAAAGGCAAATAGCATTACTGTCAATTTTGTCAACCATGGTAATGTTATTTTGATCCCACATACGACATACTATATTATGCAGGAAGGCGGGACGGTTAATCTTCGCGGAGAGGCTAAAAAGCTGTATGTTCCGCCGGGCATAACGGCATCACTCGAGATACTTTTAAAAGAAAAGTTAAAGCAGGGACATTATACCTTAGTCCTAAATTCCGATTTGGAAGAGGGAGATGTGTTGGTTAAGGAAATAGGACTGGCCGTGGATGATTCCGGCCAATTGACAATAGTAAATTCGCAGGATTAAACCATGCGTACCCCCATAACGCATGAGTTAATTTTATATGAGAAAAAGATATTTAATATGGGGATTTGGTTTAGTTTTTATATCAGCTTTTGCTTTTTCCGCATTGGCTGACCAATCCATTGGCTATCAGCAATATTTTAAAGAAGGCGTCAAGGCTTTTCATGAACACGATGATGCCAAAGCCCTTCGTTGCTTTAAAATAGCCCAAATTTATGATCCTTCCGATGAACAACTTAATAAATACATTCGTATATTAGAGAAAAAAGCGGTGACTTTTGAGCCGTCCCCATCAGAATTGTCTCCTGAGGAGTCGATAGGCTTCAAATATTATTTAAGCCAAGGTATTGAGGCCTTCCAGAAACACGATAATAAAAAGGCGGCTTATTATTTTAATATTGCCATCATTTTTGATCCTGATTCCAAGGAAGCTGACCAATATTTGGAAACTTTAGGACAATCTGTTCGGCAAGTCGTCATCCCTCAAGCTCAGCCGTTACTGCCACTCCCATCGCAACATGAAGAAGCTATATCCCAGACATTTCCGTCAGTCCAACCGCGACAGGAAGAAGTTATTCCCCAACCCGTGCCGACAGTGCCGCAGCAACAGGAAGCAGTTATGCCTTCTCAGTTATTAGCGCCGGTACAACCGCAACAGGTAAGAGCAATGCCTCAGCCGCCTTCAGTTAAATCTCAAGGCGCCATTTACATTCCGGCTTCTAGCGCGAAAATGCCTATTACTGAAATTTCACTTGCACAGATAAGTAATAACGGCCAGCTTAATCCGAAACTGCAAATTGCATACCATTCGTCAGTTATCATCCAAGGCAAGGATATACAAAGATTTTTAATAGTGGATGAGGGTTATATCGGTGTGAGAATAATTGATAATGATCACTTGGAGATTGATGCGTTAACAATTGGGACTACCTTCCTTCATATTTGGGATTCTTTTGGGCGGCATTCTCTTTATGTGCAAGTCGTTTTCCCTAAAATTGTTTCCTCCGGATCTTCTCAAGAGATGAATGGGGTCCAACACTCACAGCCGTTTAGAGCTACTTATACAAATGACTGGGATACTTATTATACAGGGAAAAACATTCCTCATCTTAAACGTCAAAACTATAGTTTTAACCAAACCCTGGCTGTTTATGGGGAAACCCCGTACGGGTTTTTTGATGCTTCCGGAAGTTATACTGATTATGATGCATTTTCTGAGTTTGACACATATACGATAGGATTGAGTCAAATACCTCTTGACGGCACAAGCAATTTTAATTTGCGCGGTTTTGACGCTTCAAGATATTTATCCCCATTGACAATGCCAACAACACGCTTAAGAGGAGTTTTTGCGGATGTCGATCTCTTGGGGGACACTTTAGGTTTATCCGTCAGCCATGGGCAGGAGCAAACACCCCTGGGGTTTATTACTTTGGGGAACCAAGCTCAATTCAATAATTCTTATATAGATGCTGCTAAACTAACTCTTTTTCCTAAAAGTGCAAACGATCGTTATTCTTTTAATTTTGCCACGGGACATGGTTCGGACCGCCAACCGTATTTAACTGAGCATGTTTATTCTGTTGAAGGGCAGCACAAGTTTAATGATTTCCTCACATTGAATGGTGAAGAGGGTTATGACAGCAGCCATGATGCTTCGCTGGCGTCCTTGAAGTGGCAGAAGGGAACTTTTAAGACCGGCCTTAATTTCAGGAATATAGATAAGAATTATTCTACTGTTTCAACTTTGCCCGCCTATCAAGGCGAGACAGGGGTGGCATGGACTACTGATTCTGATTTTAAAAGATTTACGGAAAACACATTTGTCGAAGCGTACAAGGACCGTCTTTATTATAATCCGGATTCTCCCGACACCTATAATTATGATGCCAATGGGCAGCTCCGTGTGAATATAACAGATAACTTCTGGAGCGATTCAGATTTTAATTATTTAAACACTTCGGGTGAGGCGTCTCCTATAAACAGTTTGGGATTTAATGAGCGCATTTCCAGGAGTTTCGGTATTTGGAATTCTTTTAAAGGCATTGTTTTTGGCGGAGTAGGCTACCAAAACAGTCATTCTCCGGATTCGGATACTTCCGACTATTCCCGCGAGGACGTGATTACCGGCATTCAACTGCCTTTGACCAGCCATATATCTTCTTTTGCTAATTATGAATATGACTGGCTCCATCAGCCTCATTCTAACGGTAATTCCAATCCTGGCGTCATAAACACGGGGCTTGAATATCAAAAGCAAGTTAACTCAAAAATTTCTTTTAATTCTCAAATAAGTTTTCATGATGAGTTGGCAGTAAAACCAGGGAGTAACAGTTTTCTTTCCGGGGAAGAGAGCGTGATTATTACTTCCGGTTTTAATTATAACCCCGTTCCGGACGTGAATATTTTTGCTGATGGCAACGTAAGTAAAGTTTTATCTCATACGGGTAATCCGTCCTATGATGATTTTGAGGTCCATGTGGGGATGCGTATTACTTTTGGAGGCTCGACGTATTGGGATCCTCTGGGGACCGTAACGGGTATTGTGTTTAAAGACAGGGTGGGCAACGGTAAATTTGTTTCAGGGGACGAGGGAATTGCAGGAGTTAAAGTGAAGGTTGGAGATAAAGTAACTGTTACAGGTAAAGATGGCCGTTATCGGATTCAAATACGAGCTAAAGGGGCAGATGTGGTCCCTGTATTGGATACTATTCCGGGCGGTCTCATATTTTCAACCCCGCAAACTTTGAATGTCAGGGTTAAACAAGGCCGTGAGGCAAAAGCTGATTTCGGTTTGATCAGTCAGACGGGCATTTATGGTTTAGTCTTTGTCAATAAGAATGGTAACGGTGTTCCGAATGAAGGTGATAGGTTCATCGGTAAGGTGAAGGTGATTTTGGACGGTAAGACCATCCAGGTAAGCGATTCTCACGGGGCATTTTATTTCAGGAAAGTATCTCCGGGACAACATACGATTTCTATTGATATCAACACCCTTGCGATTAATATGGTGCCGACCGTGAAACTGCAGAACAAAATAGATGTCCCTGAGGGCGTTAATTACATGTTTAATATTCCCGTACAGATCAAGCAAGCAGAAGGCGAAGAGAATCAATAAAGCTTGTATCAGGGCACCACTATAGAAGTAACCCTTATGCTTTGATTATTCCTGATCACAGTGTCTGTTTGGATTGATTGATTAGGGTTGTTTGTAAATGGAGTCCCACCGAGACTCGTGCCCATGACATGTTCCGGTATGGTGACAGAGACCCGCAATGAAACGCTTCCGGGTATTCGGCAAAATCCCGGTTCAGTTTGTATGAAGAGAAAGATTATTAGAGCGAGCAGGAAGAAAAGTTTAAGCATTCCGCCCTCCTTTGTTGAGAGTTTGAACGTCTCGAAAAAGAGGACGAAATGCTTATTCACGAAACCACGATGAATATAAGGTCACGGCAACCAGACAGCCCTGCTTATCCCCAGATAAGGTTAGGCTCACGGCTTTGCGTCCTACTTTTTCAAGTAGTTTGCCTTTTTCGAGTTTTTAAAGAGCGTACTTCTAAAACCTAATTAAAATATAACATATATTTTCAGCCTTTGCCAATCATGTAAAGCAAATCATGTAAAGCAAATCATATAAAGCAAGATGTATGAATGACTTAAGTCGTTATTATGAATGGATGAACATAAAGGCCGGGGAGTGGGAAGCAAAATGTGGCTGTTGTGGCTCCTGTTGCGGTGCTTTGGAAGATCCATGCGAACATCTCCATAAAAATCCTAACAGTAAGTTTTATTGCGCGGTATATGACCGGCGCTTTGGCAAATGGCACACCCTATCTGGTAAAGAGCTTAACTGTGTACCGATCCGCGAAAAAATTTCCCATGGTCATTCCTGGCCCGGGGATGAGCGGTGTGGTTATAAACAAAAATAGGGTGTTGAGAGAATTTATTCCCTCGCGTTTGTGGAGAGGTTTAGGGCGGGGCAACCCATAAATATTCATCATAAGAATAGAATTAGAAATTCTTTCTGTTAAAATTAATTTAAACAATAACGACTAAACTTAGTCAAATTTTATGCAGAAACAGGGTTTTACGATTATTGAGCTGGTGATTGTTATTTCAGTGCTGGTGATTTTGATAGGCATTGCAATTCCCCGTATGAAGGGCATGCAGGATGCTGCATACATAGCTAAAGTCAAACACGAGTTGGCAACACTGCAGTCCGCTGTTGAGTCGTATTATGCGTTTTCTACGCCGCATACTTATCCTAATTCTAGTGCTGGCTATATGGCACAACCTGCTTTGATTAATGCATCACCACAAATAATTTCTACTTATCTCTATGACCCTTTTTGTTCTTCTTCAGTAAATTCTTGTTCAGGGCATTATCAGGAATACGGATATATAGGGCCAGACAATATTGGCGGCGCACAATATTATGTTATTTGGTCAGTAGGGCCAGCAGCCCAACCGTCTTCTATGTGTGGCTTATATTCTGATGGTAGTGTAGCTTTATATAATGGTCCAAGCGGCCCCCCCACTTTATGCACTGCCGGTTCGCCCGGATGTCCCATTTGTGTTACTAATGGGAAAGGGTGCTAGTACAGGGTTATGGTGGAAAATGAATATTAAGATACAAACACCATTGAAACTGTCTGTCCATAAAACAAAGATTGTTTGTACAATCGGACCGTCGTCGAGTTCTCCCTCCAGACTTGCGGGGATGATTGAAAGCGGGATGAGCGTGGCTCGCCTTAATTTTTCGCATGGGGATTTTAAGGAGCATGCGAAGAATATCCGTAATATTCGTATGGCCGCCTCTAAAGCCCGACGCATGGTCAGCGTCATCATAGACCTTCCCGGTGTTAAAATACGTATAGGCCTCCTTCAAAATGAGTCTGTTATGCTTAAAAAAGGAGCAGGAGTAGTGCTTACAACAAGGGATGTTGCCGGCACACAGGCGCTTATTCCTGTTGAATATAAAAAGCTTCCTAAAAGCGTTTCAAGGGGAAATATTATTTTCCTTAATGATGGGTTTATTCAGTTAAAAGTTGAGAAAGTTTCGGGCTGTGATATTTTTTGCAAGGTTTTAATAGGAGGGAAGCTCCGTTCTCATAAAGGGATTAATCTGCCCGGTGTGAAATTAAATATGGATCCCATCACAGACAGGGATTTGACAATAGTTGATTTTGGATTAAAGCACGGAGTTGATATTTTCGGGTTATCATTCGTTGAGAGCCCTAAGGATATTATTAAGGTGAGGGAATTTGCCAAAAAGAAAGGGCGTTCGGTTTATCTGGTGGCCAAGATCGAGCGCCGGGAAGCGATCGTGAATTTTGATGAGATCCTTAAAGTTGCGGACGCGGTCATGATCGCCCGTGGAGATCTTGGCGTGGAAATCCCCTTAGAAGAGGTGCCCGGCATTCAAAAACGGCTTATTCAAAAAGCGAATATTATGGGACGGCCCGTTATAACCGCAACCCAAATGCTGGAGTCCATGACCCAAAATGTGCGTCCCACTCGCGCGGAAGTTAATGATGTGGCTAATGCCATTTTAGACGGGACAGATGCCGTCATGCTTTCGGAGGAAACAGCCATGGGGGATTTTCCCATCGAAACCGTGCGTATGATGGCCAGAATTGCCCTGACCACTGAAGGTCAACGTGAAGAAGGGCAATTATCTGATAATGAAGAAATGCAGATCAATAATAAGGTGTCTTTAAGCCGTTCTCTGACGATCACTGATGTCACATCGTTAAATGCCGCTCGGGCTTCCCGGGAAATGGATGCCAGGTATATATTGACACCGACGGCCAGTGGGAATACTGCTCGTCGTGTTTCAAGATTCAAACCGCATTGTTGGGTGTTGGCTTTTAGCGCCCACTCTCAGGTTTGTGAATTCCTTAATTTTTCTTATGGGGTACAGCCATTTATCCTAAGCAAGAAATTTACTCTTGATCCGCACAAGTTATTCAAAAATCTTTTAAATTGGCATCTCCTTAAAAAAGGCGACACCCTGATTTTGACCGAACGCAGATTGTCTCTTCATCAGGGAGGGACGGATTCATTGGGGATAGTCACATTATAATCAGGCTTTGCGTCCATGCGTTGATCAATCACTTGCTCGAAATATGAAAACATGTGCTGGCGCACCTTGTCTTTAAGAGGCGAATTGTCCCATTGAAAATTCATCCGGTGCACGTTCCCGGAGAGGCTAAATTCAATTGGAAGCGTCCAAGCCCCATGGACCAGGCTTATGATTTCGCGGCCGACGAGAGATTCTTTGAGAAGCTTTTTAGAGAAGCGTACGGAAATCCGGCTTGAAACCAGGTCATCCGCATCAAGATTAAAAAACCCGTTTAAATCAAGATCATCCGAATGCAGTGTTAGTTTGTCCAGCATTTTTGATTGCCTGTCTATTTTAAAATGACAGGATAAATTAGTATTAGGGGAATGGACCAAAGAAGGCATTTGTAATACTTTTGCCATCCATTTTTGGAAAGACGAAGTGTCAAAATTGCCGTCATGTATTGCCATGTCACCTGTAAGCCCGGCATTTTTGAATGACTGAAACATGAAACTGCCGGATAAAAGACCGTGGCATCCCGTAAGGTAAGAAAATGTGCTGCTTAATAGGTTAATGTCTATCCCCTTGAAGCTGCCTTGACTTTTGATTTGCCACGGGAATGAAGCAGTATCCAGGAAAATCCTGCCCTGGCAATGTCCTGTGAGAATCCCGGAAGATAGAGTAATATTTTTCCGATAAGGTTTGGAATAATTAAGGCTGGCCCAAAGATCACTAAGAGAGATTTTATATTTATTGCCTTGGGCTGAAAAGATGCTTTGCATGTGTTGTATTCTTAATTTTAGAAAATCACCGTTGACGATCAGCGCTTTTAAATTTTCGAAATCTAAATGCACTTTTTGTAAAGAGGGGGGATGCCCCAAAACAGAAAGAAAATTAAGATCACTTTGCCCTGTAAGAAAAAGGCCTTGCAGGGTGTTTTGGGCATGAAAATTCAGGTTGATACTTTCTAAAGGTTTTTGCGGATCAATATGCGGGGGGACCCTTCTATAAGTAATGTCGGCATCACATTGGAAAAGATTTTGTTTTAGACAATGCCCGGAGGCTTCAACCGCGTCCCCGTCAATTGAAAAAGATAATCCTTTAAGGATTATATCATTTCTTTCTATTTTTAAATGCCCGTCGATATCAAGGATATAGAATTTTTCATAAAAAATATACCCTTTCCAGTCGATATTACCTCCAGACAATTTGCCCCAAAGGTTTAAGGAGGAGTTGCCCTCTCTTAAAGTAAGTTTATCCAAATCAAAACCGGAGTCACGGATGTTTCCATCGAGTTCATAATCAAACCTGTCTTTATCGGTCCAGAATCCGTGAGCGTTTAGGTGGGCCTGATCAAGACTAAAATCAGTTTTAAAGGCAATAGGATCTTCAGGGGATGGGCCTTTCAGGTAAATTTTTCCGTCAGGCACAAAAAGACGGATGTTCCATTCTGGCAGAGGTTTGATGCGTGTATATATTTTCTTGCCATGATGGGCCCAATAATTTTTCAGTACCGGATAATTGACTGACAGGTTAACCATGACGATGTAATTAACAGGAGCAGGTGATGAAAATAAAAGGGAAGGAAATTTCATAATTACCCTGGAGGCTTGCAACATAGGGGGGCTTTCTTCAGGATTAAGTATTTTAACGTTTTTAAAAATAATGCAATTGGGGAAAAGGTAATGGGCTTCTCCAAAATATATTTTGGCCTGAAATTGCCGGGCGATCAAATTAGAGTAAGAAAGGGCATAATCAGGAAGCCAGCGGTTGATGCGGGAAGAAAAAACTGCTGCCATCGCGGAGATTATCAAAATGATAAGGATCACGTATTTCCATTTAAAAAGGCACCTCTGTAAATAGTTCGCCATTAACATAAAGTTCTACTTTGTTGATGTAAGAGACCAGTTTGTGTTTACGCTGAAAACCCGAAAGGAACTTAAAGGATTTTTTGTCATTAAAGATAAACGTAAGCTGACGGAAAGAAGCCGCCTTGTTGTGGTATTCTTTTATGGATTCAGGCCGTTTTTGGATTTGGGCTATTTTATAGAGGTAAGCCAAAGCGATCAGGGCCTCTTGGTGGCGTGGGTAGGTGGCATAAAAACTTTTAAACTCATCAGAAGCCATTTGCAGATTGTTCTGTAAGAAATAATATTCTCCCTGTGCAAATTTTGCGGTTAGCGCATAACGGGAGTTGGGATAATCATCAAGGATGGTGCGAAAATTCATGAAGGCAAAATCATACTCTCCCTGTTTGGCGAGACCAACAGCTTCTTTCCATTCAAGGTCCGCCTCCGAGGCTTTAACACAAGGTACACAAAAACAACCCTGCAACAACAATGAAAGAATAATAACGTACAGCTTCATCAATTAAAGTATATCCTATATTGATAGAACTGCAAGTCGGAGCCAACTGGGGATGGCGGGGGAATTTATTCTGAAAAGTTAAGTTTTTTGACCGTAAAATAGGTCAGGGTGAAAACGCCTGCTTCAATGATCGCGGTGGCTATGGCCGCTCCTACGTAAGAAAAAGAACAAATAAGAATAATAATCAGAGGCAGGCCAACGGCCGCCATGGTGATGTGTATTTTTGAGTAAGCTTCGGTTTTTCCGCAAACCAAAAGAAATTGTACCCGAAAAGCGTTCGAGCTGATAAAAAAAACAGCAATGAGCAGGAATCTCAAGGATAGTATTGCCGCCGGATAAGCTCCGCCGCAGACAAGTTTTACAATAACCGGTGCTAGAATAAAGATAAGGGGCAGGAAGATCAAAGAGATAATGACCGTTATCAGTTGGATCTGTCCCATAATTTTAAAAGCCTTCAATTTATTTTTATGGAATATATTGCTTAAGCGCGGGAAAATCGCCTGGGTGAAAGAATATAAAGGGAATGTCTGTACCGCGTTGGCAATTTTATCGGCAATGGAATAAAATCCTGTCAGGGTATTATTGGTCAAAAGCCCCACCGCAAAGACGCGGGTGGTTGTATAAGCGTTAATGGCAAGTACGGAAATAAAAACATTCCATCCGGCCTGCAGTTGTTGGTGCAGATCTTTTAGTTTGGGCAGTTTAAATGGTACATTAAAGCGGGTAAAAAGAACATATTGTCCCAAAATTCCGGTGGTGAGCGCTGACAGCGATGTGATGGCCGGTACCAACAAATAGTCGTTTGGCTTATGGATCAAAATAAAAATACCGAAGGCAAAGGCAAATTCACCGATGATATTGATTTTGGCGGTGTATTTCATGCTTTCCGAACCCTGAAAAAACCATGAGGGGAAAAGGCTGTTGCCTATGACCGTGCCAAAGCTTAGCGCGTAGATCATCCAGTCACTTCTGAATTTGGGGACAAAATAAAGGATGAGGCAAAGTATCAGCATGCAGAAAAAAATCAGTATGGTCTTTATGGTCATGACGGCGGGGATCACGTTATGGACTTTCTTTTTATTCTCAAGACAGAGAGAAATTTCTTTGGTCGCCGAAACGCTAAAGCCGTAATCAGTGATGATCATAAAATATTGTACAAATGCCTGCGCGAAAGCAATCAGGCCGAATTTTTCCGGCCCGATCACTCTAAACAGATAAGGCAGGATGATGAGCGGGAAAAAATAGGTGACAACCTGCAGCCATGAAAGCGAAGTTACATTATGCAAAACTCTCGAGCCTTCAAGGGGGTCTACCATCCTATAAGTTTTTTGGATCAATCTAATAAGAGAAGGCATGGGATTAATTTACTCTTTTGTTGATGTTAATTAAACATATTTTTTAAAGATTTGTATTTTGTGATGGTATAATTTTGTCATGATCCAGTTTCCAAATAATTTTTATTGGGGAGCCGCGACATCCTCTTATCAGGTGGAAGGCAATAATGTCAATGCGGATTGGTGGCCATGGGAAATTCTTGCGGGAAAAGAAAAGTCCGGTCCGGCCTGCCGCCACTATGAATTTTACGAGCAGGATTTTGATCTGGCCAAAAGCTTAAATCATAATGCCCACCGCCTTTCTATCGAATGGAGCCGTATTGAACCCAAAGAAGGAGAATTCTCTGGGCAAGCAGTACAGCACTACATTGATGTGATCAAGGCCTTGCGCTCGCGGGGCATAGAACCCATGGTGACCTTGCATCATTTTACCAATCCGATTTGGTTTAGTGACTCAGGCGGTTGGGTTGATCCCGGTAGTGTTAAGCGTTTTTTGCGTTACTGTGATGTTGTCACCCGGGCACTGGCGCCGCATGTTCACTTTTGGTTTACTATCAATGAGCCTACGATTTATTTTTCACATGCATATCTCTGGGGAATGTGGCCGCCGCAGGCCAGGTCATTTTTAAAGACCCGGTCAGTTCGTGATAATATGGTTGATGCGCATATCGGCGTTTACCGCTTGATGCATAAAATTTATAAAGAGTTGAACATCCCCTCGCCTTCTGTCAGTTTCGCCCATCATATGCAGGCCATCGTTGGCTGCGACCAAGGACTGAAAAACCGGCTGGCCGTGGCGATGAGGGTGCAATTGTATAATTTGGAGATACTGGACCATTTAACTAAGGCTAAAGCCCTTGATTTTATTGGAGTTAATTATTATTCAAGGCATCTGGTGGATGTGCATAGCTGGTGGATCGGCGATTTGCTGATGCAAACTTGCAAAGATAATCATCATCCGCTCAAGAAGAATTTTTTAGGCTGGGATATTTATCCGGAAGGGCTAGCTCTGGTGCTTTTAAGTCTTAAAAAATATAATTTGCCGGTGATTATTGCGGAAAACGGCATTTGCACGACGGATGATAACGAACGTTGGGAATATATCCAAAGCCATCTAAGGAATGTCCACCGGGCGATGAGCCAAGGGGTCAATGTCGCGGGATATCTTTATTGGTCTTTGATGGACAACTTTGAGTGGGCCTATGGCTATGCCCCCAGATTCGGGCTGATAGAGATTGATTATAACACGCATCTAAGGACCGTCAGGGAAAGCGCCAAAAAATACGCCGATGTCTGCCGAACAGGTGCGGTAACTTAGGTAAGTTGTTTAACCACCGTTATTTTAGTCCGTCGAAAAAAAATAAAATCTCCGTTGACTGTCCTGTTAATTGTTATAAAGTTATAGTATGTATTTTAAACGTTTGGAAATATTCGGGTTCAAGTCCTTTGCCCAGAAGACCGTGCTTGAGTTTCAGCCGGGCATTTCTGCCATCGTCGGCCCCAATGGCTGCGGCAAAAGCAATGTTTTTGATGCTATCCGCTGGGTTTTAGGCGAGCAAAGCGTCAAGGAATTGCGCGGTTCATCCATGGAAGATGTTATCTTCAACGGTACCGACCAAAAAGCTCCTCTGGGCTTTGCGGAAGTAAGCCTTACTTTTTCTAATGAATCGCGTGTTCTTCCCATCGACCATGATGAAGTCATTGTTACTCGCCGGCTTTTCCGTTCAGGTGAAAGCGAATATCTGATTAATAAGAATGTCTCGCGTTTAAAAGATATTGTTGAACTTTTTTTAGGCACCGGCGTGGGGGCTGAGGCTTATTCGCTCATCCAGCAGGGCAAGGTTGACCTGGTGGTTTCCGCCAAGCCGGACGACCGCCGTCAGATATTCGATGAAGCGGCCGGTATTACCAAATACAAGAGTAAAAAGAAAGAAGCTTTAAGCCGCCTTGAAGACACCCAAGATAATTTGTTGCGTGTCAATGATATTGTCGTTGAAGTCAAACGCCAGATTGCTACCATTGAACGCCAGGCCAAAAAGGCACAGCGTTACAAGCAGGAATTTGAGGTCCTTAAGAATTATGAGTTGATTTTTGCCCGTCATCAGATGACCATTTTTGATCAGGAGAATGAGAATATCTCGTCAGTTGTAAGGCTACTGCAGACTCAAGAACTTGAATTGACCGCACAATTAGAAGAATTGAACAACCGTATCGACAATGAAACTCTCCAATTGGAAGAAATTGATGAGCGCATCAATGAGTTTAAAGCTCAGGATATTCATTTAGAAAATGAAGCAGCTATGAATACGCGCCAGATTTCTTTTAACGAAGAGCGACAGCTGAATATGGATGAGACCTGCCAGCGCCTGCAAGAGGACAAGGCCGTGGCTTTGGGCCGCTGCGGTGTTCATCAGGCCAAGATCGAAGAGATCAAAGGCTCTCTGTCACACTTGGCTGAAAATTTATCAGAGTTACAGGCCTGTGTGCAGCAGAAGCGCAATGATTTAAGCGTATTGATGCATGGTATAGAGCAAGCTCGTGCTTCTATCGGACAAGTTGAAAAAGAAATTTTGGGTCTCAACGGCCAGCAGGTGCGCTTCAAAAATCAATTGACTGAAAATATGAAACGCACGATGGAAGCCTTAGCTCGAAAGACACGTCTGGAACTTGAGAATTCCAAAGTCAATGATGAAAAGGTACAGGCTTATCAGCGATGTGAAGCGATCAACGGCTCCATGTCCCAAGTTCAGGCCCAATTGCAGGAACTTTCAGCCCATCGCGATACCCGACGGCAGGCTTTAGAAGAAAACAAATCCCGTTTTGCCCTTCAAGAGGCTTTGATCGATGATCTTGAGAAAAATCATGTGTTTCTTATATCCCAGAAAGAATTTATTCAGAAAATGCACCTTCAGTATCAGGACATCCCTGATCCCGTTGTGGAAGGCCGCTTTATCGCTACCGTGCGTCCCAGTGAAAAACAAACAGGTATTATCGGTAAGATCAAGGATGTCAAGATTATTGCAGCCACAGACCAGTCTCCGGAATTATATGAAATTACCTACGAGACCAAATACGTGGAATTAGACCTTCAGTATTTGGATGATCGGATCGCTGTTATCAACGTAAAATTAACTAAGGCTCTTGAAGTTAAATCCCAATTGGATCAGTTGATTCAAGAGCAAGGCAATGTTGTTGAGGAAGTCCTTAAGAATATTCAAGAACAGGAAAAGAAATTTTCGGTTCTGGAAGCCCAAAAAAATGATATTGAACTCGCTTCCGGGAAATTAGTGGGAGAACTGGATGTTATTACTTCTGAATTTGCCGAAGTTGAGTCTTTATTGTCTTCATTGAAAGGTCAGGAAACCGAACTGTTGGGGAACTTGCAAGGCATCGGCAGTCAAATCACGCGTTGTCAGGAGGATATTGAATCTAAAGTTCAGGCCATTGCTGACAAGGATCAAGAACGTCAGGAGTTGAATATCTCTATTGCTCAATTGGATACCGAGCTGATTTCTTTATCTGATAAACGTCGTGGTTTTGAGGATAATTTGGCCTTGCACACTCAAAATCTTGATCGTGACTTAATGGATATTAACCGTTTTGAATCAGAGACTCATGAATTAGAAGCTAAAAAAGTTAGAATTAGCGAGGAGATAATTCTTTTGCAGCAGTCAATCGAAGAGTTGCGCTGCAAAAGAGAGTCTTTGAGTGTTGTTTTAAATGAAGAGTCAGCCAAAAAAGAAGAAATGTCCCGACGGTTAAATTCGTTGCGTAACGGGATCCGCGGCATTGAAGATGAGATTATCCGGATGAAGACGGATATGCACAATCAGCAGATGCGCCAGCAGGAAGTGCAATTCAATCAGAGATCCCTTAAAGACCGTTTATTGCAGGCATATAAAATAGATTGGGACCAAATTCAAAATGAAACTTCAGCGCAATTATTAACGCAGACCAGGGGACAAGTTCAAGTCATAATTACAGAGAATGTGTCCTCAAGTACATTGCCCGGTGAGCTAGTATTTGATGTGGAAGCATCTGAGGGAACAAGCCCATTGCCAAGCGAGATACCATCGAATGTGGAAGCAGCCCAGGGAACCCAACCAAACGCCGAGCAAGTTCCTTCTCCCCAAGTTAATTACGAAGAATTGATAGTAGAAATTGAGAGGCTCAAAAAGCGTTGTGAATCCTATGGGGCAGTTAATTTGGTGGCTATCGAAGAATTTGAGGAACTTAAAGGCCGTTATGAATTTTTAACCAAGCAGCAAAGCGATCTATTAACGGCCCGTGAACAGCTTATGTCAACCATCCAGAAGATCAATCGCACGACCCGGCAGATGTTTACAGATACCTTTGTTAAGGTAAACGAAGAATTTAAGATTTATTTCCGAATGCTGTTCGGAGGAGGCGAAGCTCAATTGGTTCTGCTTGACCCTGACAATGCCCTGGAGTGCGGCATTGATATCGTGGCAAGGCCTCCGGGGAAGAAATTGCAGAACATCAGCCTGCTTTCCGGCGGAGAAAAAACGTTGACCGCTATTGCCCTGATTTTTGGGGTGTTTAAAGTCAATCCCAGTCCTTTCTGCGTCTTAGACGAAATTGATGCTGCTCTGGATGAGTCAAATGTGGATCGTTTTGCGCAATTGCTCAAGGAGTTTGCCAAAATTGCTCAGTTTATCGTTATCACTCACAACAAAAACACCATGTCTGCCGCTGATATCATGTATGGGGTCACCATGCAGGAGAGGGGGGTGTCGCGCATAGTGTCCGTCAAATTTAATGAGTATAAACCTCGACTATCTCAACCGCATCAAGCTCCTCCTTCAACGAATACTGCGTACGAAGAGAATCAGCCCTCTACGAAGTCGAAGCAATTGGGCCTTTTGGCCATCCCGGCCGCAGTTTAAAATATCTTTTGAAGGCCAAGTGTCATTGCGAGCCCTGTTTTTTAGGGCGTGGTAATCTTTAACCAGAGAGATTAAATTAAGAAAAAATTAAATATTTTCTGGCACGTTATAACCATATGTATTTCAATATGTTATATATTTCTAATTTTGCCTGCTCAATTTGACAACTTTCAAATATATGTTATCCTTTCCAAGATACCGCTTTCCTGAAAAATAGAAAGCATATCGAGTCCTTATTCCTTGTCTAAATTTATTTACATTGAAGTTTTAATTGATATATTCCCCTCTTTATTACAAAGAGGGGTAAGGGGAGTTCAAATATAAAATTTTTATTAATTAAGGGCGTTGGCCCGACCTAATCAATGGAAGTGTCAGTGGAATTATAGAGAAGGGCGTTGGCCCGACCTAGTCAATGGAAATGTCAGTGGAATTATAGAGAAGGGCGTTGGCCCGACCTAATCAATGGAAGTGTCAGTGGAATTACAGAGAAGGGCGTTGGCCCGACCTAATCAATGGAAGTGTCAGTGGAATTACAGAGAAGGGCGTTGGCCCGACCTAATCAATGGAAGTGTCAGTGGAATTATAGAGAAGGAGATTTAGCATGTTTAAAAAGACTTTGAGTTTAATTGTTATTATTTGCTTTTTTTTAACTTCTTTAACACCTTTATCCAAGGCCCAAGCCGATTCTGTTTTAGGCTTACCGACACCCTGGACCATGGTTAATTTAAGCCCTGCGTATATGCCTGTCATGATTAAGGGCGTCAAGGTCCATACGGACAATCCACTTCTTTTTGATTTCATATTAGATACAGGCAAGTCAGGCCTCAAGATCGATTCTGCCGAATTTAAGACTGAATCCCAAAAATTGATCAAATATTTTTTAGCCGCATTGACGATCAAGGAAGATGATCTTTGGGTCAACTTAAGTCCTTACGAGAAAGACCGCATGATCCCGCAAGAGCTAGGCCAAACAGAGATGGGCAGGGACATGCTGGCGCAGGATTACATCCTTAAACAATTGACCGCTTCTCTTATTTATCCTGAAAAAGAATTAGGAAAGAAATTTTGGGACAATGTATACACCAAAGCCCGGCAGATGTACGGGGCAACAAACATTCCGGTCAAT
Organism: Candidatus Omnitrophota bacterium; assembly: GCA_015233675.1. Taxonomy (GTDB): domain Bacteria; phylum Omnitrophota; class Gorgyraeia; order Zapsychrales; family Fredricksoniimonadaceae; genus JABDGZ01. The sequence continues at coordinate 164,465 of JADFXH010000002.1, forward strand.
ACGTTTAATAAGGTATGGATTGTGGCTGACAAAGCTAAAGTTTTGGAACGTAACAACACCGCTTATGTAGTAGGTTCTCATTTAAAAGTCATGCTGGAAGAAGATTATCTGGCATTGGAGAAATACCAGGGCCAATTAACCCAATTGCCAAGCGAGGCAGCTTTGAATGTGAAAGCATCCCAAGGAACAAACCGTTCGCCAAGCAACACATTAGCCAGCCAAATTGTCAAAGAAATCATCCTCCCTGAGCTGGAAAAAGAAGTCAACCAAGGCCAAAACTTTGCGACGTTGCGCCAGATGTTCTACTCCATGATTTTAGCTTCATGGTACAAACTGGAGCTTAAAGAGTCGCTTCTCAACCAGGTGTATAGTAATAAAGGGAAGACCAGCGGTGTGTTATCTGATGATCCAGCTGTTAAGGAGAAGATCTATCAGCAATATTTGCAGGCCTACAAGAAGGGTGTGTTTAACTATATAAAGGAAGACCTGGACACGGTAAGCCAGCAACCTATGCCGCGCAAATATTTCTCAGGTGGGTTGGCAAAGAATTTAGGGATTAAAGATGCCATGGAAGTTGAGAGGGGGAGGCCAACTGCTGGTGATGACTTTTCGGTTGGCGGCGACATGGCCATGGCCACTGTACAGGTGGCGAAGTCCAAGGTGGAGAAGACGGCAGAAAGGTTCCTGAGCCCTACACTCAGCTTCCTCGAGGCGCGAAATATCATATCTAAATCTTTAGAGAAGATTGTTTCTGCTGGTAAAATGCCCGCTCAATTAGAAAATGAATTGCTCCAGTTTATTGCCCTGAAACCTGAATCACCGGAATTAAAGCAGTTTGTATTGGAAGTATTTGTTGATGCTTTCCATCAATATTATGGGTTTGAGCATAAGGGAAAAAATTTCCCAGAAGCGCAATTTGTCTATGGATTTGTTCACTCTTTAAATTCAGCGATTATTGGAATTGAGACCTTAGGGATGGCTCAGAGTGCTTGGGTTAGGTTAAAGAATAGTAAAAACAGGCGGACTAATTACTATGTTCCATGGACAAGTGTATCTTCTGAGTTAGTTAGGACTACCATTAAAAGTTGTAAAAGGTTTCAAGTTCTTAAAGAACAATTTCGTCAATTCGCTGGCGAGTTACCAAAAGGAACACAAACATTTAGTTTTCGAAATTTTAGAATACCTAGAATGATAGAAGGTCATACGGATCCATTATTTCTTAGGGAAGCAGGTGAAGAATGGATAAAGCATTGGTTTATGCTTAATAAGCAGATGGGGGATAAAGAAGCAGAAGAGATGACTATGATCCTTCTTAATGGGGGGTCTATAGAGATTGTTGAAGAGGAGGGCAGTAGAAATACCGCTGCTGGTTTTAAATTAAACTTCAAAATTAAGATAGCCGACGCGGCGATGATGGTGAATGCAACAGACGATACACAAAATATAACGATTAGGGGTGAAGGTGACCGGACATTAGGAACCTTTAAAGTAGCTGATTATAAAACAGCTTTGGCAACAGTTGAATCAAATCTTGGGTCAACAAAAATAGTATCTATTTCGAAAACAGTAAAGATGGAGTTTTATCCGATAATGTTAGTTCTAGCCGATGATATTTCAGAGCCGATAAAAGAAATTATTAAAGTTTTATTCGGTGGGAAGGGGATGTCATTAACAACGGTTGATAAATATTTTGGCATTTATCATACAAATATACTTAACAGTCCATCAAATTTAACCAAATTGGCTTTGGATATTCGGCGGCAGCTCGAAGAATATAAGGCAGATATTCCTAGCGCGGCGATGAAGGCAAGTGAAGCGGCGGCGGGGCAATCTTCAGAGGAGGTATTAGTTTCGAAAAATTTCTTTATTGAATCGTGGAAGGGGGTAGAAACAAATAGATATCGCAGGGCCTATGATCTTATTTGGAGAGATACGGATTCTCCAAGAACGAGCCCGTTTGCAGGGAGAGTGTATATTGACAGATCCGGTGAGAATGCGTCAAAAATAAGCCTGGACTTAAATGGAGAAAATTATGCAGCAGAGGTTTCCCGTAATATGCAGTTGATAAGCGGAGAAGATGCGTTGTATTTTTTACGGGATGCTGCGGTGGCGAAGAGAAGTCAGGTATTATTAAATCCGAATGGACGACGTTTGGCTGAATTCATGAGAGATAAAATGGTTTACGGCAAGGCTCCTATCGTTTCTTTTTCGGCTCCTTTATCTATTGGCTCTGCGAGCTGGGGTATATTTAATGCAGGAGTAGGAATAGGATTTGATTGGATTGATATGGGTCGAGGCGCAAAAGAGCAGGTTTTTAATATGAAGGGACAGGGGATAGGGGGGTATGAGAACCTCTGGACTCCGTCGGAAAGTGTGCAAGCAATCTCTTATGATCCGGTTGCGCAAACAGTGAAAGTCACGTTAAAAGGATCTTACAGAGATAAATTTGTGATTGGCTCATTTAAAGAACGCGTTCCGAGGGCGGTGGAGTATGACGCGAAAAATCCTAAAGAAGGAAGGTTGGAAAGTTTTCTTGCTGAAATTTCAGAAATAACCAGTGGACATATCAAAATCGAAATCGCCGGAAACGATACGGTTTCTAAAATCGACGCGGCGATGAAGTCTGAAAACGGTGCGGCGATTAATTTTCAAACACCTGAGGCTAAACAGCAGTATGAAGCGCGACAAAAGGTTTTAACTCAGATGGCGAAAAACCGTGAGTTTATGCCGATTTTGGGGTTTGCGGGCATCAAACTTTACAACGATGCGACAGGGTATAATGTCACCGTTGAAGAGGCCGCAACAAATTCTGACATCCAGTCGGATATCCAGGCATGGGCGCAAAAGGAATATGGCGCCAGAACCATTCCCATGATGATGGATTTGACGTATGAATTTGAAGCCGCTATCCTGTCCAACCTTTCCCTAGAGCAGAAAGATATTTTAAGGAAGTCCGGGAAGCTTCAGGTTATCAATGGTAAAGAGACGATAATTCCATTCCATGAGTTAACGAGGCCGCAGCTTGATTTGAAACTCGCTGAAGCCGGCATTGATTGGCATAATCTCAAGCCTTTTGATCCCAAGGCAGGACGGCTGAGTGTTCCCGCACAGACGATTGCAAATTTTAAACAGAAAATGGAACTTGGCGCACCCAAGGTTGCTTTGGTTATTTCTCCTTTCACGTTGACAGGGTTTTTGATGGGAGATGAGAATGCTTCTTTGGGGGCTATGGGGGATGAGGAATATCAGGAGCAGTTTAATACGGTCTTTGAATATTCAAAGAAATTTATTAAGGACTACATTCATTTTTTGATCAGAGAAGGAACTGCAGATGCGATTGTTTTCTTGGACCCGCGTCCGACCGTCATGCTCTCGCCTGAACAATTCGGAGAATATTCTGTCAAGGCGATCAATGAGCTTTCGGCGTATGCTCATTCTCTGGGGGTTTTGACAGGCGCTCACCCTTGCCGCCCTATGAATAAGGAAGTTGCTCAAAGATATTTACCGCAAATGGCGAAATATAACGTGGATATTCTGAGTGTAGACAATATATTTTCGCTACCGGATGTTTACGATTATATTCAACAGAATTCTCCTTATCAAACAAAGCCTGTTATTTTTGGCAATATGGATTCTATTCAAACCTTGCCTCAAGGTACGCCACAGGAAGTGCAGAAAGAGGCCCGGGAGATCTTTCAGAATATGGGGCATCGTCCTTTTGTATTTTGTTCCAGCTGTGATATTGAAAGAATCACAGGGGAGAACATGAAATTCTTAGGGATTGCCGCCCATGAGGGAGCCAATACGAAGCCGCCTAGAATTATGACAGAGGAAGAAACCGAGGCTAGTGTAGATCATTTGGATCGCTTGATCGATGATCATATTAATAGGTTAATTAATCCGCATATTCCAAGCTCTAGTCCTCAGGTTTCTGTCGCGATCTGGGTAGACCGCCGTATTACGGACGCTGATGGTTTTTCCCTTGCCGAGACTTTTGGCAGGTCACCTACCTATTTAATCAATCCTGAGAGGCTTAATCGTGATAAATTCATGGACGATATCGCCCGGGCTATTCAATTAAACGATCCTGAAACCAACAAAGACTGGCAGGATTTGCGCGATCAGGTCTGGCTGGATGGAAAGCTTGAACTTGCCGTGCGTGATGTGCCGTGGATACAGGAAACGAATATTCATGTGACGGACATTTATAATTCTAATTCCCGTTTTGTGGTGGGACTGGGCAATGTCCGCGGTTCATTGTCTTATCAGGGTTTTTATGTTAACGGGTATTCTAATCCTGAATTGAAGAGCGCGCAGGCAATTTTAAATAAACATGGTGTCAACATGTTCCCCATCCCTGTTCAGATGGGTGAAGATAATGTCCAAGATATCCCGCGGATGTTGAAAGCCATTTTGAAAGACGAGCAGATTGTGCGCATTGCCCTGACACAGCCAGTCAAGGTAGCGGCTGTAGACACTGGGCTTTTTAAGGATTGGGACCCTGACACCCTTCCTACAGGCGCTGTTAATACAGCGGCCATTGAAGGCAAAGGCTCTAAAAGGCATTTTGTGGGCCGCAGTACGGACGGTGAAGGGACTGTTGCTATGATCCAGGACGAGCTTGTCAAACTTGACAAGCAGCTTGGAGGCTCCACGGTTGCGGTGTTGGGATTGGGAGGATTTGGCCGTGCGGCTGTCGGTAAAATGTTGACTGCCCCCAACCCTCCGGCCAAGATCCTTATTGCCGATATATGGGAAGTTAACGATACACAAAAATCGGTGGAGGCTATCATTGCTGCTTATCGTCAGAAGTACGGCAAAGACCCTCAGACAACATTTGAAGTCTTTAAAATTTCAGACGTTGATTCACAAGCAAGTGCGGCTGATCATCCTTTTAAAAATGCTGACGTGTTGATTGATGCAACAGGGGTGGGGATGAAGGATGAAAAGATGGCCTTGCAAAATTTGCAGTTCATACATCCGGGTATGCTTGTAACTCACGCGGCTTATCGTGATGGGGTCGGCAATTATCGTGTTGCCCCGATATTGGAAGAAACCAAAAAAAGGGGCGCGGTTATCCGCACCGGAATAGCGGATTGGGTTGGGCATCAATGGCTTCAAGTGCTTGAGGACCTCAAGCGTCTGGAAGGGCTGACGCCCCAATCTCCTGACTGGAATGCTCCCCGATGGGAAGCTGTTGGCCGGGAACTTCGCGAGGCTGCCGAATCCTGGGCAAAAGAGAAAGGCTTCTCCGACGCGGCGATTGACCAAGCCATGAAGCATCAGAGCAGTATGGAAATTCTAGAGCAACGGGCTTTGGGTGGTATTGATCTAAACGCTAAGAATATGGGGCTTGACGTAAGCAGGGATGGCAAAGGGATTGAAATGAAGTTTGATCCGGCCATGGTCGCGGAATTCCGGAAGGGGAATTTTACGGGTGTTGAGGGGATTATCCTTAGGATCGTCCCCATTGAAAGCCCCTTGCCGCTTTTGGGGCTGGCAATATCACCTGCGGAGAATAAATTGGCAAAGGTATAAGAGACTATATAGATTTAAGGTCCGTTATAAAAATAGGACCTCCGCTTGCACCGAACCTTGGCCAGGCGGAGGTTTTGTATTGACAAATACCTAAATTTGATTTTTTCAATAAAACCGTATACAATTTAATAAGAAGCGGCAAAAAAGACAAATTTGTGGAAGCTCGGTGACTCATGGACGCAAAGGATTGAACATAATTAGAGTAAGGGGGATTTATGACAGTCGATTTGCATAGGGCAAATAGAAAAAATGTATTTCACTATTGTTTTCGTTCTTTGTTTTTTCTTTTAATTCTTTCAAATTCTCCTGTCTTTGCCCAGAGCACAAACAATAACCCATGGGTTAAAATTGCAAATGGCCATTTATGGGTGTTATCTTCCGATAATGTGACGTATACGCCTTATTTCATTAAAGCAGTAGGTTATCAGCCTACACCAATAGGCCGCTATCCCAGTGATTGGGGATACGCCACAACAGATCTTCATAAATACACAGGTATGAATAACAACATTTATGATGATCCTGTCATTTTAAACCGTGACTTTAAGTTATTGCAAACAATGAATGCCAATACCATCCGTATTTGGAGCGGGGCTAAATCAATTGTAAGCTGTCAGTGTACCAATAATGGACGTGACACAGGCTATATAACCAACGCCGCCACTACCGCTAATACAGACAAAACCCAAAATACCCTGGATCTCGCCGCTAAATATGGATTGAAAGTCATTGCCGGTTTTTGGGTCAACCCTTTGACTTTTGATGCTAGTAACAATATAGGGAGCATAGACGATAATGGCAATCCTCTAACCGGGCAGGATATTATTAAAAATTTCGTCAATTATGTTAATACTTACAAAGGGAACAGCGCCATATTGTTCTGGGCAATTGGCAATGAAAATAACTATCAGCTGATTGGTCAGGGGCCTGTTTTATTAACGACATTTGAAAGTATTAGTTCGCATGGTGCTGCCATTTATGCTTGGTTACAGCAAAATAATTATTTGGACTTTGATGGGAATGTACTTGCTGATGTAAATTCAACGGCTTTTCAAGGTGCTTTAAATGCAGAATTAATTTCTATTAATGACTCAACAGACTACAGCACTATTTTGAATATTTTAATTACAGCCCATGGTACAAATTTGACCCCGCAGCAACTATCTGCGTGGTATGCCCTGGTTAATGCTATGGCAAAAGCCGCGCATCTCGCGGAAGATCCTGCATACAATACAGGGGGAAAGAATTATCATCCGGTAGCCATAATCAACGGTGAGATTGCAGAAATAGGTAATTCTACCGATGGAGCTGCGGATTTTCAATTGCCGGATTTGGATATCTGGGGAGTCAATGCGTACCGGGGACAAAGTTTTGGTACTTTTTTCAGTGATTATGCAATCAAATCCCAAAAACCACTGTGGATTTCTGAGTTTGGAGTGGATGCTTTTGTCACATCGAATATACCTGCAAACATTGCTGGCATTAATGATTGGACGGTGACTAATCCTGCTATAATTGCCGGGCAGGGCCAAGAAGACCAAACTGTCCAGTCCAGTTGGGATACGGCTTTATGGAATGAAATTTTTGCTAATTCCAATGTGACCATTGGCGGATCATTGATGGAATATTCTGATGAATGGTGGAAGCCTTATGAATTTTATTGCGGGAACAATTCCTCCTCGTGCGATAGTACACAAAATCATTTTGGTTCTCCCTATTCCGTTTTTCCTGATCATTATATGAACCAGGAATGGTTTGGGATCATGGCGATTAGTTCAAATCAGACCTCCAGTAGTCCTCTTCAATGGGGGCCTGATACCATGACCCCTCGTTTGGTTTATACAAATCTTCAGGCGCTATGGGCCCTGCCATCGACACCGACAGGTCTAACGGCAACGCCTCTTAATGCCCAGGTGGAATTGGTGTGGAATGCCAGTCCAGGAGCTGCATCATACAATGTCAAAAGAGCCAGTGTCAGCGGTGGGCCGTATACAACTATTATTAATTGGATATATCCGACCTTTGCTGATCTTCCGTTGAATAATGGCACCACGTATTATTATGTTATTTCAGCGGTCAATGCCAATGGTGAAAGCAGTAATTCCGCGCAAGTCAGCGCAACGCCTGTGCTTCCATTGTCACCCTCAATACCTACAGGTCTTAACGCAACAGCGGGTAGCGGCAAGGTGGTGTTATCGTGGAGTGCCAGTACCGGAGGAGCTACAGGGTATTATGTAAAAAGGGCAACAACTAATGGCGGGCCGTATACACCGATCGTTGGTTTAGGCCTTACAACCCTTACTGATAATAAGGTGACCAATGGCATAACTTATTATTATGTTGTATCAGCGGTCAATAGTAGCGGGAATGGAAGCGTTGAGAGCAACAATTCCGCACAGGTCAGTGCAACACCCATAGCGCCCCATTCCGCGCCGGTGCAAGCAACGCCTATAGATCTGCCGGCCACCCCGGTTGGACTCAAAGCAATAGGGGGTATTGCCCGGGTGACATTGTTCTGGAAACCGGTCTTTAGGGCGGCATCATATAAGGTTATGAGATTAGAAAAAGGAAGCCTATTCTATACTTTCTGTCAAATTGTACCGGGTCCTTATTTATTGGACACTTCTGTTGTGAATGGTACTACGTATTTTTATAAAGTTGAAGCGGTAAACGCTTCTGGACAGAGCGCATATTCTGAACCGGTGTCGGCAAAGCCTACGCCTTAAGCATTAACGTTCCCTTTAATTAATACCATTACGTTTAGGAAGATTTTTTGGTATTTCACTACAGTTTTGGGTTAATTTCCAGTGCAATATGGTTTGGCTGTTGAAGAAAAGCGCTTTGGGACAAAGCTAGATCGTCAGGCATGCGTCTTTGTGATATTCTAAAAAATAAGCCTAATTTAATGCCGGAGATTAATAATATAATAGCCATGAGATTATTTTCCTTAGGTTGTAACCCTTTTATTCTTAGATGGTTGAGTTATGTTCAGAAGGCAAGCGCTTCCTTGACAGCCGTATAGCTGCATGGTATACTTCCCGTTACATCGTAAAATTAAATTATGATAACACATTTAATCAAAAGCATTAATTGGATTGATGTCGTCCTGGCCTTTTTGTTTGTTCGGATGATTTTTGTTGGTGTTAAAAACGGGTTTATTTCCGAGTTCTTCAAGTTATTAGGGGCCATAGCTTCACTTTTTTTAAGTCTTCATTATTATAGTTTCCTGGCCGCATGGGCAGCAGGGAAAACAAATATTTCTTGGCCTTATTGGGGCTTGTTGACCTTCGCCCTCCTTTGGGCTGCCGTGTCATTGTTTTTTAAGTTTTTTAAAGACGGGATGCTGGTTCTTTTTAAAGTAGAGACCACTCATCAGGGATTTGATAAATATGCGGCTGGTATTGTGGCGGTTGGCCGGGGGATTTTAGTTTGCAGTATGGCCATTTTTTTGGTCTTATTGACGGATAACAGCCGTTTGATGCGCATGACCGTGCACTCTTATAGTTTTAAAATAGCCGGACATGCATCGGTGAATACTTATAGTTTTTTGTATAATCATCTGGTGGGTAAGCTGTTCGCGGGAGAGCATTATAATACCGCCGCGGCTCAGGTTTTGCGTCTTGTGCGGTAGAAAAATTTTTTATAAAGAAGTTTGATTATGGGATTAATCCCTAATGATGTCATCAATCGGGTCATTGAACAGAGCGATATTGTTGAGATAATCGGCAATTACACGGCCTTAAAAAAAGCCGGCCGTAATTTTAAAGCTCTTTGTCCGTTTCATAATGAAAAAACACCGTCCTTTGTGGTTAATCCGGACAAACAGATCTTTCATTGTTTCGGATGCGGGGTTGGCGGCAACGCGGTTGGCTTTCTCATGCGTCAGGAGCATATGGAATTCCCTGAAGCAGTGAAGTTTTTAGCCAATAAAGCCGGAGTGGTTGTCCCTGAGGACGAAACAGTCTCCCTCAGTCCTTCGCGCCAATTGCGTGAGGAGATTTTTAAGATCAATGGCCTGGCGGCAGCCTTTTTCCATGAGACACTTTTGACGAGCCATGAGGCTGATGTTAAATCTGCCCGCGATTATCTAAAAGGCCGGGGGGTGCTTTTAGAAACGGTTAAAAATTTCCAATTGGGTTTCGCACTCAATGAATGGGATGCTCTTTTAAAATTTTTGAAATCTAAAGGAATCAGCGAAGAGTTGATTTCTAAGGCAGGATTGATCGTTGCCCGCGAGGGTAAAAGCGGATTTTATGACCGTTTTCGCAACCGTACTGTGTTTCCGATCGGGGATATTCAAAACCGTTTCGTGGCCTTTGGTGCCCGCGCCATCCAGGATTCCGACGGCGCAAAATACATCAATTCTCCCGAGACCGCGGTTTATACAAAAGGCCAGCATATGTTTGGTTTAGGCCTGACCAGGGCGGCGGTTGGAAAAATGGACCAGATCATCGTGGTGGAAGGTTACATGGATATGATCATGCCTTTTATCCACGGGGTGGGAAATATAGCGGCGTCTTTAGGGACGGCGTTGACCGTCGAGCAAATCAGACTGATCCGCCGTTATACGTCTAATGTGGTCATGCTCTTTGATACAGATGTCGCAGGACAATCAGCGATTGTTCGCAGTCTTGATTTGCTGATTGATGAAGGCATGAACGTGCGGGTGGCAACTTTAGCTAAGGATGAGGATCCGGATTCATTTATCCGTCGACAAGGTGCTGAAGCTTTCAGGGTACGTGTTGAAAATGCTTCGTCGCTTCTAGATTTTAAATTCAATTGGCTTGCTGCCCAATACGACCCTGTGACGGTCGAGGGAAAATCTAAGATCAGCCAGGAGTTGCTTGCGACGATCGCGCGGTTTAAAAGTGAAGTGGCTAAATATGAATTGACAAAGAGTTTAGCCCTGAAGTTGAACATCCCTGAAGGGGTATTGCTCAAACAAGCCGGTCAGGCAAAAGATCCACAGGCCGCATTCAAGATGCCCGTTGTAAAAATAAAAGCATCTGCCTGGGCTTCTGCCGGCGAGGAATTATTACTGGCCCTATTCTTAAAAGATCCGGCATGGGTCAAAGCAGCACGGGAGAAAATTTCTCCGGAAGATTTTCCTGATGGAGAAGTCCGTCAGGTGGTGGATGTGATGTGGTCATTGGCTGATGGGGCAAGTGAGTGGTCGGTAAATGATATTTTGGTGCTTTTAAAGGACGAGTCAGCTCAGAGTCTCGTCACCAGGCTGATTAGTGTTGAGGAGGGGAAATTGGGTGACGCGGCCCAGGTTTTCCTGGATTGCATCGGAAAAATTCAGAAAGAAAAACAAAAGAAGGCCAGAGGCCGGTTAATGCAAGCAATACGTGAGGCCGAAGCTTTGCAGGATACTGAGAAATTAGACCAGCTTAAAGAACAATTTAATCAGTTGCTCAAAACCAGCTGTTAAGATGAGGTTATTATGAAAGAACCGGTCAAAGAAAAAGATTTACAGGGCGATTTGGACAAATTGGTGACATTGGGTAAAAAGAAAGGTTTTTTGACCTATGAAGATGTCAACGAAACTTTGTCCGATGCCATCGATTCTTCAGAGGACATCGATCAGGTTTTTGATGTTCTCGACGGACAGGATATCAAGGTCGTTGATTCCGGTGAAGAAACGCCTGTCATAGAAGAGGCCGCGGAAGAAAGCCGTGAGCAGCAAGTGCGCCGTCTGCGTGAAGAGAACAAGGAAGATGATGTATATTCCGATAAGTTCATCCCTTTGGATGACCCGGTGAAGATGTACTTAAAGCAGATGGGCTCTATCCCGCTTTTGACTCGCGAGGAAGAGATCTCTTTGGCAAAACGCATCGAAGAGGCGGAGTTACGTTTCGCGGAGGCTTTGTTTAAAACTTATTATGCGCGTAAAGAAGCATTGGATATCGTCAATCAAGTCTTGCGTGATGAGATCAACGCGGAAGACGTCATTAAAGATGAATTGGAACGCCGCGGCCGCTTAATGAAAGATTTGGCCAAGATCCTCGAGCATGTGCGTCACACGAGGGTGGGTTCTGATATTTCGGCTAAATCCATCGCGGAATTCAAATTGACCTCAACCATCAATGAGGAGATCGTTATCAAGATCTCTGATCTGATCGGCAACATTGAGCGCGTGGAAAGACACTTGAAGGTCAAGAAATTACCGGCAAATGCCCCTGAGTTTAAGAGACAATTTATAGCCTTGCAGAAAGAATTAGGCGAGCCGGTGGAAAGAGTCAAAGAGCAGCTGCGTGAGATCAAAACCCGTCAATCGCGTTTCAACAAGGCTAAAAAATTATTAGTTGAGGCCAACTTGCGCTTGGTCGTTTCCATTGCTAAAAAGTATATCAACCGCGGTTTGTCTTTTTTGGACCTGATCCAGGAAGGCAATATGGGTTTGATCCGCGCCGTCGAGAAGTTTGAGTATCAGCGCGGTTATAAATTTTCAACTTATGCTACTTGGTGGATCAGGCAGGCCATCACGCGTTCCATCGCGGATCAGGCGCGTACCATCCGTATCCCGGTGCATATGACTGAGACTATCAACAAGATCATCCGAGTTTCGCGCGTGTTTGTGCAAGAATACGGCCGTGAACCCTCAGCCCAGGAAATCGCCAAAGAAATGCGCCTACCGGTGACCAAGGTCAAAGAAATCCTGAAGATCTCTCAAGTTCCTATTTCATTACAGACACCTATCGGTGATGAGGGAGACACCCATTTTGGGGATTTTATTGAGGATAAAAAAGCTGTTTCTCCGGCAAATGCGACCCTGCATTCAATGCTCAAGGAAGAGATTACCTCGGTGCTTTCGACTTTAGATGACCGCGAACGTAAGATTTTGGAATTACGTTTCGGGATCATGGACGGGACCAGCCGTACCCTGGAAGAGGTTGGAGCGGAGTTTAACGTCACCCGTGAGCGTGTGCGCCAAATTGAATCCAAGGCTTTACGCAAACTGCGCCATCCAACACGTTCCCGTCGCATCAAGTCTTTTTTGGACATGGCGTCCAAAGAAGCGGAAGCGGTTATTTAAGAATCTTCGTATGTCAAAAATCGATTCGTGCATTGCACTTGTAATTACTGATCAGGAAACCAACGCCCAAATTAAGAATTTGGGCGTTGGTTTACTTGAATTGCGTGCGGATCTCTTCAAAAAACTGGATCCTGCCTATACCGTTGATCAGATTAATCGCCGAAAGTCCTTAAAAATTCCTTTGTTGTTGACCCTGCGCAATCAGAAAGATGAGGGAGCCCAAAAAATATTTTCTGATGAAAAGAAGTGGCGGATCATTACAGATGCTTTGCCTTTGGTAGATATGGTCGATATTGAATTAAGTTCGCCTTTATTAAAAAAAGTCGTAGCCAAAGCCTGTCAATTAGGGGTGAAGGTCATTGTTTCCAGCCATTACCTGCAGGGCATGCCGCGGGATTTGGAATCTATTCTTAAAAAATCATTAAGCGCCGGCGCAGACATTGTAAAGATTGCAGCTAAGGCTTGCTCTTTCGACGATGTGATGACGATGTTGGCATTTACCCAGCGCCATCGTAAGCATAATCTTATCACCATTTCTTTGGGACCTTTGGGTGCTATATCCCGTTTAATTCTTCCGGCTGCTGGAAGTCAGTACACCTATACCTTCCTCAATAAAGCTACGGCTTCGGGACAAGTGGGCATTTTGGCCCTTAAGTCCCACATGAAGGTTTATTATCCTGCCTAAAAATGAATAAAATTACTGACCCGAAGTATTCTAAAGAAGAAATACAAAGATGCGTCAGCCTGCTGGAAGATTTAGTCAAGAATAGTGTTGAATTAGCGCACCTGTCGGATGAACAGAGGATCGCGATCCTTAAAGTCGCTGGAGAAATCTCACGACCTGACCGGGATGAAATTCGAAAAAGAAAAAAGGACAGGATCCGGCTTAAGAAACAGCGGATCGACGATCATGAGCGCAAAATTCGAAGGACAACGGGGATTCGTTCTGCCCGTGAGTCGGCTGTATTTACGGCACCAAAAGCTATTTTACATGAGAACAAACACGATGCCTTTAAGGAACTTGAATTAATAAATCCGCGTGCCTGCTACATCTGCAAGAGTGAGTTTACCAGGGTCCATTTTTTTTACGATGCCATGTGTCCGTCTTGCGCCGAGTTTAATTACGCTAAACGTTTTCAAACAGCTTCTCTTGACGGGAGCCTCGCCCTGATTACCGGAGCTCGTTTAAAGATCGGCTATCAGGCGTCCCTGATGATGCTGCGTGCAGGTGCCCATGTTATCGCCACCACACGTTTTCCCGTTGATGCGGCTTTGCGTTATAGCCGTGAAGCTGATTTTCAAAAATGGAATCAGCGGCTGGATATTTATGGGCTGGATCTGAGACATACGCCAAGTGTTGAGCTTTTCTGTAACTATGTCGAAAAGAAATATGCCCGTTTGGATTTGCTTATCAACAATGCCGCTCAAACGGTCAGGCGTCCGCCGGGTTTTTACGCGCATTTAATGCCCAATGAAATGACAGAATTTGCACAACTTCCTTCGAGCGTTCAGTCGCTGCTACGGCCTTATGAGGAGTGTAAATCCAAACTGTCATTCTCGAATACAAATTCAACATTGTCATTCCCGCGAAAGCGGGAATCCCTCAACATGAATCCCAAATTAAAACATTTGGGGGTAACCGAAATTGAGTTGGCCTGGAACGGAACAATACCCGGCATTGGATTGAGCTCATCTGCTAAACTTTCGCAGGTTCCTTATACGCATGATCATGCCTTGCAGGTTCAAAAGGCTTTTCCAAAGGGCAAGTTAGATGTTGATTTGCAGCAGGTGGATTTGAGGGCAACCAATAGTTGGCGTTTAGGGCTTGGGGATATCCCTACCGCCGAGATGATCGAGCTGCAGTTAGTCAATGCTATCGCCCCGTTTGTTTTGTGCAATAAACTCGTCCACCTGATGAAAAAAGAAAACACCGGGCAAAAGCATATTGTGAACGTCTCTGCGATGGAAGGGAAATTTCACCGGTATACTAAAACCGACCGCCATCCGCATACTAATATGGCTAAGGCCGCCTTGAACATGCTGACCCATACGTCAGCCAGTGATCTGGTTAAATATGGTATTTATATGAATGCCGTAGACACCGGATGGGTTACCGACGAAGATCCCGCTGCTTTATCCCTGCGTAAACAGGAAAACCATGACTTTCAGCCGCCTTTGGACATTGTGGATGGCGCTGCCCGGGTTTGCGATCCTTTTTTTCATGGTATCAATACAGGAACCCATTGGTGCGGCAAATTTCTTAAGGATTATTATCCGGTTGATTGGTAGTTAACGTGAATTTGATCGCTTGTAAGCATGAAAAATTGCGGATTTAGGGTTTATCGGGTATACTTAAGCAGTGTGTTTTTATAAATTAAGGCCAGAATTATGAAAATGATAGACGTTATTGTTAGGGTTATCATTTTAATCATCGGTGTTGGTGCTATAGCCTTTTGTGCGCTGCTTTATAATTTTTATGAGAAACAAAAATCGGAAACGGATCTAATTAGTAAACAACAGCAATTAGCCCAACAGGCCAATAGTGATCAATTTAAACGCCAGCAGGATCAAATTGAACGTTTAAGCAAAGATTTAGAGATCTCCCAGCATCAAATCAATGACCAGAAAGATGCTTTGGCAGACCAAAAAAGTGCGCTGCTTCAGGAGGCAGAAAAAAGACAGCAAATAGAAAATGAGAGCAAGAGTATCCAAACGGCACTGGTGGATATTAAGGCAGAAGCAGATGCCATCAAACAGGATGTGAAAGGATGGCAGAAAGATTATGTGGCTGTTTTGGTCCAGCTTGAGAAAAAAATGGATACGTCCCGGGCAGAAACTAAGAATCTTGAGGATAGCTTGGCTTCTTTAAATATTCCCGAGCTTAAGCAAAATATAAATTTTTTAAGAATTGAGATTGAAAAGATTGCCCATTCGCTGGACAATACCTTTTCTAGCACTCCTCCTGTTTTTGACAAGCAAACAGATCGTTCCCAAATGAAGTAGAGGAAAAAGATGAAGATTAATGTGAAAGATTTTCAGGTTATTGAAGGACGAAACATTGATCTTAAAAAACGTCCGACCCTTATTAAGCCATTTTACAAGTCTAAGGACCACTATAAAGAGATGTTGGAGCAACACATTGCAGAATTAAGCGGCATACAAAATGTCCTTTATGCTGATAACCGTTATGCTTTATTATTAATTTTTCAAGCAATGGATGCCGCAGGGAAAGACGGCGCTATCAAGCATGTGATGTCAGGCGTCAATCCCCAAGGCTGTCAGGTTTTTAGTTTCAAACACCCCAGTCCCGAGGAACTAGACCATGATTTCTTATGGCGGACCACCCGTGATTTGCCCCAACGGGGAATGATAGGCATATTCAACCGTTCTTACTATGAAGAAGTGTTGGTTGTCCGTGTTCATCCTCAGATTCTTCAGGGAGAAAAGATACCGAATCCTCTTTTAAGCTTAAAAACTATTTGGGAGGAGCGTTTTCGTTCCATCAGAGACCTGGAAAAACATCTTTATTATAATGGAACTAGAATCATTAAATTCTTTCTACATCTTTCTAAAGAAGAACAGCGCCGGCGGTTTCTTAAACGGCTTGATGATCCATCAAAGAATTGGAAAATCAGTCTTGCTGATATGCAAGAAAGGAAATTCTGGAAAGATTATATGAAGGCCTATGAGGCTTGCCTGAGTGCCACAAGTTTAGCCCTTGCTCCATGGTTTATTGTTCCTGCCGATGATAAAGAAAACGCGCGGTTGATTATCTCCCAGACCATTATGGATACGCTTAAAAGTCTGAAAATGTCATATCCCCAACCGGATTCCCTGCATCGCAAAGAACTGCTTGCAATGCGTAAAGAATTATTGCGAACCAAATGAGCGCGCGAAGTTTAATTTCAATGACAGTTCCTTTATTTGTGTTATAATGCCCTGCTCATGTCTTAAAGTTGTTTTCAATGCTATATTCCCTCCTTAATTTTAATATTTCTATAGGGAATGGGCACGGCTTAAGAATTATTTTAGAAGCAATATTATATGGAAGGGGTAAGTAATGGGGAAGATATCACATCCTGGTGAAGATATATTGTCTTCCAAAGAAGAGATGCTCTTAGCCAAAGAAGCAGAATATTGTTCCTGGGGCGATACAGTGCATTACGCCAAGGAGTTGAAGATTTTCAGCCGTTCTGAGGGAATTTATGTTTATGATACCCAGGGAACCCAGTATCTTGATCTGCAAATGTGGCATTCGGTCGCCAATTTTGGGTATAAGAATGATTTTATAAACAATATTGTTAAAGACCAGATTGACATGCTTCCCCAACTGTCATGTCAGTATTTACATGAAGAAAAAATACTGCTCGCTGAAAAAATAGCTAAAAATATTGAAAAAACATTTGGTGAAAAAGGCAGGGTGCACTTTAATATAGGCGGTGCATCTGCCATCGAGGACGCGATTAAAATCGTCCGCAACCATACCAAGAAAAATGCTGTTTTCGCCTTCATGGGTGGATATCACGGCCGTACGCTTGGGGCCTCAGCGATAACATCCAGCTATCGTTACCGCGAACATTTCGGACATTTCTCGGACCGGGCCCATTTTGTCCAATTCCCTTATAAGTTCCGTTGTCCTTCCGACCGTGGCGAAAACTGTTGCGATATGACATGTTTTAAGGAATTCGAGAAATTATTCGAATCAGAGTATTATTCTTTGGTTAATCCTAAAACCAAGAACTGTGAATACGGGGCATTTTTTGTCGAGCCGGTGCAGGCTACCGGCGGTTATATCGTCCCCCCCAAGGATTATTTTAAGGCGCTAAAAAAATTGCTCGACCGATATCAGGTTTTATTCGTGGATGATGAAGTGCATATGGGCTTTTACCGCACAGGGAAAATGTGGGCGATTGAACATTTTGATGTCGTTCCTGATATAATTGTTTTTGGTAAGGCCTGCACCAATGGTTTAAACCCCCTTTCAGGTATATGGGCCAAGGAGCATTTGATCTCTCCGGAAGTTTTTCCTCCGGGATCAACACATTCCACCTATTCCTCTAATTCTATAGGCACTGCGGCGGCTTTGGGGGTCATGAATTTAATCGAAGCTTCTGATTTTTCCACCAGTGTTCCTGAAAAGGGCAGGTATTTTTTGGATCGGCTTAAAGAATTAAAGAAAAAACACCCTCAGATCGGTGATGTTGATGGGCTGGGGTTAGCGCTGCGTATTGAAATTTGCCAGAAAGACGGGCGTACGCCAGACCGTGAATTGGCAGATAAGGTTATGAACATTGGTTTGAAAGGGAAATTGACTGCCGCGGGCCGCGAACGGGGTTTGCTTTTGAGCATCGGAGGATATTTTAAAAATGTTTTTACTTTAGCGCCATCTTTGTATATAACACATAAAGAAATTGATTTAGCGATAGATCTGTTTGAAGAGGCTTTTTGCGAAGGGCTGAAGGCTTAATGATAAATAAATTAATGAATGTGAGGAATTTTTTAATCATTGGTTTATGCTTTAGTCTTACTGGTTGCGCGCATACCTCCAACAAAGCTGTGAAACCTTTTGTTGATCCCCAGTATGGAATGACCAGGCAGCAAATGGTTGAATTGTTCGGCAGGCCAGACACTATAGAAATTTATAGAAAATCTGATCAGACCAAAGAAGAATTCTATATTTATGTCAAGAAATACCAATCTTCCCAAATAAATGTCCCGGTTTGTTTGGTCGATAATAAAGTCATTGGCTGGGGAAAGACTTTTTATGAAGATCATGTCAGTTCGGACGAAATCAGAATAAAATGAATTTACAAAAAAATGGCTATTACCAAAAAATTAATTCATTTTAATGATAGTTTTGGAGCTTTTTGTGACCGGGGTATTGTATTTTCATTATGCGTTTTAATTTTTGTTTTGCCGGCTTCTATTGCTTTACTTGATTCTTTTGCGGCTTTGGCAGTTTCTTTTTATTTTGTGAAGAAAATACACCGCATTGCCATTGATTGGCCCTCAAGAAGCGTTAATTCAAATTTTTTAAGAAAAATTAAATTCATCTGGGAAGGGCTTGCCCCTCCTGCCAATTGTCTTAGCCTTCCTCTGCAATTATTAGCTTTCGCTTTTTTTATTTCTGTTTTATTCAGCCAGTATCCGACACTTAGTTTATTTGCTTTTTTTGGTAAATTTATCAAATGTGTTTTTTTGTATTTTAGTTTCATAGAAGCGTTTAGTAATGAAAAGCGTATTTGGATTTTCTTAAACTTTTTTTTGTTATCTGCTTTAATAACGGTTTTAAGCGGAGTGTTTCAACATTATACAGGGAAAGATTTCTTAAAAGGGCATCTAATTGGGGCTGAGAATTTTGTTTCGACTCAAAGGATAAATGCATCATTTTTTAGTCCCAATGGTTTTGGCGCTTATTTGTTGCTTGTCATTGGGCTTGTTTTGCATCTTCTGTTTACAGCGATTGTTAATAATAAATCACCGATTTTGAAAGGATCGCTTGGTTTTTTCTTGTTCCTGTTGCTGTTTTGTTTGTGCTGGACTTATTCTAGAAGTTCCTGGGCCGGATTCTTGATCATGTTGTTTGTGATGTCTTTGATAGATCGACGAAAGATTTTATTTTTAGGAGCTTTATTAATAGTCTTTGTTTTTATTTTTCTGCCTTTTTTGAATAACATCAGACACATGCGCTTGAGAGACGGCGTTAGTGCAGGGAGTGTTGCAAAAGAAGGCTTTTCGTATCAATTAAAAACTTTTATAGTGCAAAACGGGTCAGGACGTTTTAATTTTTGGAAGAAAGCGATTTCAATCATTCGTTCATCTCCGGTCTATGGAACAGGCCTTAACACCTATGCCAGGATCCTTAAGCGAGATCCTCCTAAAAATAGATGGTATGCTCATAATTGTTATTTACAGATGGCGGCAGAGACCGGATTGTTAGGACTGGCTTGTTTTTTATGGATGTTATATGTTTTGTTGCTGCATGGTTTAAGTAATTGCAGGCACATAAAGGACTTGTGGGCACTGAGCTTGCTTCAGGGGGTTCTGTCGGGCCTATTTGGATTCCTGGGGCAGAGTTTTTTCGATAATACTTTTTACACGGTTCAATTAGGAGTGCTCATGTGGGTGTTTTTTGGGTTGATGGTAGCTTTGACCAGGTTAAATCCAATGACAGAGTTCCAAGAGAGGAGCGATGGTTGATTAAAAAGAGAACACGCAGGATAGGGATTTTAACTAGCGGCGGGGATTGCCCGGGGTTGAATGCTGTTATCCGGGCCGTTACTAAAAAAGCGATTCATGAATATGGTTATGAAGTCATCGGGATCAAGGATGGTTTTGAAGGGTTGCTTTTTAACAGGCACCTTAAATTGAGTGAAAAAGATGTCTCCGGTATTTTGACCTTGGGAGGGACAATTTTAGGGACAACGAATAGAGCTAATCCCTATAAGTATCCTGTCGAAAGTAAAGACACCGTTGTCTACAAAGATTTTTCAGGTCAAGTCATTGAGAATTTGCGTAAATTAAAAATTGATCGTTTGGTATGCATCGGAGGTGATGGCACCCTAGATACTGCCCATCGTTTGTCTCTCCAGGGAGTGGCAGTGGTGGGGGTGCCTAAAACTATAGATAATGATGTCAAAGGGACTGACATCACCTTTGGTTTTGATACGGCTGTTCATATAGCCACTGAAGGCGTTGACAGGCTTCATACCACGGCGGAATCTCATCACAGGATCATGATCCTCGAAGTGATGGGAAGATCGGCCGGTTGGATCGCGCTTTATGCCGGTTTGGCCGGTGGCGGTGATGGGATTCTTATTCCTGAAATTCCTTATGATCTAAACCATATAGCACAACATATTAAAGACCGTAGAAAAAAAGGGAAAAACTTTACGATTTTAGTGGTATCTGAAGGAGCCAAACCTTTGGGGGGCGGCGTGACTGTGCAAAGGATAGTCAAAGATGGATCAGAGCCTGTTCGCTTGGGCGGAGTCAGTTTTGTGATCGGTCGTGAGCTAGAGAAACTGACGGGCATTGAAACCCGTAATGTGGTATTGGGGCACCTCCAGCGCGGAGGGTCACCTTCTCCTTTTGACAGGATATTAGGGACACAATTAGGATCAAAGGCGGTTGATCTTATTGCGCAAGGGGAGTTGGGTTGCATGGCTGGGGTCAAAAATGGATGCCTGGTTAAAGTCCCTTTATCAAAAGTTGCACATGGTTCAAGGCGTGTGCCAGTTGATCATTCTCTGATTAAAGATGCGCGTGCTATAGGGACCTGTTTTGGAGATGGCAGATGAATAATAAACAAAAATCACAAATTCTTGATTTTGATTATAAAGGATGCGCAAAAGAGATTCTTTTTGAAAAATTTCAAACTTCCCCAAGCGGGCTATCCGAGCCAGAAGCCCAAAAACGCCTCGACGAATATGGCTTCAATGAAGCTGCCAAAAAACAGAAAAGAGCGCTTGTTTTTCAATTTATACTCAAATTTTTTCACCCCTTAGTGGTTTTGCTTGTTGTGATAGCGGCCGTTACCTTTTGGACCGGGGATCCGGTCAGCGGCTCTATCATTGGCGTCATGGCGGTCATGAGTGTTGTTTTGGGTTTTTTTCAAGAATATCGCGCCGATCGAGAAGCGGAAAAATTGAGCGAGATGGTCCGTGCCACGGCGACGGTGCATCGTAACGGCAAGTCTAAAGAAATTCCCATTAAACAGATTGTCCCCGGTGATATTGTGGATTTATTCGCAGGAGACATGATCCCGGCAGATTTGAGAATCATCCAAGCCAAAGATTTATTTATTAACCAAGCGGCTTTAACCGGTGAATCCATGCCGGTGGAGAAAACCCCTACAGTTGATAGTATCGCTTTTATGGGATCGAGTGTTGTCAGCGGTACAGCTTTAGGGGTTGTTTTAAGGACTGGTTTGGCCACCGAGTTTGGGGCCATTTCCAAGCGATTGGCCTCCATCAATCAGCCAACCAGTTTTGATAAGGGTATTAACAAATTTGTATGGCTTATGATCCGTGCCATGATCGTGTTGGTTGTGGCTATTTGCGCCATCAATTACTTTACCAAAGGTAATTTTATGGAAGCGCTTTTGTTTTCCCTGGCCGTGGCCATCGGTTTGACTCCGGAAATGCTTCCCATGCTGGTGACGATCAACTTGTCCAAAGGGGCCATCGCGATGTCCAAAAAGGATGTCATCGTTAAACGTTTGAATTCCATCCAGAATTTTGGCGCGATGGATGTGCTTTGCACTGACAAAACGGGAACGTTAACATTAGATAAAATCGTTTTGGAGAAATATTGTGATGTCGTCAGGAACGAGGACCAGGGAGTTTTAAAATTGGCGTATATCAACAGTTTTTATCAAACAGGACTTAAAAATATATTGGACAAAGCGGTTTTAAAATATGAAAAATTGGTCGTCAAGCAATATAAAAAGATCGATGAGATGCCCTTCGACTTCTCCCGCAGGATCATGTCGGTCGTTGTGGACATGGAGGGTAAGCATAAGATTATTTCCAAAGGCGCTCCTGAGGAAATATTAAAAAGATGCAAGAGATATGAATTGGAAGGGGAGATAGAAGAGTTAGACCAAATGGTCCTGACGGATTTAAAAGAAGAATATGATTCCTTAAGTGCTGACGGATTCAGGGTTCTGGCGATAGCTTATAAAGACATGGATGTTAACAAAGAAATTTATTCCAAAGATGATGAGCAAGACCTGGTTTTAAAAGGCTATATTGCGTTTCTTGACCCCCCAAAACCCACAGCTCGTAAGACCATCGAAGCCTTAAAGAAATTAGGCATAGAACTTAAAGTGCTCACCGGTGATAATGATTTAGTTACTAAAAAAATTTGTGGTGAGGTGGGGCTTGATGTCAAAGGGCTGGCGACAGGAGAACAGTTAGAAAAAATTACGGAGGACCAACTTAAGGAATTAGTTAAGACCACCACGGTTTTTGCCAGACTCTCGCCTTTGCAAAAAGAACGAGTCATACGCGCATTGCACAGGAACAATCATACGGTGGGTTATTTGGGAGATGGGATCAACGATGCGCCGGCCCTAAAAGCGGCGGACGTTGGGATTTCAGTTAATAATGCGGTTGACATCGCTAAAGAATCTGCGGATTTGATCCTTTTACAGAAAAATTTGATGGTTCTTTGTGACGGTGTATTAGAAGGAAGAAGGGTTTTTGGCAATATTTCTAAATATGTCAAAATGGGGGCGAGTTCTAACTTCGGCAATATGTTCAGTATGACGGGGGCCAGTTTCCTTTTGCCGTTCTTACCCATGCTGCCGATACAGATCATTTTAAATAATTTTCTCTACGATGCCTCCCAGATAGCCATTCCCTCGGATGGAATCGATGAAGAGTATCTTTTAAAGTCAAGGCCGTGGAATATTGAATATATCAAAAGATTCATGATTTATTTTGGGCCTTTAAGTTCTGTTTTTGATTATATAACTTTTGGGGTCCTGCTGTTTATCTTCCATGCCTCTCAGCCGTTATTTTGCACGGGTTGGTTTTTAGAATCCATGTGTACGCAAACCTTGGTCATTCATATTATTCGTACCGGTAAAATACCATTTATAGAAAGTACGCCCAGCCCCTTTTTATTGTTTACCTCTATTTATATTGTATCAATTGCGCTGGTTCTTCCCTTTACTCCATTGGGAAATTATTTTAAATTTGTTATGCCGCCCGCGACATTCTTTTTGGCTCTCATTATTATTGTGGGGTCTTATTTGTACTTTGTTCAGGCGTTGAAAGTATGGTTTATTAAAAAATATGGTTACGAATAAATTTTGTCTGCTTTTTTTTCAGTAATTTTCTTCAATTTCCCTGGAGGCCCGTATGAACGGAACTGAAAAACAGTTCCGCAATAAGCGTTTCCCCCTATTCCAGGGAATACTTCCCATCAAAAAGTCTGATATATCGACTGAAGTGATGGCTGGAATCACCCTGGCCGCCCTTGCAATTCCCGAAGTGATGGGTTATACAAAGATTGCAGGTACTCCTGTAGTCACCGGTCTTTATACCTTGCTTATTCCCATGTTTTTGTATGCTATCTTCGGATCGTCTAGACATTTAGTCGTCGCAGCCGACTCGGCCACGGCTGCCATTCTTGCGGCAGGTTTGGTATCAGTAGCCAAGGGGTCTCACGAGTACGTTGCGCTCGCCGGAGTTCTGGCATTAATGTCCGCCGGATTATTGATTTTCGCGCGTGTGGTGGGGCTGGGTTTTATGGCTGATTTCCTGTCAAGGACAGTGTTGATAGGATTCTTGACCGGTGTAGGATTCAGTGTCGCGCTTGGTGAGGTTCCCGGCATGCTTGGCATTACAGGTGGCGGGGTTGATTTGGTCCATAAGATAACCAACGATCTTCAGCAGATCAGTCAGATAAATTTTTATGATCTGGCAATATCAATGATTGTTATCGGCGTCATTTTGGGATCGCAGAAGTTTTCAAAAAAAATTCCCGGTGCCTTTATGGCAGTGGTAGGGGCTGTTGTAGTTAGTTGGCTTTTTGATTTTAAAAAACATGGAGTCCACACACTAGGTGATGTCCCGCAAGGATTGCCTGTGATTGGTTTACCGAATGTTCATTGGTCTTTCGCTCTAGTCCTGCAGATGCTCCCCACGGCTTTTTCAATGTTTGTGGTTATTTTGGCACAAAGCGCTGCGACGTCAAGGGCCTATGCCGCGCGATACAATGAATCTTTTAACGAGAACATCGATTTGCTCGGTTTGGGCTTGGCTAATGTAGGTGCCGCACTATCATCAACATTTGTTGTCAATGGAAGTCCGACCAAGACTGAGATGGTTGACAGTGCCGGTGGCCGCAGTCAGTTGTCCTCAATTGTCACGAGTCTTGTTGTTCTTTTGGTATTGCTGTTTTTTACTGACCTGCTGACCAACATGCCCAGCGCCGTTCTTTCTGCGGTGGTCTTTCTTATAGGATTGCAATTGGTTGATATTCAAGGGATGCGCAAAGTCTGGCGACAACGTCAGCCGGAGTTCTGGGTGGCGCTGGTCACGGCTGTCGTGGTCGTCCTGGTCGGTGTCGAGCAGGGGATAGTCATTGCCATGGTGCTCTCCTTAATGGAGCACGTGCGGCGCAGTTACCGCTCGCAGAATGTTGTGCTGGCGATTGACAAGTCAACGGGCACTTGGCGGATTTTTCCGGTGACTGAGCCTCAGCAGGTCAAGCCAGGGCTTTTATTGTATCGGTTCGCACACACGATTTACTATGCAAATGCCCAGCAGCTTTTTGATCAGGTTATTGGCTTTGTCGAAGGGGCCGAGCCTCCCTTGTCTTGCCTTTGCATAGATGCTTCAGCGGTCGCTGATGTGGATTTCTCAGCGGCTGAGACCTTGCGCGAAATTTTTTGTATCTTGAGGGCCCGGGGGGTCAGGCTTGTCTGGGCGAATGTGATTGACTCCGTTAAGGCCGAGCTCGATAAATATGAGATTCCCAAGCTCATGGGGGAAGACGCATTTTTCCAGAATATCAGTGATGTGGTGGATTTCTACCTTAAGGATAAGAAACCAAAGTAGCGGGACAACCGCTTTACGTTAAAAGGGGAATAAAAATGGTACAGAAAACTAGAATAACATGGTTGAGTCATTCAGAAGAACACGATTATCCGGCGGCGATGTCTTATTTATGCTTATTGTATGATGAAAAGACTGCCGCCATGTATGTCAATAAGTTAAGACGAGGCCGTGTCTTAGAGTTTAAGGCCAAGGATATTTTTAGGGCATCAGGTTTATCTTTATTAGGTGTAAGCAATTTACACGTAGAGAAGGACCGTAAGAAGGTGGTATCAGGGAAAGAATTATCCCCCCTTTTGCTGCTTAGAGATGCAAAAAACGGGAAAGTTGTTATTGCGGACGGTTATCATCGCTTGTGCGCGGTTTATTCTTATGATGAGGATGCTGCGATCCCCTGTAAGATTGTATAATTAGAAATTGCATTCGTTAACACCCAAAGCTTTTTGCGTAAGCCGTTTTAACACTTTTTTAATACCTTAAGGCATTTTTTTAATTAGATAAATTTATGGTCAATGATAAACTTAATCCTGTGAGGCAGGGACTGACCTTTGACCTTCGGGCCGACACAAGGTAGGCCCCTACAAAAAAGGAACATAGAAAGATTAAGGAGAATACTTTTATGATAGATATTATATTTATCGGCTTAATAGTTTTATTTGCACTCATGGCATGGGGCTTTATTGGTTTGTGTTCAAAAGTGTAAGAATCCCGCTTCCGGTCGTATTGACTGACACTCACAGTTGCTCGCGGGAATGACAAGGAGGAGGCAGTTATGTTGGCCATCTATTGGATCGGCGGTGTTATTTCATTAGTTTTGTTCGTTTACCTTTTAATAGCTTTGCTTAAACCGGAGATATTTTAATGGGCCTCAATGATTTTATCCAAACCATCTTTTTCCTTATAGTAGTGCTTCTGATGGTCAAGCCGTTTGGCAGTTACATGGCGTGTATATATATGGGAAGACCTGCGGGCCTTAACGTGTGGCTGGTTTGTGTAGAAAAATGGATTTACCGGATTTGCGCTGTGAAAGAGGAAGAAGGTATGACTTGGAAAACTTATGCTGTGGCCATGATTTTGTTTAATATTTTAGGTGTTTTAGTGGTCTATGCCATCCAGCGGTTACAAGCTGTGCTGCCTTTAAATCCAATGGCCATGCCAGCGGTTTCCCCGGATTCGTCGTTTAATACGGCGGTGAGTTTTACAACTAATACCAACTGGCAAAGTTATGGCGGGGAAAACACCATGAGTTATTTTACTCAAATGCTGGCCTTGAGCGTCCAGAATTTTGTTTCTGCGGCAACAGGGATGGCAATTTTGGTCGCCTTAATTAGAGGATTTATTCAAAAGCAGATGAACACTATTGGAAATTTTTGGGTGGATATGGTGAGGACTGTTCTGTATATCTTGCTGCCTTTGTCAATTGTGTTTGCCGTTGTTTTTGTTTCCCAAGGGATACCGCAGACTTTTAACAAAAGTGCCGTGGCAACACTCCTGCAAGCCACTAAAGATAGTAATGGAAAATTAGTTAATCAACAAGAGCTTGCTCTAGGGCCGGTGGCGTCCCAGATAGCTATTAAACAAATAGGCAGTAACGGTGGAGGATTTTATAATGCTAATTCTGCTCATCCCTACGAAAATCCAACCCCTTTGTCCAATTTTCTAGAATTATTAGCCATTATGTTGATTCCCGTGTCATTGTGCTACACCTTTGGGTGCATGGTCAAAGATCGTCGGCAAGGATGGGCCTTGTTAGCCGCGATGTCTATAATTTTTCTTCCTTGCCTGTGGTTTTGTATACAGATTGAGCAGCAAGGCAATCCTCTGTTTGATAAATTAGGCGTCGACCAAACAACAACAGCTTTCCAATCCGGCGGGAATATGGAGGGTAAAGAGTCTCGATTTGGGACTGCTAATTCAGCTATTTGGGCGGTTAGTACAACAGCCGTAGCTAATGGATCGGTCAATTGTATGCACGATTCTTTCATGCCTTTGTCCGGCATGATCCCTTTGTGGCTTATACAGTTGGGAGAAGTTATTTTTGGCGGAGTGGGCTGCGGGTTGTATGGCATGATCGCTTTTGTGATCGTGGCTGTTTTTATTGCAGGTCTTATGATCGGCCGCACACCTGAGTACCTAGGTAAGAAGATCGAGGTTTTTGAAATGAAGATGGCCTCATTAGTCGCCTTAATACCGCATATGTTTATTTTGATACCAACGGCCATTGCTGTCCTAACAGTTGTGGGAAAAGCCGGAATCTCTAATCCCGGGCCGCATGGATTTAGTGAGGTGCTTTATGCTTTTAGTTCAGCTGCGGGGAATAATGGGAGTGCTTTTGGCGGGATTAATGCGAACACAGTTTTTTATAATGTCATGACGGCGGTTTCAATGTTTTTTGGCCGTTATTGGCTGGCGATCCCGATGCTAGCTATTGCCGGATCTTTGTCAGCCAAGAAAATTGTGCCCAGCACCCAAGGGACATTGCCGACGCACACACCGTTATTTATTGTCTTTTTGGCCATGGTCGTTTTGGTTGTTGGGGCGTTGGTGTTTTTTCCTGCTCTGGCTTTAGGCCCCATTGTTGAACATTTGATGTTAAGAGGTGCGTGACAATGTGTCATTGCGAGCAAAGCGAAGCAATCTTTTAAAAGAGACTGCTTCGTCGCTGAAAAATGTTCCTCGCAATGACACGAAACTAATGAGGATATTATGAAAAAGACACACAGTAGCATGACATCATTATTCGAGCCGACGATTTTAGTGCCGGCTATGGTGGAATCATTTAAGAAATTAGACCCCCGGCATCAGTTCAAGAATCCTGTGATGTTTGTGGTATTAGTTGGTAGCTTGCTGACTACGGGCTTATATGTACAGGCATTAGGGTGGCACGGGGAGGCCGGTGCCAGTTTTATTCTAGCTATCTCTTTATGGCTGTGGTTTACCATCGTTTTTGCCAATTTTGCGGAAAGCATGGCCGAAGGCCGGGGCAAAGCCCAAGCAGAGAGTTTGCGCCGTGCCCGTAAAGATACGCCGGCTAAAAAAATGTCTAAACCCACACAGGGTGCAAGTTTTGAAACTGTTTCAGCCACTACTTTGATCAAAGGGGATGTTGTCTTGGTTGAACGCGGGGATTATATCCCCATGGATGGCGAAGTTGTTGAAGGAGTGGCTTCCGTCGATGAAAGTGCCATTACCGGGGAAAGCGCTCCGGTTATCCGTGAAAGCGGTGGGGACCGTTCGGCCGTGACCGGAGGGACTCGCGTTCTTTCCGATTGGCTGATTGTCCGTATTACCGCCAATCAGGGAGAAACTTTTTTGGACCATATGATCGCGATGGTTGAGGGTGCCCGTCGTCAAAAGACTCCCAATGAAATCGCTCTGAGTATTTTGCTGGTAGTTTTTACGATTATTTTTCTTCTAGTCACAGTGACCATTTTGCCATTTTCGATTTTTAGCGTTGCTACTGCTGGAAAAGGAGCGGTCATTACTGTGACGGCTTTAGTTGCATTGCTGGTTTGTTTGATTCCAACCACGATCGGTGGATTATTACCGGCCATTGGCATTGCCGGCATGGATCGCATGATCCAGGCTAACGTTATCGCAACCTCCGGACGTGCTGTTGAGGCCGCGGGAGACGTAGATGTATTGTTACTGGATAAAACAGGGACTATTACACTCGGCAACAGGCAAGCGGTGGCTTTTATTCCGACTCAGGGAGTAACTACCGAGAGATTGGCCGATGCCGCTCAATTGTCTTCTTTGTCCGATGAAACGCCTGAAGGCCGCAGCATCGTCATTTTAGCGAAAGAGAAATACGGTATTAGAGAACGGCAAACCCAGGAACTGGGGGCAAGGTTCATTCCTTTTACTGCTCAAACCCGTATGAGCGGGGTCGATTTAGGTGCTAACCGCCAAATTAGAAAGGGTGCGGTTGAAGCTATTGAGGGCTATGTGAGAAAGGCCGGCGGGATTTTTCCGGATGATTTGAAATCATCCATAGAGACCATTTCTAAAAGTGGGGGAACTCCTTTGGTTGTGGCGGAAGATAAAAATGTTCTGGGGGTCATCCAATTAAAGGACATTGTTAAGGGCGGCATTAAAGAACGTTTCGCGGAACTTCGCCGCATGGGCATTAAGACTATTATGATCACCGGAGACAACCCTTTAACAGCCGCGGCCATTGCTGTGGAAGCAGGCATGGATGATTTTCTGGCCCAAGCCACACCTGAAACTAAATTAAAATTGATCCGTGATATGCAAACCGGCGGCCGTTTGGTGGCCATGACCGGCGACGGGACCAATGATGCGCCGGCTTTGGCCCAAGCGGATGTGGCATTGGCCATGAATACGGGAACACAAGCTGCCAAAGAAGCGGGGAACATGGTGGATTTGGATTCCAATCCCACTAAGCTGATTGAAGTGGTTAAAATCGGTAAACAACTCTTGATTACGCGAGGGTCTCTGACGACCTTTAGCATTGCTAATGATGTTTCTAAATATTTCGCGATTATACCGGCGGCATTTGTAGGGACTTATCCGGCATTGGGGGCACTCAATGTTATGCATTTAGCTACACCGCAAAGTGCGATATTGTCCGCGGTTATTTTTAACGCGCTGATTATAATATTTCTTATCCCTTTATCTTTGTTTGGGGTGCCTTACAGGCCGGTTGCTGCCAGTCGTCTTTTACGGGATAATTTGCTGATTTATGGGGCTGGAGGAATCATCACTCCGTTTGTAGGGATTAAATTGATCGACATGATTTTAGTAGCATTGCATTTAGTTTAATATGTCGTCCTGAGCGAAGCGAAGGATCTTAAGGAGCCTTTAGATTCTTCGGCTTCGCCTAAGAATGACAGCAATATCTGATGTGGAGGATCTACCATGTTACGTACACAAATTAGACCGGCTATAGTTTCTTTTATTGTGTTAACGGTGATCACCGGGATACTTTATCCGCTTTTAGTGACCGCCATCGCGCAAACCGTATTCCATCATCAGGCCGAAGGTAGTTTGATAGTCTCCGGGGATGGTAAAATTTTAGGATCATCTTTGATCGGGCAGAATTTTGATGACCCTAAGTATTTCTGGGGCAGGATTTCAGCGACGAGTCCTGCTTATAATGCTTCTTCTTCCTCTGGATCCAATTTAGGCCCTTCAAATCCTGCATTACTAGATGAAATTAAAGCGAGGGTATCAGCTCTAAAAGCAGCAGATCCTGACAACAATGTTCTCATTCCTGTGGATTTAGTGACATCTTCAGGAAGCGGATTAGACCCTCACATCAGTCAAGCCGCTGCGGAATATCAACTGGCGCGTGTGGCCCGCGTGAGGGGTTTAACACAAGAAACGGTTAATCAAATTGTCGATCAAAACACCCAAGGCCGCTTCTTAGGATTTCTCGGTGAACCGGTGGTGAATGTATTGCAAGTTAACCTGGCGCTTGATGAACATAAAAACTAAATATTCCCTGTTTCTTGCTTGGCTGACCGGGAGTTCAAAAAATGCTCGCAATGACCCTCGTAGCGAGTATGATATAATGCATGGAACGACCTGATCCGGATGCAGTTCTAGCTAGAGTAAAAGCTGAAGAAAGCCATCGTGGCAAACTGAAGATTTTCTTCGGCATGTGTCCTGGTGTCGGTAAGACCTATGCCATGCTTCAAGAGGCGCGCCAGCGCCAGACTGAAGGGTTTCGGGTGTTGGTTGGTGTCGTCTGCACGCATGGCCGTTCTGAAACCCAAGCCCTGCTTGAAGGATTGGAACAGGTCCCTCCCAAAATTGTCAATTACCGCGGTATTACCTTAGAGGAAATGGATATCGATGAAATCCTTAAGCGCCGCCCTCAATTAGTTTTAGTCGACGAGCTTGCTCATACCAATGCCCCGGGAAGCCGTCATCCTAAACGTTATCAGGATGTCCTGGAAATACTTTCAGCTGACATCGATGTTTTTACCACCCTTAATGTGCAGCATGTTGACAGCCGCCGGGAAGATATTCTGGCCGTTACCCGTGTTGTGGTTGGAGAAACTGTCCCTGATACCATCCTTGATGAGGCCTCTGAAATTACTTTAGTGGATTTATCTCCGCAAGCCCTGCATCAACGATTGGCTGAAGGCAAGGTGTATGTCCCCTCCCAAGCCCAAGCTGCCGCCGCTAATTTTTTTAAAACCGAAAATTTGACAGCCTTGCGGGAAATGGCTTTACGATTAACCACAGCCCATGTTAACCGGAATCTGCGTTCGTTGATGTTAGCAAAAGGGCTTTCAGGCCCCACTAAAAGCGGTGAACGCATTCTGGTTGCGGTTGGGGTCACTCCATTTTCCGAGTCCTTGATTCGTATGACCCGCCGCTGGGCAGGGATGCTGGATGCTTCATGGATTGCCTTGCATGTGGAAGGCTCCGCGCCACTCTCTGAAGAGCATAAAGAGCTTTTGATGAAGAATTTGGCCTTGGCCCGTCAGTTAGGAGCCGAGACCATCCATCAAGTGGGAGATGACCTTGCTCAAGTGATCATTGATGTGGCAAATAAAGAAAATGTCACACAAATTATTATAGGGAAGTCTGTCGAGAAGAAATGGGAAAGATTGTTGAGAATTCCCACCATGGTGGATCGGCTAGTTAATTTAAGCGGACAGATTGACGTGCACATGGTGCGCATGTCATCGGGTGAGAAGAGTTTCCCTCTAAGACCAAGATATTTTTTATCCAGAATAAAACCCCGTGAATATGGTCTTAGTTTTTTCATGTTTGCAATTGCCACCATCGTGAACATGCTCCTGGAGCCCCTGGCGGGTTATCAGATGCTTGGGCTAATGTATTTACTGACCGTTGTTTTAAGCGGTGCTTTTTTAGGCAGGTCTGCCGCCTTCATGCTGGCGGCTTTAAGCGCCTTGGCCTGGGATTTCTTGTTTATCCCTCCGAAATATACTTTTAGTTTTAGAAGCGGTTACGACTTGGGTCTGCTGGTGATGTTTTTTATTACAGCTTTGATGATGGGGTTCATTACTTCCAAGCTGCGGCGTCAGAAAGAAATCGAACAGAAACAGCGTTTGCGTTCAGAATCTTTGTATGAATTAACGCGGGCCTTGGCTGTAAGTACGGATATAGCTCAAGCAATGCGGGTGGCTTGCGCCCAGATTAATTTACTTTTGCATTCTAAAAGCTGTGTGCTGATGATCGATGAAAATGATCAACCCCTTTTTATGAATCCCATAGGGGATACTATAGAGATGACGGATAACCAGAAAGGTTTGGTCCAATGGGTGGTAGCTAATAAAAAAGCCGCGGGCCGTTTTAGTGATACATTGCCTCAACAGCCATTGATGTATTTGCCATTAAGGGCTTCGGGGCAGGTGAGGGCTGTCTTGACCATTAAACTTTTAATCGATAAGCCTTTGGATTTGGCCCAAAGGACACTATTAGAATCTTTTACGGCCCTTATGACGGTGATGTTGGAAAAGGATCAATTATTGAAAATATCACGCGAAGCCAAAATGAAAGAAGATACGCAAAATTTGCAAAGTGCGTTGCTTGATAATCTATCGCATGAATTAAAGACCCCGCTTACGATCATTTCCGGTTATCTGGATGCATTGGTTTTATTTCACCAGTGGCCTAAAGATGCTATGGATCTTTTGGAAGAATGCCGTTTAGCCTGCCTGCGTCTGACCAGCGGGGTTGATGCGGTTTTGGATTTGACTAAATTGGATACCGGTAATTTAAGGCCCAATTTTGCCTGGTGTGAAGTCAAAGATATCATCGCTCAGGCCCTCAAACAAGTCGTGTCTCAGCCGGTTGAAGAGCGCATTCATCTGGACTGTCCTTCCGGACCTTTGTATGTAAATGCGGATTTTTATATGGTCACACAGTCTTTGAAAAACATTGTTCATAATGCCTTGGTGCATGGCCCTGAGGGCGAGGAGATCGATATTCATGTGCGCATTATGGATCAAAAGATCAGGATCAGTGTTATTGATCAGGGAGAAGGAATCCCCAAAGAGACCCTGGCCAAAATTTTTGATAAGTTTTATAGAGGAGCAAAAACCAAAAAAGGGGGGTTAGGCTTAGGTTTATCTATCGCCCGTCGTTTTGTGCAATTGAATGAAGGTGATGTAGAAGCAGAAAATTTGTCTCCTAAGGGGTTTATGGTTACTATAACCTTACCAATGGCAGAAAAAGAATAAGATGTCCAAGGGGATTGTTCTTGTCATAGACGATGAGCCTCAGATCCAAAAGATGCTGGGGGTTATTCTCACGCATGCTGGTTATGAAGTGATCAGTGCTGACAGCGGTGAAAAAGGCTTGGCAGCGCTTGTTTATAAAAAACCTCAAGCCGTGCTTCTGGATATGGGCCTGCCGGACATGGAAGGCTTTGATGTGCTTTTGCGTATCAGGGAGTTTAGCGACGTTTCCGTCATTATGGTCTCAGTCCGGGGGCAGGAAGAAATAAAGGTCCAATGCCTAGAAAGTGGGGCAGATGATTATATTACCAAGCCGTTTTCCGCTTCCGAACTGACAGCAAGACTTTCAGCGGTGTTAAGGCGAAAGACGACGCCCGGAATTGTTAATGAAACTTTTGAAAATGCCAGGCTGCGCGTTGAGTTTAATAATCGTCAAGTGACACTGGATGGACAACTTCTTAAGTTGACATCTATTGAATACGGGTTATTATCGTCGCTGATTAAAAACGCAGGGCGGGTTTTAACGATACGCCAAATTCTAAGGGAAGTCTGGGGAACAGAGAACGAAGAGAAAGCTAACTCAGTGCGGGTTTATTTAAATCATCTGCGCCAAAAGATCGAGGACAACCCCTCAACCCCGAAGCGGATTATCAATGAACCCGGAATAGGCTACAGGTTTAATTTGCTTTAATATTCACATTCATTGAGTTGCACAACTATTTGGATTCAATTTATTTTTTTGTACTCACGGTCATTTTCTTAACGGCAAAAATCTTATATTGTCGCGGTGTCTGAACAACTCACCTTGAAGTTCTCTGGAACTTCAAGATTCAAACAAGTTCAGCCATAAACCTCAGGATTCCCTTACAACACAAGATTTTTGCCTAAAAATGACCGTGAGTACAAAAAAATAAATTGAATCCAAATAGTTCGCACGCATTTCAATCAGGAATACCTTAACAGCAAGTCTGAGACAGAACCTGCATCATTACGACAATAAGGGAGGTTAGACAATGATATTTTTCTTAATCTTGATGCTCGTGGGGATTATTAATCCTGTATTTGCTCAACCTTCGGATTCTTCCTTGAAAGCCACCACCGTTGCCATACCTGGTGGTGAGGGAGGGATTGGTTTTGATGATATGACTTTTTCTTCCAGTCTGCATAAAGTTTTGGTGCCTGCAGGACATACGGGCAAATTATATTTAATTGACCCTGTCACTTACGCCATGACATCTATAGGAGGATTTAGCTCAAGCGCTGCCAACCAAAAAGGGCATGATATTGGAATTACGTCTGCGGATGAGGGGGAAGGTTATTTATTCGTTTTAGACCATGGCAGGCATGAGTTGGCTGTGGTTGACCCTAAGTCGTCGAATCAGGTTGGCGCTGCACCTCTCGCGGGTGATTCAGATTATGTGCGTTACGTCGGAGTCAATCATGAGCTTTGGGTCACGGAACCGCATAATAAACAGCTTGAGATCTTCAGGTTCTCCGCCGGAGCACATCCGGCGCTGAAACCTGTAGCGCTCATTTCTGTGTCTGGTGGGCCGGAGTCCTTGGTGGTCGATCATATTTTAGGACGCGCCTATACGAATTTGGGGCCCCAGGCCGCGGCCATCGACCTGCGGTCGCATGTTATTGTCAGCGTATGGGCTAATGAATGCGAAAAATCACGCGGGAATGCCATAGATGAGCAAAAAGGTTTTTTATTTGTCAGTTGCGCTGAAGGCAAGGCTTTGGTTTTTGATTTAAAACAGAATAATAAAAAAATAAGTGAATTAATGACCGATCCTGGCGCTGATATGATAAGTTATAATCCAAAACTTTCTCATTTATATTTCACCAGCGGAAAAAATGCCACCCTTTCAGTTTTAGGGGTATCAGCTCAGGGCAAGATTTCATTATTGGGCAAAGCTCAAGCAGATAAAAGGGCTCATTGTGTAGTGGGCGATGATCAAAATAATATTTGGGTCTGTGACCCGCCGGGAGGCCGGTTATTACGGTATAAAGATGCATTTTAAACCCTATAAATCTAATCGACCATCGCGTGATAGTTTTCGTTTGGCGCCTGCACGCCGGGTGGATGAAGCTGAAAGAAAATTTATCGCCGGTACGCCAGTGGACCCTTCCCCGCGCATTCTTTTGGAAGACGGCAGCCGGGAATTGACGATGCGGGCCATGGACATGATTTGTCCCATAGGCATGGGGCAGCGGGGACTCATTGTCGCCCCTCCTGGATCTGGCAAAACTACTTTCTTGAAGCATATTTGTCAGGCCGTTGCTAAAGGAACTCCTCAAATAAAACTATATTGCCTGCTTATTGATGAGCGGCCTGAAGAGGTGACAGAATTCAAGAGGACTATTCCCGGTGAGGTTCACTATTCTTCTACAGATCAAAGCTATGAGCATCATATCGAAATTGCAGATAAATTAATGCGTCAGGCCTTTGTGGAAGTAGCGGCAGGAGCGAACGTGATGATCGTTATCGATTCGTTGACCCGGCTTGCGCGTGTGCATAATGCGCAGACGCGCTCCAGCGGCCGTACGATTTCCGGCGGGGTCGATGCCCGCGCTCTTGAGGTTCCTCGCCGCATTTTTGGCGCTGCGCGCAAGATTGAGAATGGCGGGTCGCTCTCTATTTTAGCCACGATTTTGATTGAAACAGGAAGCCGTATGGATGAAGTCATTTTTGAGGAATTTAAGGGCACAGGTAATATGGAGGTTGTCCTCTCAAGAGAGATTGCCAATCACCGCATTTTCCCGGCCATTGATATTTCAAAAAGCGCCACCCGCAAGCAAGAATTGTTGCTGGGTGCTAATGAGCTTCAACAAATAAACAAGTTGAGGCGTGCTTTGGCCGCATTTGGCCCTGTTGAGGCTGCTGAGACATTGGTCAAAAAACTCCAGCAATTCCCCACCAATAAAGAACTACTCGCCCAATTTAGCTAATCCTCTATTTAAAGAAATAAATTAAAAAAATAAGGGCGTTATAAATACATTGATAGCAAAATCACAGCGTCTGTAGTAGACTATTCGGCTTATGGCCTTTATCAGTTTGCAGGAAATATCCGTGGCCTTCGGCGGCCCGCTTTTGTTTGACAAATTAAGCCTTCAGGTGGAACCAGGTGAGCGCATTGCTTTACTTGGCCGCAACGGGGTCGGTAAAACTACCTTGATGAAGGTAATGGCGGGTCAGGTTTCTATCGACGAGGGTGAGATTGTTTATCAAAAGGGGGTTCAGGTGACTCATCTGCCCCAGGAAGTCCCTAATGACATCAAAGGCAATGTTTTTGATATCGTGTTCGTGGGGCTAGGGCCCCGCGCTAAACTTTTGAGCGATTATCATCATGTGGCCCAGCGTCTGCATACCGAACACACCCCTGAATTGATGCGCCAGCTGGATATTTTACAAACGGAGTTAGACCATAGCGGGGGATGGGATATCAATGCCGAAGTTGAATTTGTGCTTTCGCAGATGAAACTCGATGGTGAAGCGGATTTTGAACAGTTATCCGGCGGTCAAAAACGCCGTGTGCTTTTAGCCCGTGCCCTGGTCCTCAAGCCTGAAGTCTTACTTTTGGATGAGCCTACCAATCATTTGGATATTGACTCGATTAACTGGTTGGAAGAATTTTTAAAGGATTATCCCTGCACTTTGTTTTTTGTCACACATGACCGCATGTTTATGCAGCATTTAGCGACAAGGATCGTAGAGCTTGACCGCGGTAAAATTTTTAGCTGGTCTTGTGATTACCCGACTTTTTTAGAGCGCAAAAGTATGGCCCTGGAAAACGAGGCCGCCCAGCGTAAAGATTTTGATAATAAATTAGCTGAAGAAGAAATTTGGATTCGCAAAGGTGTCAAGGCCCGACGGACACGTAATGAAGGTAGGGTCAAGGCGTTGGAGCGTTTGCGCATAGAAAAGCAGGCCCAGCGTGAGCAAATCGGTCAGGTACGAATGAAAGCCCATGAGTCCGAGGCATCCGGGCATTTAGTTATCAAAGCCGCGCATTTGGGGTTTAGCTATGGAGATAAGTGTTTGATCAAAGATTTTTCTACTCAAATTATGCGTGGTGACAAGATCGGAGTCATCGGTCCCAATGGTTGCGGCAAGACCACCTTATTGCGAATTTTGTTGGGTCAACTTGGAGTCCAGAAAGGCAAAGTGCGTTTTGGCACCAACCTGGAAATCGCCTATTATGACCAATTGCGTCAGCAATTGGATGAAGAAAAAACTGTTATAGAAAATGTTTGTCCGGGTGGGGATACGGTGACGATCAATGGCAAGCCCCGGCATATCATCGGTTATTTGCAGGATTTTTTGTTTACCCCGGACCGGTCGCGCACGCCGGTCAAAGTCCTCTCGGGGGGGGAACGCAACCGTTTATTTTTAGCCCGTCTTTTTACCAAACCATCTAATTTTTTGGTGATGGATGAGCCAACAAATGATCTGGATATTGAGACCCAGGAACTATTGGAAGAGTTATTGATGGAGTATTCCGGAACTTTACTTTTAGTCAGCCATGACCGTTCATTTTTAAATAATGTGGTGACTTCAACAATGATCATGGAAGGACAAGGAGAGATCAGCGAATTCGCTGGCGGATATGATGATTGGGTCAATCAGCGTCAGCCTAAGGCGCTTGTACCCCGCAAGCCGCAGATCACATCTATTAAGGAGACGCCAAAACCTTTGAAGCCGTTGATTTTAAGAAAACTTTCTTTTAAGGAAGAGCGTGAGCTCGAAGGCCTTCCGGTAAAGATTGAAAAGCTTGAGGTAGAACAAGAGGATATTTTTACTTTGCTTGCGGATATTAATTTTTATCAAAGAGCTCCCGAGGAGATCCAGCGCGTGAACTCCCGTTTGGAGGCGTTAGCGGAAGAACTTCTAAAAGCTTATCAACGCTGGGAATATCTGGAAGCTTCGAAAAAAGAAAACGATTAAATTAAGTTGACAAATGCCCTAAAGTAGGGCATACTATCATCGAGTTCGATTCAAGGATTGTGATCTTAGACCGCACGGTGTAGGTTCAAGCCTGGCGGTTTTTTTATGGTCACGTTTAAGGGACTCAAGTTTCGATCAAAAGGAGGTTTCAAAGATTATGGTTAAAGGTAAAGTAAAATGGTTCAACGACCAAAAAGGTTTTGGATTTATTACTCCTGAAAACGGCAAAGACGTGTTTGTGCATCACTCTGCAATTCAAGGTGAAGGCTACAGATCATTAGGCGAAGGACAAGATGTTGAGTTCGAAATCGTCAACGGCCCTAAGGGTGAACAAGCTCAAAACGTTGTAAAAATATAAGAATAAGAATTAGTTTCTTGTATTTAGGAAGCCCTCTGTGACCGAAAGGTCGCAGAGGGCTTTTTAATTCCCCTAGCCCTTATAATGCATTCGTGTACAAGAGATAAGTTGCTTTTCATCCTTGGGAGGATCGGTGGCTACACTTCTTGTTTTTTCTTTTTTGGCCGGATTCATTACGATCTTAGCCCCTTGCATATGGCCGCTTTTGCCTATTGTGTTTTCTGCTTCTTCAGGTGGCGGGAAAAGAAGATCGCTCGGTATAACGCTTGGCGTTATGACGAGTTTTACGATATTCACTCTTTTTATTTCCTTCATCGTTAAAATAATTCCTTTCAACCCCAATAGTTTGCGCCTGATAGCTACGGTCATTATCAGCTTGTTGGGCTTGTCATTATTGCTCCCATCTTTAGGTGCTAGATTGGAAGTTTTTATCAATAATCTGTTGGCTCCGCTGCAATCACGTTTTAAAAAGGAAGGCAGCGGAATGTCGGCAGGTCTGGTGACCGGCTTTTCTTTAGGGCTAGTCTGGGCGCCCTGCGCGGGGCCTATTTTAGCGACGATCGCGGCCTTGTCCGCAACACAGTCTGTTAACATCAAGGTCGTGGCTATAACTCTGGCTTATGTTTTTGGTTTGGGAATCCCATTATATGTTTTTTCTTCGTTTAGCGCAGGACTGTTTAAGAAAATGCGCCAGGTAAATAAGTACACAGGCAGAATCCAGCAAGGCTTTGGCCTTATCATGATCGTCACAGCTATTTTGATTTATACCAATTATGATAAAGCGGTCCAAGTCAAAGTTTTAAATCTTTTCCCCGCATATAGCCGTTTTTTAGGTCAGTTCGAAAATAGCAGCAGCTTGCAGAAAGAATTAGATAATTTGGCCGGTCGGAAGGCTAAAGTCATTGCACAGGAGGATAAAGAATTATTATTTGAGGGAAGGCTAGCGCCGGAGTTTGCTGGTATTTCCAAATGGCTTAATGTGTCAACACCGTTGTCCTTACAGGCTTTACACGGGAAAGTGGTTTTGGTTGATTTTTGGACGTATAGCTGTATTAATTGTGTGCGTACCCTGCCGCATTTAATTGCCTGGTATGAACGTTATAAGAATGAGGGGTTGGTGATCGTAGGCGTTCACACGCCGGAATTTTCTTTTGAGCGGGAAACTCAAAATGTCCAGAATGCCATCAAGCAATTCAATATCACTTATCCGGTGGCCCAGGATAATGATTATCAAACTTGGCAGAACTACCAAAATCATTACTGGCCCGCAGAGTATTTGATAGATGCCAGGGGACATATTCGACACATCCATTTCGGCGAAAGCAGTTATGACCGTATGGAAGAAGCGATCCGTGCTCTTTTAAAAGAAAATGGCCATGTCTTCAAAGGAGACTTAAGTGCCGTTAAAGACCAGGCTCCTAAATATGAGCTTACTCCTGAAACATATCTGGGGACTCGGCGTGTGCAGCGTTTTACGTCACCTGAGAATATTTTGACGGGTGATCAGGAGTTTACTTTACCCCCGCAAATCCCTTTGGATCATTTTGCCTATCAAGGCAAATGGAATGTGCAGGCCCAATTCGCCCAGTCAGGCCAGGGCGCTGCATTAGAGTTTAAATTTCATGCTGATAAGGTTTTTTTGGTTATAGGCCCGGCGCATGCGGATGATAAGATAAAAGTATGGCTAGACGACAAGCCGATGGAGGATATTATTTTAGATAGCCAGCGTCTTTATGATGTCATTGATCTTAAGGGTAAAGCGGGGACACACATTCTTCGTCTGGAATTTCCGGATCAAGGCACATTGGTTTATGCTTTCACTTTTGGGTAGGGGATTCCTTTATTGAATTCTATAAAAAGTTGGGATATTTAGCGTGGCTTTGCGCGGTTTCTTTTGAGATAATTCCTTGTTGTACCAGATTACTGAGAGTTTTCTCAAGGGTATACATATCGTCGCGGCCGGCTTCCATCTGACTTCGAATTTCTGACAGGGAATTACGGCGGATCAAATTGCGGATGGCCAGGTTGGGGATGCACATTTCCGTAGCCAAAACCCGTCCGACTCCATCTTTACGGGGCAAAAGCTGTTGACCGATAATCGCGACCAAATTTTCCGCGAGTTGAACCCTGATTTGGTTTTGCCTGTCTCCGGGGTAAACGTCGATGATGCGGTTAATTGCTTCAATCGCATCAGGAGCGTGTACAGTAGTTATAACCAGATGGCCGGTATCGGCGGTTGTTAGTGCCATAGATATTGATTCCAGGTCTCTCATTTCTCCGATGACCACAACATCAGGATCCTGCCTGAGGGCATGTTTGAGTCCTGAGGCGAAGGATGCTGTGTCAGTTCCCACTTCGCGTTGGACAATTAGGCTTAATTTTGATTTATAGATAAACTCGATCGGATCCTCGATAGTGATGATCCTTACCGCTCTCTCCTGGTTGATCTGGTCAACCATGTGGGTCATGGTCGTTGTTTTTCCATGACCTGCCCGTCCGACGATCAGGATGAGACCGGAATGCCGCCGTGTCAGTTGGGCCACGATCGCAGGGATGCCAAGCTCGGAAAGAGAACGAATAACGCACGGGATAATGCGGATAGAAACTGAGAGATGCCCTCTTTGACGGTAAAGGTTTGCCCTAAAAGAGTGATTTTCATCGAACTGAAAGGCCAGATCTATTTCTGAGTGAGACTGAAATTTTGTCAATTGTTTTGTCGACAAAAGAGGGAAAACGATTCTTTCTAACTGTTCGGGGCTAAGGGTTGGCATTTGCTGGGGAACCAGTTTACCATCAACACGGTAAACAGGCGAGTGCCAGGCGACCAGATGAATATCGGAAGCTTTATATTTAATGGCCAGGTCTAAATAATATTTAATCCCTGTTGATTTTATTACGTTTTGGGTTCCCATCATGCCTTTTGGCCCAAACAGGTCTAAAGTTGTAGTAGTCATATATTTAGGAAGTATGCCAGATGAATGTCAAGGAATTATTAACTTGGCGTAAAATTCTTGTTAAGAGCTTTGTCAGTAGGCTTTGCCGCGTGAGTTGCTTAGTCCATCCGTGCTTCAAGTGTTGAATTAGATCGTTATTTGTGGTAAAAATAAATTCATGAAGAGATATTTATGGTTAATGGGTATATTGATCGGTTTTCCTTTGAGCTATAAAGCTATTGCCACAGAAGACCCTCTAAAGCCCATCAATAGTTCTTTTATCGGGGATGATTCTAAAAGTGTGGACACTAATTCATTTGTGGGGGAAGACGTTAAAAAGAAGACTGATAGCAGTTTTGTCGGGCAGAACACTATAACACCGGAAAATTCTTATTTTGCCGGTGATAGTTATAGACAGCAGGTTGGAGGCGCAACGGATGCTCCTTTCGCTCAAGACAATTCTAAAACAGCGAAAGACGGTGTTTTTATCGGGGAA
This sequence comes from Candidatus Omnitrophota bacterium, assembly GCA_015233675.1. Lineage (GTDB taxonomy): Bacteria > Omnitrophota > Gorgyraeia > Zapsychrales > Fredricksoniimonadaceae > JABDGZ01. The sequence continues at coordinate 206,526 of JADFXH010000002.1, forward strand.
GACGTTCAAAAGAAAACAGACAGTTCATTTGTGGGTGATGACTACGGGAAATAAAGCCGTTGCAATGTATTCGGATCAAAGCGCAGCTTGCGCAATTGAGGTGCGATATATGCTGTCAGGCCCGCTACAGCTAAGGTGATGACACCACCGACGGTGACACAGGGGATTGCTCCGATTGCTGCTGCAACCATACCGCTTTCAAAAGCTCCTAATTCATTAGAGGAACAAATAAATATCCAGCTTACCGCTGAGATCCTCCCTCGCATGTCATCGGGGGACAAGAGCCTGACCATTGAGCGGCGTATGACCATGCTGATGGCGTCAAATACGCCGCTTAGGGCCAAAGCTGCCAGTGAGAGCAGGAAATTCTTAGAGAAACCAAATATCAGGATGCTCAGGCCAAAACCAGCAACGGTAAGAAGTAAATTCCGTCCGGCATGGGCCAAGGGGGGGTGCTTGGTGGCATAAAGTGTCATGCATAAAGCTCCAACTGAGCTGGCAGCATTAAGTAGGCCCAAACCTTTTGCTCCGACGTGTAGAATGTCATTCGCATAAATAGGCAAAAGGGCAATTACCCCTCCAAATAGCACAGCAATCAGATCCAGGGTCATGGCGCCCCAAAGAGGCTGATGGCTCAACACAAAACGCCACCCCATGGAAATACTTTTTAATAAGGGTTCTTTGTATTCAGGCATGACTTGGGGCTTGGGGCCAATGGCACGTGTGGAAAACCAGGAAAGCATAAAAAATCCTGTAATCAAAAGATAGCAGGCACAGGCGCCCCGGGCATCAAAAACAAAACCGATGATGGCGGGGCCGATAACGGAACATCCAATCCAGGTGCTGGCAATCCACGATGTGGCATTGACCGTTATTGTTTTAGGCACTACTTGGGCTTCAAAGGCGGTATTGGCAGGGTCCGCAAAGCCGCGGGCAATGCCGGCCGCGAAAATGACGGAATATAGGCCGGTTAAAGAGTGCGTGTAGCTGTGCATGGATAAGGCGGCCAGGGTCAAAGTGCAGGCGCAAGACGAGGCCCTGGTTATCAAGAGAATTTTACGCCGGCTGAAATGATCCGCCACATAGCCGCCTATTAAGACCAGAGAAAGGGCCGGAATGGCTTCTACAAGGCCAAGCCATCCCAGGGCCATGGCGCTATGCGTGATTTTATAAATTTGAAAGCCTATAACTACGGCCAAAGCCCGGCTGCCTAAAGTGAAGAATCCGACGGAACCGATAAAGAAACGGATATCAGGATTTTTGAGAGCAGCGCTGAAGTGATGAGTTGAAATTTTACTTGGCATAATTGGATGATATGCTATTGTGTTTTGATTATGAACATTAAAACAGTTTTTCGCGCCTTGCGCCATAAAAATTACCGCCTTTTTTTTGCCGGGCAGAGTATTTCTCTTATCGGTACATGGATGCAGCAGATTGCGGTGGGCTGGCTGGTTTATCGTATGACTAATTCCGCGTTTTTATTGGGGGTTGTCGGTTTTTCCAGTCAGATCGCCACCTTCCTTTTGGCCCCTTTGGCCGGTGTAATTGCTGACCGCCATCACCGTCACCGCCTTTTACTTGTTACTCAGTCTTTGGCCATGCTTCAGGCAATGGTGCTTTATGTGCTTTATGCGGCACACTTGATCACGGTCTGGCATATTGTCCTTTTGAGTTTTTCTTTGGGGGCCGTGAATGCTTTTGATATTCCGGTACGCCAATCTTTTACCGTGGACATGATCAATGACAGGGATGACTTGAGCAATGCCATTGCTCTGAATTCTTCCATGGTCAATGCCGCCAGGCTCATAGGCCCATCCATCGGGGGAGTTTTGATCGCCCTTTTTGGGGAGGGCACATGTTTTTTGATCAATGCGTTAAGTTATATAGCGGTGCTGTTTTCTCTTGCAATGATGAAATTGCCGCTTTGGGAGGGGATGAGCCGTCATAAGGAATCAGTCATGCTCCAGCTAAAAGAAGGGCTATCTTACGCGTTAAATTTTATGCCTATCCGTACCATATTAATGCTTCTGTCGGTAATCAGCTTGGTTTCCGGCGGCATCCAGGCCTTGATGCCGGTTTTTGCCAGAGATATTTTTCACGGCGGATCAAAGACACTGGGATTATTGATGGCCGCTTCCGGGTTGGGGGCATTGATAGGCGCCATTTATTTAGCCGGGCGCCGCAATGTTTTGGGGTTAAGCAAGATCATTGCCGCTACAGCCGCGTTGTTTGGCGCAGGGGTCATTATTTTTTCCCGCACATCCCTTTTGATGATCGGCATGCCTGTCCTTTTATTTTCCGGATTTGGAATGATGGTGCAAATGGCTTCCAGCAATATCATCTTACAGACCATCGTTGATGAGGACAAGCGCGGCAGGGTGATGAGTTTTTATACCATGGCTTTTATGGGGCTTTCACCCTTTGGTAGTTTATTGTCAGGGAGCCTGGCCGAAAGAATCGGTGCGGGGCACGCCTTGTTATGGGGAGGATTTCTTTGCATTATAGCAGCGATATTTTTTGCTTTGCAATTGCCTCGGCTTAGAATATTTGTTAGAGCCGTGTATGTCCAAAAGGGTATTATTGTTGAGCCGGTGCATTAATCATGCAGGCGGATGTATACTGAAACTCGTCGGAAAACGTTTTCCCAAATAGACATTCCCCCCTTGTTTTTCTATATTAAATATGTCATACTTTTTTAAGAAGGTGGAAATGAGGAGAACATGAGCCCCTGTGCCCCGAATATCAATAAAATTCTAATCAAACAATTACGGCAAGCTGTTTCTATATTCATTTTGACAGCTTTTATTGCCACTTCGGTCAAAAGTCCAGCCTTTGCCCAATCGGCTGGAGGGGACATGATGCCGCGTCTGCCGGTGCCTGGGGTTATGGTGCATTTAAGCCCTGAATTTACCCCTGCTTATTTGCAAGGCATAACCATTCATCCGGACAATGCCCTGCAGTTTGATTTTCTGATCCATAAAGGCGACCAAAATTTAGAAGGTGATCAAAAACAAGAAGAATATAAGAAATTGGTTAAATATTTCCTGGCCTCTTTGACTATTCCCGATGAGGACCAGTGGGTCAACCTGTCTCCCTATGAAAAAGATCGTATTATTAAAGATAGTTTCGGAAAAACTGAAATGGGCCGTGACCTTTTGGCTGAAGATTATCTGCTCAAACAGATCACCTCAAGCCTGATTTATCCTGAAGATGGCCTGGGGAAGAAATTTTGGGGCAAGATCTATGAGCGCGCCTGGAAAGAATATCATACGACGCAGATTCCGGTAAATACTTTTAATAAAGTATGGATTGTGCCCAATCAGGCTTTTGTTTATGAAAGCGGCAACACCGCCTATATTTTTAAAAGCCATTTAAAAGTGATGTTAGAAGAAGATTATCTGTCATTGTTTAAACACCAAGGTCAATCGGGGCCCACGCCAACCAGGGGACATGTCCCCCAAGGGGACGTGTCCCCAAGCAGGCTGCCAACCAATAAAAGGCTGCAACTGAAAGCACCCCAGGAGCAACCCGTACACGCCTTAGCCAGTCAGATCATCAAAGAAATCATTCTTCCCGAATTAGAAAAGGAAGTCAATGAGGGCAAGAATTTCGCGAACTTGCGGCAAATTTACAGCGGCATGATACTTGCGACCTGGTATAAAAAAGCTTTAAAGGAATCCTTATTAGGAAAGGTTTATGCAGATAAAGCGAGGCTCAAAGGAGTTGACCAGGACCCTAAAACCAATGAAGAGATTTATCAGCGATATTTGAAGGCATTTCAAAAGGGGGTGTTTAATTACATTAAGGAAGATGTGGACAAATACACTAATGAAGCTATCCCCAGAAAATACTTTTCTGGTGGTTTCAGCCGAATCGACAGGGCTATGGTAGGAAGAAGCGACGGCGATGTTGCGATTATCCGCCCGGGCGGTCCCTTCCCCGTAGGGGTAGATATCTCGGGCCTTGCTTCTGATAAAACTATAGAGGAAGCTACAGTTGCATTTAATCCAGAGGGGGAGGAGGTTAAGTATAATCCTGCTTCGGGGGGAGGCATGGCCATGGCGACAAAGCAACCATGGACCGTTGATAATTTAACAGAGTTTTTTAATGGAAAAAGAATTTTGATTATATCTGATAATAAATTTTTAGTTAGATTGGTCCAAGTGAATAAAATATTGAAAGGAGTTGATGATATCCAAATAGCCGAAGAATTCTTAAAGGAAGGGGATATGAAATTTGACGCGGTTATTTATGATATTAACATGTTTACGAATCCAAAGAATTTAGCCGGTTTAATAAATACTCGTTTAGATTTATCTAAAATGCCGATGGTGTTTTTGATGGGCAATTCTGAACAGTATGATAAATTTTTAGCTGTGTTTAAAAATGAAGCTTTCTTGGGGCTCTTAATGAAGCCTTTTGACCCGCTTACTATGTTTTCTACGTTAGCTGATAAATTGGAGGCGCAGCAAATCTCATCAAATAAGGCAATGGCGGATTCTGACCAAGCCATGCGGTCTGGCAGGGAAGAAAGAATGGCACGACGGATCATGCGGGAGCAAATAACCGAAGGCATGGAAATTCTTCAAAAGCCATTCTTAACAAAAAGGGACTTTAAGAATTTATGGGATATATTAAATTACATAATGCCTTATCATCCGGACCGTATAATGAGAGTTCCTTTTCGAGAGTTTAGGGATGCTTATTTATGGGGATTGTCCAGATACGCAAAGGACGCTATGAGCGCGGGTAATGATGAGCCGGCGAAAGATGCAATTATTGAAATGATAAAGTATCCATATGGCAAAACAAGTGAAACAAAGAAAATTTTGGGATCTCTAATAAATTCTTTTTTAAGACTAAAATCTGTCGCTGTTGGGGATGCCATCGAGAATGCGGGTGAGCTAAAGGATTTTGGGCCGGTAAGGGATGAATTAAATAGGATTCACAATGATCTTAATGGCCTTACAAAACACAGGATTTTTGTAAATATCCAAAATGCGTATTTAAGAAGATTAGATGATATTGCAGTTGAAGCCATGAAAAATCGTGATTTTGAGAAAGCAGAAAAGGTGTTAAATGAAATGCTTTCTTATCCAAAAGGCAAGATAAGAAATAGCGTTTTTTCAGAACTAAGAAATTCCTATATAGACGGATTATTACAGGAAGCGGAGGAGATCCTCATTAAAGTTGAAAAGATCATCAGGAATAATGGGGCGATCCAAAAAGGGGATCTTGATCTGATCGTTGCGATAATAGAGTCGATTAACCAGACGTATAAATATGGCAATGCTAAAAGAACGAGGGAAGCTGTGACGTATCTCAATGATTATTATTTTGATTTAACAGGGTCATATGCCGTTGGCCAAAAGAGGGGACAATATAGGGGAAAGATACCCCTGACGATTGCTCAGTTAAGAGAATTTTATGAAGCGATGAGAAAATATGTTCTTGATGCCGTAGATCAGTTTTTAGGGCCCGAGTATGATGAGGAGGACGGGGTCTATGATGAAGTTTATGAAAGGGATAGCAGGGCCAGATATCAAGACGAGCGATTAACAGAAAACAGGGTTAGAGAATTTTCTCAAGCCATTGCAAAAGAGGATATTTCAGAGAAAGATTTTATTAATACCGGATTGATGGCAGATGACTTAGAGGACAAAATTAAAAATGAAAATTCTGACGCTTTGTTTTATAGTTCGATTATTCTAGGGGTAAATATTGATGCGGCTAAAGAAGCTAGAAAAAGTGCTAGGACAGAAGCCTTTAGACGCTTATCTAGAAAATGGCATCCTGATGTAAATCGATCTTCTGAAGACAGGGAGGCAGCTGCTCATAAAGTTTTCAAGATGATCAGTAATGCAAATGATATTTTAGCATACGATAACGCCATGGTTGGGGTGGGTAAGGACGCGGCTATGTCGGCAACGCCGGAAGATTGGGACAGAAAATTATCTTGGGTGAGCCTGGAAGCGGGTTATCCTAACAATGAAGAAGCGCTTAAGAAATTGCAAGAGGCAGAAAGAGCCTATTCGAACAAAGAGTTAAGTTACGATGTTTATAGGAACTTTAGAAAAGCTTATTGGAATGGGAGATTATCCAGGATGAGAGAAATTGCCGGAGAAGAGTCAAATGAAGAAGCGCTGAAAATATTAGCAGAGGCAAAAGTAAATTTAAAAAACAATAATGATCAACTTGATTTACAGGATAAACTGGATAATAAGTATTATACGAGTGAGATCCTTACTGCATATGGGCTAGGCAGATCATTTAGGATGAGCATAATAGTAGAAGAAATAAAAGCAGGTAAGAACGTGGATAAGAACAAGAAAGAGATGAAGAAGATAAGGAGCGACGCAGAAATAAATTTGAAGCAAACTGATTGGTATTCGATGATTGATGATTATTGTCAAATTGTTTTTGGAAAAAAGCCAAGTAAGGTTGAAGCGCTTAAGAATGACTGGAGGGATGATTTTTATCCAGCAATGTGGGATGAAAAACGTAAGGTTTTAGATCAATTATTAGTTGTTTATCTTTATCCGGCAATGAGAGACGGAAATATCCCTGCAGTAAGACTAATATTGTTTTTTGCCCAACGGAAAAAGCTCCTAAAACGAGAGGAAATCGAAGATGTGATGAATAGAGCATATTATGCCTTGGATAGAGAAAATCTTCTGACCTTAAATCCGTCGGTAGCAGATAATATCAGGAAGAATATATCAACGGTATATATAGCATTGACGGGAAAAAGACCTGGTGACAAAGCTATGGTAACTGCGGCATCGCCGATTGCGGACAAGGCTTCTTTAGCGGCAAAGGGCGGTATTGATTTAAACTCCGCTAATTTGCATTTGCAAATTAAACGCGACGGACGCGGGGTACCCCTGCCTTTGGCCCAGCAGGACATGGGACGGCTGATGCAAATACAGGGTTTTGTGCCTGAAATTATCGAAATCAAACCAGCCGTTAACCTGCCGATTTTAAGCGAACTACAGCAGAAGCTGCAGTCTTCATCTGTATAAATTTATTCACACCCCCACTTCACCGTTATATTAAAAATTATAAGCAAACATTGTTTGGGCACAGGGGTGTTTGTGATAAAATATTTTTATGAAACTTAAATTTGTCCTTATTATGGGTTTGATAGTTATGCCCTGCATCGCATTAGCTCAGGAGCGGGCTAATTATGAAGCTCCCTCTCTTATAGGGCACTCCCTGCGCATGATGAAAACTGCTGGTTATTGGATTGGCCGCCATCCGTCACCGGACGCTGTTATCATGAGCCCCGAGCAGATTGACCAATTTAATGCACGGCTTCGCAGTGGCACAAATCTTATGGCAAACGAAGCAAATGGGCCTATTGAGAAAAAATTAACTAAGGATATTTTTACTCTCATTCAAGATTTAAAGACGGAGTCACTTTTGGAAGATATTGAGAAAACTTTGTCTGGAATTATGTCAAAAGGTTATTACACCGCCGCCGGTGTCAGGGATGATGTGGATTTTATGGATAATATTAAACGCAATATGAATTTAAGCGGTGTGGTCATCGGGGTGGCTCCCCGCTATGGCTTGGTTGTGCATTATGCCTCCCAGCGCTTTTTACCGACTAAGCAAGGGTTGTATGAAGAAAAAGATGAATTTGATTTTGACCAGCTGCAAAACAGCGCGCTTGATGTGGGAACCCCCGTGGCTGTTGTTCATAGCTCCGCTGACGGGCTTTGGTATTATGTGCTGACGTCAATCAGCGACGGTTGGGTTGAGGCCCGTGATATAGCTTTGGGAGATGTCAACCAAGTCAGGGAATTTGCCGGAGACAAAGATTTTGCGGTTATTATCAAGCCAAAGGCAGATATTTTCCTTAATGAATCCATGACGAATTATTATGATTATGTGCGTATGGGTGTGCATTTACCCTTGTCGAGCGTTGACTCGGGCCGTGTGACGGTCAATGTCCCGGTGATGGCCGCTGACGGAACCTTGTTGGTCAAAGAAGCGTATATGAACGCGGAAGATGTAAATCCCGGTTTTCTGCCTATGACCGCGCGGAATATCTATAAACAGGCCTTGATGATGCTCAATCAGCCTTACGGTTGGGGAGATATGTACGGTGAACAGGATTGCTCCAGATTTTTGCAGATGGTTTTTGCCACAATGGGTATTGCCTTACCGCGTGACTCTAAGGACCAGATGCAAGTCAGTAGTCGTGTCGTCGATTTTGATGAAAAAAGCAATGATCGTAAGAAAATTACGGCTATTACCAAAGCTCCTGCCGGCAACACCCTTCTGGCCATGAAGGGGCATATCATGCTTTATTTAGGTACGGTTGATGGAAAGCCCTACGTCATTCACGACACTACCGGATATAAACAAGCCGTGGATCAAAAGGAAGTAAATTTCGTCATTGACAGGGTGATCATTTCAGATCTGTCCTTAGGACAGGGGACCCAAAAAGGGTCTTTGTTAAGACGCCTCTTAAGGACAGTGACTATTGAATAGACAATCGCTCATCGTTAAAACTTCCGTAAAGTTTTTTCAGGCCCCTTTGTTCCAGCCTTTTCGTGTCGCTTGCGGGCAGCACGATCGTTTGGAAAACATTTTGTTTGCTATAGAGTTGCAAGACGGCACCAAAGGCTATGGCGAGGCAGCGGTAGCCACTCATATTACCGCAGAAACCCTTGAGCAGACCTTAAAGAATCTGAAAAGTACGGCTCTTTGGCTAAAGGGAAGATCTATCGGGGATTATTTAAATATTTCGGCCCATCTGCATGAGCGGCTGGTGGCTAATCAAAGTGCTTTGGCTGCAGTAGAGATGGCTGTTTTTGATGCGCTGACGCGGCATTTGGGCGTCCCTTTATGGCGCCTGTGGGCATCTAAGCCTAAACGTTTGCGTACGGATGTCACTATCGTCATCGCTGATATACGGGAGACTACAGCTAATGCTAAGGCATTTTATCAAGATGGTTTTCGCGCTTTTAAAATCAAGATAGGCCGCGACATGGACATGGATTTTAAGCGGGTCACAACGGTTTGCCGCCTAGCTCCTCGTTCGCAAATAATTCTTGATGCTAATCAAGGATATTCGGCCCGTCAAACCCTGCAATTTTTAAAATCGTTACGCAATGTCGGGATTGTTCCGGATTTAATCGAACAGCCCGTGCCTAAGGCGGATTGGGAAGCCTTAAAACAAGTGACGCGTGAGTCCAAGGTTTGCGTATGCGCGGATGAAAGCGCTTCGTCGTTAAAAGACGCTCTTCGTATCATCAAAGAAAAAGCAGCGGGTGCTATTAATGTTAAAATTATGAAAACCGGATTAGTGCATGCGTTTGAAATCAGCCGTCTGGCTCATGCCGCAGGCATTAAACTGATGATCGGCGGGATGATGGAATCCAATTTAGCCATGACTGCCTCAGCACATTTAGCCGCAGGTTTGGGCTATTTTGATTTTATCGATCTCGATACGCCGTTTTTTATCAAGGGCGAGAGCGCTCGCAACCCGTTTTTGTCATCTGATGGGGTCTATGATTTAAGCAAGGTTAAGAGCGGTATCGGAATAATCCCATCTCGCGTATTTGAATAAGCGCAAGGTCATGAACATAGCATTATTACCTTCCACACGGAATATTTTCGCCGTCTGCTTCGGTTTACAACAAAAATGTTCTAAAGGTTCTCTTCATTTGGAACATTTTTGTTGTAAAGCCTTGCAGACATTTGGCGAAAAATTCCTGAATGTGTGGAAGGTAATAATGCTATGCTCATGACCAAGCAATTCTATAGATTACCTAAAAATCTATGATGATTGCCTGCGTCGGTAATGGATAAATTCGTTGCTTCGAAGCGACTTGTCATTTTTAGTCAAAAGTTCATTGTTGTTTCGGGAATCCCGAGCCGCAGGGCGAGGGATGGCTGAACTTGTTTGAGCCAACAGCTTCGAGAGAAGCTGTTGGCGAGTTGTTCAGCCACCGATACAACAGAAGAATTTTTGACGTTAAAAAAATGACTTTCAGGAGCGAAAATCCTAAATTCATCCCTTATAATGTCTTCATCATCGTTTGAGTAGAAATCAACAGCATTACAGGGACAGACAATGATCCATAACCCTTTCCAACTTATCCTTGTCCTTTTGGCGGTAGAATTCAGCATTTTGTTTTTAGCCGGTAATCCCCGTTCCAAAGGTTTGTTCAAATTTCTGCCTTCAATGTTCTGGATTTATTTTCTTCCCATGGTTTTATCCACGTGCGGCATTATTGACGCTAAAAGTCCGTTATATCAGGGTATTACAAGATGTCTTTTGCCTCCGGCGCTTTTTTTGCTGTTGTTAAATGTGGACATTAAAGCCATTTCACGCCTGGGACCTTCTGCGCTCGTGATGTTTTTTGCCGGTTCATTGGGTATTATGTTAGGCATGGTCATCAGTTTTGTCATTTTTAAACCTTTGATTGGCCCGCAATTCTGGGCAGGCTTCGGCGCTTTGTCCGCTTCGTGGACCGGAGGCAGTGCCAACATGGTCGCGGTCAAAGAAGCCTTGAATACGCCTGACTCTGTTTTCTTACCCATGGTCATTGTGGACACCATCGTGCCCTATGTGTGGATGGGTATCTTAGTAACATTGGCCGCGCGGCAAAAAGATTTTGACTGCTGGAACCTATCTGACCGGCGGATTTTAGATGATTTAGCCCAATCGTCCAAAAGTTTCTCCCAACAAAAGAAACTGCCCATACATCCGGCCATGACGATTTTGATCATAGGACTGGCCTTGGGCGTAGGCCGGGCATGCCAGGCCGCATCTGCTTATTTGCCAACGGGAAAAGACGCTCTTTCACCTTACGCCTGGACCATTATTCTGGTTTCTGCCAGTGCCATAATCCTGTCCACGACACCGATAAGCCGGCTCCCTGACACAGGTGCCGAGAAGTTCGGCAAATGGATTTTATATTTTGTGCTGACGTCTATCGGTGCCCGTGCCAGTTTGAACAATGCTTCTCAGGTAGGTGTTTTAATCGCGGCAGGTGTCGTGGTGATTTTTGTTCATGCGGTAATATTGATTGTGACCGCCCGTCTGATTCGGGCACCGTTATTTTTAGTCGCCACTGCTTCTTTAGCCAATATCGCGGGATTAGTTTCCGCGCCTGTGGTTGCGGAGCTTTACCAGCCGGGACTTGCATCCGTAGGATTGCTTTTGGCCATTTTGGGACATAGCATCGGTGCCTATAATGGGATTATTACAGGCCAAATTTGCCGTTTGTTTATTCATTAGGCACAAGCCTTTATGGAAGCGATTGAAGCGATAATATTTGATATATATTCACAATAAATATATAATAAATACACAATTTCCCAAAGAACCGGTATTGGGATTTTTTATTGTCAAGATGTTTAAGAAAGGATCTTGTTATGGGTGCGTTACATTTGAATGAAAAGAATTTTGAGGATGAGGTGCTGAAATCACCACTTCCAGTTTTAGTAGATTTTTGGGCTGAATGGTGCGGCCCCTGTAAAATGATAGGGCCTATTATTGACCAATTATCGGATGAATTGCAGGGCAAAATAAAAATAGCTAAGGTCAATGTGGACGAGTCTGCTCAACTGGCCGGCCAATTTAATGTGATGTCTATACCGACGCTGTTGATCTTTAAAGGCGGGCAACCTGTGGAACAGATCGTGGGAGCCATGCCTAAAGACAGGTTATTGGCTAAAATTAACCCTCATTTATAAAAAATTGCTTTGCCCTACAAAGTAGGGCCCGCAATGAGGTTGAATACGGGAGCTGATATGCTTATTGAAGTGTTGAAATCTAAAATAGGGCATGCCACCATCACTCAGGCTGAGTTGAAGTATGAGGGCAGTATTACTATTGATACTGACATCCTTAAGGCAGTTGGTATTATTCCCGGGGAAAAAGTGCATGTATTAAACGAGAATACCGGCAGCCGTCTGGAGACTTATGTGATTGCGGGTAATCCTGGCTCATGCGTTATTTGTCTTAACGGGCCATCGGCGCGTCTTGGTTTTGTTGGGGATAGGTTGATTATTTTAAGTTATGCCTTCATGGAGGTCGCGGATGCCCGTCGCTTGCAACCTAAAATCGCTTATCTTGATTCCGGGAACAAAATAAAGAAGTCTTAATAAATAAACTCCTGCTTTTGCGGGAATGACAATTTATTTTATGAATTGAAACATGGGGTATATATGGAATTTGGCCCTTTAAAAATCAGGACTTATGGTGACCCTTGCCTGGAAGTAAAATCCAAGACAATCAAGGAGGTCGGCCCGGTTGAACGTATGTTGATCGCGGCTATGTTCGAAACGATGGCCGCCTGCAAAGGAGTTGGTTTAGCCGCTAACCAAGTGGGCATCAATGAGCAGATCTTTGTAGTGGACACGGGAAAAGAAGCTTTCGTAGCCATCAATCCTAAAATTTTGAGGACCTCTGGCAGTGATGTCATGGAAGAAGGGTGCTTGAGCGTTCCCCGAGTACTGGTGGATGTCAAACGCCCTAAGACCATTTGGGTGGAATTTACCGATCAGGAAAATCGTAGGATACGAGCCGAATTAACTGGGCTTGTGGCCAGGGTATATCAACATGAATATGATCATTTGCAGGGGAAATTGATTCTGGATTATCTGGCTCCTAAAGACCGGTCAAAAATTTTGACAATGATGAAAAAAGGTTGTTACACCGGTAATGTTTTAGAAGACGGCGATGATAATAAAAAAAGAATTTGATTCAGGTTTGGCAAAGTTGCCAAGCTGGTTTAAGCAGGAAATTCCGGACATGAATAAGGTCCGGATTATGAAAGTTTTTTTTAGAGAAAAACGTCTACACACGGTTTGTGAAAGCGCTAATTGCCCTAATATGGGCGCCTGTTGGAAAGAGGGGGTTGCGACTTTCATGATTTTAGGAGGGACGTGTACGCGGGCATGCCGTTTTTGTGCGGTGCCTGCCGGACGCCCGGATTTGATTGACAATCAAGAGCCTCAAAAGGTGGCCTTAGCTGTCAAACAATTAGGCCTGCGTTATGTGGTGGTGACTTCGGTTGCGCGTGATGATATTCAAAATCAAGGGGCCCTTGAGTTTGCCAATACGATCAGGGCCATTCGACATCTCACCCCGCAGGTTAAAATTGAAGTTTTGATACCGGATTTTTCTGCTAAAGAAGAGTCCTTGAATATATTAAGCGAAGCTGCGCCAGATGTGATCAGTCACAATATCGAAACTGTCAGGCGTCTGGCTCCCTATATTCGTCCGCAGGCCTTGCATGATCGTTCTTTAGAGGTATTACGCCGTTTTCGTGAGCTCAATGCAAATGTTTTTATTAAATCATCGTTGATGGTCGGCATCGGAGAGTCTGATAAGGAAATTATTGAAGTCATGGGAGAACTGCGAGAAACCGGCTGTCAGATATTAACTATCGGGCAATACCTGGCGCCTACCAGGGGCAAACGCCACCTGCCTGTTGAACGTTTTTTAAGCCCTGAAGAATTTGAATATTATCGTCAAAAGGGTTTGGAGATGGGTTTTGTTTATGTTGAAAGCGGGCCTTTGGTGCGCAGTTCTTATATTGCCGAACAGGGTTACCAGGCGGCCTTTAAAAACGTTGAAACAATCCACCGCAAGAGTGCGATGAGACAGGGAGTTTGATTTGATGACACCAAGATTGAAGAATATTTTTTCTACTTTGCTTCCTTGTTTTTTAAGTTTTGCTTTATTGGCATGGATTTTTATTACTATTGATTATAAGCATATATGGCAAGCTGTTAAAGGGTCAGATATGCGCTATATGAGTGCCGCAGGTTTTATTTTTTTTATGATTAATTTTTTGTTAATTTGGCGATGGCGGATTCTGATGAAAGCCGTTGGGTTGAAGGCCGGAAGTCTTTCCAGCATGCGTTGGTTTTTTATAGGACTTTTTTGCAACCTTGCGCCGATTTCATCTGTCGGAAGTGATGTGATCAGGGGGCTTGGGTTGGCTCAAGAAGTCGGACATAAACCCAAAATATTCGCTTCTATTGTTCTGGATCGCTTAAGCGGATTTGCAGGAATAGTTATCCTGGCGGCAGCAGCTTTTTTTTTAGGTCACGGTATCATCCAGAATAAATTAGTCATTTTAGCGATCGCGTCTTTAAGCATTGTTTCAGGGATGTTTGTGGTAGTGCTTTTTAGCCATCGGATTTTTTCTTTTACCTGTAAGGCCTTTGAGGCATGGCCGAAGTTTAAAGAAAATCTGATGAGATTGCATTATGATATTGTCCTCTTGAAAGGCAAGCAAAAAAAGGGATGGGAGGCCATTATTATTTCTATTTTTGCACAGGTTGTTTTGGCTCTAGAGTTTTACCTGTCGGCCCAAGGCATGCATCAAAATATTCCTTTGGTTTATTTTATTATTTTTTCGCCCATTGTCTGTGTCGTGACAGCCTTGCCTTCCATCGGAGGGCTGGGGTTTAGGGAAATCGGCTGGGTTTATTTACTTCCTTTGGTGGGAGTGCCTAAAGAGATGGCAGGGGGTTTAAGTCTTATTAATTCTGCTTTTACGATCATAGCCGGACTATTAGGCGGATTATTTTATGTCACTACATTATCTTCTGGACGGATACAATGTCCTCAAACAGATTCCGGCCTTCAGAGATCTTCCGCTTGAAGAAGGCCGCAGGGGGCTTTTGAGGTGGATTGATATTACACGTCCCCAGGGAAGCGTAAATAATCAGGTGACCGTGGTCTTTGACGGGCATCCGGATTATTTCAGCGCTTCCCCTCATGGAGAGATCCGGGTGATTTTTTCGGATGGATGTTCAGCAGATGATACGATCAAGCTCATGGTGGAAGAGGATGCGTATAAAAAAAGTTGTGTGGTTGTTTCTGATGACAAAGACATTTTCTTATACGCGCGTTCGCTGGGAGCTAAGGTCATGAGTGTCGCCGCGTTTACATCTAAAACCGAAACTTTCTCTGCGCGCCAGGATGCCGGCGGCAAATATATTTCTTTAAGCAGCCAAGAGAAGATTAACAAAGAGCTTAGGTCTTTTTGGCTGAAAGAAGAGCAATGATTCCCCGTTTGTTGAAGAATACTTTAGGACATCTGCGCAGTATCGGTGAGGCTATTTTCTTTTTAGGGGATATCATATCCTTGATTTTCCGCGGCCGGATCCGGTGGGATGATGTCTTAAACCAAATGTACGAGCAGGGCGTTCAGTCGATTGTGGTTGTGATGTTGACATCATTTGCGACAGGCACGGTGTTGGGTTTGCAGGGATTTATCACCTTGCAGCGTTTTGGTGCCAAGGAATTTGTTGCCCGTCTTGTGGTGCTTTCTTTGCTGCGGGAGATGAGCCCCGTGTTTACTGCGTTGATTTTTTCCGGTAAGGCAGGAGCGGGGATAACTGCGGAATTAGGTACGATGAATACGCAGGACCAGATTCAGGCCACAAGGGCTATGGGAGTTGATCCCGTAGTATTTTTGGTAGTGCCGCGTTTTTTGGCATGCGTACTGGTATTGCCGGCGCTGGTGATCATTTCTGAAATTCTTGGGATGTTAGGCGGATATATGATTGCAATCAGCCAGGCGCATTTGCCGGGGGCTTTTTATATTCATGAGACAATGCAAGCGGTGGGGTACGTAGATTTTTTCAGCGGGTTTATTAAGGTTGTTTTCTTTGCTATTATCGTAGGTTGGATTTGTTGTTACCAGGGGTTTTTTACCCAGGGTGGGGCTACAGGTGTCGGGCGGTTTACCACGAAGGCGGTGGCATATTCTTATATTGCGGTGATTTTATCCAATGCGGTTTTGACCAAAATTATTTTAACATTCTGGGGGTAATTTATGAAAACTAAGCGCGGGACATTGGTCTATGGCCTGTGGTTGGTGCTTACATTTTTCTGGGGCGGATGCGCGTCTATAAGTCCTGGAAATGACGGGCAAGTACAAAGTTATCCCTCTCCGGTCATTGAGGCTGGATGGATACGCGATGGCAAGCCGATCGAATACAACGGTTCTAAATGGTATCCGGTCAATGATTATGAGATCTTGCAAGATTCGGAAGTTTATCAGATCACGGAATATAAGGGCATACAGATTTTTGTGGAGAAAATAGCCACCAAACCGTATGAACGCCTTTATACGAAATTTGAAAAAAATAAATTCCGTTATTTTGAGCGTCGGGCTGATGATTAAAGTCGAAGGTTTATATAAGGAATTAGGAGGGCAGCCTGTACTAGAAGATATTTCCTTCGATATAGGCACAGGAGAGATTATCGCTGTGCTGGGTTTAAGCGGGGCCGGTAAAACGGTTCTGTTAAAGCATTTGATCGGGTTGTTCCGTCCTGATAAAGGACGGGTTGTCATAGACGGGGTAGACATTGACTCTTTAAGTGAAGATCAATTATTGAAAGTGCGATGCAATATGGGCTATTTGTTTCAGGAAGGGGCGTTATACGATTTTATGGATGTTTTCGACAATGTGGCCTTTCCTTTACGTGAACATACCAAGCTAACGGGTGCCGAAGTAGCTTCGCGAGTGCGTGAGGTTCTAAAATTGGTAGATCTGGATGGAATTGAATCAAAATTTCCCGGTGAACTAAGCGGCGGTATGAAAAAACGGGTGGGGTTGGCGCGGGCCATTGTGCTTGGGGCCAAGGTCCTGTTATGCGATGAGCCCACATCAGGGCTGGACCCTATTCGCAGCCATGATATATCTGATTTGATCCGGCATGTCTCTCAACAGATAGGATCAACCACGGTGATGACTTCACATGATGTAAACAACTCTTTTCGTATTGCTACGAGGATCATCATTATCAATGAATGCCGGATCGCTGCCATTGGAACAGCCGAGCAATTAAAAGGTTCGCAGGTGCCTTTTGTTAGGGAATTTCTGCAGGCGACAACTGCTTAAGTGGCAAGCCCCGCATTAAAGCATGGGGACCAGGGAGGTTTATGGAGAACAACGGCGGAAATTTTAAACGGATAGCGGCAGGGTTATTTTTTATTGCATGTTTGGCCATGATTGTAGTCAGCATATTTATTATCGGAATTGATCGCGGATTGACAGAGCCTAAATTTCAAGTCATTGTCCTTTTTAATCAGGTGGGGGGGCTGGTTGAAGGAGCTCCTATTCGTATTTCCGGGGTTGATGTGGGTGTTGTCGGCGCTGTTGATTTCCTGACCCAGCCCATAGAGGGACGCAGCCTTAAGGTGCGTCTGGATATTTTTAAGAAATATGAATTTGAATTTCGTAAATGCTCTAAAATAAGCATCAGGACCGAGGGAGTTTTAGGGCAGAGGCTTATTGAGATCAGCGAGGACCATTCTTTGAAGGTGTTTGATCCAACTGCTGTGATCATTGGCGCGGACCCTCTCGATGTGGAGGACATGACTGCGGTCATTACAAGCACAGCGGTTTCCCTGCAAGCGGCCAGTCAGGGGGTCCAGGATGTGCTTCACGAGTGGAAATACATTTCTATTAAAACTAAAAAGCTTCTTAACCGGGTTGATGAAAAATTGTTGGAAGGTAATTTATTCAAAGTTTTCTAGATTCTAAAGGAGAGAGATTTTATGTTTGTTTTAGGAAATTTCGTAGATGCGTTGGCTTCTTTAGTCAGTATTCTTTTGACTATTATGTACTGGCTGATCTTGATCCGTGCTCTGTTAAGCTGGGTCAATCCTGATCCGTTTAATCCTTTGGTCCAATTCTTGATGCGCACGACTGAGCCGGTTTTGGAGCCGGTGCGTCGTCTGCTGCCGCCTTTACCGCTTGATATTTCGCCTATTATTGTTTTTTTTATTATTATTTTTTTGCAGAAATTCTTGGTGAACAGTTTGTATGATTTGGCAATGAGATTACACTAAGCGCGGCACGCGCAGCGAATCTTTCTTGCCAAAAGTCAAAAGTTAAGGTATAAAGTACTTTCTTTAATCTTTATATTATCTATTATTTTTTTTAGGAGAGTTCATGTTAGATCAAGTCAAAAAGTTGATGGAAATGAAAAAGCAGGCTGACATTCTTAAAAAAGAGCTGGAGGCCACTATCATCGAGGTCCAGGAGACCCGTGGCATCAAAGTGGTGGTTAACGGAGCACAGATATTTCAGTCCATTGATATCGAAGAGGGGCTCTTGACTGCCGGCAATAAGAATCGTATTCAAATGGACCTTTTAAGGAGCATGAATACTGCCGTTAAACGTTCTCAACAGGCGGCGGCCAATAAAATGAAGAATATGCCCGGATTTAATTTGCCGGGCCTGTCGTGATTTTAACTTAAAGAAAGGACAAGCATATGCCTTACGATCAAACATTAGATGTGTCTTCATTCAAAGAGGTAATCGATTTTCAGAATACCCGTATCAGCGTTGGGGTTTATTCTTATAACGGGGCCCCTAAGAAATTACAGGTCACCCGTGAGAACCAGATCGACGGGCAGTGGAGTTTTACCAAATTAGGCCGTATGAGCAAAGAAGAAGCACAAGGGGTGGTCCCTATCATGATCAAGGCCATCGAGGCGATGTAATATGGCCAATGAAGTTTATTTAACCAGAGCGGGTTTCCATAAACTCCAGACCCAGCTGGAAACTCTTAAAACTACGGAGCGTCAAAAAATCGCCAAGGCCATTGGTGAGGCTCGTGCCCAGGGCGATATTTCCGAGAACGCGGAATATGACGCGGCTAAAGAGGCCCAAGCGCATAATGAATCGCGCATTGCCGAGCTGGAAGGGAAGCTGGCTCTGGTACGCATTATTGAGAATGAGAACATCCCTTCGGATAAGATTTTTATCGGCGCTATTGTCACCATGCAGGATTTGGACAATGATGAAGAGCTGACATATATGTTAGTTTCGCCGGAAGAAGCCAGTTATGAGGAGAATAAGATCTCCATTTATTCGCCTATCGGTAAGGGATTAATGGGGCATAAGGCGGGTGAGTCTTTGGAGATAAAGGTGCCGGCCGGAATTTTAAAATACAAGATCAAAAATATCAAGCGCCCATAGGGCTAATGAAAATTTATTTATTGTTTTTTGGCCGGAGCAGGAGTAAGTAAGGCCACGCCGATCCATAAGACGATCGTCGGCACCAGCGTGAACAGGATGCGCGAGAGAGTAGTCGAAAGCCACCAGTTGATTTCGAAGAAAGTATTAACAGCGTAATAAGCCATCACTACTGCTAGATAAAGGATCAGGCTTGCCCCCATCAGGCCCAGGGTTGATTGCCACAATCTTCTTCCAGCTAATAAAACGCCCCCTAGAGTCAACAGCCAAAAGCCGTTCCATTTGCCAGAAATAAATTCAAAGCAGGGATAGATTAAAATGACGATCAGGCGCCCCCAACTGGCTGGCTTTTCCATCGATGTCAGCCCGTTGATGAATGCTTCATTTTTGGGAGCCATGAAAAGTGTAAAAATAATGGTGGGCAAAATCGCGATAAAAAACGAGAAAAGAAGAGGCTTTAATTCTTTTTTGTGAGAGCGTTCATGCCAAAATATACCTAAGGCCATGATACAAGCGGCTATTAACCCTTCGTTTTTGGTAAAGCTCATCAGTCCCAGGAATGCCATGCTTAATATTTTTAATTTTGGCAGTTTATATTTTTCTGCCAACAGTAAAGATATAAAGGCTGACAACAGAAATAGACCAAGCAAGGCATCGCTGTATTGGCTTGTGTATAACGTTACGCCGAGAGGTAAAGCTGTTACAACGACAGCAGCCAGTATTGAAGGCAGAATCATGCCGGTTAATTCAAAAATCCCAAAAAGTAAAATCCCGGCGGTCAGTAGTGCAAAAACGATGCTGTTAAACATAGGGACTGCCTGATTAAACCGCCCGCTTAAATCCCAAAACCACACATTGATCAGAGGCCAAAGGATCGGATAATGCGTATTACTGCGCCATAATCCCGGGGAAAGCATATCCTTCCAGTTTTCTTTTCCTAAAAAGATAAATTTTGCTTTCAGGTTCCAGCAGGACCATGCATCCCATCCGCCTAGAGGATAATAATGGGCGCTGATCACTAAAGGAATAGCTAGAACGCACAAGGCCAGCAGTCCTAAGGCATATTTTTTTATTCTACCATTGTGACGAGTATTTTTTAGCAAAGTGTCATTGCGAGGAACGTTTTTCAGCGACGAAGCAATCTCTTTGAAAAGATTGTTTCGCTTAGCTCGCAATGACACTAGTTGAAGCTGTTCACGGGACTGAATTATATATAAAATTAAAATAACTAGAGTCACGATTCCTACGGGAAGAAAGCGGTTGAACTGATTAAACAGTATATGCGTGTAAAAAACTGTATAGCCATCTATACCTAAGCCAAATACCAAGCCTAATAAAATGTGCGGGATCAGATTAAGGCGACCGGCTATCAAGAGGCGTATTGAAAAGAAACCCACAGCTAAACTAATAAGGATGCCCAAAAAATAAATCATCAACTAAATACCATTGGGGTTAAATGCTAAAATAATACCATGATTGATTTTTAACGGCCTAAATCCTAAACGTTGGATAACCTGCATGGCCGCCTGAGGGCTCGTGCAATCAAAAATATCCCAGCGGTACTGGGTATGGTTAAGGTCCAACACAGTTGGTGTCAGCATGAATTGAGCTTGTTCGAATTGGGCTACGGCCAATGGGTTGGTAAGGTCCTTATCCGTATAATATCCGACGGTACGTGTCCCCTTAAAAATATTTTCTAACCCCATGAACTGAAGTCCCAGGCTGTGCAGGGGAATGGTTGTACGATCCTGGAGTTGGGCAATTGCGTTAGCATATGCCTGAAAAAGATCAAACACAGATGCTAAAATCAAGCATGTTAAGAAAATAATTTTTAAATTCCGCATAGGAAAGCTATTCTAATGCAAAGGTGAAGCAATTGACAATCAATAAATTCCGCGCCTCAGATTACCTTAAATTATGCCTATTTCAAATATATTCAAAAAAATTTGGTGTTTGTGAAAATGATTCTAATTATTATCTAAAAAGATTTGCCCAAAGAAAGACTTTGGGTTTTAGGAGAGATTCAGTATAATGTGATAAAATTTATAATTCGATCCCCTCATGCTTGTGATGACTTATGGAAGTCCTTAGTATGAGAAAGGGGAAGGGGGCAAAAAGATGATTTCAGTTGGTGTTATAGGTTGCGGGCATTGGGGGCCTAATCATGTCCGTATATTTTCCCAGTTGGTTAATTCCCGAGTTTTGATGTGCGCGGATTTGGATGAAAAACGAATGGCCGCCATACAAGCTCTTTTCCCTGAAATTCTTACAACCAGGGACTACAAAGATATTTTGAATAACTCTGCCATTGACGCAGTAGTGGTGGCGGTTCCGACCAATTACCATTTTAAAATTACTGAAGCAGCGTTGAGGGCAGGCAAACATGTACTGTGCGAAAAACCTTTAGCTATGAGTGCACAAGAATGTTTGCAGTTAGGCGATTTGGCCCAATCTGTCGGTAAAATATTGATGACGGGACACATTTTTGTTTTTAATCAAGGCATAGTTAAATTACGTGAGTACATATCTTTAGGGGAAATGGGCAAGGTGCATTATGCGCATTCCGAGCGTACCAATCTGGGGCCTTTTCGTTATGACGTCAATGCTCTTTGGGATTTAGCCCCCCATGATATTTCAATCTTTAATTTTCTTTTCAATAGCGCCCCTATATCGGTCTCAGCACGTGGTCATAAATGCCTGGGAGGTAATTTGGAAGATTTGGGATTTGCCACTATTGACTATCCTGATGGTGTCATGGTTAATGTTCACGTCAGCTGGTTGGACCCTAAAAAGGTACGTCAGATTACCGTCGTAGGAAGCCAGAAAATGGTGGTGTGGGATGATTTGGATACCGAGGGACCTATTAAACTTTACGACAAGCACGTTGAAAAGACATCTGTTTATTATGAAACCTATGGAGAGTTTCAATTGCTTTCCCGTGAGGGCAGTATTACGATCCCTAAGATCGGTTTTAATGAGCCTTTAAAAACGCAAGCGCAGTATTTTATCCAGTGTGTTGAAAAGAACCAGCCGCCGTTGTTAGCTGATGCCGGCAAGGCAGCGGATGTGGTGCGTACTCTTGCTGCTATCGGGGAATCCATTAATCGTAAAGGCGAGATAGTTAAGATTTAGTAAGGATATATAAATACGGGTAAGGGGGAATTGTATGATTTTTTTCAAACATGAACGTGCACTGGTTCATCCTAACGCACAAATTGGCGAGGGCACCCGTATATGGGCCAATGCCAATATTCTGGAAGGTGCCATCATAGGAGAGCATTGTAATATTTGTGACGGCTGTTATGTTGAAAAAGGGGCTCTCGTTGGCAATCATGTGACCTTGAAAAATGGCGTGGCTCTTTTCGACGGGGTGATTTTGCTGGATGATGTATTTGTCGGTGCCGGAGTAGCTTTTATTAATGACCGCAACCCGCGCAGTCATCGCAGTGATCCGTGGGCCTTAGAAAAGACCCTGGTTCGCAAGGGGGCTACAATCGGGGCCAATGCCACGGTGATGTGCGGCGTAACTATAGGGTCTTATGCTGTCGTCGGTGCGGGCTGTGTGGTCACCAAGGATGTTCCTGACTATACCATTGTCATCGGTAACCCTGGGAAGCCTGCGGGACATGCCTGCCGTTGCGGCCGTACTTTAAAAGATAAATTTAAATGCGCCTGCGGCGCTTCCTACCAAATCAGTAACAATAAAGTTATTCCTTTATGAGCCCTAAAGTTTTAGTCGTTCCGGTAGCCTATAATGAGAAAATTAAGTTACGTAATGTTATTGAAAGGTTTCTTACTAGCCAGATGCCTTCACTGGCGGATTATTTGATTGTGGATGATGGTTCGGATGACGGCACGACGGAAATGATCGCTTCATACAGGGATCGCGGGGTCATGAGTATCAAGCATCAGCAACGCCGCGGAGTAGGAGCGGCTATACGAACGGGCATTGAATATGCCAGAGCTCAGGGGTATGACATTATTGTTATCATGGCCGGTAATGACAAAGATAATCCTCAAGAGATCCCTCAACTTTTGGGACCTATTATCAGCGAAGATTATGATTTGGTGCAAGGGTCCCGGTATTTGGGTAAAGTGGGCTCCGGTGGGCAAATGCCTTTTTACCGAAAGTTTGCCACTCGCCTTCACCCCTGGGTCTTTTCGCTTTTTAGCGGCCGTCATCTTACGGATACCACCAATGGTTTCAGGTCCATAAGGCTTGGTATTTTTGACGACGAACGCATTAATCTTAAGCAGGAATGGCTGGATACCTATGAATTAGAGCCTTATATTTTATGGAAGGTGATCACCTTAGGGTATAAATATACTGAAGCGTTCGTGACCAAGATCTATCCGCCTAAAAAATTGGGCGGCTATACAAAGATGGTCCCTTTTGTCAGCTGGTGGAGCATCCTAAAACCGCTCTTTTACTTGCGTTTGGGCATTAAGAAGTGAATGTTAGTGCCATTGAAGCCAGTGTCGTTGCGAGAAGTGAAGCGACGAAGCATCAATCTTTTGCTATGAAGGGAATTTATTCTTTTTGTTCCTGGTGCAATTGTAGCGTGATGGATGGACAGGTATTCAAGGCGTTATTTATAAACAGATTATCTGTTTTGGATAGGCGCTGCAGATTGCTAAGGAAGGGGAAATGGAAACAAGGGCCACATGTTTGAACTGTATGGATGGTCGTGTACAGTTGCCGGTCTTAATGTGGATTAAAGCTAGTTATCCTGTCGATTTTGTTGATGTGATTACTGAAGCGGGGATGGACCGTGTTTTAGCTAAACAGGAGGATATCTCCGAAATTTTACGTAGTATTGAAGTTTCAGTCAAACTTAATAAGTCTACTCGTCTTTTTATTGTTGGTCATTATGATTGTCGGGGCAATCCTATTGATGAAAGCGACCATCATAGGGAGATTATTAAAGCTGTCAAACGATTGAGGCAGATTTGTCCATCTCAAGAAGTGGTTGGACTTTGGGTTAATAATAAGTGGCAGATTGAACTAGTGAGTGAGACGTGGTAGTAATAATTAGTGTCAATAATTAGTGTCTGACACTATTTATCATGACACTATTTATCACGGAACGAGTGCAAATGGAAAATAAAGAGCTACAACATTGTTGGGAGTTTCGGAACTGCCAAGAAGAAATAAGGAGGCAGTGCCCTGGCTTTATTTATCCAGATGAAAAGTGCTGGATGATTGCATCCCATATTAGTGGAAAATGGTGCCCAAAGGCAAAAGGCAAAGGGATTATGTATTGTGTAGAGGAATGTGGGTGGTATAAGAAATTGAATCCGAAGGCCAACCCATCTTAATTAACTGTCCACAGTTTAGGGGAAGAGCAATTAGTGTCTGACACTATTTATGTGACACTATTTATGAAAAAAATGGTCTTAAGCGGTCCTAAGAGGACATTGAAGGAAAGTTGAAAATGGAAGCTGTTTTAAATTATTATCACTTCATTTTGGCACGGATGGATCCCGTTAATTTAATAATAGGTTTTATAGTTGTTTTTTTTGTGGTATTTCTTATTTTTAGAATTATCAAAGAAAAAGAATTAGGAAAATATTTATTACAATATGGAGAAGAGTTAGAGGCAGAAGTGAAATTAATAGATTGCGGCTACCGCAGATTATATTATCGTGTAGAAGTTAGTTTTCAGATAAACGGTCAAACTATAGTAAAAAGAATGTCTGTTTATAGTTTTCTTAATTGGTTTCAAGGACAAGCAATAGGAGCATCCAGGAAATTTCCTGTGCTAGTAGATCCTACTAATCCAAATAGGTTTCTATTTAACATACATAAGTTTGAATTAAAAGAAACATCTGACGATTCCATCCAAAACTTTTTAGAAAGAGAGAAGGCGGAAAATCCAGATATTGAAGATGACAAGGATTTAAATAAATAGTGGCGTATATCTATTCTTTAATAATTAGTGTCTGACACTACTTATGTGACACTACTTATGTGACACTATTTATGTGGAATGTTTGCATGGATGAATAGGTATTATATATTCGGCACATTCAGGAATTTTTTGCCAAATGTCTGCGAAGATTTACAACAATTTTGTTCCAAATGAAGAGAATCTTTAGAACAAAATTGTCGTAAACTGAAGCAGACGGCAAAAATATTCCGTGCCGAATATATAACACCTATTCATCCATCACGCACGCTTGGATGCCTGATAGAAGCATTTGGGAATGAAAATTTAGAAACGGAGAAAAATGAAACTTTACGGTAAGAATCCAGTTATTGAACGTTTGAAGTCTAATCCTAAGTCAATAAGCCGTGTCATGATCGATGAGAACCATGTGGATTTGGCATATATCCGCAAAAAATGCCATCAATGGGGTATTAGTGTAACAACGGTGCCGCATTCTAAAATCCAGAGAATGGCCCAGAATTTGAATACTCAGGGCATTCTGGCGGATATTGAAGATTTCGCTTATGTGCCGCTTGATGATCTGCTGGATCATGCCATAGAAAAAAAGCGCACGCCTGTTTTTCTGGATAACCTGAATGATCCTCAGAATTTGGGGGGGATTATCCGCAGTTGTGGCGCTTTGGGCGTATTTGATATAGTTCTTCCGACAACAGAATCAGTCAGCGTGACCGAATCTGTTTTAAGGGTAGCCTGCGGCGGTGAGAATTATTTGAGTGTTGCCCGGGTAAACAATTTAGGCAATGCTATTGAGAAAGCGAAAAAAATGGGGTTTTGGATCATCGGTACCGTTGTGGAAGAAGCCCGCAGCCTTACGGAAGTCACATTACAATTTCCCTTAGGGCTTGTGATGGGATCTGAGGAAAAAGGGGTCAGGGACATTATCCGTAAGAAACTGGATTTGGAAGCGATGATCCCTATGAAGAATCAGCGAATGTCGCTTAATGTCGCCCATGCGACGTCTATGGTGTGCTATGAAATCATCCGTCAGAAAAAATAAACCAGCCGCCTCTGAAGTTGCCGCTCTTAATTTTTTTGCCGAAGCAGGGCTTTTAAAACGGGTTAAACGCAGCGGCTGGTGGGTAGCCGGCATTGAAAATCCCGAAACCGTCGCGGAACACTGTTTTCGCTGTGCGGTCATTGGTTATTACATCGCCTATTGTGAAGGAGTTGATCCATTTCGAGTCGTGACCATGACACTATTTAATGATATTCATGAGGCCCGCATCAATGATCTGCATAAAATGGGGCATCATTATATTGATTTTCGCCCCGCAGAACAAAAAGTTTTTGCTGACCAGACTGCCTATTTAGAAAAAAAGGTCAAAGTAGCTTTACAGACAATGCGCGAGGATTATGATCGTCAACTTTCCCGTGAGAGCATTGTAGCCCGTGATGCTGACATCTTAGAATGCCTGATTCAAGCCAAAGAATATGTGGATAACGGTTATCCGGTAGCGCGGACTTTTTTTAAACGGGCCCCAGACCACTTAAAGACTTTAACCGCCCGTCAATTATGGAAGCAGGCACTTTCCTGGGATAGCCATGAGTGGTGGCAGAACGTGGTTAAATTCGAACGATAGAATTTCATTCTGTATTTTGTGCCTTAAACTTTCAGTGGTAACATATTGTTATGCTACGTATAGGTATTGCTGCCAGTAAAATGTCCAAGCGGGGACTATTAAGCTACAATTTTTATGTTATTTTGATTGCTTGCATGGTTTCTTTTTTTATTTTTCTTATTTGTGGATTTGCTATCCTTCCGATTATTTTTTTGATTTCTTTGATCTTACATGCCTTGAAATTTACGGATAATCATGCTGGTTGGGTGCACATGTTTAAAATTTGTTTGATTGTTTTATCTTTGGTGGTGGGTATTTTTAATATCATTGCGATCTTGAAAAATGTTCAATTTGCCAAGAATAAAATATGAAAAGAGCAAAAACAATTAAAATTGAAGAACAGCTGGAGAAGGATCTTATTGAGTCCAAACGGCTTTTTAAGGTCGTTTTTGAACACTCTCCGGCTGCAATCACGATAACGGACAGTCAGGGCCGTATCATCGCCTGCAATCCCACGGCCGAAAAGATGTTATGTACGACCAAGAGGGATTTATTCAACAAACCCATCAGCTTTTTGTTTCCAGCAGAAGAGTGGAAGATCCTGCGTTCATTGAGCAAGCGCTGTCGAGGAAAACTTTCAAACGTCATGACCAAGGTTCTTTGTAAAGACGGATCTTTGTTGGATGTCAGTGCATCTACATCTGTTTTGAAAGACAGTCAAGGCAAGGACAGCGGGTCAATTGGTGTTTTTTATGATATTACCCGTGAGAAATTAGCTCAGCATCAGATGCATGAGTCGGAAAATAAATTACGGATTATTTTAGATAATTCCGCTGCCGCCATCACTATGACAGATGAGAAAGAGCGAATTATTTCTTGGAACAGTTTTACCGAAAAACTTTTTGGCATGAATGCCAAAGACCTTTATATGAGGCCGGTGCATAGCTTGTATCCACCGGAGGAATGGAAAATCATCCGTTCTTTAAACATCCGCCAAAGCGGGTTTATGCATCATGTGGAATCCAAGGCCATTCGCAAAGACGGTACGGTGATGGATGTGGATTTGTCGGTAAATATTCTTAAGGACGAGCAAGGAAAAATAATTGGTTCGGTGGGGATGCTTCAGGATATTACTGAAAGTAAGCGGGCCCATGAAATGATCTTGCAGGCTAAACTGGCCGCAGAAGAGGCTAATAACGCTAAAAGTGTTTTTTTGGCTAAAATGTCGCACGAGGTACGTACTCCGATGAACGCCATCATCGGTATGATTGATTTGACATTGGATACCCCGTTGAATGAAGAGCAAAAAGATAATTTAAAAACAGCAAAAGACGCGGCAGATAATCTGTTAAGTCTGATTAATGATATTTTGGACCTCTCCCGTGCTCAGTCAGGTAAAGTAGTGATCGAAGAGATTGAAATCAATGTGCCGGACATCATTAAGAATGTGTGCAAAGGTTTGATGATTTTAGCGCGCAATAAAGGGGTTGATGTGGTCTGGTCTATTGATCCGGTAATCCCCCGGCTTTTGATAGGAGATCCGGTCAGGCTTCGTCAGGTCATCGTTAATCTGGTCAATAACGCTATCAAGTTTACTCATAAAGGCAAGGTGACGGTTAATGCGAAGATGAAATCAATCACGGAAAAAGACTGTGAAGTGGTCTTTGAAGTGATCGATAGCGGTATCGGGATACCTCCTCAAAATTTGCCATATATTTTTGATGTGTTTACCGATGCGCATAATGTTACTTCCCGGCGATATGGAGGCACCGGTTTGGGGCTGGCTATTTGTAAGAAAATCGTAGAGATGATGCGCGGGTCTATTGAAGTCGAGAGCCAAGAGGGTCAAGGCAGTGTATTTCGTTTTATTATTATTTTTGGCTTTAGACCGGATTTGATTGCAAATCCTGAAGTTGAACAGAAGCCTTCGTCAGAGGTCGAAGTCTCTTCGATGCCAGAAGAGTTGCGGCATTTGCGTATTTTGCTGGCGGAAGATAATATAGTCAATCAACGCATTGTTGTAAAAGTTTTGGAAAAATTGGGTTGGAAAGTAACGGCGGTTAATAATGGACAGGAAGCTCTAAACATATTAAACAATCAGACTTTTGATGTGATTCTGATGGATGACAGCATGCCTTTGCTCAGTGGTGTAGAGGCCACCCAGATCATCCGCAGGGAAGAAAAACAAACAGGCCAGCATGTGCCTATTATTGCTATGACGGCCAATGCCATGGTCGGGGACAGGGAAAAATATCTGGCATCAGGGATGGACGGGTATGTGTCCAAGCCTATTGACCGCAATTTGCTTTTTCAGGAAATTGTTGATCTTGTTAGCCAGCGGCTTAAAAATTAAAAGTTGTAATTTAAAGAAAGGTGTTTATGAGTGAAGAAATTATTGATTTAAAAGATGTTTTGGAACGAGTGCAAGATGACAAGGAATTACTTGCCGAACTTTTTGATATTTATCAGGAAGATTTCGTGATTAAACGAAAAGCATTGGGGGAGGCTATTGCGGCTAATGATATTGCCAAAATCAAGGAAGTCGCCCATTCGATGAAAGGGTCTTCCGGGAATATTTCTGCCAAGCCCTTGCACGCGGCGTGCCTCAAATTGGAGATGTTGGCCAAAGAAGGAAAAACTGACGGGATGCTGGAGGTTGTTGTCGATATTGACGGGTATTTTGAAAGAATTAAAGTCTTTGCCGCTCGTTTTAAAAAGGAGTTGGCTGCCTGATGCCGGGCCAGAGCTTTTTTGCGCTGATCTTCTTTGGGCTGCTTGCTTTTTTTAATTCTATCCGGCATCCCTTTGTGCATGATGATGTCGTTTTTATCCTCAAGAATCCGCATATCACCAGGCTTGAGCTTTGGTTTGAGGCTTTTAAAGTGCCGGCGGTATCTGGCGGCATTAATACTTATTACCGTCCCGTTTTAGAAATTCTTTATCGTTTAGAATATCATTTTTTTGGCCCCCATCCTTTGGGGTTTCATTTATTTAATTGTTTAGTACACGTTATTAACGGGCTGTTGATTTTTTCTTTACTGCAAAAATTGAGTTTGCCCAAGACTACAGCCTGGGTGATAGCCTTATTATTTTTAATTCACCCGGTGCAAACGGAAGCGGTCAGCTGCATTTCCGGTATTTCGAATCTTTGGATGGCTTTCGGAGTCCTGTTAGCTTTAAATGCTTATTTAAACAAATGGTATGCGGCCAGTCTCTTTTGTTTTGTGATGGCTTTTTTAAGTAAAGAGCAAGCTGTGATGTTTGTCCCTCTAGTGATGGTCATTGATTGCAACCGGGGAGTTAAGAATTACCGTTCGTGGGTCTCTTGGGGCTTCGTTCTTTGTGTCTTATTGGGACTACGCCAGAGCGTTACAGGCGTATCATTGCTCAAAAATATAATGGCTTCTCCCGGGGAATTCTATTTACGCTTGGCCGCTATCCCCAGAGTCATAGGGACGGATTTGCGTTTGATATTTTGTCCGTATGATCTTCATTATTATCGCAGTACGGATATTTTGCAGCCAAATTTTGTTTCATGGATACTGGCTTTAATATCCTTGTTGGGTATTTTTTATGTCCTTAGGCGTTGGCCTCAGAGACGATCGACGTTGTTTCTTGGCCTTGGATGGTTCCTTGCGGCACTTTCCCCGGTGTTAAATATCGCTCCGTTGGTCAATGAGTATTCATTTATTTTGACCCCGGAGCATTTTTTATATTTACCTATAATAGGTGTTTGGATTGTAGTTGTCATTGCTGCTGATTCTTTTATAAAACATTTTAAAAAGCCTCTGTTAGGCGGTATTGTCAGTTTGTGCCTTTTATTAACATGGCATCAAAATACCTTTTGGGGAAGCGAGATATCTTTATTCGAACGCATGCTGCGTTATGAACCCAATTTTGGCCGGGGGCATTTACTTTTGGCCAAGGCTTATTATTTTAACGGCCGTCCGGAGCGCGCAGACGGACATTTTGAGAAATCTTTTACGATCCTCTCTGGCTATGAGAAAAAGGTGACCAATATAATGGCAGAAAAGTATTATTTAGGAATTATGAAAGAAATATTATTCGACTGGGCCCAAAATGATTGCTTGATGGGGCGTTGGGAGAGAGGGTTGGGTAAGTACAAGCGGGCGGCGATCATAGATGGGAAAGACGCGTCGTTGTATAACAATATGGCTTTTGTCTATCTTCACATGGGGGACAAAAAAGATGCCTATTTGAGCCTTGAGCAAGCATTACGCGTTGACCCTTCATTTGCCCAAGCCAGGATTAATTTACAACAATTAGGTCATCCATAGAGCTATCCTCATAAGTACCTTTAATCGCCTTTGCCTTTCGTTGTATTCTATGGTACTTTTATATGTCGTGTGTCGTGATAAATATATACGTTCATTTAAAGATAAGAACAAATATGTAAGGATGCGATATGTTTTGGATCATTGTTTTTAGTTTTGCTGTCTTAATGGCTTTGGCCATTGTTATATACATGTTGCCTTCGGATCCGGTAGTTAAAGCCAAAAAGAAAAAAGAAAAAAGGGCGCTCTTGGCGACAGACGCTTTGGCCGTTGACACAAGTAAAGACTGGAAGTCCATTGCCGAGCGCTGGGAGAAGCATAATCAATCCTTGCTGGGTGAAATTGAAAAAATGAAAGCGGACCAAAAGAAATTCCAGCAAATAATAGACGAGCGCAAGCTTGAGGAAAAGGATCTGGTTGAAAAATTGGCACTTGAAAAAAGCTGGCGTGAGAAAGAACAGGGGACCCTTGAGAAATTCAAGCATCATGAAAAAGATTTAAAAGACCAGATTTATCGCACGGAAGGCGATTTAGAAAAAGAACACTCCAATCGTCTGCGTTTGGAAAGGGAATTACAGGAAATTAAGATCAAGCATGAACAAATTATCGAAGAAAAACGGCAGTTGTCCGTCAAGTCCGGCAGCCAGCAAGCCACCCTTGAATCCAATGCCAAGGAAATTCGGGAATTAAAGTCGGAGAATGCCCGGCTTAAAGAAAAACGTGAAGATGTTCAATGGGTGACTAAAGGCGAATTTGATGAGTTAAAGAAAGCTTTTGCGGCCAAAGAGCAGGAGCTTACCCGTCTTAAACAAAACCATGGATAAATTTCGTTTTGCTTACCGGACTAATTGGCGCCAGGAGACTAACGCCTTAAATAAGGCTCTTGAAGAGCTTGAAAGCCGGCATATCCCCGTAATGGATTTAACAGCTTCTAATCCGACTGTTTGCGGGTTTGTGTTCTCTGATGAAATGCTTTCCGCTTTAAATGTGCCCGAAAACCTCCGCTACCAGCCAGATGCATGCGGCATGAGAAAAGCTCGCCAGGCGGTAGCTGATCATTATGCCCGTCAAAAGGTGTTTTTGTCTCCGGGCGACATTATTTTAACCGCCAGCACCTCTGAAGCTTATTCGTTTTTAATGAGGCTTTTGGTCAATCCAGGTGAAAAGATTTTAATACCACGCCCCAGCTACCCTTTATTTCAATTTTTACTAGAGATCAATGATGTCAATTTCGATTATTATCCGCTTCATTACGACGGGCATTGGCGTATAGATTATCAGGCCTTGGAACGCTGTGTGGACTCTAAAACCAAGGCCATTATTTTGGTTAATCCCAATAATCCAACGGGTTCTTTTGTCAGCACATCGGAATTAAATGCTTTAAATGAAATTTGCCGCAATCATCAAATGGCCATAATTTCTGATGAAGTTTTCTTTGAATATTCCTTAAGCCCTGCTGATGCTGTCAGTTGTGCCGGCAATCAGGCAGTATTGACTTTTGCATTAGGGGGATTGTCAAAAACACTGGCTCTCCCGCAGATGAAGTGTGCCTGGATTTTAGCTTCCGGCCCTCAATTAGTTTTACAGGAATCATTAGACCGTTTAGAGATCATTTCAGACACTTATTTGTCTATCAATACGCCGGTGCAGAATGCGTTGAGCTTATGGCTTGACCATGCTCCAGAAATTCAGGAGCAGATCATCTTCAGGGTCAAAGAAAATTGGCAATGGCTCAAAGCTCATTTGAGTGAGCACACTGAATTGTTATCTCTTCAGGGGGGCTGGTATGTGACTTTGCGCATTCCAGCAGTTAAATCAGAAGAAGAATGGGTGTTGGAGTTTTTAAAGGAAGATCATGTATTGGTATATCCCGGTTATTTCTTTGATTTTGAGCGGGAGGCTTATATTGTTTTGAGTTTATTGCCTCCGGCGCCTATTTTTCAAGAGGCCGCCGGGCGTATCTTAAGCAGGCTGGCTAGAATATAAAATTAAGTCGAAAAATTTCACAATGCAGAAAGAATTTGTTACTATAACAGAGAGGATAATTTATGGCTAAAAGACCTAATTGGGACGAATATTTTTTGAAACTGGCGATGCTGGCTTCTGAACGATCCACCTGTCCGCGTATGCATTGCGGCACGGTGTTAGTTAAGAATAAAAATGTCATCGCCACGGGATACAACGGATCTATACCAGGTGATGAGCATTGCGAGGATGTGGGATGTTTGGTGGTAGAGAATCACTGTGTGCGTACGGTACACGCTGAGATGAATGCTATAGTCCAGGCGGCCAGAAGGGGCCATGCCGTTGATGACGCGACTGCCTATGTGACTAATATGCCCTGCACCACTTGCGCCAAAGCCCTGATTGCGGCTGGAGTTAAAAGGGTGGTGGTATTTTCTGATTATCACGACACCATGGCCACTGATTTCTTCGCCAAGGCCGAGGTTATCATTGATCGCATTGAAATGCCTGATAAATTGATTCATTATGATCTTAAGAATTATTCTTCAGCCCGATGAGCTCACATCCGATCAGAATATTGGTAGCTGATGATGAAGACATGGTCCTTGAGATCATGGCCAAAAAAATCGCTTCCCAGGATTATGAGGTCGTTACAGCGAGAGACGGACAGGAGGCGTGGACTAAGATCGTCTCAGACCTGCCCGACATCATTATTTTAGACCTGAATATGCCTAAAATGGATGGATGGGCTCTGCTAAGCCGTTTACGGCATAATCCTCCGACTAAAAGATGGCAGCCAGTCATTATCGTCTCAGCTCAGAACGAATTAGAGAATTTCAAAAAAGGTATAATTTTGGAAGCTGATCATTATTTGACTAAACCTTGTCCGATTGAAGATATCTTAAAAGCCATACGTGTGATGCTCTCCTTGATCCCTCAGCATAATATATAAAGGCCATGCCTAAAATATTGATCTCTATTTTAATGATTTTTGCGGCTATATCGGCGGGGATATTTGTTTTAGTCCGTTATTTAGAAGCTATTGGCATATTCTTTCCAAGCCGTGACATGGCTGTTAATCCACCAGTGATGGGATTGCCTTGGGAGGATGTTTATTTTAAATCCAAGGATAATGTTACGGTTAACGGCTGGTTTTTTAAGAATCCTCATGCGAAGTCCACTCTTTTATTCGCCCATGGCAATGCCGGTAATATGAGCGACAGATTGTTTAAGATTAAATTCTTTTATGATCTGGGATTAAACATATTTATTTTTGACTACAGGGGCTATGGTAAAAGTGAAGGAAAACCGTCGGAGGCAGGCATTTATTTGGATGCGCAGGGCGCCTATGATTATCTTCGATCGCGAGGGGATGTGAATATGAGCAATATTATCCTCTATGGCGCTTCATTAGGCGGTGCGGTGGTTATAGACTTGGCCACCCAAAGGAATGCGGCTTTTTTAGTAGTAGAGTCGTCCATTACAAATGCTCAAGACATGGCTAAGATTTTGTATCCCTTTCTCCCTTCTTTTTTCCTTAGCCTCAAATTTAATTCAATTGACAAGGTAAGGCAGATGAGTGTCCCTAAATTGTTTATACATAGCCTCGAGGATCAAGTTGTCCCGTATTGGGTCGGCGAAAAACTTTATTTAGCCGCAGGTGAGCCAAAAGAATTCTTAAAAATACATGGCGGGCATAATGATGGGTCCATTTCTAATGATCCGTCAGCCGCGGCAGAATTTATACGGTTATTAAAAAGGAAGGATTTGTTATGAACAAGGCGTTTTTAAAAAGGCATAAAACATCTATTTTGGACGGGCAGGGCAAGCCGGTGCATCTTAAAGGGGTTAATTTCGGCGGTTGGCTGATGATGGAAGCCTATTTTGTATACGCGCCAAATTTGGCCCAGCAGGTATTTGAAAAAGAATTCTCCAAACAATGCACAGACAAAGCTTTGAGCGAACTTAAGGGAAAGTTCAGGGACAATTTTATAACAGAAACTGATTTCAGCCAGGTGGCCGGCTGGGGGATGAATTGTATTCGCCTCCCGTTTCATTATAAGGTTGGGGCTGATGACAGTGCTGTTTCGTATTTGGATCAGGCTATTGTTTGGGCGCGGAAATATAAAGTCTATTTAATATTGGATTTGCACGCGGCATACGGCGCGCAAAACCCTGATTGGCATTCTGACAGTTTGAATGGAAAGACAGAGTTGTGGACAAAACGATCTAATCGTCAAAAAACTTATGCGTTATGGGAAAAGTTAGCCGACCGCTACAAAGATGAGGAAATTGTTGCGGGCTACGATGTCCTTAACGAGGCGGTATTGCCGGATGCCGGTTTATTAAATGAATTTTACCGTGAATCCATCAAAGCCATACGCCGTTTTGACAAAAATCATATCTTGTTTATTGAAGGCAAACATTGGGCCCAGCAGATCGATGTTTTAGATGATTTCGCTGATGACAATTGGGTGTATAGCATCCATTTTTATGAACCAGCTGAGTTTGTTTTTAATCTGGTGCCGTTTACGCGTTATCCTATGGCTATCTGTGACAAAGACTCCCTGCGCCGCCGCATGGAAGGCTATTTTCTTTTTGCCCAAAAAAAACAGCGTCCGGTTCATGTGGGAGAATTCGGCGTTAATTACCGTCAGGGCCTTTATAACGAGCATTTATATCTTCAAGATGAGCTTAAATGCTTTAATGATTTTGGTTTCCATTGGAATTATTGGACATATAAAGCCGTCAAAAATCATATGTTCCCTGATGGTATTTATAGCTATTACCCCAATAGCGCCTGGGTGAATCGCCAGGGACCCAAATCCGGCTGGCACACTTGGGGGCAATTATGGGCCGGGCATAAAAAAGAGATGGCCGCTTCCTGGCGCACTAAAGCCTTTAGCCTTAATACCCATGTGATTGAACAACTTAAAAAAGCTGTTTGATCTAACTATAGTGGTTATGAAATTTTCATATTTAAGAACAAATAAATTTCAAAAATTCATCCTTTTATGCGCGGGATTATTTATTTTTTTGTTTTTCTTTAATCCTATCGAGACCGGAGATGTTTGGTGGCATTTAAGTACGGGTAAATGGATTGTGGATCATTGGCAAGTCCCCCATGAAGATGTTTTTCCGTTCGCCCATGAAAAAACGCCTTGGTTATGTAATAATGAATGGCTTGGGAGCCTGCTCTTGTACTTGATTGTTAAAACAGGAGGGCTCCTTGGTTTAAAGGTCTTTCGGTCATTATTTTTTGTTTTTATTATCGGTATTTTATTTTTTTATTCCTGCAGGCGCCTGCCTTTTTCACTCTTAATAATCCTTATTTTGCTGGAAACTTTCGGGATCGCTAACCGCGGATTTCTCAGGCCTGATATTTTCAATATCCTTTTTATCCAAATTCTTTTTATATCTCTTTTTGATTATGAGGATAGCGGAAATTGCAAAAAACTTTGGGCTTTACCCGTTTTAAGTCTTATTTGGTTTAATATTCATTTAGGAGGTTTTATATATAGCCTGTTATTGCTATTTATTTTTTTCCTGTCGGCGTGTATTCGGTATTTTAATTTGAATTCAGGGCATTGTAATGCTGGTGAAAGATTAAATGCAAAGATACAAATAAAAAGTTTGGCATTAACGGCTTTTGGCTGTCTGGCCGGTTTTATTTTTAATCCTTATGGAATAGAAGGTTTTTTATATCCTTTTAAGGTTTTTTTACAGCCCAATTTTATCGGTTATTATAAATTGACTACTTTAGTTTCAGAAATGCAGCCTCCGGGGTATCTTTTTACTTCCTTTCATTTCTTTTATTATTTTATATTGTTGGCGGCTGGGGTTCTGGTTATTTTCTTTAATAAGAAGAATAATTTTACTTTTATCATTCTACTATTATTTTCACTAGGAGCCTTTTTTTACATGCAAAGAAACTCATATTTCTTCTCTTTGGTTTGCGCTTATGTGATCGCAGCCGGGGCTAAACGGATAAATTTTAATGATGTTTGGCGGTCTTTGCGTTGCGTTAAGCTCATTGAAGGGGTTCTATTTACGGGCATTGTCCTTTTTTTATTAATTCAGATTATCAGTCTTTGGTTTCAAAAAAGTTATTATAACGGACAGTTAGTAAATACTCGTTCTCTCATAGTTTCTCCTGTCAGTGAGGCCCCTATTAAATTATTGATAAAACATAAAATAACAGGCCCTGTTTTTGATTCAGATATACTTGGCGGGCAAATAATTTGGTTAGGATATCCTGATTTAAGGCCTTTTGTTGACGGGCGTAATAGTTCCAAAGAAAGATTGAATAATGCCATGGCTATTTTGTATCACCCCAAAGAAGTTTGGCCGACGGCTCAAAGAGATTACAATTTTAAAATTGTTATTTTGAACTCATTTAGCGATTCAGAATTGTCATTACTTAAATATCTCGGCACTCAGGCCACATGGCAATTAATCTCTGTTAATGGCCTTTATGTGACTTATGTAAAAAGGGGAGAGTTTAAATTGTCTAAAGAATTAGATAATTTTGAAGAATTTTTAAAAACACATGATGTTTCCGGAAATGACCTGCGAAGTCTTAAGAGTTTAGCAGGGGGAACAAATCCTTCGGTGTTAAAAGAAATCTTTCTTCCCTCTGCTGATAATAATGGCTTATATTTAAATTTTGTCTCATTATACCGTCTTGGGTTTACGGGAGCTGCGGTTGAAAATCTGGTTAAAGCATCGAAGGCAGGTGATCGGGCCCAGGTACGAAATACAGCTGTTTTTGTTTTGAAACAATTAAATATGAAATAGTATAAACGGACTTTTAGTATGAAAATCTTTAATAAATTTATATATTTCATATTTTTTTCAGCATTGATCCATTCTGTATGGGCAAACCAAAATATTCCGGATAAGGAGATGTCCCGTCCTTCAATGGCGGTTATTAAGAAAGCCGTGGATTTGGTTGCGGGCGAATATCAGAAAAGTGTTTTATCGGCACTTAGAAAATCCGGCAGAAATGCCCGGGAACTTATTTATGCTCTTGAAAATGTGAGTCTGCGTCAGAGGGAAGGGATGGCATTCTTGATTGCCAATATGCCTGGACGTGATTTGGTGGCTTTAAAGGGCAATTTTTTAGTTGAGAATGAAATTCTGGCTTATCAAGCAATGAGTGAGGTCCCATGGGGGAAGGACATTCCCCCGGCAATATTTTTTAATGATGTTTTGCCTTATGCTTCTTTTAATGAGTACAGGGATAATTGGCGAGCGGATTTTTACAAACGTTTTATCAAAATTGCCAAGAACAGTAAAACCATAGATCAGGCAGTGATAGCCTTAAATAAATATGCTTTTGATGCCCTGCATGTTTCCTATGACGCGGTTAAGCGACCCAAACCCGATCAAAGCCCTAATGAGTCCATCCGGGCCCGTTATGCTTCCTGCACCGGGCTTTCGATCCTTTTGACAGACGTTTTGCGTTCCGTTGGTATTCCGGCTCGAATAGCGGCCATTGCCATGTGGCCTGATGGAAGCGGTAACCATACCTGGGTGGAGATTTGGGACGGGCATTGGCGTTATATAGAAGCCGACCAACCATCCCCACTTGACCATACATGGTTTACCATGAAGGCCTCACGTACAGATTCCGGGCATCCTATTTATGCGACAAGTTTTAAAAGAACCCGGTTAAAATTTCCTATGCGTTGGGCGCTAAACCTTAAATTTGTTTCTGCCATTGATGTGACTGAGAATTATAGGAATCTAAAATAAATAGAAACGTCTACAGATTGTTTATTACTCCATGTCATCCCCGAATGCTATAATTGCGGATCGATGTTTCTGGATTCCCGCTTTCGCGGGAATGACAAAATCTATTATGTCATCCCCGCGAAAGCGGGGATCCAGAATTACAATAATTTGTGAGCATGTGACTTAGTCTGTTCGGGTGAATGAATAGAGCAAATCACACACTTTATGGGCCTAGTGCCTTGGAAGACGGATAACATGGTTTTTTGTGCCTATGGTGATATACTAAATAAGGGGATATATTATATGGACAGCCGAAAAGGGTTTACTTTAATAGAAATACTAGTGGTGATGATAATTATAGGGATTACGACTTCTTTTGCTTTGTATAGTTGTAACTATCAGATAAACAAGGCAATAGCTAATGCTACCGGAAAGAATTTGTCAATGCTGGCACAGGCCCAGCAGATTTTTTATTTGAATCATGGGTACTTTTGTAAAACGCAGGAAGGGGATGCCCATACGTTCCAAAATTCCACCCCTGCATTACCTAACTGCCAGTTGCTATATCCTGCCAGTACCTGTGGGGATAATCTATTGACGCTCAATTGTAATCTGGGTTTGAATATTGTTGACACAAATTATACTTATAGGTGTTCATCAGATTATAGTAACTGCAAAGATCCACTAGTACAACACTTCGAGTGTGCGGCCATGAGTAATAATCAAAAAGAAGAGCTATACATTAAAAATTTTCCTGAAGCTTATCTTAATAATATTCCTAACCAAATATTTTGCGACTACAGATCTAGCTGCAACAATGGAGCTCCCTGCGTAACTAGTGCCCAGTATTGCCCGGATACAAATGTATACCCATTGGGTACCGTGATTCCTTAGTTCCTCCCTTCAAGGCTTTATTATCAATTATCGACGGAAATCAAATATTATTCTATTTTTTTTGTCCTCCCGCCCTAACCGAGCTTATACTATTGCAAATTTGATGCCTGACTGCCGCAGAGGGCGGCAGGCCGCCCCGCCAGGGGGCGGGAAAAAAGTACTTGTTTGGTGTTCTGAGAGAATCAACGATGTCATTCTGAGACCTCAGGGCGAAGGATCTTAAGACGCCTTAAGATTCCTCGTCGCTATCGCTCCTCAGAATGACAAAGTTCTTTCAACTCGTTAAAGATTTACGTTTTACTTTGTGATATTAAATTTGACAAATAATCAATAATATGTTATGATTCGTCAAATCTTCAATGATGTATCAAAAAGGGCGTTGGCCCGACCTAATCAATGGAAAGGCTCATGGAATTTCAAGGAAGGGCGTTGGCCCGACCTAATCAATGGAAAGGCTCATGGAATTTCAAGGAAGGGCGTTGGCCCGACTTAATCAATGGGAAAACTTAGTGGAATTATAGGGAAGGGGATGATGTTATGAGAAATATGAAAATTTTTTTAGTTTTATCAGGGTTTATGATTTTTTTTGTTAGCAATGCATCCGCGACGACAAGTTCGCAAATTCTGGTGATGTCAAACCAATTATATCAAATCGCAAAAGATTTGACCACAGGGCTTTTCCCTACATCAGTCTTGCTCATTGCCATCGGCATGTGGGGATTTATTAACGCTTTCGGTAAAAGCATTGGCGATGGTATCCACCAACTAACAAATATCATTGCCGTAGGCGGAATTGTATTTTTTGCTTCATCGTTGCTTGTCAACGCGGCTTTATTTTCAGCGCAAATGTAAAATATGATCAATCGTAAAAGAACCACACCTTTATTGCAAAGTTTGACCAAACCAATCCTGCTCTTAGGGGCAGAAAGAGAGAATATTATTCTTTTGGCCTGTCTTTCTTTAAGCCTTTGCACGGTTGGCAGGGATGTTTTGTCTCTAGTTTTGGCGTTATTAATATGGAGTATCGGGATAATCGCCAGCAGATTGACAGCCAAAGTTGACCCATGGGCCACAAAGGTATTCTTAAGGTCCCTTTTATACCGGAATTTTTATAGTGCTCGGGAAAGAATAAATA
This sequence comes from Candidatus Omnitrophota bacterium, assembly GCA_015233675.1. Lineage (GTDB taxonomy): Bacteria > Omnitrophota > Gorgyraeia > Zapsychrales > Fredricksoniimonadaceae > JABDGZ01. Next base: position 247,036 of record JADFXH010000002.1, read on the forward strand.
CCCCCCAGTGTGTTTTAAGACGCAGCAGGAAAATTTAATATGTTGCCTGTAAAGGAATTCACAGAAGGTCCCGCGGGGTTTCCTTCATTGATCAATTATTTTGAATTTGTTGATGAAGGAGTCTTGTTTAACCGTGATGGAAGCCTCTTGGGCTGTTTTTATTTTTGCGGACCTGACATGGATTCTTCTTTAGGAGAAGAAGAGGATCAGATATCTTCTCAAATCCAGTCAATTTTTCAGAATTTTGGTAATGGCTGGTCCCTGCATGTGGATTTAATCAGGGTGCCCGCGATTGCGTATCCCCAAACGCATCATTTTAATAACCCGACCTCCATATTAATTGAAAAGCACCGGCGCGAGCGCTATGAAAAAGAAGGTGATCATTTTGAGAATATCTATGCTATCAGTCTTTGCTATCTTCCATCGGTTGTTGAAAATAAACTTATGAATAGTTTCTTCATCCAGAATGCCCAAAAAGATGAAGCTCCAAGCCTTGAGTTTATTATCGATGTTTTTAATCAAAAATTGAGCGAATTCCAGGGGAATATTTCAAATAAAATACACATTATACGCATGAGCTCTGCTGAGATGATGACTTTTCTTAATCGATGTATCGCGGGTGTAAAGTCTGAAACTCCGCTCCCAAAGCCGCCTTGTTACCTGAACCATTATTTGGGGGCGCATGAGTTTACCGGTGGGCATGAACCCATGGTTGATGATTATCATATCGGGGTCATCACACTGACTCAATTTCCCTTTGAAAGCTACTTCGGAATTCTAGATATTCTCTCAACACTTCAATTTGAATATAGATTCTCTTCAAGATTTCTTTTTTATGATCCCATTGATGCCCTTGGGGTCGTTGATGAATACCAGGGCAAATACTTAGGGATGAAATATTCCATAGGGCAAATGGTGATGGGCGCTTTTGGCAAAGATCCCCGCTTAAACCCTGATGCTGCAAATCGTTCGGTGTTAACGAAAATCGAGGAAACTAAAACAGCCCAGGAAGCTATTGAAATGGCCCAAGTGAATTATGGTTATGCGACCTTTGTGGTGGTGGTTCTTGACAGCAATAAAGCTGAATGTAAAAGGAAAATGGAATACATCAGGGACTTGTTAAATAACAACTGGTTCCCCTCTATTATAGAGAAGATGAATTCGATAGAGGCCTATCTTGGGAGTTTGCCGGGTGATACTTTGAAAAATATCCGGAAACCCTTCATTAATACCCGGAATCTGGCTGATATGCTTCCTTTGAGGGATGTTTGGGCAGGCGCGTTGCATAATCCCTGCCCCTATTATCTTAAGAATTCACCGCCTCTTTTTTATGCCGCAACAGATGGGACAACTCCTTTTAGATTTAATGTCCATGTGGGAGATGTCGGGCATAGCTTGATACTTGGGCCCACCGGAGCGGGTAAATCAGTCTTATTGTCCCACATTGCCAATTCCGCCTTGCGTTATGAAGGGGCACAAGTGTACATTTTCGACAAGGGCTATAGCCAATATGTCTTAACTCATGCGCTCAAAGGAGAGTTTTACGATATTTTGGGGGATGATGACAATCTGGCGTTTTGCCCTTTAAGTAATTTGGATGATCTTGCCCAGCAAAAATGGGCTTGCGGCTGGGTTGAAAGGATTGTTTCTCTGCAAGGGGTTGTCATAAATCCGGCCATTCGTGCCGCTATTGAAGGGGCCATTCGTGATACCAGTAAATCCCTGTCAAAAACCATGTCGGATTTTTATTTAAACCTTCAACATGATGAAATCAAAGAAGCTCTAAAACCTTTTGTTCAGATCAAAGAGGGGTATATGTCTTCCCTATTAGATGCCAGGGAAGACGGGTTTAAAAAAGGCAGATTTCAAACTTTTGAAATTTCAAATTTGATGGGGCTGGACAACAGATTAAGCACTCCTGTTTTGCTTTATTTATTTCATAAGATCCAATGCTCCTTAGATGGGAGCCCGACCTTTATAATCATCGATGAAGGTTGGTTGATCATGCTGCACGAAACATTTATGACCTATTGGATAGAATTCTTGAGGACAATCAGAAAGAATAATGCCTGTGTGCTTTTAGCTACCCAGAGCCTTTCGGATATCGTCAATTCACCGTATGTTAATTTTATCAATGAAAGTTGTTTTACTAAAGTCTTTTTGCCTAACCCTGCGGCAAGAGAAGCGGATAATAAAATGTTTTACGAGGCTTTTGGGCTTAATGAACGGCAAATTGAGATCATCAGTGAAGCGATACGTAAAAAACACTATTACGTGACTGCCCGTGATGTGGGCAATCGTTTAATTGATTTGGGATTAAAAAATTTAGAACTTGTCTTTTATGGGGCTGGAACAACACTACAGGAGAGACAAAAGGTTAAAGAATTCAGGAAAAATTATGGGGACGATTGGGTGGCCAAGTGGCTGGAAGATAAGGGACTGGCCAGCCATGCTCAAGAATGGATGGCGATCAAAGGAAGCCGGCCATGAGACTCCTTTTATGGATATTATTAATCATTGGAATTTTTACCCCCACCTCCCAAGCTCTAGACGTAGCAACAGAACATACCCAGATTTTAAATAATATTGAACTTATCACAGAGAACTTACGCCAACTGCAAAGCTTATATAACCAGATAGAGATGATAAAAAATCAGGTGGAAGGCCTTAAGTCTGTTGCAACATATCACAACGGCTTTAGTGACACGGATTCGTTGAGAGACACATTAACTGATCTCATCAACGAGGGGATGTCTCTTTCTGATCAAACCCAAAGTGTATTAAACACTATGCAGCAGGAGTCAAAAAATTTGACGACTAACGGGACAATGGTTGATCAGGAAAATTCATTAGTCACAGGCACAATGAATATTGTTGAGAATGCCTTAAATAGAGCCAAAGAGCAAAGGCAATCATATCAGCAGGAAATGAATTCCGTCAACGTGTTAATGGCCAAAAATAATCAATCTGCAGGGCAGACGCAGGCATTGCAAACTTTAAATGAGCTTACGGCGTTAACCATTCCGCAAATGCAATTAACGCGTGAATTATTAAGTGAACAGATTGCGATACAAGCCGCGATGATTAACAAAGAAAATCAGGAAAAGCAGGACCTGACCAACAAGATGGATCAGATAATCCATCCTATTGATAATAACAGCAGTAGTTTTGATTTAGGGAGTTAATGGTGGATCCGGTTGCTGTTTCTATATTTAACCAACTGTTAGGCCAATATAATGGCAGTATTTCTGCTATACAATCGGGAAGTATTGATATTGCCAAAGAATTGTTTAATGCTATTGCGCTAGTTTCAGTCGCTGTATTAGGCATCAATCGGTTATTGAGCAGGAATGTTGACATGGTTGAGTCAAACATAGAGTTAATAAGATTATTGATCTATCTTAACGTCTTCTATCTTTTTATAAGCAGGTATGACCAATTTTTGCCCTTGATCTTTAATTCGTTTAAAGCGGCCGGTATTTATATGGGCGGCAAGGCTGGCGGCTATAGTTTGTCAACTAATCCCGGTAGTATTATAAACATCGGTGTAAGCATAGCTTCAAAGATACTCAATGCGGCTAAAAACCAGACTTCACTAGCCAATATTGGTTTAAGCCTGATTGCCGTAGTTGCCGCGTTGGTTGTTTTGTATTGTTTTGGAATAATAGCCATTGAACTTATTTTAATTGATATAGGCAGCCGGATTATTTTAGCAGGAGGGATTTTTCTATTAGCTTTCGCGGGTTCATCATGGACCAGGGAATACGCGGAACACTATGTGCATACCTTTTTTCACCTTGGCGTCAAAATGCTTTTTGTATATATTCTGGTTGGAATAGGAGCAGGGGTCAGCAGTCATTGGACAAAAATCCTGGATAATATCCCTATAGGCCAAATCATAGAATACTATATCGCGGTCATCATGGCATCGCTTGTGTATTACAAAATTTGCCAAAAGCTGCCGGACCAAGCAGTGGTTTATTTTACCGGTAGGTTATCGATGAATTATGAAACGGCCTCTACTATAAATGCCGTTGTCAAAGATGTTGCCAAAATAGCTAAATCAGCAGTCGGCGGGGTGCCTGCAATAGTAGGCATGACTAAAGCTGTGGGCGCGGCAAGACAGGCAGTTAAAACATCACTGGAAAGTCAGGGGGAAAAAGATAATCCGTTAAATACAGGATTTGAAATCATCAAGACGCTTGGAGCGGCTAAGCAAGAAGTAAAACAAGAGGCATGGGACAGGAAAGTCAGCGACACCATGGGAGGGAAAATGGCAAAAGATATTTTGGACGGGATTCCAAAGCCTAAAAGAGAAACAAGAAAAAGTACTAAAAAAAACCCTGGCGGTAATTCTAATAATGCCTCGACGGATTATGCGATATGAATTCAAAAAGCCCGGATCCTTACATTAAAGCCAGAAAAGAATATGATGAGATTACGCATAATATTAACGCATCAAAACAAAATTGGCAGCGCCTTAGTTTTGTATTAGGGCTCGCCTTGATCATCAGCATCGCCAGTAATATTTTTACGATTAATAAAGCGCATGTTATTCCTTATATTGTTCAGGTTGACAATTTGGGAAGGGCACAGGCAACCATTGAAGCTAAAGAAATGCCGTTAAGTGATGAGAGGATAATTAAAGCTTTTGTGTACCAATACATTGATATGGCCCGCTCTGTTTTATCGGACCCGGAAAGCTTGAGAAAAGATTTGGCCCAGGTTTATCAGGAGTCTATTAAATCCGTGCAAAGCAATTTTCTGGATGTTTATTACAAGGATAACAACCCCTTTGATTATGCGCAAAATAAGGGTACCCGTCATATCGAATTATTGGTTTTTTTAAAAGAAGCGGAAAATACTTATTCTGTGGAATGGCGCGAAATAGAGAGAAACTATGATAATCAGGTTTTGGGTGAGGCTCATTATAAAGCGTTGATTTCTGTCATTCAAATTCCACATTCCAATGAGGACCAATTCAGAGAAAATCCGTTAAATCCATTTGGTTTGTATGTGACTTCATTATCATGGTCAAAATTAGCGTAATAGGAGACTAACATGAACAATAGAATTAATTTTTTTAAAGCGGAGTCATTGCGCGGAGTGCAGTTTTTAATAGTTCTCACAAGCATGGCATTAAGCGGTTGTGCCAGTGATTCCGGTAAAATGGATATAAGAAGTGAGCAGCCTTTAATTCAAATACCGGTCAATGAGCCAGCGCCTCAAATAAAATCGGCGAGCAGCGATGACATAGGTTTTGAAGATATCAGCCTGTCTGCCAAGAAAAGATTGCAGGTGTTGACAAACAAGATGGAAATTGACAAAGAAACGGACAATTATGTTAACAACGGCCAGGCGGCCGTGATTACGAGGCCTGACGGGACGATATTGTTCCCTTATGGGCTGGCGCAGATTCATTTAACTGCCAAAAGAATGATGTATAGTAAAATAATTCTGCAAGAAGGCGAGAAAATAATGAGTGCCGCAGCCGGAGATACGACTCGGTGGAACATTTTGCCAAATTATATCGGGAACAGCGCAACATATACGCCAATTATTTTAGTCAAGCCGTTTATGGGGGGCTTACAAACCAGTTTATCCATTATTACAGATAAGCGTGATTATGATATTACCGTCCAATCGGTGGATTCCGGCGATTATATGCCTCGAGCCGGTTTTTATTACCCTCAGGATAAAGCCGATGCCGTCAATGTCGGATTGCCGCCTGACAAAATTGAAAACAATGAAAGTAAACAGCCAAAAATTAACATTGAAAACATTAAATACAATTACCGGATCAAAGGGGATCCATCGCTCAGCTGGTTTCCAACGAGGATTTTTGAAGATGGTAATAAAGTATTTATCAGGATGTCAGATCATGTGGACCGGTCTCAATTGCCGATTTTTATGATGATTGACCATAGTGGCCAGCCCGAAGTAGTTAATTACCGCTATTTTAAACCGTATTTTGTCGTTGATACAATTTTCGACCGGGGAGTACTTATTTTAGGAACGGATAAATACAAACAGGTTGTTAAATTAATTCGAGTTTAAATAGTTTATTTATTATGTTTAATCTAGAACCCCAGAAAATTGTACAAACTAATCGTCTGCCATTTTTAATAGGGCTCGCTGTCCTTGTGGCGGTGATGGGCGTGTTTATGTATAGGATTCAGATGAACCAGAAAGTGGCGATAGTGCAAAATAAACCCCGGCAGTCCATTGATATTTCTTCAAAGGCCCAGGAAGCAAGTTGGTTCAATGATGAAAAATTCAGAAACATAAAGATTATTCTTAAGGAGTCTTCCCTGCATAAGCCAACAGCACAGGAGATTGAGGCAAAGATTATTTCAAGCAGGGAGGTTGATTTAAAAAAACAGGAGATTGCAGATGAGTATGCGGCCAAACTGGAAATAAAAAAGATGGAGGATAAAAACAAAATTGAAGAAAAAAAGCTTGAGTTAGAAGCCATGAAGTCACCTTTGAGCATAGACATCCCATCCTTGCCGGGAACTAAAACAGTGGCTCAGGAGAAACAATCCGGCAAAGATAATTTAACAGGTAGTCTAAGTGAATTAATGAATATGGTTAAATCAGTTACAGGCGCCAAGATTCCTGCTCTCCCGGCGTTGGCAGGGGGCTTGGTTACAGGCATAAACGATCAAGACGGGAAGCTGGCGTTCTTGAAAAAGGGTGAAGTGGATGATGATTATTTGGAACGTTCTAAAAAGAAACCCCGTTGCCCTTACGAAGTTAAGGCGGGCAGCTATATTCCCGCGGCCTTGATAACAGGGATCAATTCAGATTTGCCGGGGAGTGTGAATGCTCAAGTCACGGAGAATGTATATGATACAACGACGGGCAATTATCTTTTAATCCCTCAGGGGGCCAAACTGGTCGGAGAATATAACAGTAATTTAACTTTTGGACAGAAGCGCGTACAGGTGGTATGGAACAGAATCATATTTCCGGACGGCAAGAGTATTGATCTTGAAAAGATGCAAGGAGCGGACACAGCAGGCTATACGGGATTTCACGATAAGGTGGATAATCACTATTTGAGGATTTATGGCAATGCGGCTTTGCTAAGCTTGATGGGGGCGGGATATGACATTTTAAATCGAAAGGCCGAGCAATCAACCGATCCCAGGGAGACTGTCGCGGCAAGCGTCGGGCAAAAGTTATCGGATGTCAGCGGTCAGGCGCTCGAAAAGAATATGGATGTTCAGCCGACGCTAATCATTGATTCGGGGTATAAATTCAAAATTATCGTTATGAAAGATATGGTTTTGGAAAATATTGAAGATGCTCAGGGAACACTCTCGTACACAAAATAAACTGAAACAAGATTTAGGAGAGCTTGTTTTATCAGCTCTTTTGGATGAAGAAATTTATGAGGTTTTACTTAATCCCGACGGTATTTTGTGGGTTGATGGTTATCGAGGCAAACGTGAATATGGAGCGATGACTGCGTCGGCAGCCAAAAATCTGATCAATACGGTGGCCAGCGTTTCAGATGAAACAGTCACAAATAAGAATCCAAGTTTTGCGGGTGAGTTATGGGTTGAGATCAAAGAGGAACTTAGATTATTCCGGTTTCAGGCTTTTATCCCTCCGGTGGTGACGTATCCGGCTTTTGCTATCAGAAAACGTGCCATCCAAGTGATCCCTCTGCAAGATTACGTTAAAGATGAAATCATCACCCGAGATCAGGAAAGGATAATCGAAAAGTCAATTGAGCAAAGAATGTCCATTTTGGTTGTGGGGGGGACACAATCAGGTAAAACAACATTCTGTAACGCGATTTTAAATTGTATAGCCAAAACTCATCCGAATGACAGGGTGATCATTATTGAAGACACCCAGGAGCTTAAATGCGATGTTAAAGACTCGGTGATGATGCGCGCCTCGCCTTTCAGGAGCATCAATGATTTGATCTTTGATGCGATGCGCATGAGGCCCGACAGGATCATTATCGGGGAGGTTCGCGGCAAAGAAGCCCATTCCATGATCAAGGCCTTCAATACCGGCCATCCCGGCGGGCTAAGCACCGTCCATGCAAACTCTGCCGCAAGCGGGCTTTTAAGACTGGAGCAATTGATTATGGAAGCAGGAGTGCCTCCCGTGCCTGAAGCCATTGCCGAAGCGGTCAACGTCCTTGTTTATATCCAAAAGACCAATAAGGGCAAAAAAGGCAGACAGGTGACTTCGATTGTAAAGCTGAATGGGTATGATAAAATAAAAGGATATCTGACAGAAGAGTGGGGTAGATTGGTCATAAGATAAAAGGGTTTATGTATGGGCCGGTTTCCCTGAAGGCCAAATATTTCCTAGTCAACAGGTTTCTTCAAATCTACCCTTCCCTTGACAGGTCGCTTTGCCCTTGTCATCTCTTGAGAGGGTTATTTTATCGAGAAACGTGCCATTTTTGAGATGAGCGCTTATTGAAAAACTCCTGCTTTTATCCGCTGGTTTCGTATTGAACTGATAATCAAAAGATTTTGTAGAAGATAAATCCATACGGCCGCAAGAAGACTCTTGCCCAGGATGTCTGTAGAAGCACGTTTCTATATTACTCTTGAACACGCCTAACTGACTGAGCGCTTCCATCGATTCTGAATGTAACGAAAGTTTTGGTGGATTTATAAGCAAGTAGATGCCTGAGCCTAATAACAGCACGGTATAGGAAATAATGTTCATTATTAAAGCTGCCCTGCCGATTTTTTGTCCTTTATCCGGATACATACGGGCTATAACATTTCCTTCCACTATGACAGAAGCTATAAAGACAAAGCATACCAAAAGGATAGCAAACGGAATACTTGCGGGGAAAAAATCATTATTTCCTGAACATATCGGAATGACACTTGCTAGCCCGCCGACAACAACACCTATGGCGATAAATGTGCTTTGACATAAACCTTTTCGTTGCGCAAAGTTTTCCAGAAAACCGGTTCTGCTGGCAAAAACTTTAAATGACTTGTGTAACAAAATAATGGCTATTGACCAGCAGGGGATAAAAAGTAGTATTGTCAATGGAGTCAGAAAGAAAACTAGCCAACAACCAAGAAGAGTTGAAAATGCGTTTGCCAGAAATGATGCCCAGAAGGCCTGAATATAACCTAAATTCAGGGCCCTTCTTAAGACCAATCCTTCAATTACAGTGACGGTGATTAAACTTAATCCGCACGTCATCACTGCAAATGCGATAGGGAATAGCATCACCACCAAGACAGGGATGCCAAAATTAGCCTCGGCTACTTGACTAAAGAAAAGCAAGAAGAATAGCGCCAACGGGATTAAAAATATTTGCTGAAAGTCATCATTGCTGCGCCTCGGTTCTTTGCCGGAGGTTTCGGGATGGGTTCTAGTCATTGTCCTGTTTTCCTTTCGTGGGCGTTAGGTGGTGTTGTGACGGGAAGCTTTCTCGTAAGGAGAATAAGCAAAACAACCGCGGGAAGCAATCGACAGGTAAAAATCCCTCCCCCCGTTAACAAGATTTCTCTATTAATGAGATGATGAGCCATTAGCGCCCGAAGGATCAGTCCAAAAACAATGAGTGCTCCTGACAGCCGAAAGATCTGTGGATAAAATTTTTTTTGATCATGTCTTGTCCCTAACCTCGCATGATTGATGTGTGCATGTGTCAGGTTGACTAATAATTGAACCCATAGGCCGGGCGAGCATAATTCAACAATAAAAATTACAATGAGGCCCCAGGAGGGGACAAGGGCCGTTGAGTATTGAATAAACAGGTGCGGGCGAAGGAAGATAAAAAGGCAAGGCAGGTAATTGAACCAGGTTTGAATAATATATGCAGGGATGCCCAATACATAATCCGGCCGGGAGATATATTCTCCTATGGCGTTACCAACATTAACGATATCAAGGATCGCAATAAAACCAAAGCTTAAATAAAAGGACCTCATCAGTGAGGGATGCCGCTCTTTTGTCCAGTAGTTGGCAATTAACATGACACAGATAATGAATATGATGATCGTTGAACAGACGAAAGGCGCTAATACATGGCATAGATTTAACATAAAAAAGACAACAGCGCTCACAAAAAATATCAGGGACAGAGACCGTTTATTCGGGTAAGGGCATAAAAGCAGGTTCAATACAAGAAAAAGTCCCAGCCCGGCAAAAATTTTCCCGTAATGGAATTTTAATGCTGTTAACTTTACTGGTTGTCCAGGAATTCCCTCTGTTTGCCGACACCAGTGGATTGTTTCTGCTAAAGTGTTATAGTCAAACACCTCAATTTGGTGGTTGGCAGTCGGTGAGAGGAAAAGACGGCTAGCCTGTTGGTCAAAAGAACTATGGATTGGGGGCATCATCTGCCTCATTTCTGATGGCGGATGCAGTTGGTCATAAAGGCCGGCACTGAATAAGAAACGGTTTTGCCAAGCAATCGTCCTATCGGTGTTCATGCCAAGGCAGATGACAGGGTGAATATTCGGATCGTTAAGTCCAGCCAAAATGACCGCAGATCCCCCCATCGAATGTCCGACTATTCCAATGGCAGCATCTGCGGGATTGGGCCATTGTTTGCGTAAGAAAGACACGGCTGCCAGCACATCTTTCGCATTGCCCCCTTGCGATGCCGCTCGGTGGTATGATTCCGCATATCCCCCTATATCAAACGTGAGCACCATAAGGCCGTTATCGGCCAATGTTTGTGCCATGAGGTCCATGTATTCTTTGTTCCAAATAACGCCATGGACCAGGACGATGCCTAAATTAGATTTATTCTTTGGGAGGTAAAGTTTGCCTTGGAGAGTCGCCCCGGGTGATGGAGCTGAGAATTTAACATATGTCTTTGAAACTTCGCTGGGGGAAGAAAGTATAAGAAATAAGCCGGTGATCAAAGTTAAAAAAGAAAAAAAGTATGCATATTGTTTCCTCATGGGGAATGCGCTTTTAAACAATGGTTGATGTTCGTCAATAATCTTAATTTAATGTAGCTTCGGCCGCAATATTTTTTGCATTAAATTGTAAGGAAGAGGACAGTGGAAGGGGCCATGCTCCTCAAATCAGGATCCGATGATCTAAGAAACGCGGATTTCCAAGAGATTACCTGATATGCATCATCCTTCCAATAAAATTTCTTGATAATTCTTAAACATTTCTCTGAATCTGGTAGAATAAAATAATGGACTACAAAAAGCTATTTGATCAGTACTTATTACTGGTCAACCGTTTTGTCCCCAAACCCCAAGCTGGGCCGGTTATCGGCATTGATATCGGAACCTCATCAATTAAGGCCGTGGAATTAGGGCAAGTCGCCGGAGGGCTTGAAATCCGTCATTGGGCCATTGAACCTTTGGTTGGAACTGACACCAAAAGCGCCCTAAAAAAAATCAGCGATCGCCTGCATTTAAATAGTCAGCTTTTGGTTTCCTCAGTTTTTGGCAAGGGGACATTGATCCGTTATGTGGATTTGCCCCGTATGTCTTTGGAAGATTTGCGCAAAGCATATATTTTTGATTTGGATAAATATTTTCCTTTTGATCCCAAAAGTATTTACACGGATTGTGCTATTTTAGATCCCGAAGGTAAAGATAAAAAGATGTCAGTGTTGCTGGCGGCTGTCAAAAGAGAAATAGTTGATGAACGCTTGAAATTGTTTAGAGAAGCGGGGCTTGATCTAAGCCGTGTGATGATCAATTCAATCGCGACCGCCAATGCTTTTAGCAGCCTGGGCCCCAAGGTCAATGCGTCAGGGAAAGCAAAGGCTGTGTTGGATATCGGCGGATCGACGTCTTGTATCATGATCTTTAAAGATTTTTCTCCGCGCTTCACGAGAGACATATTTGTCGGAAGTCAGGAGTTGACCAGGAAAATTGCTAATGCTTTGGCGGTCGATGCGCTTCAGGCTGAGAGCATCAAGCGTCAACCTGGTGAGAAATTAGCCCAAGTTATCGAAGCTTGTGAGATGCCGATTAATAATTTGATTACCGAGATCCGCTTATCGATGGATTATTTTATGACAGAAAAAAATATCCAGGTTGATGAGCTTTTTTTAGGAGGGGGCGGTTCATTGTTAAAAGGCATTGAAGGCGTGTTTGAAAAAAATTTAGGGATGCCGGTTAAAATTTGGAATCCTTTGGTGAATGCGCGCCTGAAGTCTCCGGCAGCATCCGGGGAAATTCAAACTTATGCCGCACAATTCGGGGTGGCCTTAGGGTTAGGATTATAGATGATGATTGACATTAATTTAATTCCAGCGGCTTTAAGAAAAAATGGCAAAGGAAATGTAAATTCTTTGACAATCAATATCCCCCATGAAATTTTTTTAGGAGTGGGGTCAGCTCTGGTTTTACTGATGCTGACGGCACATCTTTCTTTAGGCGCTATATGGTTGGCAGGGATAAGTCGTCTATCAGGTTATAGGGCAAATTGGCAGAAGGTGTTGCCTGATAAGACCGAATTGGATTCCATGAATAAGGAGTCCGTGGATTTGAAAAAGAAGATCAGGATGATTTCTGATATGACAACTAAAAAATCAGTGTTATGGGCCCCCAAATTCAATGCTATCAGTGACGATTTGCCCAAAGGGCTTTGGATTAGAAAAATGGTCCTGGATAAATCTGCTCTGACGATAGAAGGCAGTGTGGTTTCCAAGAATCAGAATGAAATTAATAATGTGGGGCTTTTTTTATCAACTTTAAAACAGAATGACAGTTTTATGAAAGATTTTTCTTCGCTGGAGGTCAATTCCATCCAGAGGGGGAATAATAATGCTGTTGATGTCACTGATTTTAGAGTCATGGCAAAGTTAAAATGAAACCGGATTTAAGCAAAATTCTTGAATACTTCAATAATTTAAACGAACAGGCGCGTTATTGCGTATTGGCAGGCGTGGTCTTTTTGATTATTTTGCTGGATGTGTTTTTTCTGGTCTTGCCTCAAATGGGGGGCATTGCCGATATTAATGGCCAGATAAGAAAATTGTCTGAAGATACCCAGCAGGTTCTGGCTGACAAACAGCGCCTTGACCTGCTTAGAAAGAATCTCCAGAAGGAGAGGATGCAACTAAGGTCCCTTAGCGGCAAGGTGCGCCTCTTTCAGGAGGTCCCGGCTATTCTTTCTACCATTTCCAGTACTGCTAAGGAATACGGTGTTAAAATCGACGAGTTGGTGCCGGACTATACTAAAAAGGAAGTTTTAACAACGGCCCCGGATGGCAAATATTATGCGCTTCCTGTTATGCTCAAGGCCCGTTGCGGATATCATATGTTTGGGCGTTTTTTTAATAAATTGGAAAATGAAGATTTATATTTTATTTTAAAGGATTTCATTATTCAAAATGATGAGAAAGCCTCCAATAAACATTTATTTTATTTGACCGTTAAAATTGTTTTGGTGGACCGGTCATTGGCTCAATTTAAAAATTTATGAGAACTCTTGTTTTTGTGTTAACATTATTTTTTGTAAATTCAGTTTATGCCCAGCAAAGTTTTGTGTATGATGATCATGGGAAACGTGATCCTTTTGTGCCTTTAGTATCTTCAGCAGGGATGGTGGTTACTTATGATGAAGACCTATCGGTCAATGACTTGGTCCTGGAAGGGATTGTGGCGGACGCATCAGGGAATAATATTGCCATTGTCAACGGCAAGATTGTCAAGGCCCGGGATCAGGTTGGTTCCTATGTTGTAGATGTCATTGCAGTGGATCATGTGGAATTTTTAAAGGGGACCGAAAGATTTATATTGAAACTTAAAAAATCGGCTTTCTGATACAGTTGTGAAGCAACCGGTACATCTCTGGAATATTTTAAAAGCATGTCTAAAGAAGGGGAGGTTTGTAATGTTTAAGCGCGCAACCAGCTTAGTCATTTTGATGATGGTCGCAGCTTTTGTGCCGGCTCTCCGGGCTGCTATGCCGACGGAACCCGGCAGTTCAACGGCGCAGCCGGCTCAATCTAATTTGTCCCCGCAAGCAGGGCTTGTTAGTTTGGATTTTCAGGATGCAGATATCAGGAATGTGTTAAAAGTACTTGCCTTTAAAAGCGGTGTGAATATTGTGGCAGCGCCCGATGTGACCGGTGTGGTTAATATTGAATTAAAAGACGTGCCCTGGCAGAAGGCGTTGGATGTGATCCTGTCTACTTATGGGTATGGTTTTGACCGCAAGGATAACATCATTACGGTGATGACTGTTGAAAATTTGAAAAAGTATCGTGAGAATTCTTTGAGCCTGCAGAGTCAGGAGCCGCTGATTTCCAGAACGTTCCCTCTTAATTTTGCCAAGGCCGAAGAGGTGATGAAGATCATAGATAAATTGATAAATAAACGGGGATTTATTAATTTTGACGCGCGGACTAATTCGATTATCGTTCGGGATTTAGAAAGCAATCTGGATCTGATAGCCGGTGTCATCAAGTCTATTGATACTGTTACCCCTCAGGTGATGATTGAAACCAAGATCGTGGAAACGGATTTAAACAATACTGAAAATTTGGGCGTTGATTGGGTATTGCAGGCAAGCATTTCAGGTTCTCAGAAACCAACAATTTTTCCTTTTTCGGGAATAACTGGAGGACTGTTGGGCTCCTCAACATTTTATCCAACCTCCAATGCCACTTTATCAGCAGCTAGTGCTCCGGCCTTAACTTCATCATCAAATCCCAATGGTTTTACTTATGGGACAATCAATGCTACACAGCTTCAGGCAACCTTGCAAATTTTGAGCACTCGTTCTACGACAAAAATACTTTCGAACCCGCGTATCGTGACATTGGACAATCAAAAGGCCAAGATCAACATCGGTCTGGAATATCCGGAGGCGACATATTCTTTTAACTCGAGTACGGGACAGCAACAAGTTACCGGTTTTACTCAATTACCTATTGGTGTTAATTTTGAGGTTACACCACATGTGAACAATGCAGGATTGATAACATTGGATTTGCATCCGCAGATTTCGGCGCTTAAGGGAACGATTTCGGTTGATAACAATCAATTGCCCGAAACGACCAATCAAGAGGCTGAAACCAATGTGATGGTGGAAGACGGCAAAACTTTAGTCATCGGTGGTTTGATCACGGATCAGACGAATGTCACCAAGACAAAGGTCCCTGTGCTGGGAGACATTCCCTGGCTGGGGGATCTTCTATTTAAGAGCACCAATACCGTGAAGACCCGGTCAGAAGTGCTCATCTTTATGACGCCGCACATCATTACGGTTGGTAAAAATTCTGCTTCAAAAACAGTCCAATAGTTTTCATCCTGCGTGTAAAGGGATCATTATCTAAACACGTTAAACTCCTGCTTTGCTATTAGCGTTAAAACAGTGCCGTATTTTGCTAAGGCAGGTGGGGGCACAAAAGGAGAAAAAACTGTGTCTAAAGAAATTCTTATTCAAGTCGCCCAGGACGAACGGCGTGTGGCAGTTTTGGTGGATGGCAAGCTGGATGATTTTTATATCGAGCTTGACCGGCATCAATCCATGCTTGGCAACATCTACAAAGGCAAGGTCGAGTCTATTTTACCATCGATTAACGGAGCTTTTGTCAACATCGGTCAGGAAAAGAACGGTTTTTTATATTTGACTGATGCTGATAATCCTTTTCTTAATGATATTGAGAAAATTGAAGAGGAGCCAAGCGCCCCTCAAAAAATTCTTAATATGATTTTTCCAAAGCCAGCAGCCAAGGCTGAGCAGCCTGCTGGTCCTGTTGTCAGCCGTATTCCCCCGAAGGATAAAAATGAATTGCCCTTAAAGAAGGATCAGGAAATTCTGGTGCAGGTTGTCAAAGACCCTTTCGGTACGAAGGGCGCCAGATTAACAACCCATGTCAGTCTGGCCGGACGTTTTGTGGTGTATATGCCGGTGGACAAACATAGCGGTATTTCTAAAAAAATTGATAAGCCTGAAGAGCGCCAGCGCCTGAGGGATATTTTAAAGACATTCACTTTTGTTAAAAGCGGAGGATTCATTATCCGCACAGCTTCCATGGAACAGGGTGAAAAAGAAATTTTTCGGGATTCTAAATTTTTGGTTAATAAATGGCAGGAGATCCGTGAATTGTCCAAGAAAAAACAGCCGCCGGCTCTTATTTATGAAGAAGGATCTTTGATCTGGAAGGTCATCCGGGATTTGCTTAAAGATGATGTTCAGCAGGTAATCATCGATTCCAAGGATGAGTTTATTAAAATGCGCAAGTTTACGCAGAATTTGATCGGCAGTGAGGTTATAGAAAAAATCCAGTATCATCCGGGGCCCCAGACCTTGTTTGATGCCAAAAATGTGGCGAGAGAGCTGGATAAGATTTACGAGCCTAAAGTGTATCTGAAGTCCGGTGCTTATGTGGTGATTGAACCGACGGAAGGAGTGACGGTCGTGGATGTCAACAGCGGACGCTTTAAGAGCAAGGGCACGCCGGAGGACGCGGCTTTTGCGGTTAATATGGAGGCTGCTCCCGAGATTGCCCGTCAATTGCGCTTAAGGGATTTAGGAGGCATCATTGTTATTGATTTTATCGATATGAACCGCGAAGAACACAAGCGTAAGGTGCTCAATGCCCTGCGTGATGGATTGGCCAAGGATCATGCCAAGACTGAGGTTAACCGTATTTCACAGTTAGGGCTCGTGGAAATGACCCGGGCGCGTACGGGCAAAACCATTGAATCTTTGGAGTTCCATAGCTGTCCTTATTGTGAAGGTAGGGGCAAGGTGAAAATTAATTAATTTTCAAGGGCATGTAGAAATATTTTGACTAAGTATTGATTCCTTGTATAATACGGACTTTCTATGAATGTTAAGGGAGGTTATTATGTTTGCAGTGGTTCAGGTAGGGAACAGTCAGTTTAAAGTCAGCGAGGGAGATGTAATCAAAGCTAATCGTCTTGATTATGAAAATGGACAGAGCATTGTTCTGGATAAAGTTTTGCTCTATTGTGATGGTAAAAATATTAAATTAGGACAGCCGTATTTGAAGGATGTTGAAGTTAAGGCACAGGTCCTTAATCAAATGCGTGCTCCCAAAGTTATCGCGTATAAGTACCGCAAGCGCAAAGATTCAGCGCGTACCCATGGCCATCGCCAGGATTTGACAACTGTTAAAATTGCAAAAATTACTGTTTAATCATTTTTAAGATTTTAGAATCCCGGTCTCCCCGGCTTGGTTACGGGGTACCGGGATTTTTAATTTGTGGAGTTATTTTATGGCATTTGTTGATAAGGCTCGCATTCAGGTGCAGGCCGGAAACGGCGGCAAAGGCTGCGAAAGCCATTATAGCGATAAGTACACGCGTTACCCCATTCCCAACGGCGGTGACGGCGGACGCGGCGCTAATATTGTTTTTGTGGCGGACCGTAATTTGCACACCCTTTTGGATTACCGTTTCAAACAGCATTATGTGGCTCAAAGCGGCGGGCATGCAAGCAGTAATAATAAGACAGGCAAAAGGGGCGAAGATTGTATTTTACGTGTTCCCGTGGGAACTATCCTGTGGGATTATGATACGAATTTATTGATCCGAGATTTAAATGTGCACGGGGACAGCGTGATTGTAGCTCGCGGCGGTGAGGGCGGACGCGGCAATAACCATAACCGTACGGTACTACCTCCGCATGCAGGAGAAGTCCGAACCATACGCCTGGAATTAAAAATTATCGCTGATGTGGGGTTGGTGGGCTTTCCCAATGCCGGCAAATCAACGCTTATTTGCGGGGTTTCCAAGGTTAAATCTAAGGTTGCCAGTTATCCTTTTACCACCAAGGCCCCGATTTTAGGCATTGTTAAAGATGAAGATGATGAGAAAAGGAATTTTGTGATGGCGGATTTGCCGGGTTTGATTGAAGGAGCCCATGAAGGAAAGGGGCTCGGGGACCAGTTTCTTAAACATGCTGAGCGTACGAAGATCTTGGTACATCTGATCGATATGTCCGGCAGCGAAGGCCGCGATCCTGTTGATGATTATTATAAAATTTGCGAAGAATTGGACTTGTACAGTGAAGATCTTTTGCAGAAGCACCGGATACTCGTGGCCAATAAAATGGATTTGCCGGATGCCAAAAAGAACCTGATGCGCTTCAAGCGCAAAGTCACTAAAGACATTATTGCCATCTCTGCCAAAGAACAGCAAGGATTAGATAAACTATTGGAAGCTATCAGATTATTGCTATAATAAAAATTTTACAAGGCCGAAACAGGCCCCGTAGGGAAGACAAAGGGATTTAATTGAACATGATACGTACATTTCAAAGGCCTATTAAACGGATTGTCGTCAAGCTTGGATCCAGCCAGATCGCCGATGCCCAAATGAGGCCGAAGACGGAACAGCTTTATTCGCTGGCTGAACAAATCAGTCAATTGCGTAAAACTGGCATTGAGGTTGTGTTGGTTTCTTCCGGGGCTATTGCTTTGGGTATGGGGGAGTTAGGCGAGACCAAACGCTCGATGGAATTGGCCCAACTGCAGGCGCGCGCGGCCATTGGTCAGGCGGCTTTGATGCGTCTTTATAGTGAATTGTTTCGAAAAGTAGAGCTTAAATGCGGCCAGGTGCTTTTAACTTGGGATGATTTTGATAACAGGGGACGTTTTCTAAACGCTCGGCATACCTTGGAAGCTATTTTGGTAAAAGGGGTTGTCCCGGTTATTAATGAAAATGACACAACTTCAACCGAAGAAATTAAATTCGGGGACAATGATAAATTATCTGCATTAGTGGCGAGTTTCCTGCACGCGGATTTGCTGGTCATCCTTTCGGATGTGGATGGCTTGTACGATAATGATAAGAAAGTATATGATGAGATCAAAGATATCACTCCGGAAATCGAAGGCATGGCCGGTGGGACTAAAAATATTCATATGGCCCGCGGGGGCATGAAAGCTAAAATTGATGCGGTCAAGATTGCCACCCACGCACGCACATCTTGCGTGATTACGGGTGGCCACATTAAAGATGTTCTGGTGCGCGTGGTCAAGGGTGAGCGTATCGGTACTTATTTTATAGAAAAGAAAGAGAAAATTTTAGATGGGGATTCAGAACATGAATTTATCCGCTCACATTTTAAAAATAGCAAAGGCGGCTAAAAAAGCTTCCTATCAGATGTCTGTAATCGGCACGGAAGAAAAGAATCGCGCGCTGAGACAAATGGCCAAAGCTTTAGAAGTTCGACAAGCTTATCTGATTAAGGAAAACGCCAAAGATCTGTCTGTCGCACTTAAAGCTAAATACGCTTCAGCTCTCACCGACCGCTTGACTCTTAATTCCAAACGCATCAAGGCTATGGCAGACGGCCTGCGAGAGACGGCCAAACTCAAAGACCCGGTCGGCCAATTACTGGAAACGATACACCGTCCCAATGGCCTTTTGATCAAGAAAATCCGTGTGCCTTTAGGTGTCGTTGGTATTATTTATGAATCGCGTCCGAATGTTACCGCTGACTGTGCTGCTTTGTGCCTGAAATCCGGTAATGCGGCCATACTCAAAGGCGGCAGGGAGTCGATTCATTCCAATAAAGCAATTTTTAAAGTACTTAAAGACGCATTGAAAAAAACAAAAATTTCTTTGGATGCTCTGCAGCTGATTGAATCAACTGACCGTCAGGCTGTTCATGAGCTTTTGAAACTCGATGAGTATTTAGACGTGATTGTCCCGCGCGGAGGAGAAGGATTGATCCGTTTCGTAACAGAGAATTCGCGCGTTCCTGTCATTAAGCATTATAAGGGTGTTTGTCATGTTTATGTGCATCAACAAGCGGATTTGAAAATGGCGCATAAGATTACGATGAACGCCAAGATCCAAAAGCCCGGGGTGTGTAATGCCATGGAAACCTTGTTAGTTGACAAAGCCGTGGCCAAAGAATTTTTACCATCGATAGTAGCTGATTTACAAAAAGCCGGATGTGAAATCCGCGCAGATCAAAAGACAAGGGGAATTGTCAAGAGCGGTGTCAAAAAAGCAACGCAAGAGGACTGGCGCACGGAATATTTGGACCTGATTCTTTCGATCAGGGTGGTTGACAATTTATCCCAGGCTATTGAACATATCAATACCTACGGATCTCGTCATTCCGACACCATTGTTACCAAAGATAAGAAACAAGCCCAGGCTTTTTTGGATGCCGTAGATTCAGCGTGTGTCTATGTCAATGCCTCAACCCGCTTTACTGATGGATTTGAGTTTGGCTTTGGGGCAGAAGTAGGTATAAGCACCGATAAATTACATGTGCGCGGGCCCATGGCTTTGGAAGGCTTGACTAGTTATAAATATGAAATTTATGGCACGGGACAGGTGCGTGTTTGACCGGGACCGCAAACTAATTGAGAGGGCCTTTTGAGACGTATTGGAATTTTAGGCGGTAGTTTTGATCCTATTCACTTTGGCCATTTGCTGATGGCCCAAAGTGCTGTGGAGGCCTTGAAGCTTGAGGAGGTTTTTTTTGTGCCAACTAACTCTTCACCTTTTAAGGTCAAGCGATGCCTGCCTTTGGCTTCTCAACGCTTAACGATGGTCAAAGAGGCTATCAAAGGCAACAGTGCTTTTAAATTGTATGACGGCGAATTGCGTCGGGGCAAGGTTTCTTATACTGTTGACACATTAAGAGAGCTGAAAGTCAAGTTCCCTAAATCTAAATTTTATTTATTGATGGGGGCTGATAATTTAAGGACCTTTCACCGCTGGAAGGATCCGCAGGGTATTTTAAGTTTGGCCAGTCTGGTTATATTAAACCGTCCGGGTTTTGATAATAATTATCCTAAGCGTTGGCCTTATTTGAAAATAAATATGCCGGCTGTTGATATTTCTTCCAGTGATATCCGTCTTCGTTTAAAACATAAGAAATCAATCTGGTATTTGACTCCCAAGGCCGTTATACGTTATATTACTCGTCATCGGTTATATGTTTATTAAGAATTTTTTTATAGAAAGGATTATATGAACGATATCCGTACTCAAATCAAATTCGGCACCGACGGCTGGCGCGCGGTCATTTCCGATACCTTTACCTTTCAGAATGTGCGCATTGTGGCACAGGCAGCGGCTGATTGGGTTAATAAAAATAACTCTCAATTTTTACACAAATCAGCGTCTGTCGGTTACGACAACCGTTTTCTTTCCGCCGAATATGCGCAAGAATTTGCTGAAGTCTTTGCGGCCAATGGCATCAAAACTTATCTTTCGGATACTTCCTTGCCTACCCCAACGTTAAGTTTTGGGGTTGTGGGGTTTAAGAATGTTTGCGGGATCATGATTACTGCTTCACACAATCCTGCCAAATTTAACGGGATAAAGATTAAAACTGCCCAGGGGGGTGCCGCTTCCAAAGACATTACAAATACCGTTGAGGGTTACTTGGGGCAAAGTGAAGTGAAACGTCTGCCTTATTCTGAAGCTGTGAATCAGGGCTTGATTGTGGTGCATGATTTTAAGAAAGAGTACGTTAAATTCCTACGCGGGTATATAAATTTAAAGAAGATGAAGACGGCTAAATTTAAAGTATTAACTGATGTCATGCATGGTAGCGGCCGTGATTTGATGCTCCAGATACTCAAAGGCACTAATATTAAGCTTACCCTTATGCGTGAGGACGTTAATCCTTCCTTTGACGGCAGCAAGCCGGAACCTATTCCGGAATGTTTGGGATTAATGATGTCCCGTATGAAAAAAGAAAAATTTGATTTCGGACATGTCCTTGATGGGGATGCCGACCGCATCGCCGCGGTGATGCCCGGCGGTGAATTTGTTTCCCCCCAGAAAATTCTAGGACTTTTGGTTTTACACCTGGTGCGTAACCGTAAGGTAGAAGGCGGCATTGTCAAAACACTTTGCGGGACAACCATGATGGATAATATTGCTAAAAAACTTGGCCGTAAACTTTACGAGACACCGGTTGGCTTTAAATACATCTCGGATTTGATGCTTACCCAAAAGATTGTGGCGGGCGGCGAAGAAGCTGGAGGAATGGGCTTGCCTAATTTTATCCCTGAGCGCGACGGTTCTTTGGCCGGACTTTTGCTGTTGGAGATGATGGTTTATAACAAAAGAAATTTCAGGCAATTAGTCGAAGACATGGAACGTGAATTCGGGCGTTATTATTATGAGCGGCTGGATTATAAGATGGATGCCCAAAAGGTCGATTTAAATAAATTAAAAAAAATTACTTGTGTACTAGGCAGGAAGGTCATTGAGGTTAAGGATTATGACGGGGTCAAGCTTGTCTGTGACAATGAAGACTGGCTGATGTTTCGTCCCTCGGGCACTGAACCGCTGGTGCGTATTTATTCCGAAGCCAAAAGCCTCAAGAGGGCCAAGGCAATATTGGAATTCGGCCGCCAGCAGATAGATCCTCAATAAATGTATGATTTATTACATCGTTTATTTTGGGACCAAAGTCTTGAGTTGGCTTTGTTTCCCTTTCACAGCTTATCAGACCCGCAACATCCCGCGCCAAGGTGCTTTTATTTTAGCCAGCAATCACATCAGTAATCTGGATCCGGTGCTCTTAGGTATTTGTTCCGTGCGCCGGATTAATTTTATAGCCAAGATAGAATTATTTAAGGGCGCTTTGGGATATATATTGACCCGCTTGGGGGCTTTCCCTGTTAAAAGGGGGGCGGCGGATTTGGGAGCCATGAAAGAATCCCTTAAGCGTTTGAAGAATGGCAGGGTAATTTTGATTTTTGTAGAAGGAACGCGGCGCATCGGTAATCAGTCTTCTAAGGCACAACCCGGGGCAGGATTTTTGGCCATGAAATCCGGTGTGCCGGTGGTCCCCGTTTATGTGCAAGGGACTAATCAAGTTATGGCGCCCGGCACTAAATTTTTTAAAAGAGGCCCGGTTTTTGCCACCTTTGGAGAACCTTTTTACGTTACTGACGCGTCCAGCTATGAACAAGCCTCCCAGCGCATTTTAGATAAAATTTACGCCTTGGCCCCATCGCCAAAAAATTTTTAAAAAAATATCTTTTATATATTCTATTTACCCTATAATTATTCTTATGTTAAAAAGACAATCAGCTTTTACTTTAATAGAAATCCTAATGGTTTTAATTATTTTAGGAATTTTAACGGCCATTGCGGTCCCTAATCTTTATTCGTGGATTGATAAATCCCATGCGGCAGAAGCGGCGGTAACTTTGAAAAGTATGGCCGATGCTTATTCAGCTTGTATGGCAAAAGACCCTATAGATGGGAATCTGCTTGATAATTGCGTGACAACAATATCACAAAGTCAGGGCTCACCTGCAGCTCAAGAAGGCGTGGGTTCTCCTAATTTTATATATCTACAACCAACGGCTAACGATACGTTTATGACGGGGGGGGTTTCTTATGCCCATTCGCCGAATGGACCGTTTCATTTGGTATTATTGGCCTATAGAAAAGATCCAAATTTTGATAATGAACACCCTACTCGGGTGGATTTTGATCATTGTACAGCCCTTAGCGCTCAAGGCATTGAAAGCGTGGAGGGTTTTCCGGATGGCATATATTTATGTATTGAGGGCATAGGTACTGCTAACGAAACGCGCACTACCGGCTCTTGGGGTGAATTTGCGGGGATTTTTTAAGTACGGATAATCAGGATAATCTTATCCAGGGTTTTTTCATTTTTCTGCAATAAAGCGCTCGCAATATCTGACCAGATTCGCCTCTAAAGTCTACACAATAAAATTTCATTTGACATTTGGGGGGTTTTTGGCATAATTACCAGACTTTGTGAGAAATACGCGCAAAGAATTCCTATAAAGAGAGAAGGTTTTAAATCCATGAGTGAAGATAGAACAGTAATGGAAGAGATGTACGCCAGCACCTTAAAGGATATTAAGGAAGGCGAAGTGTCAAAAGGGACCATTGCGGCGATCACCCCTAAAGAGGTCATCGTTGACATTGGTTTTAAGTCTGAAGGGTTTGTTCCCATTGAGGAATTTCGTAACCCCACAGAATTGGCCATAGGCCAGTCGATTGAAGTCTTAATCGAGAATATCGAAGATGACAACGGACGGCTGATCCTCTCATATGCCAAGGCCGAGAGGCTAAAAGGATGGCAAAAGATTTCAGACGATATTAATGAAGGCGACGTTCTTGAAGGCCGTGTCATGCGTGCGGTCAAGGGCGGTTATATCGTTGATGTTTTTGGCATTGAGGCGTTTTTGCCGATGTCTTTGTCCGCTTTCAAGGGAGTCTCCAACCACGACATCACCACCCATAATTATAAATTTGTGGTGGCTAAGATGAACAAGCAGCGCCGCAACTTGATCCTTTCCCGTCGTGAAATGGTCCAGAAGGAACGGGAAGAAGTGCGCGAAAAGCTTTGGGCCGAACTTAAAAAAGGCCAAAAGCGCCGTGGCAGCGTCAAAGGCATTACCGATTTTGGTGCTTTTATTGATTTAGGAGGGGTGGACGGGCTCTTGCATATTACTGATATGAGCTGGAGCCGTATTAATCATCCTTCTGAGATCGTTTCCGTCGGGCAGAAACTTGAAGTTTTGATCCTGGACTTTGATAAGGATAATTCTAAAGTTTCTTTAGGTTTAAAACAAATTACCTCAAATCCCTGGGATGAATCGGCAGCTAAATTCCCTCCGGGTGCCCGTATCAAGGGTAAAATTGTTAATATTATGCCTTACGGTGTTTTTGTTGAGATCGATAAAGGAATTGAAGGGCTTTTGCATTCCTCCGAAATTACCTGGCAAAAAAAGATGGTCAATCCCCAAGAGATGTTCAAATTAGGGGATGTCATTGAAGTTCAGGTGATTAATGTGGACAAGGATGCCAAGCGCATTTCTTTGAGCATGAAACAATTGGAAGAAAACCCATGGAGCTCTGCCGTAGCTAAATTTAGTATCGGTGCTACTGCTAAAGGTATTGTCCGTGGGTTTACCGATTATGGCGCTTTTGTCGAATTAGACAATGGTTTGGAAGGAATGATCCATGTTTCTGACATGTCATGGACTAAAAAGATCAATCATCCCCAGGAAGTTGTACAAAAAGGACAGGAAGTGCAAGTTTTGGTCTTGGCCGTGGATGCTGAAGCCCGCAAGATCACCTTGGGCCTCAAGCAATTACAGGCCAATCCCTGGAGCACGATTGCCGATAAGTTTCCGGTTGGCTCTGTGGTTGATTCAATTGTGATCATGAATTCTAATTTTGGTGTTTTTGTAAAATTGGAAGATGACATTGAAGCTTTGGTTTATTCTTCAGAGATCGATAAAACCCAGGCCGCAGCTCTTAAGGCAGGGGATAAGCTTCAAGTAAAGATTATTAAAGTTGATGTCGAAGGTATGAAGATCGGCGTCAGCGCAAGATTATAAAAAGTAGGGGCCGACCTGAATTAAAGGGACACAATACTTAATTCTAAATGAATTAAGTATTGTGTCCCTTTAATTCCTACTATTTTTTCTATGACACCCCAAGAATCCCTCAAGAAGATTGCCCGCGGCACCACTGAAATCATAAGTTTAGCCGAACTTGAGGCTAAATTTAAAGAAGGCCGCCCCTTAGTCATCAAAGCAGGTTTTGACCCAACAGCCCCAGATATCCATTTAGGTCACACGGTCCTATTGCGGAAAATGAAGCAATTTCAGGATTTGGGGCATAAAATAATATTTCTCATTGGTGATTTTACCGCTCAGGTGGGTGATCCGACCGGGCGCAATGAACTGCGCAAAAAAATGACGATGGCCGATATTGAAAAGAACGCCGCCACCTACAAGTCCCAAGTCTTTAAGGTCCTGGATCCAAAAAAAACACAGGTCGTTTTTAATAGCCATTGGTTGAGCAAATTAAATTTTAAGGATTTGTTAGAATTATCCGCTCACTCGACGGTAGCCCAAATGCTGGCCCGTGCTGACTTTAAAAAACGTTTTGAATCCGGCAAGGAAATTAGTTTGCTGGAATTTATTTATCCTCTTTTGCAGGGCTATGATTCCGTGCATTTGAAAGCTGATGTTGAATTGGGAGGCAATGACCAGAAATTCAATTTGCTTATGGGCCGTCAGTTGCAGGAAGCGTATCAGCAGAAGCCTCAAGTGGTACTGATGACGCCTTTGTTGGAGGGCACGGATGGGATCAATAAAATGAGCAAGTCTTTGGGCAATACCATTGGTATTAACGATGAGCCTGATGAGATTTTTGGTAAAATTATGTCCATCAGCGATGACCTGATGCTTCGTTATTATGAAATTCTCACTGAAGTTGATTTAGATGCGGTCAAAAAATTGCATCCTAAGGAATCCAAACTACAGTTGGCACAAATGATCGTTGAAATGTTTCATCCTTCAAGCGAAGGTGTCAAGGCCAGGGTAATTTTTGAAAACACATTTAGTCAGCATAAGCTTCCGGAAAATATTCCTGAATTTAAAATCGTGTCAGGGCAAAAACTTGTTGATATTTTGGCGGTTACAAACATAGTGTCTTCCAGGAATGAAGCCCGCCGGTTGATCAAAGAAAAAGCTGTTACGCATGAAGGCAATATAATTAACGACGAGAATTGGCCTCTGGCAGAAGGTGTTTTGAAAATAGGAAAACGCCGTTTTTTGAAACTTATATAATCTCAAAAAATATCCTTGACAACATTTTTGTATGCGGATATACTTTGGGTTCATTATTTTCGCCAGATTGACAGGCGGATCGCTGCAGGCGGTCAGATATGCTGCCCCTGTAGCTCAGTTGGTAGAGCACGTCCTTGGTAAGGACGAGGCCAGCGGTTCAAAACCGCTCGGGGGCTTCTTTAAACAAAATCTTCTGTGACTCCGTTATAACGGCTTTGAGCCATGCGGCGGGGGAGCGCAAGAATCGGAAATAGACATGCGCGAGACAATTCATTTTCAATGCACTGAGTGCAATCGTATTAATTACAACAGCACCAAAGATAAAAAACAAAATCCAGAACGTATGGAATTAAAGAAATTTTGTGCTTTTTGTCGTAAACGTACACCACACAAAGAGACAAAGAAGTGACGTCGGCGTAATGCCGATGTCATCCTGAGCCAATTGGCGAAGGATCTTTAGATTCTTCGGCCTTATTCAGGCCTCAGTATGACGCAAGATTTGATAGGCCTGTAGCTCCAATTGGTAGAGCGACGGTCTCCAAAACCGTGCGTTGCAGGTTCGACTCCTGCCAGGCCTGCTTTATCTGGATGCGGAGAGAAGGTTAAGGTTATTCGGCTATGTTTTCGAAGATTCAGAAATTTATCAGCGAAGTTTTAGCGGAGATGAAAAAAGTCTCCTGGACCACCCGCCGTGAGCTGGTGGATTCGACGCTGATTGTTATTCTAAGTTCTTTTTTATTGGGTATATTTGTGGGGGTTATCGACTACGCTTTTTCTAAAGGTGTCGCGGTAATTATCAAATAATGATGAAAT
>JADFXH010000030.1 GCA_015233675.1 Candidatus Omnitrophota bacterium
GAATTACCGATTCTTAACGGGTAATTTTTCTTGCTTTTCTTTCTCCGTTTTTCGATTTTTAGCCGAATTAATCCTAAAACTCTCAATATTTAACTCCATGATCACGCTATGATGAACAATGCGGTCAATGGCTGCTGCGGTCATCATGGGGTCTTTAAAGATATTTTCCCATTTTGAGAATGACAGATTGCTGGTAATAATGACGCTGCCGCGCTCATAGCGTTCAGCCAGCAAGGTAAACAACACCTCCATTTCTTTTTGGTCTTGTTGAACATAGCCAATATCATCGATAATAAGAGCGTCAAATTTCGATAAACTTTTGATCAGTCTGACCAATTTAAGGCCTTTTTTAGCCGACAGAAGCTCTTGTAGCAACAACGCGCATGTTGAAAAATAAACACGTTTTTCTTGGCGGATCAATTCATGGCCAATCCCGCAAGCCACATGGGTCTTGCCCGCACCAGGAGTGCCGAAAATCAAAAGATTTTCTTTGCGCGTGGTAAATTCTCCTTGGGACAAGGTCCTAACTTGCTGTATGGCCTGTGCTGGCAAACGTTTAAAATCAAAAACGTCTAATGTCTTCTCCAGAGGCAATCTGGACTCTTTTAAATACCGTTCTATGCGCTTTGCGCGCTGGTGATCATATTCCTGACGCATAATATTCAACAAAAATTGCTCATAACTCATTGATTCGGTCCTAGCCTGTTCTGCCAGGGATGTATAATTCCGTGCCACCGTTGGTAATAAAAGTTTATTTAGGCATTGGGTTAATTCTGTTTGAGTTTTCTTATCCATGAGCGACCCCCGCAAGATTCCCTTCAAGCAGGGAGTCATAATCGATCAAATTGACTTCCTTGATCAAAACATCTGTTATTGGAGTGGCGCTGTCTCGGGATAAAACATATTGCTCAACTATATCAGCACTGATTGCCTCTTGCCGCTCTAATAACCACCGTAACGCACTTTGCGTGGCTGTCTCACTGACTTGTGCGGCGATCCTTAATATGCCTACATATTCTTTATCCGCATGCAATGGCTTCTGGCGCTTTAACTCATCGTAGGCCATTTTGAAGTAACTGCTGGGGAACATGTCTGCTTTATAACGATAATTTGCAAATGCTCCCGGTTTACGCGATAGCCAGTCAATAATGTGCCTATAATTTATTTTGTGGCTGCCACGGTCTTGTACGCGAGGGATTCTTTCAATAAAACGCTGGGCATACCAGACTTCCAGGTAATCAACAAACAATTTAATTTGAACCCGCGTACCGATTAAACGGCTGTGAACCGAATACACGCTCTTATCAACATTAATAGTGCTGTTCGGGCCAACAGATGCTTCCAAACTCGCGCAATCATTCATGCGTCGCTGTGGTAATGGACGGAGGGTCTTTAATTCTTCTCCCAGTCGCTCGCGTCGACCGGCATTTAACCGCTGAAGTAAACCTTTTAAGAACTTTTCATATGCTTCAATGGAGTTAAAATCACGGCTTCCTCGCAGCATCAATTCTTGGGCCACGGCCTTTTTAAACCGGTGATGCCTTTGCTCAACATCGCCATTCTCATTCCCACTGGCAACATTTATGCGTTCCGGTTCAATATTATAATGTCGTGTGAGAGCTTGATACTTTGCTGTAAACTTCTCTGGGTTGCCATCCTGGTGAACCGCAAAGCTCATTCGATCTGTTCGGTGACGCCAGGGGGTGCCGCCTAATTCCCACAACGCATTCTGTAATCCAGCGGATAGACTTTCAAAACTTTCCGAATAACAAATACTAATGGCTTCCCAATTTGAATACGTCAAAACAAAATGATAGACCAAATGCGTCAGGATTGTGCCGCAAATGGTCACCCCAAGACTTGTCATGTGTGTAAAATCTGATGCGCCTACTTGTCCGGGATAGTGAATCTGTGGGAAAAACACCTCTTTGGCCGGTCCTTCCATGGCCCGCCAGTATTTAATTCGTCGCTGGAGCGTTCGTAATTGATTGTCTTGATACTTCCCTGGCTCTTGTCGTTGAAAATATTCGAAGATTGTCTTCGATTCTAAGCCGGGATTGACCTTTAACATCTCCACGATCTGAGGCCACTCATTCAAAAATGGATCTGGTCGTGTTCGCCAGTCGTGTAACTGCTTCGTTTGGCTGGGTAATTCACGGCTTTTGCGGTATTTTAAAGCCGTCTTTGCTGTCATTCCTGCCTTCGCTGCTGCTGTTGATAAAGAATTCTCCTTGTTGACCAACATAAACAATCTCCTGATCTGTTCATCCGTCACCATTCAAACCTCCTTTTAAGGTCTGAACAGTTTAACGGCGGTTAAGTCAGATCGGTAAATTTAGTTATCGTTGGTCGGTAATTA
>JADFXH010000031.1 GCA_015233675.1 Candidatus Omnitrophota bacterium
AAGCCGAAGCAATCCTCTCCCCAATCTGGAATACAATATTCTTTGAAGAGAAGCGGCGCATCCTCCGAGCACTCATTCAAGACGGGGACTTTGATACTATAACCAACAAGATCGGTTTGACACTCACTGGTTCGACTGAACGATTAGAATTCGATTCAGCAATTAAAAAAACTCATGCTCCAACCCGCGATGGCAAAGAACGTCGATTAGCAAAGGAACCTGCCATACGCAAAACTCTACTTCTGGCCCACCAACTCAGCCAGCATCTTACTTTGGGTAAAATCAAAGACCTTAACCAAGCCTCCATGTGGCTTAGTATCAATCAGACTAGGCTTAGTCAAATCATCGGACTTCTGAATCTTTCTCCCTCGATCCAAACAGAGATAATAACCGCTGACCCACAATATCTCTCCAGTATCCCCGAATACAAACTCCGCGATCTTTCTTCCGAAGTCGACTGGAATAAACAGTCTTCGCTTTGGCAAAAAATCAAACAAGTACACGAATAAATACCCTTATCTCTCTTTTATTAACATGCAATAATCCGCCTATTTCGGCCTATTCCTAGTAAAGGACTTTTTGAATCATCGAGATATTTGGTATATTGCCCTAATTCCCCTTTACTAAGACTCCTTTACTAAAGGCCATTTTAGAGATAAAGAGATAAGAAACCTTAAAATTTGGGCTAGATATGAAGCATTAATAAATGCGAGATACCTCTGGATAAAAATGTCGTTGTGAGCGAAGTGATGCCGTCTCTTACAAAAAGATTGCTTCGTCGCTGTAATGCGCTCCTCGCAATGACACAACGGCAGTTCCAACCCCCAATAAAAAACCCCTTCCTTTTGAGAAGAGGCTTTTCGATGCGCAAATTTAATGGCGGGGTGGTCGGATTCCACATAGGAATCAATCTCTATTCACCCACTCCGAATAACAGTTAATATATCACAAAATAGCCAAAATAGAGATAAAAGTTCGAAAAACATGTCCGTTTTGACCGCTTTTTTGATGCTAAAATCACCCTAAATTTTCCATACTCCGACGCTATCTAGTACATTTTCTCTGTCCGCACCCTAAAGGGGCGGACATTGCTAAAAAGTATAAATAATTTGCTTAATAGTCAATAATTCTGTTCTCTTTTGGAACCAGCGCATCCCTTTTTACTCTAGCTTGAGTTTCAAGCGTTGCCAAAGCCTCAACGATTTCGTTGCTTAATAACGCACAAGCTGTACTTAATGTTTTGGACAAACCGGAATAATTCTGCGGGATGATTGGCTGGTGGGATACATATCTTTTTATAATTACAGTTTTCATAGTTTGCAGATCAATACCCAGCCATTGTGCAACAAAAGTCATATCACGATCAAGCTCACTATCCAGTTGAACAATTTCTACGATCACCCAGTATTTAACCGCAACTGATGGATTCCAAGGGTACAAAGTAAATTTTGCTCCCGGCAACACCTGCGCACGTAAAAGGAATCCCTTTAGATAAATTAAAAGGAAGACAATGAAACAAAAAATAATAAATACTAAAGTCTGTCGCATTGACAACAGTCCCAGCGATTAAAAACCGGATAATTTCTTTCCTAGTTTTCATATCAATTTTAAAGAAAATTATTTTTCTTCTGTAATATTCGGCAATAAATTCAAGGCCACATCACGTAAAAAGTCGTCCTCTTCATCATATTGAGCCAACCAATGATAAGGGGATTTAGAATGCTCCTGGCCCTTGTCGCTTAATTGAAGAATCTTGCTATCTTTTTGAATTATCATATAACCCTCCTTGTGGACATTAAAGTCGGATCTGTATTAATGGAGTAGCTGGTCTCTCAACGACAACAGTAGTTGGCGCCTCAACAACAACATAGGAGCCATCAGGTGATTGACTGTAATATCTGGTATTATCGTAATAGTAGCGGGTGTTTTCAACGACAACAATCCTGCCCTGCGGTGGAACAGTCTCAACCACCGCTCCGATCTTGAGATTAGGAACGAGAATTTCTCCGTGCCCATACCACTGGCCATCGCGGTAGTGGTACCGGTTACCATGGTCATCTGCCCGTGCTAGTGTTCCTAAGCATAAGAATGCCAGCCCAAAAATAAAGACCAAAGCCGATCTAAATCTTAAAATTTTTCTTGCCATTTTATTCTACTTTTAATTTATACAGTTCCTATTCAAATAAGGCTTGAATAAAAGCAAGCTGTAGTGAAGTAAATTCATAATGGTATTTTAGGGAATAATCAAAAATGAATCAATTGTACCTAGGTATACTGCTGAATTTTATTCTGCATAATAGGTATGATAATGAATAATTATGATTGT